>NZ_JALJYC010000055.1 GCF_024170405.1 Neisseria perflava | reverse complement strand
TGCAACATCGGAAATTAACGGTTTAAATATCCCCAAGAACAAACTGCCCGGTGTTTCATAGCCGAGCGTTTTTCTTGGACGGTGGTTCAGTTGTTCGGCTACTTGCCGAATCTCTTCGTCGCTCACATCCCTGAAATCCGTCTGCTTAGGGAAATATTGGCGGATCAGGCCGTTGGTGTTTTCAACCAAACCTTTTTCCCACGAATGATAAGGACGGCAGAAATACGTTGGCGCATTCAGCGCTTCGGCAAACTTACGGTGCCGGTAAAACTCTTTGCCGTTGTCCAATGTCAGCGTTTTCACTTTTTCTCCAAACTGCACCGGTGCGCGGATAACGGTGTCCGCTGTTTCTTCGGCTTTGAAACTGAGTTGTTTGCGGATAACCGTAAACTTAGTTACTCTTTCCGTAGCAACCGGAAGACAACTCTTTTGGTCTTTACCGATGATGGTGTCCAACTCCCAATCGCCAATCCGCGCCTTTTCATCGACAACAGCCGGCCTATGTCCGATACCGACCCTGTCCGGTACTTTACCGCGCTGCCATTTGCTGCCGCGCTGTTTGCGGTAGGGTTTGGAACAGATACGCAAATGTGTCCATAACGCTCCTCCTGCCTTTTTATTCCGGGCAATATGACGGTAAACGGTACTGTGGTGCAGGGTAATCCGATGGTGTTTGTCCAAATAGCCGCAGACTTGTTCGGGGCTGAACTTCCGAATCAAAAGCTGCTCGACGGCCTGTTTGATTTCTCGGGTAATTTTGTAGGTTTTACGGTGTCGGCGGGCTGTGCTTTGCTGTTGGGCATAGGGATAACGGTATTCTCCGTTAATGCTGTGTCTTTTTAGTTCACGGCAGACGGTTGATTTGTGGCAACCGGTTCTTCGGGCGATTTCGCTTTGGGAGAGGTTGCGGTATTCTTGGGAAATGTAGTATCTTTGCTCTCGGGTCAGTTGTTTGTAGCTCATTACAATCTTTCTTGTCAGGAAAGGCAGTATGCTACTACATACTGGCCTTTTCTGTTTTTAAGAAAGTTGCAGTTGGTATGCGAATGTAAGG
>NZ_JALJYC010000054.1 GCF_024170405.1 Neisseria perflava | reverse complement strand
CGTTTTAACAACAGTGAAATAAAATCTCAAATTTCTATTTTGAAACAGTTAGTAAAAGGTAATTTGCTCTAATTATCTAGTACAGCCCCTAAATTATTGAAGAAACCGGGTTACGAAATGTAGCCGTTTGATTGGAGATGGCAAAATGAAAAACTTGCTGGCAATTTTCACCGCACTTTTTAGCAATAACAGGCGCACAAGCGGCAACCGTACAGCCCGACCAAACGCTGCGCTATTTCGGACAAACCGAAAGCAGCTACCAAAGCCAAACGCCCTACGGTAACAATAGCAAAGCGGGGCATTATGTACAGTCGGGCGATGCCAAGATTTATTACGAAGTCTATGGCAAAGGTGCGCCGGTGGTGTTGCTGCACGGCGGTTTGGTGGGTTCAATGGCAGACATGAGCGAGCTGGCAGACAAGCTGAAAGAAAATCATAAAGTAATTCTGGTGAACACGCGCGGTCACGGCAAATCCGACATCGGCAAAGTTGCGCCGAGTTACGAACAAAAAGCCAAAGATTTGGAAACCGTATTGGCTGCGTTAAACATCGCCAAGACCGACATCATCGGCTTTAGCGACGGCGCTTATACCGGCTATTTCTTCGCTGTTGATTATCCGCAGCACATCAATAAATTGGTGGCCATCGGCGCGGGTGAATGGCCGAAAGGCTTTGTGCAAGGCGGACAAAAAGACCGTAACGCACCGTTTTCCGCCATCGAAAAACTAGACCCGCTATATTGGGCACAGCAAGCAGCCGTCCGCCCGCAAGCGAAGAAAAGCGCCGAATGGTTCAGACAGGCAAACCGCCAATATGACCAAACCGTGGTCGAACAAACGCTTTTTGCCAAAGTGAATGCGCCGACGCTGGTGCTGCCAGGCGAAAAAGACGCCAATGCACCGCTGGATACGGTCATTGCTGCCTATAAATGGCTTCCGAATGCGCAGTTAGCAATTATCCCTAATGCTCCCCATCCGGTATTGCAGGCAAATTTTAAAGCGGTGTGGGCGTGTATCGAACCGTTTTTAAACACAAAATAATAGTAAAATTGACCGCACTTTGGTTATAATACTGCGGTCAATTTCATTTATTTAAGATTAAAAACAATGCATTACACCTTCTCCAGCCCGCTCTTAGACGAACTTGAGCGCTTAATCGAAATCGAAAACGCCGGTTTCACGCCGGAAGAAGCCGCCACGCCAGAGGCTTTCCGCACCCGTATCGCCACCATCGCCGACAGCTTTATCGCCGCCCGCAATGAAGCGGGCGAAATCGTCGGCTACATCGTCGGCCCGGTGGTCGGCGTGCGTTATATCACCGATGATTTGTTCAAAACCACCGTGCCCAATCCTGCTACGGGCGGCTTCCAAACCGTGTTAAGTTTGGCGGTACACCCCGATTATCGCGGTAAAGGCATTTCCACCTTGCTGCTCAACGAATTGGCACGCGTCAGCCGCGTCGCCCAACGCCAAGCCATTACGCTTACCTGTTTGTCGGAACTGGTGCCCTATTACGAGAAAAACGGCTATGTCAACGAAGGCGTGTCCGAGAGCCAACACGCGGGCGAGGTTTGGTATAACTTGGTGTTGGATTTGGCTTAATATCCTCGGAGAAATTAAGTTCTGTTACGGCGTTGACTCGCCTTGTCATACTACTGTACTGTCTGCGGCTCGCCGCCTTGTACCAGAATTTACTTTCTCCGACTATACTTTTTGAGTGCAAAGGAAAATGCCGTCTGGAAATGTTTATTTTCAGACAGCATTTGCCAAGCCTTTTTAAGTTAAACCAATCACTAGCCGAGAAATTATATTTGGGGCTGTACTAGATAATTAGAGCAAATTACCTTTTACTAACTGTTTCAAAATAGAAATTTGAGATTTTATTTCACTGTTGTTAAAAC
>NZ_JALJYC010000053.1 GCF_024170405.1 Neisseria perflava | reverse complement strand
TGTTTTGCTTATAAGGGCTCAGTCGACTTTTTTTCATGGGATTTATTCTAAATGATTTTGAATAAATCTAGTTATCTAGTACAGCCCCATAATTTATCCATATTCGGCTTGATGTCCGTATCCCATATGCCCTGCCATTCTTCAGCGGGAATTTCGGTGTGGGCGATGGATACATCCCCTTCGCCCGCTTTCAGGTGTTTCACCGCAAGGGCGCTCAATTCTTTTTGAAATTCATCAAGTTGTTGTTCGGTTAAATGTTTCGGATAACATTTGATATTGATATGCGGCATGGTTGCTCCTTTCGTTTGAATCTCTGTTTGTTTTGATGAGGGTATTATAGGTTTTTCAGATTTAGTTGGAATCGTTTTAAATGAAAAACGGTTTTTCATATTTGAAAATCTTGGTCATTGTAACGGAGTATCCGAAAAGTAATGCCGTCTGAATACGTCGATTTTCAGACGGCATATTTACATCAAAATTTTATCAAAACTGACCGCACTTTTAGCGGTACACGGCGAAGCCGTTTGTCCAGCTGATTTGTTCGCGTACGGCGAGGGTGATTTGCAGGAAGCCCATGGCTTCCAATTTGCGGGCGCGTTTGAGGCTGCCGGCGTCGATAAATTGCAGACCGCTGCCGCTTAAGGCCGTCTGAATTTGTGCTTTGGCCTCCGCATTGTCGCCCGCCAGTTGCACAGTGGTTTTCACGCCCGGGGCAACTTCGCCGCCGGCCAAGGTTGCGGCAAAATTGGTGTTAAAGCCTTTGACCACCACGCTTTGCGGCAGTTTCGTCTGAATCAGTTCGGCGGCGGAAGTGCCGGCAGGTACGGTGAGCGCGTCCATAGTGGCGAAATCAACGGGGTTGGTGATGTCGATCACGGTTTTGCCCGCCAGTTGGTCGGCGTAGCGGCTGATGATGTCGTCCACCGCCGGGAATGGGACGGCCAACACCACGATGTCGCCTTGAATCTGCGCCGCTTCGCGTCCGATATGGGCGACTTGGTTGCCTGCTGCGCTGAAGTTTTTGCCGATGGCTTGCGCCATATTGCCGTTGCCGAAAATAGTAATGTTCATAATAAATCTCCTGTTTGAAAATGGGTTGTCGAACTTGTTTGTCGATGGAATGCATTATAGTTGTTCAAATTTTTATTAGAACCCGCTAAAATAAAAAATCATTATTCAAAAATGGAAAGCAAAAGATGAATTTGAATGCGGTCAAACTGCTGATTGCCGTGATCCAACAGGGCAGCCTGCTTGCTGCCAGCCATAAAACCGGCGTGGCGGTGGCGACCTTGAGCCGGAAAATCAACGAATTGGAACAGGATTTGGGCGTGCAGCTGTTGGAGCGTTCCACTCAAGGCGTGAAGCCGACGCTGGTGGGGCAGCAGCTTTACGAGCAGGCGAGCCTCAGCATTGAAACCCTAAGCGAGCTGGAGCGCAGCATTAAGGGCAACCAGACCCAGCTGCGCGGCAATCTACGCCTGTCGGTACCGGAATCCTTTGAATTATTTTGGGATTTGCTGGAGGATTTTCAGACGGTCTATCCTGACATCAAAGTTCACCTGCTCGCCAGCGACCGCAAATTGGACCTACTGGCGGACGGTATCGACGCAGTGATTCGGGCGGGCGATTTGGAAACCGATACGTTAATTGCCAAAAAGCTGCTCGACATCCGCCTGCAACTGGTGGCGGCTCCTGAATTTATCGCCGCGCACGGCACACCGGACACGCCCGACCAACTGGCGGATTTCCCACTGCTGGCGTGGGCGGCCACCGCTGACCATATCCCGAGCTGGCCGCTCGGCGGGCAGAGCGTGCGCATTGCGCCGTCTTTCGCCTGCAACAACTACTTGCATTTGCGCCATTTCCTGCTGCACGGCAAAGGGATCGGCGATTTGCCTGATTTTATGGCGGTGCCGCTGATTGAGCAGGGCAGACTGGTTCCCGTGTTGCCCGATTATCCGTTCCCGACCACGCCCGTCCACCTGCTGTACCCCGCCCACCGCCATCCGTCCGGCATCGTGCGGGCGTATATTGATTTTTGTCTGGCGTGGCTGAAAAAATAAAAGCGCGGTCGGTTTTTCAAAAGTTTTTTGAAAACAAAAATGCCGTCTGAAAATTTGATTTTCAGATGGCATTTTGCTTATTGGGGCAGCTTGCAATCGCGGCTCGTTTTTATACAATAAAACCAAACCCCCAATAGAGAACGCCCGATGATTGAACATTATTTACAGAAAATGAAGCAGCTTTGCCCCGCTTTTTCCCAAAGTGATGTTGATTTTATCCAAAGCCGCCTAAGCGTGCGGGAGCTGCCGCCCAAGGCGGTGTTTTTGCAGGCGGGGGAAGTGCCGAAATATATGGGGATGGTGGGCAGCGGTTTGCTGAAAACCTTTTACCTCACCGAGGGCGGCGAGCAGATTAACATCAATTTTTGCCAAGAAGGGCAGGTGGTGGGCGATTATTTGGCGTTTATGCACCAAACGCCGTCCAAATACAGCTTTCAGGCGCTTGAATACAGCCGTCTGATTGAGTTTCCTTACGCACATTGGCAGACCTGTTTGCAGGAGATTCCCGCCTTTGAGCGTTATGTGCGGTTGATGTTGGAAGCCGTGTTTGCGGCGTATTTGGCGCGCACCGAGGAATTTTTAATGGGGCTGTACTAGATAATTAGAGCAAATTACCTTTTACTAACTGTTTCAAAATAGAAATTTGAGATTTTATTTCACTGTTGTTAAAACGCCAT
>NZ_JALJYC010000052.1 GCF_024170405.1 Neisseria perflava | reverse complement strand
GAATGGCGTTTTAACAACAGTGAAATAAAATCTCAAATTTCTATTTTGAAACAGTTAGTAAAAGGTAATTTGCTCTAATTATCTAGTACAGCCCCGAAATTATTATCAATAATGAAACCTTCGATTCATGGGATAGCTTTTCAGAATATATTAAGCTATTGAGTGAGGCAGGAGACAACCCCGTCGAAATCAATGGCACAACAAGCGATGACACTTTATCCGGTACGGATTTAGCTGATTCATTAAACGGTCAGGACGGCAACGATACCTTATACGGTAAAGCCGGTAATGATATTTTAAACGGTGGTTTAGGAGAAGACACTATGTATGGTGGTTCAGGTAACGATACTTATTATAGTGATAATGCAGCTGACACGATTATCGAAAGCGCAAACGGAGGCATTGATACTGTGTACAGCAATGTCAGCTATACCCTTCCTACAAATGTCGAAAATTTGGTACTGACCGGTACCGATAATATTTATGGTGCAGGCAACAACTCAAACAACACCCTGACCGGCAATAGCGGCAACAACCGCTTAAATTCCGGTCGCGGCGATGATATTGTGTACGGCATGGATGGAAACGACACCATCAACGGCGGCGAAGGCAATGATATTTTAGACGGTGGCAACGGCAATGACACCATCAACGGCAACGAGGGTAACGACACCCTACTCGGCGGCGCAGGCGATGATACGCTTAACGGCGGCGCAGGCGATGATGTCTTGGATGGTGGCGAAGGTAATGATACATATATTGTTGAGCGCAACAGCGGTCAGGATATCTTAAGCGATACAGCAGGCGCCAACTCTTTACGTTTTGCCGATGATATCAGCATTGACGATGTAAGCGTCAGCCAAACCGACGCCTATACATGGGTTATTACCATCGCTGATGACGACAATACCCAATTAACCATTAACCAATATCCTTCAGACGGCAACAGCACGGCTAATCCGGCTGTTTCCACTTTTATCTTTGCGGATAAAACCTATACGCTTACAGAATTTGCCGAATTAAAAGGTTTAAACATTGAATCCACTTCCGAAACCATTATCGGTACGGAAAACGACGACACCCTGACCGGCAGCGCAGGCGATGACATTATCGACGGCAAAGCCGGTGCCGACACCATGAGCGGTTATGCCGGTAATGATGTTTATTATGTCGATAACAGCGGCGACACCGTCATCGAAGCAGCCAACCAAGGTACAGACACTGTGTACAGCAGCGTCAGCCATACTCTTGCCACCAATGTAGAAAATCTAGTTTTGACCGGTTCGTCCAACATTTACGGCGCGGGCAATAATTCGGATAACATCCTAACCGGCAACAGCGGCAACAACCGCCTCAATTCCGGCCGTGGCAACGACGTGGTGTACGGCATGGACGGTAATGACACGCTCAACGGCGGCGAGGGCAACGACTTGCTTTACGGCGGCAACGGCAATGATACGGTAAACGGCGACCAAGGTAATGATACGCTGGACGGCGGCGCGGGCAACGACACGCTCAACGGTGGCAGCGGAGATGATGTGTATGTTTACGCCACCGGCAGCGGCAACGATGTGATTACCGATTCAGACGGCACCAACACCATCCGTTTTGACAGCAGCGTCACAGCCGCCGATATTACCATTACCGAGCAGGCCAACGGCGACAATGTGGACTGGATTATCACCATAGCCGGTAGCGATGATACGCTGACTATTCGCAGCCAAAATCCAAGCGGCGACTATGTAGCGGTGCAAAACTTTGAATTGGCTTCCGGTACGTTGTCTTACAGCGAACTGCTTGCGCAGGCCACTTATGTACCGCTGGCAGGCAGCGATGACTACATCGAAGGCAGCTTCGGCGCGGATACGTACACCTTCGGCCGGGGCAGCGGCAACGATACGATTTTCGATTTCAATGTTTACCCCGACCAAGAATACAACCCGGGCTATATGCGCCAAGCCAACACGCTGGTCTTTACAGACGGCCTGACCATTGACGATTTGGAATTAACCATCATCAAGGGTTACGACACCTCTTTGGTCAGCAGCTACGACAGCCTGAGCGGTGCGATTACCATGCCCGCATTAAACGGCGACACGTGGATTTTGAAAATCAAAGACAGCAACGACAGCATTACCCTGCTGAACCAAAGCGGCTATGAAGGCGCGATTGAAACCTTTGTCTTTGATGACGGCAGCAGCTATTCGGCGGGCGAACTGTTTACCTATTTCAACTCCGATCCGATTGCCGTCACCGAGCAAAACGAAAGCAGCGAAACCATTTACGTTGACGGCGAATTTGTCATCTATGGCACATCCGGCAATGATAAAAATCTGCAAGATGTCTTCACCGGAATTTCCGGCAACGGTTTTAACCCAGACCGCACCATTTACGGCGGCGCGGGCGACGACAAGATTACCATGAGCTATTCGTCTGACGACCAATACGCCGTTACCTTCTACGGCGGTTTGGACGAAGACACCATTTCCGTCGGCAGCAGCAAAGTTGTGTTTGACGGCGGCGCAGGCGATGACCACTTCATCGACAACTACGGCTCTTATGCGGACAACGTCATCGTCTTCCGCGCAGGCGACGGCAACGATACCGTGGATTTGGCCTACAACGACGGCAATACGGTGATTCATTTTACCGACGGCCTGACCATCAACGATTTGAGTTTGGCCTTTTCAGACGGCCGCGTGATTATCAGCGTCCACGGCGGCAGCGACGGCAGCATCAGTATCAATACCGACGGCAGCGCGGAAGATTCCACCGCCGCCATGCTGCAAACCATCCGCTTTGATTCGGGCGACACCTATACGCTGCAAGACATCGCCGTCAAATCGTTGGCGCTCGATACCTTGGGCAGCGACAGCGTCAGCGAAACCAGCGACGCCATCGGCGAGGACATGGTGGCAACGGTCAATACCGAATTGTTGAGCGCCAGCGCAGCGTCTGAAACCACATCCGACAGCGGTTTGCTCTCCGACACCGCCGCCGATTCTCTCGACAGCGGTATCAACAGCATCAGCAGCGCTTCCGATGAAACTGCCGCCGGTTTGAGCAGCGAAACCGCTTACGCCGTCAGCGTAGCCGTCGAAACCGTATCAGAAGTAGCGGATGACAGCGTAGCGGTTGTTTAATCTTTTAATTTTATAAGGGGCTGTACTAGATAACTAGATTTATTCAAAATCATTTAGAATAAATCCCATGAAAAAAAGTCGACTGAGCCCTTATAAGCAAAACAAG
>NZ_JALJYC010000051.1 GCF_024170405.1 Neisseria perflava | reverse complement strand
TATACTACGAAACGGATATGGAGATCCAAGGGTGCATTCTGAGGCAGGCAGCCTGTTTGGTTGCTATGATATATTGATTTTAATATACAAGGGTGGGTTTTAACCCACCGTAAACACGGTACATGGCGCATAACATAAATGGTGGGTTGAAACCCACCCTACCTCATTTATTGAAGCAAAGCCTTAACCTGCGCCGGCCAATCGGCGGGCAGGGTCATTTGGTGGCTGCGCACGGCCGGCGCCCAAATCGGCGCGGGGAAATTGGCGTCGTTGTCAAAACGCGCAATCACATGCCAATGCAGGTGCGGCACGACATAGCCCAAGCTCGCCAGATTGATTTTGGCCGGTCGGAACACTTGGCGCATAGCCGCTTCGACTTTGTACACCATCTGCATAATTTCATCGCGCTCAGCCGCCGACAAATCGGTCATCTCGGCGATATGCTGCTGCCAAATCACGCGGCAAAACGCAGGTGCGGCAGCTTCGTTGTGTACGGCAATCACGCGCAGGTTCGGCGTTTGCAATAAAATGTCTTCGTTTGCGGCATGGCAGATTGGGCAGGTCATGGTGTCGGCTTTAAGGGTTTAACGGCAGGTATTTTAAGCGAAAAGGCCGTCTGAATCATCTTTTTCAGACGGCCTTTGACATAATTTTAGACAAATAGTGTGGATACGGTGCAAATATGGCGGAAAACGGTAAGGATAGCGGTGCGGTTGAATATGAATAAAACAGTTATGTAGGGTGGGCAACTTGTTGCCCACCACATCAATACGAAAAGCATCAAACATTTTGGCGGCTATCCGTTACTTTGGGGCATGGTGGGCAACAAGTTGCCCACCCTACACATGACTTTTATGGTGCAGTCATTCTGTTTTTTATAGCGATAGAACATTTATGTAGGATGAGCGCAAGTATAAATCCTAAAAGGTAGCCGATAGCGGCGGCAGCCAGCAAATAAAGAAGCATAACGCCGAATTCAGACCGAAACGGATATTCGTTGGATACAGATGGGAAAATACTGATTAAACCAACTGAAAATACAATGGCGATAGGGTATATTGCATTTTGTTTGTTAAAAAACAGATAGCCTAGACAGCCGGTTACGATATATTTTGAAAAATAGACAAAGTTTACGGCATTAATGACGCGTTGTGAGTTCTAAGGCGTTGCATGTGAAAAAGCGTAGCTTCCCCAATAGGTAATCGCGATGTGTAAAAGGCAAAAAATGATGGGGATAATATATAAGCCGACTTTTGCTTTTTTCATGAAAGATTTTCCAATATAGCAGGTAGCAGAGTGTCACGATGCCGTGTTTACGAGGCATCAAGCAAACTTCGCCGCCCCCATATTCGCTAACTCATCCGCCCGTTCGTTTTCCGGATGTCCGGCATGGCCTTTGACCCATGCCCAGCGCACATCGTGCTTCTGCACCAATTCATCCAGCCGTTTCCACAAATCATCGTTTTTCACCGGCTTTTTCGCTGCCGTTTTCCAGCCGTTTTTCTTCCAGCCGTGAATCCAGCTTTCCATACCGTTTTTCACATATTGCGAATCAGTGCAGATTTGCACCGTGCAACGGCGTTTCAGGCTGGCTAAGCCTTCGATGACGGCGGTTAATTCCATGCGGTTGTTGGTGGTGTCGGCTTCGCCGCCGAATAGCTCTTTTCCATGCTCGCCGTAGCGCATCAATACGCCCCAGCCGCCCGCCCCGGGATTGCCTTTGCACGCGCCGTCGGTGTAGAGGTAAACGGTTTTGTCCATTATATTTATATTTGCCGTAATCGTTTGAATGGCCGCCATCATACCACAAGGCCGTCTGAAAAAACGCGCCGGCAAACGGTTTTCAGACGGTCTTAAGATGGGATATGATAAGGCGCTTGCGGCCTGATACTGACGCCGCGTTATCCCATTATCCGGTTTCGATACATGAAAACACACACGCTCTACCTCGCCTCCGGCAGCCCGCGCCGCCGCGAAATTTTAGAAAACCTCGGCTATACCGTTATCCGCCTGCCCGCCGACATCGACGAAACGCCGTCGGAAAACGAACCCGCTGCCGATTATGTGCAACGCATGGCGCGGCAGAAAAACGCCGCCGCCGTTGCCCAATGGCAGGCGCAGCACGACACGCCGCCGACGTTTCCCATCCTCACCGCCGACACCACCGTCGCCTATCAAAACCACATTCTCGGCAAGCCGGAAAACGCCGCCTATGCCGCGCAGATGTTGGCGCAGTTGTCCGGCACGACCCATCAGGTGTTGACCGCCGTATGCGTATATTGGCAGGGCGAAAGCCGCGCCGTATTGCAGCAGTCGGACGTGCGCTTCAAAGCCCTGAGCGGCGAAGAAATCCAAGCCTATATTGCCAGCGGCGAACCGATGGACAAGGCAGGCGCTTACGGCATTCAAGGCGTGGGCGGCGCTTTTGTCAAGCATTTGCAGGGCAGCTTTACCGGTGTGATGGGTTTGCCGGTATTTGAAACGATGGCGCTGTTGCGCGGCTTCGGGCTGAATGTGCCGCCGTTTGGCAAGGCCGTCTGAAATCCCGTTTTTTCAGACGGCCTGCCGCCAACGCGCTGCCGTTTTCAGTTACAATACGCCCCTAAAGTCATTTATCCGTAAAGAAGCAGCATGAAAGAGCATAAAGCCCGCAAGCGTTTCGGGCAGAATTTTTTGCAAGACACGCGCATTATCAGCGATATTGTCAACGCCGTGCGCCCGCAAGCCGATGATATCGTGATTGAAATCGGCCCCGGTCTGGCTGCGATTACCGAGCCTCTGGCGAAAAAATTGAACCGCCTGCATGTATGCGAAATCGACCGCGACATCGTCAAGCGTCTGAAAACGCTGCCCTTTGCCGACAAACTGGTAATACACGAAGGCGATGTGTTGCAGTTCGATTTCAACAGCATACCCGGCAAGAAAAAAATCGTCGGCAACCTGCCGTATAATATTTCCACGCCGCTCTTGTTTCATTTGGCCGAAGTCGCCGATGATGTGGTCGATATGCACTTTATGCTGCAAAAAGAAGTGGTCGAACGCATGGTGGCGATGCCGAAAACCAACGACTACGGGCGTTTGGGCGTGATGCTGCAATACTTTTTCGATATGGAAATGCTGATTGAAGTGCCGCCCGAATCGTTTGATCCCGCGCCGAAAGTCGATTCGGCGGTGGTGCGCATGATTCCGGTAAAACACCGTATCGGGGAAGCGGCCGATTTCGCGCATTTTGCCAAACTGGTCAAAGCCGCCTTCCACCAGCGCCGCAAAACTATCCGCAATAATCTGAAAGACATCGCTGATGACGGCGATTTGCAGGCCGTCGGCATCCAGCCGCAAGACCGAGCCGAACATATCGCGCCGGAACTGTATGTGAAATTGAGCAATTATCTGGTGCAAAAGGCCGTCTGAAAATATGGTTAAACGCGCCACAAAAATCGTGAACGGCTTGGCGCAATATTTGGACGCTTGCGGCGAGACGCTGACTTTGCACGATTTGCAGGTATTGAATCAACAGATATTGTCGGCGCTTGAATGGGACGTGGCGATTGCCGACGACCAAACGCGTTTGTTGGCATTATTTGCCAAGTTGCAGGCATTTTGGCGGCAGCCGGATTCGTTGGACGTTCTCGATAAATTAAATGATGAAGCGTGGGCGATGTGTGATGATTTTTCGCCGCAGAAAACCCTGTCCCGCTATGACCGTACCTTGCTGAGAATTTTATTAACCACAACCTATGCTAAAAGCGACAAGGCATTTTTTGAGGAGTCGTTGGAATATTTGGAATTGTGGTTTTCCGAGTTATAGTAAAAAAGTTTAAATAATATGATTAAATTCAAAAACGTACATAAACATTTCAAAGACCTGCACGTGATTAACGGTGTGAATCTGGAAGTCAAACAGGGCGAAGTGGTGGTGGTGTGCGGGCCTTCGGGCAGCGGCAAATCCACCCTGATCCGTACCGTCAACCAGTTGGAAAGCATTGAAAGCGGCGAAATCTGGGTGGACGGCGTGAATGTGGCCGACCCGAAAACCGATTTAAACAAAATCCGTGCCGAAGTGGGCTTTGTGTTCCAAAGTTTCAACCTTTATCCGCATCTGACCGTGTTGGAAAATATTGTGCTGGCGCCGATGAAGGTGAAAAAACAGAGCCGCGAGCAGGCGGAGGCCAAAGCGATGGAGCTGCTGGAGCGTGTCGGTTTGGCGCACAAAAAAGACGCTTTGCCCGGCCAGCTTTCCGGCGGCCAGCAGCAGCGCGTGGCGATTGCGCGCGGGCTGGCGATGGAGCCGCGTGTGATGTTGTTTGACGAACCGACTTCCGCGCTCGATCCGGAAATGGTCGGCGAAGTATTGAAAGTAATGAAAGATTTGGCCGAAAGCGGCATGACCATGATGTGCGTAACGCATGAGATGGGCTTTGCCCGCGAAGTGGCCGACCGCGTGATTTTCGTCGATCACGGCCAAATCATCGAAGAAGCCGCGCCGGAAGCGTTTTTTACCAACCCGCAGCATGAACGCGCCAAGCAGTTTTTGCAGCAGGTGATGACGCATTAAAAATAAGGGGCTGTACTAGATAACTAGATTTATTCAAAATCATTTAGAATAAATCCCATGAAAAAAAGTCGACTGAGCCCTTATAAGCAAAACAAGC
>NZ_JALJYC010000050.1 GCF_024170405.1 Neisseria perflava | reverse complement strand
GACTCTGTAACTGTTACTGGTAGCACCACTGACGTAGCGGCCGGTACGACTGTCACCGTGACCGTGACCGACAGCGAAGGCAATACCGTGACTGCAACCACTACCGTGGCTTCAGACGGCACTTACTCAGTGACTGCCGATACTTCTGATCTGACAGACGGCACCGTGACTGTAGATACCGAGACCACCGATAACAATGGCAATGCTGTTACTGACAGTGATACTGTTGAAATCGACCAGGTTGAAGGAGCAGTAGATTCTACGGTTGATGCTTATGGCGCTTATACAGTAATTACTGTGACTGGTGAAAGTACAGCTGTTTCTGCAGGTGCTACAGTAACTGTGACCTTGACTGATAGTGATGGTAACAGCGTGACAGCTACAACAACTGTTGCTTCTGACGGTACATATTCCGTGACCATGAATGCTTCAAGTCTGGATAATGGTACTGTAACCTATACTGCAGAAATGACTGATTCGTCTGGTGATACATTGACGACAACAGGCTCATCTGAGGTTGATAATGACAAGGATGTGGCTGTAAGCGGTTCAACTACGGACGTGGCTGCAGGTAGTACTGTAACGTTGACTTTGACCGACAGCGAAGGCAATACCATTACTGCTACTGCAACTGTGGCAAGTGACGGCACTTATGCGGTAACTGTTGATACCACTGATTTGGTTGATGGCGATGTAACCGTTGATACGGCGACTACTGATAATAATGGCGAAACAGTAACCGATACCGATACTGTTGAGCTTGATCAGGTAACCGCTGCGATTGACGATACCATTACGGTAACGGATGGCAGCAGTGTGGTTTCTGTAAGCGGTTCGACTACTGATGTGGCAACCGGTGCAACAGTGACTATAACCTTGACCGATAGCGATGGCACAACCGTAACTGCAACCACTACCGTGGCTTCAGACGGCACATACAGCGTGACTATTGATGCCAGCACCTTGGATAATGGTACGATTACTGCTGACGCAGAAACCACCGGTAACAATGGTGAGGATGCAACATCAACTGATACGGATACATTGTCAGTAAGCATTACCGAGATTGTATCTATTACGGTAACTGATGATGATACGACCGATGTAGAAGAGTTGTATGAAACCTTGTCTGCAGCAAACAGTACAACAACGGTTTATTCTTCACTTGCCAACACCAGCACTTATGACGGTGATGTAGCAAGCAATGGAGCAAACTCCGGTGGTACAAGCAGCGATACAACTAGCAATGATAGTACACCGACTGTATCTGTAGCCTTGGCTAATGCCTTGAGCAGTAGTGAGACTTTGACTGTTTACGCAACAACTTCAGATGGCACTAGCTATGTGGTGGCTGTGATTACTTCTAGCACGACTACTACATATGACAGTGATGGCAACGTGTTGAGTACAGCTACAACGACGACCACTACTGACTCTGATGGCAATACGGTTTATAGTTTTGATGATACGCTGTCTTCAGATGATACTTATACCTATACGGCTACAGTAACCAGTAGCAGTACTTCCGGTACCGAAACCGGTGATGGCGCAAGTGCAACGATTACATTGGATACCAGTGTTGAAATCGCAGTGACTTCGTTGACCGTTGATGCAGATGAAGCGACTATTAGCGCAATTAGCGGCACTGCGGAAGCCGGTTCAACGGTTTACCTAGTGTACTCTACTTCTGATGGCACGACTTACATAGTTAGTACAACCGTATCTTCTGATGGTACTTATACCTTATCGTTAGATAATGTTGATTTAACCGGATTCTATACTGCAGCATTGTATGCAGTAGATGCGGCGGGTAATACTACTTATTACAACATCTTGTCGTTGAATAATATTACCAATGGTATGATGAGTGATAATGTAACGATTGCCTACACCGGTACAACCATTTACAACAATGGTTATAACGATACAGCTCCGACAGTTGGTCAAACTAATATGACTACCGATAGCTCTTTGGGTTATCAAACCAGCGATGACAGTGAAATTATTATTATCCGTGGTTCGGTTTACTCAGACAGTACAGGCTCTAACTACGATGTAACCAATTCAACCATTTCTACTTATGGTGGTGATGATTACATTTATGTCGGTGGCTATGTATCAGGCTTGACGGGTTCGGGAAGAACTACTATTTCGATGGGTGATGGCAACGACAGTCTGTATGTAACAGAATATGTCTTGACTTCAGATCTCGATTTGGGTGATGGTAACAATAACCTGACTGTTGCAGATGGTTACATCTCTAACTCGAATGTAACTGCGGGAACAGGTAATGACACAATCAGTATTGCAACCAACTTGGCAGGTTCTACTGTTACTTTGGGCGATGGTGATAATGTCTTGAATGTTTCTACATCAGGCTCGTCATACTATATTACTGGCTCGACTATTACTGCGGGTTCCGGTAACGATACCATTAATGCAGGTGGTAGCGTATGTGCAAGTACCTATATTGATTTAGGTGATGGCGATAATATTGTCAATGTGACTGGAGATGTCAGCAGTAGCACGATTACTACTGGCTCTGGTGCAGATACAGTAACCGTAGGTACCTACATTATTAGTAGCACTATCAGTACTGGTAGTGGCGATGATGTGATTAATCTGAACGGACGCTACTTATCTACTGAACCATACAGTTCATATAACAGTACGATTGATACCGGTGATGGTAATGATACGGTCAGCACTACTTATGCGCTGAACAGCACCACGTTGACTACCGGCGCAGGTAATGATACGGTAACCATTGGTACCTATGTGTCTAATGGCGCGACTATTACTACTGGCGATGATAATGACGTTGTGTCCGTAAGTAGTTATGTAACTGATGCTGCGATTGATACAGGCTCAGGTAACGACACAGTAACTGTCAGCGAGTATTTGTACAATGCAACAATCTCTACAGGCGAAGGTGTTGATACTGTAACGATTGGTGGTAACGTTGGTACCAATAGCTACATTTCCTTGGGAGATGGGGATGATACCGCGACCATTACTGGTTATGTCAGCAACGGTTCAATTATTGAAGCAGGCGCTGGTAACGATACGGTGACTATTACAGGTAATATTGGTAATAACCTGCTGCAATATGGCACAGTTAGCATGGGTGATGGCGATGATAGTTTGACTATTAACGGCAATATCGGCTCTGGTAGTGGCAATACCATTACTATGGGTGCTGGTAACGATACCCTGACTGTCTCAGGTACTGTGAACAATGTTGATGGCGGCGAAGGTACCGATACCTTGGTATTGAGTGGCTCAGGCCAAAACGTCAGCTTGTCTGAAGTGACTAACTTCGAGTACATCGACTTGACTGGTAGCGGCGATAATACCTTGACTGGCGTGAATGCTACTACAGTGTCAGCCAACGGTGGTACGTTGTATATCAGTGGTGATAGCGGTGACAGTGTTGACTTGGATTTGGATAGCTTCAGCTCAACCGGCAACACAACAACTGTTAACGGTACGACTTATACCGAGTACACCTATACCGTAGATAGCACGACTTACACTGTTTATGTCGATACCGATGTAAGTGTATATTGATAAACCTTAGCATACAGGGCAGGGTAACCTGCTTTGTATGAGATAGGTCATGACAGGAACAAGCCTCGGCTTGTTCCTGTTTTATTATTTAGGCCGTCTGAATATTTTTCAGACGGCCTAATTTGTTTGTGAAGATATTGGCGCGATGTTGAAATCTGATAAAATTGTTTCCAATGAAACACTAAGCAATGGTTAGGAAAAATTGTGTCTATGCGAAAAGACTACCACTATTACAATTACCTCAAAATGGAAGAGCATTATCTGTATGTTCCTTATTACGATGAAATGAGGCGCGTGCGTGTATTGCTGCCGCATGATTATTATCGGGAAAAGGGGCATTATCCCGTGGTTTATATGCATGACGGGCAGAATGTGTTTTACAGCAAGGAATCTTTTTCGGGCTATTCGTGGAAAATTATTCCGACCATCAAGCGGCACCATGAGTTGCCAAAAATGATTATTGTCGGTATCGACAATGCCGGTATGCGGCGCTTGGATGAATACGGCCCTTGGCAAACGGATACCGGCTCAACGCCGGATCTGGCGCAAGCGGCGGGCGGGATGGGGATGGCTTACGGGCAATTGGTGGTGGATACGGTGAAACCGTTTATTGACCAACATTACCGTACCTTAAGCGGCAAAGCCGATACTTTGCTGGCCGGCAGCTCGATGGGCGGGATTATTACGGCGTATATGGGGGCGGCTTATCCTGAGGTGTTTGGCAATTTGGGTGTGTTTTCTTTGGCTTCGTGGTTTAGCGAGCAGGATTTTATCGCTTATATGCATGAGAACCCGATTTATCAGGATACCCGCGTTTTTATCCAAGTGGGGACGAAAGAGGGCGATGAAGTAGATTCGATGTTTATTTCCGACATGAATCAGGCTTATATCGATTGCACCTTGCATTATTACCAAGCCTTGCTGCGCACGGGACATCCTTTGGACAATATCCGCTTGAAGATTATGGCGAACCAAACCCATCATGAAATGTATTGGGCGAACCATTTTATTGAATTTTTGCATTTTTCATTATTGGAAAATAGGGAAAGATAAAGCATAAAAGGCCGTCTGAAATATTCAGACGGCCTCGTATTAGAAAAGCGGTTATATCAGGAGGAGAAAAATGTTGGCATTGTTTAATATTAGGGGCTGTACTAGATAATTAGAGCAAATTACCTTTTACTAACTGTTTCAAAATAGAAATTTGAGATTTTATTTCACTGTTGTTAAAACGCC
>NZ_JALJYC010000049.1 GCF_024170405.1 Neisseria perflava | reverse complement strand
GCACAACGGTTTTCATCATAATCCTGACAGTTTCCTTATTTACCATCACTAACCGTATCCTATCCGCAACACCCCTTCCTACTGCACACACTCTAAACACCCTCAATACGCACCCAAAGTAAAAGCCCCCGATACTCACGTATCAGGGGCTTAGAATGGGTGTTTGGCAGTGACCTACTTTCACATGGAAGAACCACACTATCATCGGCGCTGAGTCGTTTCACGGTCCTGTTCGGGATGGGAAGGCGTGGGACCAACTCGCTATGGCCGCCAAACTTAAACTGTACAAATCGGTAAAGCCGCTTTTTTTTAATCAACTGTTTTGGTGATGATTGAATCATCAGTAAGCTTTTATCATCGAAGTTCTTCAAATGATAGAGTCAAGCCTCACGAGCAATTAGTATCGGTTAGCTTCACGCATTGCTGCGCTTCCACACCCGACCTATCAACGTCCTGGTCTCGAACGACTCTTTAGGAGGATTAAATCCTCAGGGAAGTCTCATCTTCAGGCGAGTTTCGCGCTTAGATGCTTTCAGCGCTTATCTCTTCCGAACTTAGCTACCCGGCTATGCCACTGGCGTGACAACCGGTACACCAGAGGTTCGTCCACTCCGGTCCTCTCGTACTAGGAGCAGCCCCCGTCAAACTTCCAACGCCCACTGCAGATAGGGACCAAACTGTCTCACGACGTTTTAAACCCAGCTCACGTACCACTTTAAATGGCGAACAGCCATACCCTTGGGACCGACTACAGCCCCAGGATGTGATGAGCCGACATCGAGGTGCCAAACTCCGCCGTCGATATGAACTCTTGGGCGGAATCAGCCTGTTATCCCCGGAGTACCTTTTATCCGTTGAGCGATGGCCCTTCCATTCAGAACCACCGGATCACTATGTCCTGCTTTCGCACCTGCTCGACTTGTCGGTCTCGCAGTTAAGCTACCTTTTGCCATTGCACTATCAGTCCGATTTCCGACCGGACCTAGGTAACCTTCGAACTCCTCCGTTACTCTTTGGGAGGAGACCGCCCCAGTCAAACTGCCTACCATGCACGGTCCCCGACCCGGATTACGGGTCTGGGTTAGAACCTCAAAGTCACCAGGGTGGTATTTCAAGGACGGCTCCACAGAAACTAGCGTCTCTGCTTCTTAGCCTCCCACCTATCCTACACAAGTGACTTCAAAGTCCAATGCAAAGCTACAGTAAAGGTTCACGGGGTCTTTCCGTCTAGCAGCGGGTAGATTGCATCTTCACAACCACTTCAACTTCGCTGAGTCTCAGGAGGAGACAGTGTGGCCATCGTTACGCCATTCGTGCGGGTCGGAACTTACCCGACAAGGAATTTCGCTACCTTAGGACCGTTATAGTTACGGCCGCCGTTTACTGGGGCTTCGATCCGATGCTCTCACATCTTCAATTAACCTTCCAGCACCGGGCAGGCGTCACACCCTATACGTCCACTTTCGTGTTAGCAGAGTGCTGTGTTTTTAATAAACAGTCGCAGCCACCTATTCTCTGCGACCCTCCAATGCTTACAGAGCAAGTCTTTCACATCGAAGGGCATACCTTCTCCCGAAGTTACGGTATCAATTTGCCGAGTTCCTTCTCCTGAGTTCTCTCAAGCGCCTTAGAATTCTCATCCTGCCCACCTGTGTCGGTTTGCGGTACGGTTCTGATTCAACTGAAGCTTAGTGGCTTTTCCTGGAAGCGTGGTATCGGTTACTTCGCGTCCTTGGACACTCGTCGTCACTTCTCGGTGTTATGAAGACCCGGATTTACCTAAGTCTTCCACCTACCGGCTTAAACAAACTATTCCAACAGTTTGCTAA
Source organism: Neisseria perflava (assembly GCF_024170405.1). Lineage (GTDB taxonomy): Bacteria > Pseudomonadota > Gammaproteobacteria > Burkholderiales > Neisseriaceae > Neisseria > Neisseria perflava_B. Next base: position 3,997 of record NZ_JALJYC010000049.1, on the reverse strand, counting down.
CCTAACCTTCTCCGTCCCCACATCGCATTGAATCAAAGTACAGGAATATTAACCTGTTTCCCATCGACTACGCATTTCTGCCTCGCCTTAGGGGCCGACTCACCCTACGCCGATGAACGTTGCGTAGGAAACCTTGGGCTTTCGGCGAGCGGGCTTTTCACCCGCTTTATCGCTACTCATGTCAACATTCGCACTTCTGATACCTCCAGCACACTTCTCAATGCACCTTCTTCGGCCTACAGAACGCTCCCCTACCATGCTAATAAATTAGCATCCGCAGCTTCGGTTATAGATTTGAGCCCCGTTACATCTTCCGCGCAGGACGACTCGACCAGTGAGCTATTACGCTTTCTTTAAATGATGGCTGCTTCTAAGCCAACATCCTGGCTGTCTGGGCCTTCCCACTTCGTTTACCACTTAATCTATCATTTGGGACCTTAGCTGGCGGTCTGGGTTGTTTCCCTCTTGACAACGGACGTTAGCACCCGCTGTCTGTCTCCCGAGGAGCAACTTGATGGTATTCTTAGTTTGCCATGGGTTGGTAAGTTGCAATAACCCCCTAGCCATAACAGTGCTTTACCCCCATCAGTCTCATACTCGAGGCACTACCTAAATAGTTTTCGGGGAGAACCAGCTATCTCCGAGTTTGTTTAGCCTTTCACCCCTATCCACAGCTCATCCCCGCATTTTGCAACATGCGTGGGTTCGGACCTCCAGTGCGTGTTACCGCACCTTCATCCTGGCCATGGATAGATCACTCGGTTTCGGGTCTACACCCAGCAACTATGCGCCCTATTAAGACTCGGTTTCCCTACGCCTCCCCTATCCGGTTAAGCTCGCTACTGAATGTAAGTCGTTGACCCATTATACAAAAGGTACGCAGTCACAGAACAAGTCCGCTCCCACTGTTTGTATGCATCAGGTTTCAGGTTCTATTTCACTCCCCTCCCGGGGTTCTTTTCGCCTTTCCCTCACGGTACTGGTTCACTATCGGTCGATGATGAGTATTTAGCCTTGGAGGATGGTCCCCCCATGTTCAGACAGGATTTCACGTGTCCCGCCCTACTTGTCGTATGCTTAGTACCACCTATGAAATTTCGAATACGGGGCTATCACCCACTATGGCCAAGCTTCCCAGCTTGTTCTTCTATCTCACCGGCTATCACATACAGGCTCCTCCGCGTTCGCTCGCCACTACTTGCGGAATCTCGGTTGATTTCTTTTCCTCCGGGTACTTAGATGGTTCAGTTCTCCGGGTTCGCTTCTCATATCCTATGTATTCAGATATGGATACTGCACTGAATGCAGTGGGTTTCCCCATTCGGACATCGCGGGATCATTGCTTTATTGCCAGCTCCCCCACGCTTTTCGCAGGCTTACACGTCCTTCGTCGCCTATCATCGCCAAGGCATCCACCTGATGCACTTATTCACTTGACTCTATCATTTCAAGAACCTCTTTGACTTAATCTGCTATTCCGTTGACTAGAATAGAGACTAGAAATTCATACTTTGATAAAGCTTACTGCTTTGTTGTGTGTTACTCCCGCCTTTTGTGTTTCAGGAGTAACTCGATACAATCATCACCCAAATACTGTGATTGGTTTGTTTTTGCTTTTTGCTTAACCTTACTTTTGCTCGGCCTCGCTTAAAGAGAATTTGAAACGATTGCAACCGCTTCTCTTTCCAATCCAATCAACATTGTCTTTGTTTGTTGATTTCGGCTTTCCAATTTGTTAAAGATCGATGCGTTGTTTTTAAACTTCGCAAATCAAAATGAGCTGCGCATTATAGCAGCTTACTTTAATTTGTAAAGTCTTTTTTGGTGGAGGCAAACGGGATCGAACCGATGACCCCCTGCTTGCAAAGCAGGTGCTCTACCAACTGAGCTATGCCCCCAGTATAGGTTTTGGTGGGTCTGGGAGGACTTGAACCTCCGACCCCACGCTTATCAAGCGTGTGCTCTAACCAGCTGAGCTACAAACCCAAGGTCGTGAACTCGGAAACTTTTAATCGCCTCTTCGTTCTTTGTCTTGCATCTTACAGTTTACCGATAAGTGTGAATGCGAAAGCCTCTTCTTTCTCTAGAAAGGAGGTGATCCAGCCGCAGGTTCCCCTACGGCTACCTTGTTACGACTTCACCCCAGTCATGAAGCATACCGTGGTAAGCGGACTCCTTGCGGTTATCCTACCTACTTCTGGTATCCCCCACTCCCATGGTGTGACGGGCGGTGTGTACAAGACCCGGGAACGTATTCACCGCAGTATGCTGACCTGCGATTACTAGCGATTCCGACTTCATGCACTCGAGTTGCAGAGTGCAATCCGGACTACGATCGGTTTTGTGAGATTGGCTCCACCTCGCGGCTTGGCTACCCTCTGTACCGACCATTGTATGACGTGTGAAGCCCTGGTCATAAGGGCCATGAGGACTTGACGTCATCCCCACCTTCCTCCGGCTTGTCACCGGCAGTCTCATTAGAGTGCCCAACTTAATGATGGCAACTAATGACAAGGGTTGCGCTCGTTGCGGGACTTAACCCAACATCTCACGACACGAGCTGACGACAGCCATGCAGCACCTGTGTTACGGCTCCCGAAGGCACTCCTCCGTCTCTGGAGGATTCCGTACATGTCAAGACCAGGTAAGGTTCTTCGCGTTGCATCGAATTAATCCACATCATCCACCGCTTGTGCGGGTCCCCGTCAATTCCTTTGAGTTTTAATCTTGCGACCGTACTCCCCAGGCGGTCAATTTCACGCGTTAGCTACGCTACTAAGCAATCTAGTTGCCCAACAGCTAATTGACATCGTTTAGGGCGTGGACTACCAGGGTATCTAATCCTGTTTGCTACCCACGCTTTCGAGCATGAACGTCAGTATTATCCCAGGGGGCTGCCTTCGCCATCGGTATTCCTCCACATCTCTACGCATTTCACTGCTACACGTGGAATTCTACCCCCCTCTGACATACTCTAGTCACCCAGTTCAGAACGCAGTTCCCAGGTTGAGCCCGGGGATTTCACATCCTGCTTAAATAACCGTCTGCGCTCGCTTTACGCCCAGTAATTCCGATTAACGCTCGCACCCTACGTATTACCGCGGCTGCTGGCACGTAGTTAGCCGGTGCTTATTCTTCAGGTACCGTCATGAGGCTCTGGTATTATCAAAACCCTTTTCTTCCCTGACAAAAGTACTTTACAACCCGAAGGCCTTCTTCATACACGCGGCATGGCTGGATCAGGCTTGCGCCCATTGTCCAAAATTCCCCACTGCTGCCTCCCGTAGGAGTCTGGGCCGTGTCTCAGTCCCAGTGTGGCGGATCATCCTCTCAGACCCGCTACTGATCGTCGCCTTGGTAGGCCTTTACCCCACCAACCAGCTAATCAGATATTGGCCGCTCGAATAACGCAAGGTCCAAAGATCCCCTGCTTTCCTCCTCAGAGCGTATGCGGTATTAGCTAATCTTTCGATTAGTTATCCCCCATTACTCGGTACGTTCCAATATATTACTCACCCGTTCGCCACTCGCCACCCAAGAAGCAAGCTTCTCTGTGCTGCCGTCCGACTTGCATGTGTAAAGCATGCCGCCAGCGTTCAATCTGAGCCAGGATCAAACTCTTATGTTTAATCTCTAACTTATTAACTTCTGGTCTGCTTCAAAGAAACCAACAAGAACATGTTTAACATATCTTGTCTGTCTTCTAAACAGTGTGAGGCTTCCGCACTCACACTTATCGGTAATCTGTTTGTTAAAGAACAAGAAAACGAATTATACACCATCAATCTAACTTGTCAACTAATTTTTCAGAAAGTTTTAAACACCTTATAAAACCATCCAATCAAAAATCAAAACATGCTATAATCAACAGTTCGTTTCGCTTCACCGCCTCAGCAGCGAAGAACCGAACTATACCCCCACCACCAAAACCCGTCAACTCAAAAACACTAAAAACTTCACAAAAATTTAACACTACTCTGTTTTATTTGAGAATTTT
>NZ_JALJYC010000048.1 GCF_024170405.1 Neisseria perflava | reverse complement strand
TTGTTTTGCTTATAAGGGCTCAGTCGACTTTTTTTCATGGGATTTATTCTAAATGATTTTGAATAAATCTAGTTATCTAGTACAGCCCCTAAAATATTTCAGTTGTTTGATTTCCATACGCTTACCTGCACGTGCCGTTTGATTGTGAGAAATAAAGAAATTGGATAACAGATTAACACCGCCGGCGAAGAAGATAAACAAAAATGCCGTCTGAAAAAATTTAATTTTATCCGCAAGCTCACTTATTCGTTCGCTTAACTATGAGGGGTTATTTCCACAATGCGCAACACTGAAAATTTTTCAGACGGCCTTAAAATTTTCTAAAAGTTGACCGCGCTTTAGCTTTATTCGCATAGCGCAAACCGTCTGCATTTTTGCGGTAATCTTACCCAGACGGTTACCGCGCTTAATGCGGTAAATACCGCCATCATTACCATCATGACCAAGCCGCTGTTGTCGGGGAAGGCCGCAAGCAGCAGGGAGGAGATAATGCCGCTGCCGTATTGCAGTGCGCCGATGAGGGCAGAGGCGGAGCCTGCCATTTCCGGCACTTTGTCCAAGGCCATCACATTGGCGCTGGCGGCAATCACGCCGTTGGTGGAGAAGAAAATGAATACTGCCAGGATAATGCTGTAAATGCCGCCCATATGCAGCCACACCAGCGGCACGGCGATTAAAGTGGCAAGGGTGGCGATGAGGGTGGCGGTTTTCAATAAAGTGTCCAAGCTGAATTTGCGCACCAGCGTGCGGTTGACGAAGCTAATCAGCATGACGCCTACAATATTCAGGGCAAACAGATAGCCGTAATGTTGCGGTGCCACGCCGAAGTGGTTGATATAAACCATTGGCGAACCGGCGATAAAAGCATAAGCCGCCACATAAAACAGGGTGACGCACATGGTGTAGCGCATAAATTCGCGTTTGCCCAATAAAGTGCGGTAATTTTTGAAGGTATTTAGTAGCGAACCTTGGCTGCGGCGTTCGGTGGTATGGGGTTCCGGCAACACAAACAGGGCGGCAAACATCACCAAGCTGATAAGGGACAGCAACCAGAAAATATTGTGCCAAGTGCCGAATAAAATGATTTGACCGCCAAGTAGCGGGCCGATAATCGGCGCGATGGACATAATCATGGTAAGCGTGGAAAGCATTTGCGCCGCGCGGGTACGCTCGAACATATCGCGCACCATTGCCCGCGCTAACATCGGGCCGGTGCAGGCGCCGAAAGCCTGAAACACGCGCCAAAACACCATTTGCGCCATATTGTCCGACATGGCACAACCCACCGAACCGGCGGCAAACAGCAGCATACCGATAAACAGCGGCAGTTTGCGCCCGATTTTATCGCTCACCGCACCCCAAAACAGTTGCGCAAAGGTAAAACCGATAAGAAAGCCGGTAATGGTCAGCTCCGCATCGCCGTGCAAATCTTGCGCCATTTGCGGCATGGCGGGCAGGTAAATATCCGTGGTAAGTGAAGTTACCGCCATCAGGCTGCTGAGAATCAGCAGTAAAAGCAGACTTGATGTATTTGATTGTTTAGACATAACATCCTCTTTGTTTCGATTGAATATGGTTTTATTATAGTGAGTGAGGATTGATTTGATTAGCCGGTAAAATTTGCATAGACTTATGAAATTTTTTGCATAATAAATGCCGTCTGAAAAAATTTTCAGACGGCATTGGGTGTTATATCAGCAATGAATTACAGCTTGTAATTGGCAAACAGCATCTCTACAAAGGTCGGGTCTTGCAAATCGGCAATCAGCGGTTTGCCGGTATCCAATGCCTTAATTTGCTGCATTTCGTCTTCGTTTAAGGCAAAATCAAACACCGCGAAATTTTCTGCCATACGCTCTTTGCGGCTGGATTTCGGAATGGCGACAATGCCGTTTTGCAAGAGGAAACGCAGCGCCACTTGTCCTGCCGTTTTGCCGTATTTGCTGCCGATTCGGGTTAAAACCGGATGGCTGAAAATGCCGTTTTGACCTTCCGCAAAAGGTGCCCAGGCGGTCATCACGCAGTTGTATTTTGCCAAAGTCGGGCGCACATCGGCGCGTTGTGAAAACACATGTCCTTCGATTTGATTCATCATCGGCGGGATTTCGGCGAAGTGGGCGATGTCGATAAAGCGGTCGGCGCTGAAATTGCTTACGCCGATGGCGCGTATTTTGCCCGCTTTATAGGCTTCCACCATGGCGCGGTAAGTACCGTAGTAATCGCCGAAAGGTTGGTGAATCAGCAATAAGTCGATGTAATCCGTTTGCAATTTACGCAGGGATTCGTCGATGGAGGCGGCGGCCTTTTCGTAGCCTGCGTTGCTAATCCATACTTTGGTGGTGATGAATAATTCCTCGCGCGGCAGAGCGCATTTTTTGATGGCATTGCCCACGCCTTCCTCGTTCCAGTAGGCTTGTGCGGTGTCGATGTGGCGGTAGCCCACGTTGATGGCGTCCAGCACCAAGTGTTCAGCATCTTCCGGCGGTACTTGAAATACGCCATAGCTCAGTTGTGGCATTTTTACGCCGTTGGATAAAGTCAGATAATCCATATTGCTCTCCTTATATTTTCGATAAAAGTGCGGTGGGTTTTAACAAAATTTTCGTAAAACCGACCGCGCTTTTCAGTAATTACTCTGCCAATGCCAGCACTTCGGCGATGGCTTTACGGCTGTAAATGTCGCTCATTTGCCAATCCACGGCATTTTGCGCGGCATTGTCCAACACCGCTTCCAATACCTCTCCGGTTACGCCCACTTGCGCCAAGGTTGTCGGTGTGCCGATTTTGTCAAACCAGGCTTTCAAGGCGGCAATGCCTGCGTCGGCGCGGTCTAGGCGAAGATTTCTTTGGCAAAGCGTTTGAATTGTGCCGGATTGCGCGCTTTCCACCACGTCATCCACGCCGGCATTACCACAGACAAGCTCGCGCCGTGCGGGGTGTCGTTGACTGCGCTCATGGCGTGCCCGAACATATGGTTCGGATAGCTGAAACCGTGCGTACCTACGTAAGTCAAGCCGTTTAATGCCATGGTCGCCGCCCAAGCGAAATCACCGCGCGCGTCCAAATCTTGTGGATTGGCAAGCAGGATTTCGGTGGCTTTGATCACGGTTTTGATGTTGGCTTCGATCAACATATTGATGATGTCCGGCTGCACGTCGGCAGTGAAATAGCCCTCGATGGAGTGGGCAATGATGTCTGCGGCGGAATACACCAGATAATCGCGGCTGACTGTGGATTGCAAAGCGGGATTGATGACTGAGACTTTCGGATACAGCAAAGTACCGTGTACGCCGTATTTTTGTTTGGTTTCGTCATTCATTACCACGCCGCCGTCATTCATTTCGCTGCCGGTGGCGGCAAGGGTCATAATATCGAAAATCGGTAAGGCGTCTTCGATGGTTTTACCGCCGAAAAAATCCCATACATCACCGTCGTATTTCGCCCCTGCGGCGATGGCTTTGGCGCTGTCCAAGCAGGAACCGCCGCCGATACTCAAAATACTGTCTGCGCCGTTTTGTTTGGCAAGGGCAATGCCTTCATTGACTTTGCTTAACAGCGGATTGCTTTTCACGCCGCCGAGTTCCACAAACTCAATGCTGTTGGCAGCAAGATTTTCGGTCACATCGTCAAACAAACCGGATTTTTTAATCCGTTCGCTGCCGTATACAATTAAGGCTTTTTTCACGCCGAATTGCGCCATAAAATCGCCCATTTGTTTTTCTTTGTCCGCACCGAATTCGATACGGGTCGGGTTGTAAAAACTGAATGAATACATCATTTGCTCCTTATTTTTTGATTCTTAATACAAACTGGCGATGCTGCGGTCAATCCGCCAGCCCTTGTCGGTTAAGGTGAAATCCACGGTTTGCTGTAAACGCCAGACATTTCTTGCGCCCCAAATATTGGCATCGACCAAATTTTGTGACACCAAGGTGGCGTGCGTGCCGTTGATTTTCAGATCCGTATTTTCTTCTTTAAATTCAAAATATTTCATCGATCCCGACCGCACTTCAGCGAGCCACTCGGCTTTCGGTTGTTGATAGCCGGTGATGTGGGTCAAGGTGAAATGATCGTCCAATAAACGATCCATTGTGGCGATGTCTTGTTGCACCGCTGCCTGATTTAACGCACGGAATTGCGCTAAAGGCGACTCATCTGCCGCCAAAATACTTTGGCTCATCGCTGCTCCTAATAAAAACGTGAATACTTTGTTCATGGCATAGCCCTCATTTGATGAAAACTATTTTACGCTTTTAATCAGAAAGAAAAATAGGGGATTTTTGATAAGGTTTAGAAAGGAAATTTCTTAATGTGAATGAAGAATGCCGTCTGAAAGTGCGGTCGGTTTTGAGCGGGTTTTATTCACAAGCTCACTCGTTCGCTTGCTCCCTTCTTCGGGGTCGTTGCTTTGCAATGCTCAAAAATTAAAGCCTTGTCAGACGGCATAAAAACTTGCTGAAAAACCACCGCACTTTGCAGATTTATTGTGCTTTGCCCCTTGCTTGCTGCCGTCCCAGCCACCAAGCCAGTAGCAGCCAAATGGCGCAGAAGGGAACGGCGATGGCGGCGATGGTGCTGCTGCCGAGCCCGAGGGCGAGCAGTCCGGCGTAGCTCCAACCGGCGATTTGGTCGCCGCTGCGATAGACCACGGTATCGATAAAGTTTTTGGTTTTGTAACGATCCTCACGCGATACGGCAGTGTAGAGCACTTCGCGGGCAGGGCGGGCGAAGGCGAAATTGACGACCCGGCGGATGACCTGCACGGCAACGAACAAGCCGAGGGAAGCCGGTGCCAGCGCCAGTGCGCCGAAGCCTGCCATACTCACCAGCGGTAAGATACACAACAACAGAGTAATGCCCAATTTGCCCATCAGCTTGCCGGTCAGGAACAGTTGGAACAGCAGCGTTAAGGCGTTGACCCATAAATCAATCTCGGCAAAAAATGCGGTGCGGCCGACGCGGTCGGTAAAATATTGTTCCGCCAATGCCGCCTGATGGAAATACAGAATTGTCCCCGTCATGGCGTAACCCAAAATAAACAGGGCAATACCGCACAAATAAGGCGAACTGAAGGTATGTTTCATACCGCTGAGCAAGCCGCCGCCCACAGGCTTTGCTTGCGCTTGCCGCGTTTGTTTGTCCTCCTGCGCATCGCCGTATTGTTCTAAACGCTTGGCGGATTGCACCGCCAGTTCCAGCAACGCCACGGAGACCGCCATCAGCCAAATCTGCCCGATGTGTTCCACCAGAGCCGAAGTCAGCGCAGAACCGGCGATACCGCCCAAAGTCGCTCCTGCCGCCAAGAGTCCGAACAGGCGTTTGCTTTGCGCTTCGCTGAAAATATCCACGGCAAACGACCAAAACACCGACACCACAAACAGGTTGAACACTGACACCCAAATAAAAAATATCCGCCCTGTCCATAGCTGCCAAGCGGAGGGAGCAAAAGCCGTCAGCAAGGCAAAAAGAATAAGGTGCAGCATAAAAAAGCGGTAGCACAAGGGAACGAAACGGCCTCGCGGCAGACGTTTGACTACCCAAGCAAACAGCGGACTGACCGCAATCATCGCCAATAATGTACCGCCAAACAGCCACGGCAGATTACGCACACCGCCCGCGACACCCAGCTCGTCGCGAATCGGGCGCAAGACGTAATAAGCGAGAAACAGCGAAAAAATATACAAAAACGCCCAACAGACCATGCGGATTTCAGCGGGCTTAACAGAAAATAGCCGTTCGTACCACGGCATACGGACATCGCTTGCGGCGGCTTTAATTTTGGCAGACACAACGGTCTCCTTGTTGATGATTGAGGATGAAAAACGGTCTATCGACAAGGCGACAGACCGTCTGAAAAATTAAGGGGCTGTACTAGATAATTAGAGCAAATTACCTTTTACTAACTGTTTCAAAATAGAAATTTGAGATTTTATTTCACTGTTGTTAAAACGCCAT
>NZ_JALJYC010000047.1 GCF_024170405.1 Neisseria perflava | reverse complement strand
GCGTTTTAACAACAGTGAAATAAAATCTCAAATTTCTATTTTGAAACAGTTAGTAAAAGGTAATTTGCTCTAATTATCTAGTACAGCCCCTTTTATAAAATAAAGACCGTCTGAAATTTTTTCAGACGGCCTTTTCTAACGTGAGTTCGGGATAAGCATATGGAATATCTTTTTAAATTTCAGAAACGTGTTTCTATTACTGGACAGAATCCGCATATTTTTAAAAACAATAAAAATATTTAAAATGCCTATCCCGAACTCACGTTTTCTATCACCCTACTTCATCGGATCGGCAATCAACACCCTGCGGTTTTGCGGATTCCACAACAGCTTGGCTGTGGCACGTAATTGTTCGGCGGTCAGGCTGTCAGCCAGCTTGTCCATTTCGCGCAGATAACGCGCGTCGCCCAAATGCTGCTCGCTCAAGACCAAGCGGTTGAGCCAAATCTCGGGGCTTTTCAGACGGCCTTTTTCCTGTTCGACAAACTGGCTGCGCAGCGGCGCAACCTGCTGCTCGCTAATCGTTTGCGGCAAAGCGGCCAGCGTGCTTTCGCCCAAACGCCACAGCGCGTCGGCCTTATCCGGCGTGGTGGCAAAGCGCAGCTCGCTTTCCACGCGGTTGCTGTCGGGATTAAGCGTGCTTTCAAATTTCAGGCTGTACACGCCCAACGCTTTGTCGCGCAATTCGCCTTTGAGCTGCTCGTAGGCCAGCGTGCGCAAGATGGCGATTTGGGCGGCGGTTTGCGGCGACCACTGGTAAGGCGTAAACGACCAGGCGGCGACATCGCTGCGGTTTTCCGTGTTCACCGGCAGACGTTCTACCTTGGCTCCGCTTAATGCCTGATACGGCTTGGCCGCGCCGGACGGCGTGCGCTCAATACCGGCCAGATATTTTTGCACCAGCGGTTTGAGTTTGGACGGCTTCTGCGCGGTCAGGATGTAATACGTGGTCGGAGCGCGGCTCAATGTTTCCCATTGCGCCAACAGTTGCGCTTCTTCGGTTTCTTCCAATTCGGTTTGCGTCGGCGCGGCATAGGCTTTGCCGCCGAAGCGCAATTCGCTTACCGCCTTGTCTTTGGCGGCGCGGCTGGCGCCTTCGTCCATAATCAGGCGGCGCATCATGGCCATAATCGAATCGCGGTAGCCTTCGCCCACCTGCGGCGTGGTCATCTGCGCGTGATACAGGTGCAGCAGGTTTTCGGTTTCCTTATCCGGTGCATTGCCCTCCAGCTTGCTGTCGACACTGCGCAAACTCATGCCCAGATTGACTTTGTGCGCTTTTTTCCACTCGTTCAGCTGCTCCGCCGTCCAGCCTTGCGGCGCAGACTGCCACACAATCTGCTGCGCCAGTTGCGACTGCCACGGATTCGCGCCCGCGCTCATAAAGCCAGTATGGCCGTAGGCTTGCAGATAGGTTTTTCCGTCAGCCACAGGGTTTTGCAAGACCACCACTTTATCGCCGTTTTTCAGTGTCCAGCGGGTAATCTTCAACGATTTGTCGTAGCTTTCGGCCGTAATTTTGCCCTTGACGGCTTTATCGGCAAACGCACCCTTGCCCGCTTGCGTTTTCGCTTGCAGCTTGGGCAATGCCGCTGTTTTCAGACGGCCTGCCTGCGCCTCAATCTCCGAGGCCGTCGGAAAATCTTTGATTTCGGTTAAGGCCGGCGCTTGGATTTGCACCAGCTTGTCATCGGCGTTCAGCCATTGCTGCAAACGCGCCGTAATATCGGCGGGCTTTAGCGCGGCCAATACCGGCTTGGCAGCGGCGGCATTCTGCGCCTGCGTGGTTACCGGTTGGCCGTTGAATGCTTTTTCGCTCACCGACTGCACCGCGTCGCCAAACGGCTCGGGCAGCGTGGTTTTCGTTTCGGCGCGTTTCACCGCCGCCTGCATGGTATTCATATATTCGTCAAATTCGGCCTGTGACACTGGTTCGCGCAAAATGCGCTCGCGTAATTTCAGAATTTCCTGCAAACCCTGCGCGTGGCCGTCGGGCGTAACCGAAGCCACCAAACCCACCGCCACCGTTTCGCGGCCGATGTCGGCTTTGCGCGTGGTGATGGTGCTCACCGCCTTGGGCAGGCCGCCCAAATTATTTTTCACCCGCTGCGCCAGAATCTGCGCGGCAAAGCGGTCAATCATGCGCTCGCGCGTGCCGCTTATATCACCGTAAACCCTTGAAGGCACGTCGTTTTGGCGGAACAACACCGCCACAAAGCTGCCGCCGCTGTCTTTATCCTGCAACTGCGCCACATGCCAGCCTTTTACTAACTCCGGCTCGTAATACGCCCCGCTGCGGTCGGGCAAATTACCTGTTTTCAGACGGCCGAAATAGCGTTCCAACAAAGGCTTGGCCTCGGCCTCGGCAATATCACCCGCCAGCATAATCTGCATATTGTCCGCCACATACCAGCGGTCGAAAAACGCCTGCAACACCGAAAGCGGCGTGGTCTGAATACTCTGTTGCGTGCCGATAATCGCATGGCGCGACTGGCGGCTGCCGCTGCGCAAGACTTCGTTGCGCTTGCGGTTCATGCGCTCGGACACGCCCAGACCGTTGCGCCATTCCGCTTCGATGACCTGCTGCTCTTTCGTCCAATCAGCCTGCGCGAAACGGTGCGGCGACACCATCGCCGACAGCGCTTTCAAGGTATCGTCCAACTGCGGCTTACCCTTGTTCGGGCTGAAACGGTAGAGCGTGCGCTCGTAATTGGTCATGGCATTAAAATTCGCCCCGCGCCGCCAGCCCTGCGCAATCAGGGTATCGCCCACGCCGTCGGGATAATCCGGCGCACGGCGGAACACCATATGCTCGACCATATGCGCCACACCGATTTCCGATGTGCCGTTTTCGTCGCTCGCACCCACGCCGACTTGCAACTGCACTTCCACCCGCCCTTTTTCGGCGGGTGCATTGAGAATGTGGTAAACCAAACCGTTATTCAGACGGCCTGTGGTATAGGTATTTTCGGCATGGGCGGGCAAGGCCGCAGTAGTCACAGCAGCGGTGAGGATGATTTGGGGGATTAGAGGATTCATAGGATTTTGTTTTCTATATGAAAAGTATAAAATTTCAGACGGCCTAGATGATACTAGGCCGTCTGAAAAAGGCTAAGCTGCTTTACGCGGGTTTACCATTTGTAGCTTGCGCCAAACCAGTAGTTACGACCCATTTTGTAGGTTGTACCGCTGCTGGTCGTGCTGAAGGTTACTTTGTCAAACACGTTGTTGACATCCAAGGTCAACTCCAAGCTGTGACCGAACGGCATTTTTTTGCTATAGGCAAAACGCCAATCGACAATAAATGCGCGTTTCAGTTCCGCATCCCTATATAAGGTTGCTTCACCGGTATAGCTGCCGCAGGCAGAAGCATAGGTCGTACTGCTTGAGCAATCAATCGTACTGGATGCATACAGGTATTTACGTGCGCCGTTCCAACTGAAACGTTGATCCCAATTCAAACGGATTTTTGGAAAATACGTATTCAACGACAAGAATGTACGCCACGGCACATTGAAATCGGTCGGCGGTAATTCTTCCGCATTCATCAATTGATTCTGATAAATGGCTTTATCCGTGTCATTGTAGCTTGATGAATCGTAATAGCTGTTGTTAGTCTTGGTTTTCTGTACCGAAACACCAAAGTTCCAATCTATGGTTGCATATTTGAATTCATGTGCTTTTTCCGGTGCGACGGACAAGGTAAAGGTATTGTTTTTGCTCCAACCGTCATTGGTCATAATGCGGGTTGTATCGGTTTCGCTGCGGTTGCGGCGGGTAAACTGGTCTTTGCCGTTACGGTGTACCCATTTGGCTGTCCATACAGTATTAAACATTTTTTGGGTAAAACCCAAGACCGCTTCATCGCTATACGGAGTTTTCAAACCGGATACATCATAGCTGACCGAACCGCCCGTACCCGAGGTACAAGAACCCCATGCTCCGGGTGTACCGTTACTCAAAGTGCGGGTACACGTCTCATTACTGCCAATCGCCTGACGCAGTTTATATGCCAGAATAGAGCTGCCGTAATAACGGTTCAAGCCGCCGAAAACCCGACTGCGCGTATCGCCAAACAAGTCATAGGCCACAGCCAGACGCGGTGCAATATTGTTATTACCCAAGAACGAATTACGGTCAAAACGCAAACCGGCATTCACGCTCAAGTTTTTCCAGCTCATATTGTCTTGTACATACAGCGAATACACGTTGTCTTTAACCTTGACGTTACGCGCCGCATAAGTTGTCCAACGGCTGGCATACTGTTCGCCGTCAATACATTCTTCGGCATCGCCACACGTTACCGAGCTTGAAGCGGTATAAGTGTAAAGATTGGCTGCTGAAGCGCGGTCATATTTGGCCTCAGAAAAATCGGTTTGCCAACCGAAGCCGACATGATGCTTGATTGCTCCGGTAAAGAAGGAATCAAAATTATAATCCTGCTTCAGCGTAAACGTACTTTTCTCGGTTTCCCACTCCCCGTAACCGCCTGAACCTACCGTAGTGCTACTGCTACGGTACGGAATGCTGGCAGTACGGCGGTACAGACGGTAAACATCAGCATCGTATTTGATTTCATTGCCTGTTTTGCGATAGGCAATCTGACTGGTCATATTGCCCCAATCAAATGCCTTGTCCCATTCCAAATCAAAACGGACACCGCCGCCTTTGTTGGCAAAGTTGCTGTCTGCCACATTGCGCACCAAATAGCGCGATTCATGTGGCGAATACATGGCTGTTGCTTTCCATGTATCGCCGGAATCGGTACGGTGCAGCCCGCGTAGCAGCCATGTTTCATTGCTGCGGTATTGGCTGGAACGGTAGGTATTTTCGCCGACTACCGCTGTGGCTTCATCGGCATTGCGCAATGTGCCGTGGGTAAACGGAATATTGGATGTTTTTTTGCCATATGAGAAAAGAATACCGGTTTGGTCGTTAATCGGCTGGTTGATGACAACACCGTATTCTTTTTTGGTAAATTGCGGCTGCTGGTACAGATTTGCCGTATTTTCAAAATCCTCTTCATCACCCGGGGCGATATGTTGTTTGGCCCAAGAATCGCGGGTGGTTCGGATATAAATCTTACCGCTGGCCTTGGTGGTGCTCGGATCTTTCAGTTGGGCATTGACTACACCGCCGGTAAAGTTGCCGTATTTGGCCGCCACGTTACTGTCGAATACTTCCAGATTTTTAACCAAGCCGCTGTCAATCCAAAAAGATTGCGTACCGCCGGCCGGTAAATCCCAAGGATTCAAACCTTCCACAGTTGTCGCCGAATAGTAACCGCCCGAACCCGGATTCAGGTTGTCATTGTTGGAAATGCCATCGATGGTGAAGTTGTTGTTGTAGTATTTTTCACCGTGAAACGATACTTCGTCAGGCTTGATTTCCCCACCACTGGTGGAACTTTCCGCTGTATTGGAAAACTGTACATTGGCATTGTTTTTCAACAATTCGGTCAGGTTGCCGTTGGTGCTGGGGCGGCGTTCGATTTTTTCCTCGCTGATACGCTGCGTACCCATTTTATTGGCGTAAGTTTCGCCGCGTACCACAAGCTCGCCCAAGTCGGTGCTGTATTCCACATTGTTTTCTGCATTCTCAGCCGTTGCCGTTTCATCGGCAAAAGCATAAGGCGTGGAAAAGGCCGAAGCCAGTGCCAGTATCATTACGGTAGGTTTCATCTGTCAATCTCTGTTTTTTAAAGGTTGGAAAATGCCGTTTCAGACGGCCTTGTTTCGGTGTTGTGTTTGTATTTGTGTTTTGGTTTTGACTGTTTGCATTTCCACAAAAATTTAACGGTTTTTTGCAAAAATAAGAATAATCAGACAAACTTCGTGGCGGATTTTACTACTAATGATATTGCTTATCAATTAAATTTTATCCTTGCGGAATGATGTGTTGTATTTTTTCATAAATGGATAATCCTCCTTATTTCCAACGGTTTCTGCTTTAAACAAAAGGCCCTTACATTCGCATACCAACTGCAACTTTCTTAAAAACAGAAAAGGCCAGTATGTAGTAGCATACTGCCTTTCCTGACAAGAAAGATTGTAATGA
>NZ_JALJYC010000046.1 GCF_024170405.1 Neisseria perflava | reverse complement strand
AATCAAGATACCGTATTCACTTGTAAGCCGCTTATGTAAATTTTCATCAAAAGGCTGATTTTTCTGTAAGCAGGTGTAGGCATAAATACATATTTTTTTCATCATGGCTACATAAATTTCCTTTGGATGTTTCCCCGCTTCAAGTTTTTGCTCATACCAAGGCCGCCAAAGCTTGGAGCGGGTACAAACCGAACGCGCAGGCATATATAGGGCTTTCCTTACAGCCCTATCCCCCATTTTCGATATGACAGATAACCCTCTTACACTTGTCCCGGATTCTTTAATAACCGGTGTCAGACCAAGATAGCTTACAAAGTGCTTGGCGTTGGGAAACTTGTTCAAATCAACCAATACCGACAATAACCATGCAGCCGTAGTTTTGCCGATACCCGGTATTGTTTCCAATATGCCCTGTTTTTGTTTCAAATCAGTATTGTTGTCTATCAAATCCTGAATTTGTCTTTTAACGGATTGTATCTGTTCGGTTAAAAAGCCTATTGTTTCCTCAATAGATAATTTAACGCAATCATCCGCTACCTGATGACGGTTCTTTTCCATTACCAGCAAACTGTTTAGTTGATCCGCTCTGCGGTTCAAACTGCGAATTTGCTGTTTTAAAGGGCTGTCAGGTTGCCATAGCTTCGGCTTCTGATTTTGACAGTATTCCGCTATCAACTTCGAATCCTGCTTGTCAGTTTTAATCCGTGACAGTTTTAAACGTGCATAATTTTTGATGACTAATGGGTTTACCACGCTGATTTTAATCTGATAACTGTACAGAAATTCGGCAACTTTCAAATAATAAATGCCTGTTGATTCACAGCAGGCATGGATTTTTGACAGGTCTTGGTGTTTGAATTGTTCAAGTAGTTTGTTAAGGCCGTCTGAATTGTTTTCTATCTTGAAATGTTCTGATTTTTCATCACTCAGAATGTAGCAATCTATCGTTGATTTTGATACATCTGATCCCAAATAAACCATCCTCAAACCTTATTTATACGGGCTGAATGCCCAAGATACCGTAATGAATTACAAATAAAGAAAACCATACGTACCAATCTTGATTAGGCTATCAGGCAGGCCGTTTATTTGGCGGTATCGTATGGTTTGAACTGTCGGGGTGTTCCCTGAACCCCCGTGCTGCTTTTTTCGGGTCGATTCCGCTAAAGCGTTATCAACCCGAAAAAAGCAGCGATATTGTCTATCCCCCAACTTTTGCCCCGTTTTGCGTACCGAAACTGTCACGGGATACTAGGTTGTCATACATCAGATTCTGTTGGCTCTTGCCGCCGAGTGATACGATTTGGGACGGCTGGCCGTCTGAATCTGCCGTTTGGTGCTGTGCCTGCGCTTTGGCCATGTTTTGCGTTTCCGGCTCTTTATATGGGTTGAATGGTATGCCATCTTTGGCGTACTTCTCACACATAGCCTTAGTGATTTCTTTCAACGGCGTTGCTTGATCGCTGTAACAAGTACATCCACTTTTGCCGCCGGAAATACAAGCTGCTATGCGCTCATAGGTTTTGACCTGACGGACACTGTCATAAATAGGTTTTGATTCGGGACGCTCGGCCAATGTCGGTACAAAATCGGATGGTTTTAGATTGCCATTAGGGGAACTATTCCCATTAATGCCTTGATTATTTTTCTGCTATGTTGCTTTCCGGTGTTGCTTGAACATCTGCAACCTGTTCTGTTGTCTGCGTACCTTCTTTATACAAATTGTACATGGTGTATGCCTTCCAACCGACAAACCCCAAAATTGCAATTAACGCCCATATTACCAAGGGGACTTTTTTCTTAAATTTTTGGTGTTGGCTGGAAGATTTGTAATATTTAAATGCTTCTTTAGGCGGTTTCCAACTTGCAGATTCCACGCCGCTGACACCGGCCGGATTGTCTAAACTGGTTACGCACTTGTACCACCAATACTGCTTCATTCCGACTGCTTTACGCTCAAGATGAACATGTTTTGAAACCAAATTGCGGACAAATACGTCTAATTGGCTTGGGTGCTGTGTCATTAAAATAACCGTATGGCCGTGATGTCGGAGTTCAGTTAATTCTTGAATGTAAGGAGGCACAGGACGACCGGCAGAACGGACTGGATAGGTATAGTGTGCTTCATCTACAATTAATACTGCACCTTGCGGGATTACATCACGCAACGGGGCTTCCATAATTTGCTCTTCTGTCAACTCGTGGGAGTTAAACTTACGTTTATCCAAGCCGTCGATGTGACAAAAATATAGTGGTCTATCAACCTCCGTACCGTCTTCGAGCTTCATTTTAAACAAACCGTCTTCATTGTTTAAAATCATGGATACAACACGCGAGGTTTTGCCGGTACCCATATTTCCGGTAAACAGATAAATCATGTTTTCCCCTTATTTCGGTAAAACAAATGTCAATTTGTTTAATGCGCTCATACTGATTCGAAATGAAAATGCACCAAACAAATATCCAAGTCCTTGACCGAATCCACCAATCAGCAATAACTGAAGAATATCATCGGGCATTGAGGCCATAGCTTGGCTGATGTAGTCTTTGAAGGTATCTAAGGCAACTATATAGCCGGTATAAGTTACAAAGGTCATACCGGTTGCAATAATAATTCTAACAACCAGAAGTTTCAGCAATATGCCGATAAGTGGTATTAAAGCGGCAGGCATTAGTCTTTACTCCTTAATCCGCCAAATGAAATATAGGCAGAAATGACAATGAATGCGAGTAAAACGGCAAAGCGGACTTGTTCCATCAATACACATAAAGGCTCGTAGCTTATTTCAACTGATTTACCCCATACGCTAAATGACTTAGGTTGCGGGCATACGCCATTAGGAGCTAAAAAGCTATCAGGCTTCCATGTTGTATCATCAGTTGCTTGCGGAATACTTATCTCTTCAAATGTTTCTTCTGATGGTTCGCCCATTTTTTGGCAAGCAAGAATGTCGGGAAATAAATCACATAAAAAACTTTGTTCCTGCGGCTGGGTTTCAGTGCGGGTTGAAGTGCCGGTATCTGTTCCGGTAGACGTTCCAGTACTGCTACCCGTTCCCGTACCTGTTCCGGTTTCACTGCCCGACCCGGTGCCGGTTTCTTCTTCCGGCTCTACTGACGGCGCTTCTTCGCTGTTTGGCGTTAAATCAGGACGTTCTTCTTCCTGTACATCGGCGGTTGTCTCTCCGCTTTCGCTTTGCTGGAACGTAATCGTGGCTTGTTTAACTTTTCCGTCTGTGTCGGTATATGGGCCGATGGTAACGACTGTTCCAGCAGGGACGGAAATAGTCATGTCCAGACCGGGAATATCGCCGTTTTCATCGGCGGTTGCTTGAATATATTTGTCTAGAGCGGTACTTGTTGCGTTGTCTAAGGCTTTGCCGATAATTCTTTCTAGGGTTTCATCTTGAAGTGTGGTTGTTATGGGATTTTTGGTAAAAGTGATATTACCTTTTGACCTTACATCACTTCCTTTAGAAAATTCACAATTTCCGTTACTTGTATTAAATCCTGAAAAAGTATATCCACTCCAAGAAAAATGCTTCTGACAAAGATAAGTACCAATGGCTGAACCTAATTCGCGTGAGCATTCAGAATCGGACACGCCTAAGGTTTCATAGACCGTCGTACGATATTTGGCTTTGACTGTACAAGCATAATTTTTGGTGTAGTTGTTGCCTGAATCGGAATAGGTGTAGCCGTCGTCTTCTAGGAGTTTATCAATAGCGAAACCGACAGCGGTAAAAGCCGCCCAAGTCCAAAAACCGCCACCAAAGCGGAATTTTTTAAAATTACTGAATAAGTTTTTTAGAACGGTTGCTCTTGAAACACCCGCTTCAAGACCTACTGGAACAGATGAAGCCGACAATGCCTTTTCATATCTGACCTTCATTGCCTGAGTTTGAAAGTTTCTGTAAGCACTATCTGAAATTGCACTTTTTGACCAACCACTAGAATACCAATGAGCAACAGACTGTTTTTTATAAGTCACTTTACCGCTTTTTGATACATTTAGTTCAGCAAAAGCAAATGAAGAACAAAGTAAAAGACCGCTTAAAAAAATAACTTATTCATTTTTCCTTTTTACCCGTATTTTTTCTTTTTGCTTCAAATTGAATTCGTTCAAATCTTTCATGAATTGAACGGAATCAAAATCAGGTGGCGAGCCTTTAGGATTTATAGGTGTTTCAATAAAAATATCTTCATCTGGTTCATCATTGTTTCTATTTATGAAAATTCTTACTATTTCAAAAATAGCCACACATAAAACAAGCCAAAATATATATTTTCGAGCCGGATAAATATCTAAGATATCCAACACAACCCGCATTAAAAGATACAGGCGGAAACCCTTATAAATATCCCAAATCATCTTAAATTCCTCACTTCGTCAACTGTGTTATCCGAAATGGGAATTTAACATGTTTTTCAATCTTTAAAAATCATCATGCCTATGATGACCGGCACGGCCAAACCCAGTAAAAAATAAAAATCTATCATCTGAGCATTCTTTTCACAACGATAATCACGTAACACGCTGCCATTACGCCAAATATCAGCCAACCTGTTTCCAAACCGTCTTTTAAATTCTCTTCAGGGCTGCATTGCGGTAAATCTGCTTTGATAACTTGGCCGTCAAGCTGCCAACCTGTTCCGTTATATTCAGGTTTTAATATCCTGCCGTCTTCGGTTACGGTAGGTACTACCAAGCTGAAATACACGTTTTCGGCTTGGCTTTGCTCTAAACATTGGTTTCCAACTTGGTAGTACATGTTATGGCCTTAGCGCAACAGACGTTTCACGATGGCGATAACGAAAAGAGAGGCAAATACGCCGACAACCAACCATCCTGCTTCCAAGCCATCGGTTTTTGCGGCTTCAATGCCTGATTTTGCATCATCAGGCAATGCTGCATAAGCTTGCGTTGCCAGAGCCAAAGGAGCTGCTACTGCGGCTTTTGCGCCGTATTTACGGCAGGTATTCATAAATTTCATGATGTTTTCCTTTAAAAATAAGACGAATTTGGGGGCTTTAATGTAGGGGAATTCAAGCCACCCCCGTAGCCTGAATTCGGTTACGGTTTCGGTGTTGCCGAAACTTGCGGTGTCAGAACTTTCAGGCTTTGCACGACTTTCAAAACGTCATTGCCTTTAACCATGTCGATATATTCAACTTCAATATCTACCGGCAATTTGCCTTTAAGATGGAACAGATTTTTATGGGCTTCTTCGTTACCATATTCAAGTTAAATGGTGTCTAAGCCAAATTCATTTGATGAACCGTCCCAAATAGGTGCTTCGATATAGATACGGGTGTAGTCGTATTCCCGACCTGTATCTTGTACAACGCCTTTATTCCATTTCACTTTACGCAAACTTGCTTTCATGTCGTTTTCCTTTCGTTTAGATTTAAAATGCCATTCCGTAAATAGCGGTCATACATATATTCTTCATAGCTTCGGTTTCGGTTCAGACCGATAATGCTTTCCCCTTCATAGCGGGTCTTGGCTTCTAAATACTGATCATAGGTTCTATGAGTCATTCGTTTTGGCGGATTCAGTTCATTACTGAATTTTTCCAACAACTCTGCTTCGCTATATGGCAGTCGTTTATGTTCATGGATAAACGCTACATTTAGATACGAACAATCGAATGCTTCCGGCACAAGGCGTTTGGGCAGTTTTGCTTTTGGGTTAAGTAATGTTTCTACTATTTGGCTGTCACTAAAGCCCATTTCCATCAACATCTTGATGGCGGGGGATACTTGCATGGAGGCATATTTAAGGACATGTTCATGCCCCAAGTCCTGAACCTTTTTTACTTTTTCCGCTTTGAAGGCTGTTTCTTGGTATTGTTCGAATAAGACTTCAAACACAGGGTATGCACCTGTTAAAAAACGACCTGGTTCAATTAAAACTTCATGCGGGATAAGGATGTCCCTGTTTTTCATTTCAAGTTCGACACGTACCCAACGGCTGTCTTTATCGCCTAACTGTTTGCCTTTTTCGTAGATACGGGCAAAGCGAGAACTGTTTTTACGGCTTCCGATATAAAAGGTTTTGCCGCGGCCTTCGTCTTTGAGCCAGTCACTTCCGACACATTCGGCGACTGGACAGCTTTGACGAGCTGTATATAAACCGTTTTCCCAATCTTTTTTTGCTTGTTCGGGGGTATATTCGCCGTCTAAGAAATCGTGAGCTAAATCGCAACGTGTGATTTTTGCGAACGGTGCATAGGTCTTGAAATAGTTGTATAAACGGACTTCCCAGCCTTCTTTTGCAGCTACCAAACCTTCCCCGGTAAAGTAAAAGCAGATAGTTTGGCGTTGGCGGTTTCCACCGAGAGCGACAAATCCGTAATTGACGGTTTCGTTTCCCATCTTGTAAGAGGTTTCATAACCGTTACGCCCTGTTTGGTGGCAAAATAAGCCGTACCCCATGATTTCTTCAAGTTCGGCAGATACGTTTGCAGTAATTTCTTCTTCTGTGCCGAGTTGGTCAGGACGGACAAAAACATCTTCATGTACGGTAAAGGTCAGGGTATCGACAAAAGCGGCTGTTGATACACCACGTTTTAACGGGACTTCTTTCAACTTGCCACCCGCTACCACATACGTGCTGTATGCTTCGCTTACCAGTCCCCCCGTGTTACTAGTGGGGGTACTCTGAACAGCGGCGGCTTCCTGTCCGCAAGGCGGACATAAATCCGCCGCCGCTGTTTTCAGTTCCTCACTACGTTCTACTTGGGTATTGTTTGCGTTTGTCATCTTTACACCACCATTAAGCCTGTGAAATTTGCAATTTGTCCTGTCGATAAAAATTCTTTAATAATGCCGTCTGTAAAACGGGGAACTGTCCAAATCGTGCAATAAAGGCGGTTGTTTTTGTATAAGATGATTTCTTGAGATGCGTCTTTAATAGAATGTTTGTTGACTTCTATACGCTTTGAATCTGTTGAAATTGATAAAATACGTGTGATTTCGTTTGCCATAATTAAAGCCCCTACAACTTTAAATTGAAGGGGCTATCAGCCTTACGGTGTGATACGAGCTACTCGGCTCAAGATACCGTTTGAAATGCCCCTTTTAGGAGCTTTAAATATATAAGGCCGTCTGAAACGGGAGTGATTTCAGACGGCCTT
>NZ_JALJYC010000045.1 GCF_024170405.1 Neisseria perflava | reverse complement strand
GCGTTTTAACAACAGTGAAATAAAATCTCAAATTTCTATTTTGAAACAGTTAGTAAAAGGTAATTTGCTCTAATTATCTAGTACAGCCCCAAAACAAAAGATCTAAAGCATAGGAAAAGAGAATACGTAAACATAAGTTAGTTGCATTGAAAACACCCAATATCTCTTTCTTAAATTTCATGTATGCTATGCCGTCTGAAAATCTCCCATTTTTCAGACGGCCTTTTCCTTCCCAATCTTTACCGCTTTTACGCTTCCCCGCAA
Organism: Neisseria perflava; assembly: GCF_024170405.1. GTDB lineage: Bacteria > Pseudomonadota > Gammaproteobacteria > Burkholderiales > Neisseriaceae > Neisseria > Neisseria perflava_B. The sequence continues at coordinate 7,576 of NZ_JALJYC010000045.1, read as the reverse complement.
TACGCCCCGCCCTGTCTTTGCTACAATACCCGTCTGTTTTATCTCCCATCTTGACCCGCTATTCTTATGACGAACAAATTCCAAATTGCCACCTATATTCTTACCGGCCTGACGCTGCTGCTGATTGTGCAATTCCATTTTCTGCCGCTGCTGTTTGCCATTTTGATTACTTATATTTTTATCGAAAAAACCGGCCATTGGATTTTGTGGCTGCGGCGGCGGGCGTTTGGGCGCAGCGCGCATTTTCGCATGTGGATGAATGCGCACAATATCAATGTGTTATCTACGATTTTGATTATCGGCGTAGTATGTTTGGCGGTGGCTTTGCTGTCGCTGGGGATTTATCATTTTATCCACGGCAATCATATCGGGGCGATGTTGGGCAAGCTATCGGGGATTTTGGCGGACACCAAACACAGCGCGGCGCTGCCGGAGTTTATCCGCAATGTGCTGCCGTCGAATTTGGACGACATCAAGCAGCAGGCGGTGGCGCTGGTGGAGAATTACGGCGCGGAGCTGACGCGTATCAGTAAAAACAGCCTGAAAAATCTAGTATATATCATTTTAGGGATTGTTATCGGCGCGATGTTGAGCTTCCACAGTTTGAGCCATCGTTTCAGCAGCGAATCCATGCCGCTGTTTAAAACGGAGCTGATTGCGCGGATTGTGCATTTTAAAAACAGCTTTGCGCAGGTGTTTTTGGCGCAGGCGAAGATTTCGGCGGTAAATACGCTGCTGACGGGGATTTATCTCTGCGTGTTGCTACCGCTCTTCGGCGCGGATGTGCCGTTTAAATATACGGCTTTGGTGGTGGCGTTTATTGTCGGGCTGATTCCGGTGGCGGGCAATTTGATTTCGAATACGATTATCGTGATTCTCAGCTCGGGCGTGTCGCTTTTGACGGCGGCGGCTTCGCTTATCTTTTTGGTGGTAATTCACAAGCTGGAGTATTTTTTAAACGCGAAAATCATCGGCTCGCAAATCGAATCAACGGCTTGGGAATTGCTGATTGTGATGATTGCGGCGGAACATATTTTCGGCATTGGCGGCATTGTCGCCGCGCCGATTTATTATGCGTATATCAAGCGGGAAATGAAGTTGGCGGGATTGATTTGATTTATTTTAGGTGGGCGGTTTGGGAAGCGATTTTTAAAATTTAGCCGTTTTGCCCTCTCCCTAGCCCTCGGAATCTGTTGCCGAAATCCAAACTTTTCCAGCTTGATTGCTACATTTGGCTTATATGGAGTCACGCTCTCTATATCTGGATGGTTTTTCATGCCAAAGGCCGTCTGAACCAGCGTTGCAATAATCTGTGATTGTGCATTCGCGCTTTTCAGACGGCCTTTTCGGTTGTTGTTTTCGGGCGGAGCTTTTATACTGGCATTGCCTTTATTTTTTACCGCAAGGAGCCCATCATGCCCGATATCCGCCACGAGCCTGCTTTGCAGCGTTTCACTCTGATTAATACGGAAGACGGCGAAATCGGCCTGCTGCATTACCGCATTGCCGATGGCCGTTTTGATATTACCGACACCCGAATCAACCCAAAATACCGAGGCCAAGGCTTGGCGCGGCATTTGGTCAATGCCGCCGTCGCCGAAGCGGAAAAACTTGGTTTGGATCTTGCCAGCAGCTGCGACTATGCGGAAGCAATTTTGGTGCGCGAGGGGCGGTTGAAAGGGTAAACACTGCGTAGGTTGGGTCTTGACCCAACATTCTACTGATTATCTGCTATGCTGTTGGGTCAAGGCACAACCTACAAAAGCAATACCGTCTGAAAATGTTTTTTCAGACGGTATTGCTTTATCCTTAAAGTTTTACACCATATGCACCGCGATATACAGCAAAAAGCGGTCGTCGGTATGGTTCAAATCCAGGCGCGTCAGCTCGGAGATTTTGTGCAGGCGGTATTCCAACGTGTTGCGGTGGATAAACAGCGCCTGCGCGGTGGCGGCGGCCTGCATATTGTGGTCGAACCAAGCCAGCAGCGTTTTGACCAGCAGGCCGTTTTTGTCGGCGTGTTTGAGGCGGTCGAGCGTGCGCTCGAGTTCGCGCCGCTGCCAGCCGTCTTTGAGCTGGTTGAGCAACACGGGCAACACCAGCTCCTGATAATTGTAAATGCGCTGATCGGGAAAACGGTTCATGCCCACTTCCAAGGTGGTTTTGGCCGTCTGATACGACAGCGCGATGTGGTTGTCTTCGCCGCAATCGGCAAAATAATTACCCAGCGCAATGCGCACGTTGAGCGAGGTTTGTTCGTTCATGCGCGACACCAAAAGGCGCACGCGCTCCATGTGGTTGTGTACGTCCCAGCGGCCGAAGGCATCCAGCGCGGGTTTCAAAATCACGATTTGGGTCAGCGATAAAATCGCCACCAGATTGTCGCGCTCGGGGTAGTTGAGCAGGTTTTGCAGGTTGTGCAATTCGTTGCTCACGGCATCGATACCGAGATGGCCGCTTTCCACTTCGATAATGCACACCACGCGCGGCATGGACAAATCCACGCCGAGGCGGTTGGCCCATTCGTTCATGGCGGGCGTAATCTGTTCGGCGGAAATCAGGTTTAAAATCAGCTCTTCTTTCAAGCGTGCGTCTTGCGCCAGCATTTCAAACAACCGCGCCTGCTCCAACATCATTTCGGCGGTCATGCACACCATTTTGCCGAATTCTTTAAGGTGCAGCGGGTCGCCGGTCAAGCCGATTACGCCGATGATTTCGCCGTCCAAACGCAAAGGCAGGTTGACGCCCGGGCGCACGCCGTGCAGGTTTTTGGTATCCACGTCAATATCGACAATGCGCTCCTGCGACAGCGCCAGCAAAGCGCCGTCGTGGGTTTCGCCGATACGCTCTTCGTCGCCGCTGGCGATAATCCGGCCTTTGGCGTCCATAATATTGACGTTACAGCCGATGATGTCCATCGTGCGCTCAACGATTTTTTGCGCGAGTTTTTTGTCTAATGAATAAACCGACACGGCGTACTCCTCAAGTTTCAGTCAGGCAACCGCATTTTCAGCAGTTTGGCGATGTTGCGGGCGGCCAGTTCCAGATTATCCGCAGCATCGGCGGCGGCTTCGGGGAAGGTGCAGCATTTGTTGAGAATGCTGAACACGGCGTCAATGCCGTAGGCGTTTACCACTTCCACGCCCTGCCCCAAGCTGCCGGCAATGCCGATGACCGGAATGCCGTGTTTCTTCGCCAAGGCCGCCACGCCGACCGGGACTTTACCGTTAATGCTCTGGCTGTCGATACGGCCTTCGCCGGTAATCACCAAGTCTGCGCCCTGCATTTTACCTTCCAAATCCAGTAAAGCGGTAATAATACCGATACCGCTTTGCAGGCTGCCGCCCAAAACGCCGGCAAAAGCCGCGCCCAAACCGCCTGCCGCGCCTGCACCGGGCAGCTCTTTCACGGCGATGTTCAAGTCGCGCTGAATCACATCGGCATAGTGGTCTAAGGCTTTATCCAGTTGCACCACCATCTCGGGCGTTGCGCCTTTTTGCGGTCCAAACACATGCGACGCGCCATTTTTACCCACCAGCGGATTGGTCACGTCGCAAGCAACATCAAAACGGCAGTCTTTCAGACGGCCATCCAAACCGCTGATGTCGATGTGCGCCAAATCTGCCAGCGCCGCGCCGCCGTAAGGCAGGGCTTGGCCTTGGCCGTCTGAAAGTTTTACGCCCAAAGCCTGCAACATACCGGCGCCGCCATCGTTGGTGGCGCTGCCGCCCAAACCGATAATGAAGTGGCGCACGCCTTTATCCAGTGCATCCAAAATCAATTCGCCCACGCCGTAAGTGGTGGTGATGAGCGGGTTGCGCTTTTCAGACGGCACTTGCTCTAAGCCGCTGGCGGAGGCAATCTCGATAAACGCGATTTTGCCGCTGCCCGACAAACCCCAAAAGGCTTGCTGTGGCTCGCCCAAGGCGCCGGTCACGCGACATTCGATTTTTTCGCCGTCGGTGGCTTCAATCATGGTATCGACCGTGCCTTCGCCACCGTCGGCCACGGGTACTTTGACGTACTCCGCTTGCGGAAACACGGTTTTAAATCCCTGTTCGATATGATCGGCTACCTGCAGGGCAGACAGGCTCTCTTTGTAAGAATCCGGTGCGATGAGGATTTTCATTTGCTCTGCTCTCTTTGATGACTCTCCGATACAGGCCGTCTGAAACGGCACTGTCGGCAAAAAAGGGGGAGATTATCCAATCTCCCCTTTCTGCAACATCCGCCGTTCTGCCCGCAGACCGGCGGTATCCGTGTATCGGGATTAGTTGGAACGTTTCACTTCGCTGTTGGTCAGTTTTTCGTAATAGCGAGCCAAGGCGCTGTGGTCTTCCTGACCGTGGCCGTCCAGCTTCAGAACCTGCATCATTTCCATCACGGCGGCAGTCAGCGGCAGAGTGGCGCCGACACCGTGGGAAGTGTCCAAAGCGTTTGCCAAGTCTTTGATGTGCAAATCAATGCGGAAGCCCGGTTTGAAGTTGCGGTCGAGCACCATCGGCGCTTTAGCATCCAACACGGTGCTGCCGGCCAAGCCGCCGCGAATGGCTTGGTAAACCAATTCCGGATCCACGCTAGCTTTGGTTGCCAACACCAGCGCTTCCGACATGGCAGCGATGTTCAAGGCCACAATTACTTGGTTTGCCAGTTTGGTCACGTTGCCCGCGCCAATTTCACCGGTATAAACCACCGAACCGGCCATCGCTTTCATCACGTCATAGTATTTGTCGAATACGGCTTTCTGACCGCCGACCATCACAGACAAGCTGCCGTCGATGGCTTTCGGTTCGCCGCCGCTAACCGGCGCGTCCAGCATGTCCACGCCTTTTTTCTCCAATTCGGCGTACACTTCGCGGCTGGCCAAAGGTGCAATCGAACTCATGTCAATCACGACCGAACCGGCTTTCGCGCCTTCAATCACGCCGTTTTCGCCCAATACCACGGTTTTCACCTGCGGAGAGTTCGGTAGCATGGTGATAACGACATCAACCTGCTCGGCAACTTCTTTCGGGGTGGCGGCGCTTTTCGCACCGGCGGCAACCACATCGTCAACCGCTGCTTTGTTGGTGTCCAACACCACCAATTCGTAACCTGCTTTCAACAGGTTTTTGCTCATGGGTTTGCCCATAATGCCCAAGCCGATAAAACCGATTTTCATAACTTTCCTTTCAAAGCTGATTTAAAAAATGAAATGTGTCTGTAAGCCCGTTATGGCTTATTTGGAAATAAATTTGTTGCACAAAGCCTGGCTGCCGGAGCGGAATACGCCCAAGTCGCTGCCGACACTGACGAATGTTGCGCCCCAGCTGATGTAACGGCGTGCGTCTTCTTCGGCCGGTGCCAAGATACCGCAGGCTTTGCCGTATTTTTTCGCAGTGGCGAAAATATGTTGGATCACTTTTTGCACTTCGGGATGGTTGGGTTGACCCAAATAACCCAGCGCGGCGGACAAATCGCCCGGGCCGACAAACAGGCAGTCCACGCCGTCAACGACGGCGATTTTTTCTACGTTTTCCACACCCAAACGGCTTTCGACTTGTACAATCACGCCGATGTTGTCGTTAATCACTTTGAAATAATCGGGAATGGTGGCGTAGCCGTTGTTGCGGTGGGATACCGATACGCCACGGATACCGACTGGCGGATAACGGGTGGAAGCCACGGCTTGCAGCGCATCTTCTTCGGTTTCGACATACGGTACCAGAATATTGTAGAAGCCGATGTCCAGCAGGCGTTTGATAATCACGGGATCGTTTTTGGGCGGGCGCACAATCGGCATGCTGCTGCTGTCTTTCAAGGCCATCAGCTGCGGTACGAAAGACAATACATCGTTGGGGGCGTGTTCGCCGTCCAACAAAATCCAATCGAATCCGGCCAAACCCAATACTTCGGTGGTAATCGGACTGCCCAACGAACTCCAGCAACCGATTAATTGCTCGCCTTTGTGCAAGCGTTGGCGCAGGGTGTTGGGAACATATTTTTCATTCATGATACCGCTCCTTGTTTTCAGAATCAGAAATTGCAGACAGTTTAGTTTTTCCCCTGTAATTAATCATCGTGCAAATTAACAAAATATCAGCCAAATCCAAATGAAAATATGTGCATTTGACGACCCGGCTTTGTCGGTTATGCCGAAAATGGCGTTTTTGACAATAAAAGATACTTCAACCATAGGGCGGGTATCTCTGCGCCATACTTATTTATATATGATAGGACAAACCGCCTGAGATGTATGGCTCTCCGCCTTCCTACTATATCTATATATAAGATATAACCCATCAGATGCCGTCTGAAAACCACCCGCCCGACGTATCCTTTTTCAGACGGCCTGCGCTTTCTCCGCCGTCTTTAAAATATTTATATCATAATATTTATTATTTAATAAAAATTCATAAGGCAAATAAACATCAAATTAACCTCCTTAACAGCAGCTTATCCATCAAAAATCCAAGGCTCTCCATTTCCAATTTTTCCAAAAAAATCAAAAAATATTTGATATAAATAACCAATTTACAGCATTTTTATCACATCGCACAAAAAATCACACGCCCGACCAACCACAATCGCAACATCTGCCCAATTATTTTATTAAAACATAAACCTATAATTCTCATTAATTTATGAACAGTTATGCTTTTTCATCTAGGAGCAAAATCATGAGTAACGAAACCCTTGCTACCCAGCCTGCCGCAAACGGTTCAGGCATGAAACCTACCCACGTGCGCTGGGTGATTGTCGTCTTACTGTTTTTGGTAACGGCGGTCAACTATGGCGACCGCACCACCATGGCGATTGCGGGCAAACCGATGTCCGACGCTGTGGGCATTGACGCCGCCGGCATGGGTTGGATTTTCTCGGCTTTCTCATGGGCATATGTGATCGGTCAGATTCCGGGCGGCTGGCTGCTGGATAAATTCGGTTCTAAAAAAGTGTATTTCTGCAGTATCTTCTTTTGGTCGCTGTTTACCCTGCTGCAAGCCGGTGTTGGGATGTTCAGCGGCATGTGGGCCTTGGTGATTCTGTTCAGCCTGCGCTTTTTGGTGGGCATTGCCGAATCGCCTTCTTTCCCGGGCAACAGCCGTATTGCGGCGGCTTGGTTTCCGGCCAAGGAACGCGCCACTGCGGTTGCGATTTTTAACTCTGCACAATATTTTGCCACTGTGATTTTTGCCCCGATTATGGGTTGGCTGACCGTGGAAATGGGTTGGCAGTCTGTCTTCATCTTTATGGGTGGTTTGGGTATTTTGATGAGCTTGGTGTGGCTGGTGGTGGTACACGGCCCGAAAGAACACCCGCGTGTCAATCAGGCTGAAATCGACTATATTGAAGCTGGTGGTGCACTGACCAATATGGACGAGCGCCGTGACAATGCCGAACAAAACCAAGGCCCGAAACTCGGCTATATCAAACAGCTTTTGACCAACCGCATGATGTTGGGCGTGTATCTGGGTCAATATTGTATTAACTGCCTGACTTTCTTCTTGGGGCTGTACTAGATAATTAGAGCAAATTACCTTTTACTAACTGTTTCAAAATAGAAATTTGAGATTTTATTTCACTGTTGTTAAAACGC
>NZ_JALJYC010000044.1 GCF_024170405.1 Neisseria perflava | reverse complement strand
ATACTACGAAACGGATATGGAGATCCAAGGGTGCATTCTGAGGCAGGCAGCCTGTTTGGTTGCTATGATATATTGATTTTAATATACAAGGGTGCGTATTTGCGCGTCAGCCACACAATCAGCGGCAAGCCGAAGGGCAGCGCCACCCATGCGTACCACGGATGGCGTTGCACCCATTTGGCGTTTAATTCCAGCGCAAATTCCGCCATGTGCGCAAACAAAAGCGCGGTCAACGCCACCAATACCGAGCCGGCCAGCAAAAACAGAAACGCTACTGTTTTGCGCGACAGGCGGCGGGTTTGGCGGATTTTGTGGGCTATGCGGCTGCCTAAAGGTTTTTTGTCTGTCATGGCCGGATGGGATAATGAAAAGATAAACGGATAAAGGCTTTTATCGGTAACACAAGCTCGGGATCAGTACGCCAAGTCAGGCTTGATATTTCAACCGTAAGACGGGCAGGAATGCCCGTCCTACGGCGAATGACTCAGGCTCTTCTTATCTCAAGCGCATATAGTGCAATTATTTAAAAACCAAACCATCGATACGGTGTAGGTTGGGTTGTAAACCCAACATTTACCTAACGTGAGTTCGGGATAAGCAGATAGAATATCTTTTTAAATTTCCGAAACGTGTTTCTTCCGGCAGACAGAATCCGCGAGGATTCGTCATTCCCGCGCAGGCGGGAATCCAGACGTTTGAGCTTCTGATACTTTAAAAACATTACAGAAATGTCAGGCTTCTGAATTCCCGCCTGCGCGGGGGTAGCGTAGCGGACTTGCGTAGCTAATGACGAAAATCTGGCGATTTTCTATCTGCGGGGATTTCGTATTATTCTGAAAATAATAAAAATATTTAAAACACTTATCCCGAATTCACGCTACCTAAACTTCCGTTGGGATTTCATCCCAACCTACTCGGTTTGGTTTTTTGATGATTCCACTATATTTCACTATATTCGTTCATTCAAAGTATAAGAATGCCGTCTGAAAACATTTTTTTCAGACGGCATTACATTTTACGATCGGTAATCGGCGTTAATCGACACATACTGGTGCGACAAATCGCAGGTATAAACCGTTGCGCTTTCTTTGCCGCGTGCCAAATCAATGCGAATGGTGATTTCGTCTTGATTCATCACCGCCTGCCCCTGCTCTTCGGTGTAGCTGGCGGCGCGGCCGCCCAGTTCGGCCACCAATACGTCGCCCAGCCACATTTTCAGCTTATCCACGTTCAAATCTTCTACGCCGGAGTAGCCGATGGCGGCGAGAATGCGGCCGAGGTTGGGATCGCTGGCGAAGAACGCGGTTTTTACCAGCGGCGAATGGGCTATGGCATACGCTACTTGGCGCGCTTCGTCGCGGCTGACGGCGTTTTCCACGTTGATGGTGATGAATTTGGTCGCGCCCTCACCGTCGCGCACAATGGCCTGCGCCAACTCCAGCGCCAGACTGCCGAGCAGGGCTTTGAGCTGTTCGTAGCGCGGGTCGGCGATGTTGTCGATTTCGCTTTGGCCGCATTTGCCGGTAGCGATGATGACGAAACTGTCGTTGGTGCTGGTATCGCCGTCCACGGTAATCGAGTTGAACGACATATCGGCGATTTCTTTGGTCATTAATTGCAACACCGGCTGGGCGATGTTGGCGTCGCAGGCGATAAAGCCGAGCATGGTCGCCATGTTCGGATGAATCATGCCGCTGCCTTTGGCAATGCCGGTGGCGCGGACGGTATGGTTTTCGCCAACCTGCCCTTCGCGGCTGGCGGCTTTGGCCACGGTATCGGTGGTCATGATGGCGCGGGCGGCTCTGCCCCAATAGGCGGGTTGCACGGTCGGCAGCGCGTGGATGATTTTATCCACAGGCAGCGGCTCGAGAATCACGCCGGTGGAAAACGGCAACACTTGCGTGGTTTTGCAGCCGATTTGGTTGGCAACGGCGGCGCAGATTTCCACCGCGTCGGCGCGGCCTTGTCCGCCTGTACCGGCGTTGGCATTGCCGGTATTAATTACCAGCGCACGCACGCCATCGTCGTCAAACAGGTGCGACTTGGCGATATACACCGGCGCGGCGCAGAAACGGTTTTGTGTAAACACCGCGCCGACATTGTTGTTGGCGGACAAAACCATCAGCGTCAGGTCGTCATGGTCGGCTTTTTTCACGCCCGCCTGCCCGACATACACCTGTACGCCGTCGATGTGCAGCAGTTGTTCGGCGGATTTGGCGGTAAGATTGACTGCCATTTGCTTGCTCCTTCAGGAAATAAATGTTTTTTCAGACGGCCTTGTGTGCATGGTAGGAAACAGGCCGTCTGAATATCAATGATTTTTAGGACACCCCGCGCTTGTCGGCTGCGGGGCAAAACCTTATCTTATTCAAATACCTAAAAACGGCAATAAAACCGGCACCAACACCGCCGTCAGTATGCCGTTCAACACCAGCCCTACACCGGCATAAGCGGCCATGCGGCGGCTGTGTTCCAGCGAAGCGGCAATGCCCATCGCGTGCGAGGCCGTGCCCATCGACATGCCGCGAGAGGAGGGCTTGTGCACCGTGCCGATTTGCAGCATTTTATACCCGGCCATCTGCCCGACCAAACCGGCGATAATCACGGTGGCGGCGGTAATGGCGGGAATGCCGCCGACAGATTCAGTAATTTCAATCGCAATCGGGTTGGTCACGGATTTGGACGCCAGCGACAACACCACTTCGCGCTCCGCGCCCAGCCATTTGGCGAGGTACACGCCGCTGACAATGCCGGTCACGCTGCCCGCCAGTTGCGAAGACACAATCGGCAGCCACTGGCTGCGGATTTTCTGCCAGTTTTGGTACAACGGCACGGCCAGCACCACCACTGCCGGTTTCAGCCAGACATCAATAAACTGCGCCGCCTCGTGGTAAGTATCATAGCCGATACCGAAAATTTTCAAATAGGCTATCAGCACCACCGTGCTGACCAATACAGGGTTGCACAAAATATAACCGGTACGGCGGCGCACCACCGCCGCCGCACCGTACACCGCCAGCGTCAGAAACAGCAGCAAGGCGGGCATTTGCAGCAGTTGCGCCGTCATTTGAGCCCCCTTACCCATTCGTGCACCTTGCCCGTTACCAGCAATACGCAAACGGTGCTGACGGCGGTAGCGGTCAAAATGGAAAACCAATCGCGTGCAATCAAATCCAAATAGCTGATAATCGCCACACACGGCGGCACGAGAAACAGGGTCAGATTCGCCATCAATACATCCGCCAACTGGCGTATCCATTCCACTTTGACCCAGCCCAGCTGCAAGGCTGCAAACAAAATGCCCATGCCGACGATACTGCCGGGCAGCTTGATACCCGCCAGCAATACCGCGCCCTCGCCCAAGGCCAGGCAGCCCAATATAATCAGCAGCGCCCGTAAAATATTCACGCGTGTTTTTCCTTTGATGATGTACACCGTTTTCAGACGGCATTCAATGTGTATTTTTGTTAAGGCTTAATCATAACGCGGCACAGGCCGTCTGAAAAGGGAAAAGCCGTCTGAAAAATCATTTTCAGACGGCCTTCTTCCGGATACGGTCATTTTTAATGGCAAAGCATTACCCCTGACGGTAAGGGTTCTCCACCCCCGCCACCAATGCTTGCAGGTATTCGCGCAGCTGCGCTTCGCCGCAGCCCATCAATAGGGCGTCTTCAAAAGCGTCTTGCGCCAGCTGGTAGAGCTCGCTCATGTTTTCGGTCATGACTTTGACTTTTTCGGTACACGAAACAATCTGACCGTTGTCACCATACCATTTGGGCATTTGCGGCATGCTCATGTTTGGTTGTTCCTCAATTCAAAAAGGCGGACGCGTCGTATTTTTTCACGCGGCGGCCGAAGGCGTATTTTGCGCTCCAGTATTTGTGGTTCAGGCTGGTGATTTCGATGTTTTTGCCCGTGCGCGGCGCGTGGATGAAGCGGTCGTTGCCGATATACAGGCCGACGTGGGAAATGCGTCCGCCGCCCATGGTGCGGAAAAACACCATGTCGCCGGGCTGTAATTCGCCACGGCTGACCGATGTTCCCATGCGCGCCTGCTCGGCGGCAGTACGCGGCAGGTTCATGCCCATGGCCTGACGGAAGATGTGCTGCATAAAGCCGCTGCAATCAAAGCCGGTGTAGGCGGACGTGCCGCCGTAGCGGTAGGCCACGCCGATTAAACCCATGGCGTTGACTATCAGTTCGTCGGCATTGCCGCTGCTGTGGTTGTAGGCTTGAACCGGACGGGCAACGGCAGGCGCAGATTTGCGTATTGGCTGCACGGTCTGCCCACCGTTTTCAAACTGGCTCAAAATCCGCTGGCGGTTGTTGACCAAATTCTCAATCTCGTCGGCGTGAACAGCCGCGCCGCCGGCAAACAGCATACAGGCGGCAGTTGCGACCGCCGTCGTTTTGACAAAAAAATTCATGTGTTACTTCCATTTTTTCAGACGGCCTTCACTACACTCCGCCCTTTATTATGCTATGCTGTATTTCGATATCTGCTTGATTGTATATAAGAAACCTAATGCTTGGCAAACCTCGGCGCGGATATTCCGTTAATCTGCTGTTTACAAACATTTTTTTAAAAGCCCAAATCTGATGATGATTCCCACTTTGCTGGCCATGCGCGACTTGTCGCGTATGCGCGAGATTATTACCGTCCTCACTAAATACGGCCTCGGCGGTTTTGTGCAGCGCATCAAGTTGAGCTATCAGAGCGACAGCCAGAAAACCAATCCCGACAGCCGCTACATGAGCACGCCGCGCCGATTCCGCATGGCGTTTGAGGAACTCGGCCCGACGTTTATCAAGCTGGGTCAGGTGTTGTCCACGCGGGTGGACATTTTCAGCGCGGAATGGATTGAGGAATTCGAGCAGCTGCAAAGCAATGTCGCGCCGATTCCCGCTGCCGACATTCATCAGCTGATTGAATCGCACTTGGGTCGGCCGGTGGGCGAAGTATTCCAATCCATAGCCCCCAAACCCATCGGCAGCGCCTCCATCGCGCAGGTGCATAAGGCGGTGTTAATCAGCGGCGAAACGGTGGCGGTCAAAATCAAGCGCCCCGACATCGAGCCGGTGATTCAGGCGGATTTGCGCATTCTGACCCATTTGGCGGGGCTGATTGAATCGGAAATCCCAGAAACGCGCCGCTACCAGCCGGTGCAGATGGTGCAATACTTCGCCCGCAGTCTGGCGAAAGAAACGGATTTGTCGGTGGAGCTGCGCTATATGCAGCGCTTCGGCAAAACCTTCGAGCAGCATGAGTTTGTGCACATTCCCACCGTTTACCCCGAAATTTCCAACCGGCAGATTTTGGTGCAGGAGCATATCTCTGATACCCTGCTGAAAAATACCGACATCGACACCATGCCGTCTGAAATGCGCGTTTTGCTCGCCGCACGCATTACCGATACCCTGTTTACCATGATTCTGCAACAGGGCTTTTTCCACGCCGACCCGCACCCGGGCAATATTTTCGTTAACGACACAGGACGGATTACCTTTATCGACTTCGGTTTGGTCGGCCACCTCAGCAGTACGCGCCGCCGCGAAATCATTGATTTGCTCAACGCGCTGACGCAAAAAGACCAATTTACCATGCAGTATGTCTTGAGCAACTGGGCGCAGGGCGATTTACCCGATGAAAACCTACTCGGCGCGGATGTGTTGGAAATGCTGCTCAATTACGAACATACGCCCGTGCGCGATTTGCGTATCAGCCAGGTTATCAACGACATTACCCAAATCATGCGCCGCCATGCCCTAACCCTACCGGGCGATTTGGTCATGCTGTTCAAAACCCTGATTACCCTCGAAGGCGTGGTCAAACGGCTGGACGGCCAAATCGAGCTCTTGGAACGTGCCAAGCCGATTGTGATGACGGCATTTAAAGAACGGGTTTCATCCGCCCATATCCTGCGCAAAAGCAAGATGTATTCGCAGATTATGCTGCAAGTGGCCGACGAATTGCCGCAAAACCTGTTCCGCCTCAGCCGCCGCCTGCAAAAAGGCCAAATGGGGCTGACGCTGGATTTCAAGCGTTTCGACCAACTGAGCCACCAAATCGACCGCGCCACCAACCGCCTGACGATGGGGATTGTTACCGCCGCACTGATTATCGGCTCGTCCATCGTCATGAGTATTGAAACCGGCCCGAAATTTATCGGTTTCCTCGGCTATCTGATTGCCTTTGCCAACAGCATGTGGATTATGTGGTCGATTTGGCGCTCGGGGAAACATTGAGGCCGTCTGAAAATCATCGGTTTTTCAGCTTCAACCGTAGGGTACGTTAGCCGCCTAAAGCGGCGTAACGTACCGATTAGCGGATATTTGATGATTGCTGTTGCTGCAAATATTCGCTACCCGGCGCAATACGGCGTACCGCCTATTGCACCCTACCTGCTTCCTGTCGCGAGATGCAGGCCGTCGGAAAACCAGCATTTTCCGACGGCCTTGATTTATCTGCCCATCGCAACCATATAGCTGACATTCCGATATTAATGCTTTGAAACAGAGAACATCATGACGCAAAATACCCCCGCCGCCATCAACCATGCCGACTGCCGCACGCGCTTTATTTTCGATGATATGCCCGTGCGCGGCCTGCATGTGCGTTTGGAAAAAGTCTGGCAGCACATCGCCGGTCAAAAACACTACCCCGCCGCCATCCGCCGCGCCTTGGGCGAGCTCTTGGCTGCCGGTACGCTCTTGTCCAGCAATTTAAAAATCGACGGCACTTTAATCGTGCAAGTGCAAGGACAAGGCCGTCTGAAAATGCTGGTGGTGGAAGCCACTTCCGAACAAACCGTACGCGCCACCGCCCGTTGGGATGAAACCGCCGCCATCGGCGAAGAGGAAAGCCTGACCGATTTATTGGGCGAAAACGGCGTATTCGTCTTAACCCTGCAGCCGAAAGACGCCGAGCCGTGGCAGGGCGTGGTGCCGCTGGAAGGCAGTGACATCGCGCAAATGCTGGTCAACTACATGAAGCGTTCCGAACAGTTGGATACGCATATCGTATTGGCCGCGTCCGAACAAGCCTGCGGCGGTCTGTTGGTGCAACGTCTGCCGGAAGAAGAACTGGATGCCAACGCGTGGGAACACGTCAGTACGCTGGCGCAAACCGTAACCGCCGAAGAATTGACCACGCTGGATGCGCACAACGTCTTGTACCGCCTGTTCCACGAAACCCCGCCGCGCGTCTTTGAGCCAGAAGCCATCGAATTTGCCTGCACCTGCTCGCGCGGCAAAGTCAGCGACATGCTGCTGATGTTGGGTGGAGAGGAAGTCGGCGGCGTAGTGGCCGAACATGGCAGCATTGCGGTGGACTGCGATTTCTGTCATGAAAAATATGTGTTTGACGAAACCGACATCAACGCGTTGTTTGGGGCGGATGTGGTGAATACGGTGCGGCAGGAAGCGCAGCGTTTGCAGTAAAACGGTATCCGTCGTAGGGCGGGGTATCCCCGCCACACACAATATCGCTCATAATGGCGGGTTGCCCCGCCCTGCCCTACTATCAACAAAGGCCGTCTGAAAATGAGGATTTTCAGACGGCCTTTGTTATAGCTCAAATTTTAAACCGGATTATTTTTTGTTCAAAGAATCACGGATTTCACGCAGCAGCAATACTTCTTCGCTCGGCTCTGCCGGAGCTTCTTCGGCCGGAGCTTTTTTCATGCTGTTCAGGGCTTTTACCACGCAGAAAATGGCAGCAGCTACAATCAGGAAGCTAATGATATTGTTGATAAACAGACCTAAGTTCAAAGTGACCGCGCCGTCGGCTTGAGCGGCCGCCAAAGTTGCGTAACCGGCTTCGCCCGCGCCTTTTGCGCCGTCTTTCAGCGTCAGGAACAGGTTGGAGAAGTCCACACCGCCAATCAAAATACCGATCGGGGGCATGATTACATCGTCAACCAATGATTTAACGATGGCGCTGAACGCAGTACCAACCACCATACCGACGGCCAGATCGACCACGTTACCGCGCATGATAAACTCTTTAAATTCTGAAGCAATAGACATTTGAACACTCCTGTATGTTTGGTGTAAGTAAATAATTAGGGGCTGTACTAGATAATTAGAGCAAATTACCTTTTACTAACTGTTTCAAAATAGAAATTTGAGATTTTATTTCACTGTTGTTAAAACGC
>NZ_JALJYC010000043.1 GCF_024170405.1 Neisseria perflava | reverse complement strand
AAACGGATATGGAGATCCAAGGGTGCATTCTGAGGCAGGCAGCCTGTTTGGTTGCTATGATATATTGATTTCAATATACAAGGGTGTGTGGCGCAGCCACGCACGCGGTTTCCTCTGGGAAATGAGTGGCGGTATTGAAGTTGCTTTTCTGAGTATGTTTACGATGGGAAAAACGCGTGCGTGGCTGCGCCACACACCCTACAAGCGGAACAAAATGAAAAAAATCCTATGTTTACTGGCGTGGTTGTTTCTTTTTCAGACGGCCTTTGCCGATGATTATCTGAAAATCTGCCATGCCTACCATTGTAAGGCGGAGAGTACATTTAAAATCAGCGATGGCGAACGGGTGCAGTTGGCAGCGCGGTTTGCCGCTGCGGGCAACGCGGCGGCGGAACGTGAAGCGGTCAGGCAGGCGGTGTTGGCGGTGTATTTGGCGGCGGGGCGGCAGACACCGGTGTATCAAGACAAGGGCGGCAATTTCCGCGACGGCTCTTCGCCGGGGCGCATGGACTGCGCCGACCACAGCAACAACGACACCGCGTTTTTGCAGTATTTCGCCCGCAACGGCTGGCTGAAATTCCATACCGTCGGCAAGCCGGTGTACCGTGCGCCGCGTTTTTTGGATTTGCACTATGCGGCGCAACTGGTGGAAAAAGACGACGGCAGCCGTTGGGTGGTGGACAGCTGGTTTGAGGATTTCGGCAAACCGCCGGTAGTGGTGGAATATGCGTTGTGGAAGAAGGGTTGGAAACCGGAGAAAGTCGTAGGGTAGGCATTCCTGCCCGCCGCTTTGCCGTAACGCTTAATCTTGCCGATTATAGTGAACTCGAGTTCGGGATAAGCGTTTTAAATATTTTTATTATTTTCAGGGCTATACGATATAGTAGAATTATTTAAAAACCAAACCATAAGCACCGTGTAGGGGGTTGTAAACCCAACATTTTTTCGAAATTCCGTTGGGATTTCATCCCAACCTACTCAGTTTGGTTTTTTAGTGATTCTACTATATCTCGGCAGACAGAAAATCGCTAGATTTTCGTCATTTCCGCGCAGGCGGGAATCCAGCAGTCTGGCATTTCTGTAATGTTTTCAAGGTATCAGAAGCTCAAACACCTGGATTCCCGCCTGCGCGGAAATGACGAATCCGCGAGGATTCTGTCTGCCAAAAGAAACACGTTTCTGAAATTTTAAAAGATATTCTATCCGCTTATCCGAACTCACGTTAGTGAAATAAAAAAACCGAACCGCGCAGTATGATGTAGGTTGGGTTGTAAACTCAACTTCTGCCGAAGTGTTCGTTGGGATTTCATCCCAACCTACGCCAATCAGAATATAAGGCCGTCTGAAAAACACGCAAAACGGTGTGTTTTTCAGACGGCCTTCGCTTTATCCAATCATCACGCCCAATCAGCGGATATCCACATACGCGCTGCCGTGCAGCTCTTTCATCAGGTTGACGGTGGCCTGCTGCGCTTTTTGCTGCATGATGTATTGGCGCACGGCATTGCGTTGGCGCTCTTCGGGTGTGCCGCCTTCGCGCACGTCGTTGAGCTTGATGATGTGCCAGCCGAACTGGGTGCGCACGGGTTGGCTGATTTGGCCGGGTTTGAGCTTGTGCACGGCGTCTTCAAACGGGGCGACCATCAGGCCGTCTGAAAACCAGCCCAAATTGCCACCGTCGCTGGCGCTGCCGTCTTGCGAGTATTGGCGGGCAAGTGCGTCGAAGTTGGCGCCGCTGCGGGCTTGGGCGTAGATTTTGCGGATGGTGCTTTCGGCGGCAACGGCGGCGTTGTCGCTGTCGGCTTTAATCAGGATGTGTTGCGCATTGTATTGGCGCAGCGGCTCGCCCTCGGGCAGGGTTACGCCCTGCTGTTTGGCGCTGGCGATAAAGGCGTTGACTTCGGCATCGCTGACGCGGCTGTTTTGCATGACGGCCTGTTGGCGCACTTTGTCGATGATGATGTCGTCGGCGATTTCGCGGCGTTGCGCTTTGGAGGCGTTTTTCAACGACGGATTACGCGCGATAACGGCATCGATTTCGGCTTCGCTGGCGCTCAGGTTGCGGCGTGTGCCCGCTTGGATAATCAGCGAGCGGTTGACCATCTGCACCAATACCTGTTTGCGCAGCTCTGTGTCGTCGATTTGCGTGCCTTTGGGGACGTTGCGGCGTGCGGCGGCAACGGCTTGCGACAGTTGGCGCTGGGTGATGATGTCGTTGTCCACCACGGCGGCAATGCTGTCGGAGGCGTGGATGTCGGCGGCAACGGCCGGGGTCAGGTTTAAGCTTAGGCCGATGAGGGCGGCAAGCATCAGGGGTTTGAATGTCATGGGTTTACTACCTCGTTGGTTTTGCTGTAACCGGGGATGGCCAAGCGGAGTTTTTCGGACGGGTTTTTACCTAAGTTGCTCAAGTCTTTCAACTGTAAGGTAAAGAACACGGCGTTTTTGCTGGAAGTTTCGCCGGTCACATAATGCTGCGCAACCACGCTGGCGCTCCAGCAGCCGCAGTTGCTTTTGTATTCGACACCGGCGAGGATGTCGAGCGGGTGGTGCGCCTTGATTTCGTAGTTGTAGCGGGCGATGGCCGACAGGTTTTTGGTAATCGGCCATTGGCCGCCGATATCGACCTGGCTCAATTCGCCGTAGTAGTAGGTGCTGTCCGATTGCAGGTAGAGGCGCTCGTTGCGGCCGTATTTGTAGCGCGCGCTCAAGGCCTTGCCCGGCTCGGGGCTGTACACGATACCGGCGGCGTAGCTTTCGGCGCGGTTGTCGTTTTGGTTGTAGTGGATGTCAAAGTCCAGGCGCACGGTGTCGCTGACTTTGCCGTGTAAAAACGCTACCCAGTCGGAACGGTTGCGCTCGTAGCTGCTGACGGTGCCGTCGAGCAATACGGTATCGTTGGTGAAGTAAAACTTCTGGCCGATACCGGCACGCAGCAGTTCGGCGCCGGTTTTGGAATTTAAGATACGCGTCTGCACGGCGGCCGACAGGCTGTTGGACGAATTTATCCGGTCGTTGCCCGAATACAGGTTTTCGCGGAACAGCTGCTCGTAGGTAAAGGTGTTTTCCGAAGTGTCGAAGTTGGGCAGGTCGTTTTGCGACTTGGTCGGGATGTAGTTGTAAAACAGGCGCGGCTCAAGGGTTTGCAGAAACTCGCGGCCAAACAGCGTGGCTTTGCGCTCGAAGGTCATGCCGGTATCCACGTTGATAATCGGCAGGGTGTGGCTGACGGTGCGCGACGACAGGCTGCCGAAGCTGTCCAAATCGTAACGGGTGTAGTGTACGCCGACTTTCGGGCGGATGTAGCCCCACTGGTTGTGGAAATCCCATTTCACACTCGGATACAGCACCAATCGGTTGCCGCTTTGCTTGTCGTCGTGTTGGAAGCGGGTAAATTGGCCGAACACATTAACTTGGGCGTTGCCGATTTGTTTTTGCCAGCGGCCGCTCAAGCGCGGCATGATGGCGTAAGGCTCGTCTTTATAGCCGTTTTCATTGGCTAGCGTCTGGTATTTCTGCACCATCAGCGAGCTGTCGAAATTGCCGCCCCAGAAGCGGTTGTTGTAGTTTAACCAGGCTTGGCGGTTGAGGTTGACGTTTTCGGTGGCGCTGCTGCCGTAGAAGTCGCGGTGGTAGTCGTTGTCGGAAACTGTGTTGAAATCCACGCCGCCGCTCAAGTGGGCGGTAAACTGTTGCTTGTGGTTCCACTTGAATTCGTAGCGGTTGTTGCTGTGTTTGTCGTTTTTGCTGTCGTGCGGCATCCAGTCGCCTTCAAACACGCCGGAGTATTTCGGTTGCAGATAGCGCAACTGTCCGCCCAAGTGCACACCACGGCTGGTAATGATGCCGGGCGTTAATGTCGCGTCCAGATTCGGGGCAAGGTTGAAGTAATACGGCAGGGTCATCTCGAAGCCGTCTGAACCGGTCGAGAAGGTCGGTACCAAGAAGCCGCTCTTGCGGCTGCCGTTAATCGGAAAATCCGCCCACGGCGTATAAAGCACCGGCACGCCGCCGAAAACCAGCGTGGCTTTTTTGGCTACACCGATACCGGTGTTTTCATCGGCCTCCACGTTTTGCGCCTTGATGTACCAAGAAGCGTCACCCGGGGCGCAGGTGTTGAATTTGGTGTTGATGAGGTTGTAGAGGCCGGGGCCTTTCATCTCGGCTTTTTCGCTCACGCTTTGCAGGCGGCGGCCGTCTTTTTCGGTGGCAAAACGGGCATTGTCGGTCACGCCGGTGCGGTTGGTGAGGTTGTATTCGATTTGCTTGCCGCGCACCACGGAGCCGTCTTGATACAGGGTAAACTGGTCGCCGGCGGTCACGGTGTCGGTGGCTTGGTCGTAATGCGCCCAGTCCGAATTCAATACGTCTTGGTTGCGCTCGATAATCACGTCGCCTTTGGCGTGGACGCTGACTTGGTTTTGGCCGTTGACGTAATCGGCGGTCACGCGGGTGTAATCAACGGGCAGCGCCGCTTCTCCGCTACGGCGGATACCGGCGGCGGACTGCTCCTGCTTCAGCGCTTCGGCCTGCTGCGCCGCTTTTTCGTCGCTGCAACGCAGACAGGTTTCGCCCAACGACAATTCTTCCGCCGTTTGCGCCTGCTCGGACTTCGCCGCTGCTTCTTCGGCCGTGGCGCGGGTGTTTTCAATCGGCACGTAATCCGACGCTTTCGGCGCGGAAAAGTCCGCAGCCTGGGCGGTTGCGGTGGCGCCGAAGCCGACACTCAGCGCAAACACCAAGGGTTTGAGTGAAAATAAACGAGCCAAAGTTGCCCCTTAAATCGGTTTTGCCAGTTAGAATAGCGTTTATTTTAACCTGAAAAACCGTGATACTGCTATGCAACGACAAACCGAATTGAAAAATTGGTTGGCAACCGTTTACCCGGGTCAAGATTTCGAGCTGACTTTTGCCGCCGCCGACGCCGATTTCCGCCGCTATTTCCGTGCGACTTTTTCAGACGGCCACAGCGTGGTCTGCATGGACGCGCCGCCGGAGAAAATGAGCGTGGCACCTTATTTGAAGGTGCAGAAACTCTTTAATATGGTGAATGTGCCGCAGGTGTTGCATGTGGACGAAGCGCAGGGCTTTATGGTCTTGAACGATTTGGGCAACACTACCTTCCTGACCGCCATGCAGCAGGAAACCTCCGAAACCGCCCACAAAGCCCTGCTGCTGGAAGCCATCGACGAGCTGATTATCCTGCAGAAGGCCAGCCAACCGGGACAACTGCCCGAATACGACCGCGAAGTCATGCTGCGCGAGATTAATTTGTTCCCCGAATGGTTTGTTGCCAAAGAATTGGGCAAAGAGCTGAATTTCAAACAGCGCCAATTATGGCAGCAAACCGTAGATACCCTGCTGCCGCTGCTGCTGGCGCAGCCGAAAGTGTATGTGCACCGCGACTACATTGTGCGCAACCTGATGTTGCAGAGCGGCCGCCCGGGGGTGTTGGATTTCCAAGACGCGCTGTATGGCTCGATTTCCTATGATTTGGTGTCGCTCTTGCGCGACGCGTTTATCGAATGGGAAGAAGAATTTGTGTTGGATTTGGTGGTGCGCTACTGGGAAAAAGCCCGCGCCGCCGGTTTGCCCGTGCCGGAAGATTTCGACGAATTTTACCGCTGGTTTGAATGGATGGGCGTGCAGCGCCATCTGAAAGTGGCCGGTATCTTCGCCCGCCTGTATTACCGCGACGGCAAAGACAAATACCGCCCCGAAATCCCGCGCTTCCTCAACTACCTGCGCCGCGTTTCCCGCCGCTACAACGACCTCGCGCCGTTGTATGCGCTTTTGGTGGAACTGGTGGGCGATGAGGAATTGGAAACGGGCTTTACGTTTTGATGTGAAAGGATAGGATAAGGCCGTCTGAATATTTTTCAGACGGCCTTTATTTCTTAAAATTTAAAAATGTGATACAGTTATCTCAAATTTTATAAAATGAGATATAAAAATGAGAAAAGTAGAAAAACCATTACCTATACATGTGCTTATGGGTAAACATGCAGAGCATCTTAATGAGGTTTTAAATGCTGATTTATCTGATATCTCAAATGACTATATTCATTGGGATAAGTTAAGACGGTGTTCTAGGAATATGGAACTAAATGAAAAGCGGTGGTTAAAAATTAAATTAGCAAGGGTAAGTACTTTAAGAACAACCCCGTTGTTAGATAAAAACGGGCAGCTGTTTCAATTTAATTTGCCAAATCATTGTTTTGCTTTAATTCATAAAATAGATGAACTACGAGCACGGTTGACACAGTTCTATATGGCTAAGCGACATAAAAGTGAATTTTTATCTAATGCGTTGAAATATGAAGAATCGATTTCAAGCTCACAACTAGAAGGTGCTGCGACTACCCGTGTAGTAGCATTGCAAATGCTGGAGGAAGAACGAAAGCCACAAACAGTAGATGAGAAGATGATTATGAATAATTATCTTCTTATGAAAGAAGTATCAGAGCAAAAAAATGTACCGCTTAGTATAGAATTAATACTGCAATTGCATCATATTGCAACAAATGGACTAGATGATAATATTATTAAGCCAGGCATCTTACGTGATAATAATGAGGTTTATGTCGTAAATTACCAAAGAGACCCTGTTCATGTTCCCCCCGATTATGCTGACTTAGAAAAACGATTACAGGTATTATGTGATTTTGCAAATACCCTGCATGAAGATAAGTCTTTTATTCATCCTATTATAAAAGCGATTATTTTGCATTTTATGATTGGATATGAACATCCATTTTTTGATGGGAACGGTAGGACGGCTCGTGCTTTATTTTATTGGTATATGATGAAAAATGGGTATAGCGAATTTGAGTATATCTCAATCAGTAAATTATTGAAGAATGCGGCTTCTAAGTATGCAGCTTCTTATTTATATACTGAAACGGATGATAATGATTTGACCTATTTCATTATTTACCAATTAGAAATCATTAAACGCTCTATTGAGGAGTTATTTAAATTTTTAGATAAAAAAAATCAAGAATTTAATGAAACCTTAAACTGGTTATCTGAAACATCAATTGCTAATGAATTAAATGCTAAAGAAATCATTTTGCTGAAGAGGGCTATTAAAAATCCGGGAAAAGTATTTAGTGCTAGGGAGGTTAAAAATACATTAGGTGTCGGTGATAACACAGCAAGAAAATACTTAGAAAATTTATGTAAGCATAAGCTCTTGATAAAATCTTCTCTTGGAAGAACAACTATTTATATTTCTCGGCAAGACATTGTTAATTTATTAAACCAGAGAAAATTGTAGGCTGTAAGGCTGTCTGAAAAACTATAAAAAATCTATGGTTTTCAGACGGCCTTTTTAGCACTTGCGCTCTTGTCATCTCCAGCTTAAAGCCCAATTTTCCAAATCAGCGTACTCATAAGGAACACACCATGATTCACTACCACGACATGCCCTTTCCCGCCGTGGGCAAAACGCGCAAGCTGCATATTTATCTGCCTGATGATTATTTGGCGACGGGCGAGCGTTATCCCGTGATGTATTTTTTCGACGGGCACAATCTGTTTTTCGATAATCAAGCGACCTACGGCAAGTCGTGGGGTTTGTATGATTTTATGCAGGCGTGGCCGAAAAAGATGATGATTGTCGGCATAGAATGTGGACACGAGGGCAACGAGCGCCTGTCGGAATACAGCCCGTACAGTTTCCATTCCGCCTTTTTCGGCGGCCGTCTGAACGGCTTGGGGCATGAAACGATGGAATGGATAGTCAACGACATCAAACCGTATATCGACTCGACCTACCGCACCTATCCTTTCCGCGAGGCAACGGGGATTGCCGGTTCGTCTATGGGTGGGTTGATGAGCATTTACGCCGTCGGCAAATACAACCGGATTTTTTCCAAAGCGGCCTGTTTGTCATCGGCGATTTTGAACGAGCTGTACGCCGATATGGAACAATGCGCCATCGACAGCAATACGCGCGTGTATCTGTCGTGGGGCGAACAGGAAGCCGGGCGCGGCGGCAAATCGGTGGACGCTTGGCATACGCCCGCCGCCCGCGCCAATCAAGCCATCGCCGGTATTTTTACGCGCGCCGGTGCCGCCTGCGATGTCTATTGCCAACCGCAAGGCCGTCATACGGAAGCGGATTGGGAAAAACAGATACCGCAGTTTATGGATTTTTTGTGGCTGCGCTGATTAGATTAGAGAGTCAAAGAGGCCGTCTGAAAACGAACATGTTGTTTTGTTTTCAGACGGCCTTTGGTTTGTGATGATTCGCATAATTAGAATAATTTTTCAGTAATTAACAATACTTCACAATTAAATGAATCTTGATTATAATTTTAGGGGCTGTACTAGATAACTAGATTTATTCAAAATCATTTAGAATAAATCCCATGAAAAAAAGTCGACTGAGCCCTTATAAGCAAAACAAG
>NZ_JALJYC010000042.1 GCF_024170405.1 Neisseria perflava | reverse complement strand
AGGCGGCCGTTCCTGCCGTGAAAAAATAGGGGGCGAATCCTGCCGAATGCTAAACCCGAAGGCCGTCTGAAACTCAGACGGCCTTCGGGTTTTATCGGTGGTATTTGCTGGAGGAAGCTGCTGGTTTATGTGCCTGTGACAGCAGATATAGTAAAACGAAAAAAGCCTGTACCTTGCTATTTTCATAACAGGGTATAGGCTTTTATGGGCGGGTATCTTCTATGGATATAGCTCTAATTATTTAAATATTCTATATCAAAATGAGATATTGTTACTTCCAATAGCGCCACCACGGCATGTCGCCGGACTTCCATTCATGCTCTAAAAACGGGCTTTGTGGGAAGTTTTTTGCCAAAATACGGCGGGTATCTTCGGCCAGCTGTGGCTTATCCAGTTTTTTATACGCCAGCTCCATCATGGCGAGAGATTCTTCGACATAGCGCGTATTTTGGTATTTCTCAACGATTTTTTGGGCTCGGTTGATTGCGGCAAGATAAGCACCGCGTTTCATATAATAGCGGGCAATAGCGATTTCATTTCCTCCTAATGCATCTACCAGTTTGGTCATGCGTGCAGTTGCATCGGGCGCATATTTACTGTTGGGGAAGCGTTCGACCAAATCTGCGAAGGCATAATAAGCATCACGGTTGGCTTTCGGGTCGCGGTCTGACCAGTCTTGCGAAGCCAGTTTGTTGAGGAAGGATTGGTCTTCGTTAAACAAAACCAAGCCTTTCAAATATAGGGCATAGTCCATATTCGGGTGTTGCGGATGATGGCGCTGGAAGCGCTCGATGGCAGCGAGCGCTTTTTCGGGTTCATCGTCTTTGTAATAAGCATAGGCAGTATCCAACTGCGCCTGCTGTGCGTAGCGGCCGTTGGGGAAGCGCGATTCTAAAATTTCATATAATTTGATGGCTCGCGTATAATTGCTGCTGTTCAATTCATCCTGCGCTTCCGTATAAAGTTGCTCCACGCTCCAATCTTGAGTGGCTTGGGCATCTTTATCAATTGTGTTTTTGCTGGCACATGCGCCGAGCGCCAAACTTAAAGAAACTACTAAAAGAATTTTTTTCATGCAAAATACTTCCTTTGATAATGAAGCCGATTATAGCGATGATTTAGAGTTTACGGCAGCCCCTGAAACAGAAAGTTGTGTTAATTTAACGATTCCATTGGATATGGCCGGTTTGCGTTTGGATGCGGCCTTGGCTAAATTGCTGCCGGACTATTCCCGCAGCCGCCTGACTTCTTGGATTAAAGACGGTTCCGTTACGCTTAACGGTAAATCCGCGCAGCCGAAAGATAAATTAATCGGCGAAGAGGCCGTGACCGTCATGATTCGTCCGAGCGAAGAAAATCTGGCGTTTACGCCGGAAGAGATGGATTTGGACATCGTATATGAAGACGATACCGTAATTGTGGTCAATAAATCGGCTGGTTTGGTCGTGCACCCCGCTGCGGGCAACTGGACGGGAACTTTACTCAACGGCTTGCTGGCTCATGCGCCGGAATTGTCGCAAGTGCCGCGCGCGGGGATTGTGCACCGTTTGGACAAAGATACCAGCGGCCTGATGGTGGTGGCCAAAACCCTTCCTGCGCAAAATTCATTGGTGCAGCAGTTGCAGGCACGTACGGTGAAGCGGATTTACCGCGCCGTGGCCAACGGCATTGTACCGTTTGACGGCAAAATCGACACCTTAATCGGCCGCGATCCGCACAACCGTTTGAAAATGGCGGTAGTGAAATACAACGGTAAACCGGCGGTTACGCACGTTAAGGTATTGGAGCGTTATCCGGCGCACAGCTATATCGAGTGCTCGCTGGAAACTGGCCGTACCCACCAAATCCGCGTGCACATGCGCGAGGCCAATCATCCCTTGGCGGGCGATCCGGTGTACGGCAATCCGCGCCACCCTTGCAGCGATGTCGCCAAAGAAGCGGTCAAAGCCATGCAGCGCCAAGCCCTGCATGCCTACCGTTTGAGCTTTATCCATCCGAAAACGCAGGAAACGGTTTCATTTGAAGCGCCGATTCCCGAGGATATGTATCATCTGCTGTCGGTATTGCGCTTAGAAGCCGGTTTGGATTCATCCTTGAGTCATGAAGAAGAATGGCAGGATAAATTGGATGCGGAGGATGATGACGATTGGAACGAAGACGATTACGATGTCGAAGTCGTATATGTGCGCGACTGATGTTTCAGACGGCCTCTGAATTGGTTTTCCCCATCAAGGCCGTCTGAAAAATAAAGGAATCCTATGAAAACCTTAAACGAATCTTTGGGTATTGCCGCCATCGGCCAATCCTTTTTGCATGCCGACTGGCCTGCGCCTGCCCATGTCAAAACCCTGATAACAACCCGCAACGGCGGCTTTAGCGAACCGCCTTATCAAAGTTTGAACGTCGGTGCGCATGTCGGTGACGATTCCGCAGCCGTTGCCCGAAATCGGGAAATTGTGCAGCGTCAAGTTGGCGCACCGATAGCCTATCTCAACCAAATCCACAGCAATACGGTTGTAGCGGCAGTAGATGCGTTAACCAAGCTGCCCGACGCGGACGCTTCCGTGGACACCACCGGCCAAGCCGCCTGCGCTGCGATGACGGCTGACTGCCTGCCGGTGTTGTTTTGCGACAAAGCCGGTACGGTAGTGGCGGCGGCGCACGCCGGTTGGCGCGGTTTGGCAGGCGGCGTGTTGCAGAATACCATCGCCGCCATGAACGTGAATCCGCTGGAAATCATGGCCTATTTCGGCCCAGCCATCGGCCCGGACGCGTTTGAAGTGGGGCAGGAGGTAAAAGACACGTTTTGCGCCCAACTGCCCGAAGCCGAACATGCTTTTACCGACATCGGCGGCGGCAAATATCTGGCGGATATTTACCTTTTGGCGCGGCAGGTGTTGAACCACGAAGGCGTGACCATGATTTACGGCGGTACGCATTGCACCGTATTGGAACGCGATACCTTTTTCTCCTACCGCCGCGACGGGCAGACCGGCCGCATGGTCAGCCTGATTTGGTTGGATAACGGCGTTTTGCAGGATTGAAACCGCAGGCCGTCTGAAAACACCGTTTTTTCAGACGGCCTGACAATCCGTTATAATGCCCGATACGCAAATTAAGAAAGTTTTTTATGAACAAGATTCTTTTGACCGCTGCGGCGCTGCTCTTAACCGCTTGCGGTTTTCATCTGAAAGGTACGCCCGGCACGACCCAGCCGCTGCCGTATCAGACTTGGTCGGTCAACGGCAACATCATGCAGCAGGCTTTGGAAAATGCTTTGCGCCGTGCCGACGGCAAACCTGAATCCGCCGCTAAAGCGCAAGCCGAGTTGAATGTCATCGGTATCCAAACCCGCCGCGACGTTTATACCATTACCCGCGCCGCGCTGATTAACGAATACCTGCTGATGTTGCGTGTTGAAGTTCAGGTCAGCCGCAAAGGAGAGCCGGTCGGTAAGCCGATTCGGGTAGAGGTTTACCGTACCATGGATTATTCCGACAGCGAAGTGTTGGGTAAGGCCGAGGAAGAGCAAACCATCTGGTCGGAAATGCGTGCCGATGCCGCCGATCAAATCGTGCGCCAACTGGCTTTTCTGAACTCGGCTGCGCAGTAATGGCAACGGCCAACATCGAGCATCTGCGCCCTGATATGCCGCTCTCGCCGCTGTATCTTATCCACGGCGAAGAGGATTTGCTGCGGATTGAAGCGCTGGACACCTTGCGTGCGGCGGCCAAGCAGCAAGGTTATCTCAACCGCGAAGTCTATAGCGTTGACAACCAATTTGATTGGAACGAGCTGTTGCAATCGGCGGGCAGCGCGGGTTTGTTTGCCGATTTGAAGCTGCTGGAAATCCATATCCCAAGCGGCAAGCCGGGCAAAAACGGCGGCGACGCGCTGCAAACGCTGGCGGCGCGTCTGCCGGAAGATACCGTAACCCTTATTTTGCTGCCTAAATTGGAAAAGGCGCAAACTCAGGCCAAATGGTTTACCGCATTGGCGGCAAAAGGCGTGGTATTGGAAGCCAAAGCCGTGACTGCTGCCGCGCTGCCGCAATGGATACAAGGCCGTCTGAAAAAAGCCGGTTTGGAGATTGAGGCGGACGCGCTGGCTTTGTTTACCGAACGTGTTGAGGGTAATCTGCTGGCGGCCAAGCAGGAAATCGACAAACTCGCCTTGCTCCACCCGCAAGGGCATGTGCTGAATATGGCGGACGCGGAAGCGGCGGTGGCGAATGTCGCCCGCTTTGATGTGTTCCAACTGGCGGGCGCATGGATGAAGGGCGACGCGCTGCGCGTCAGCCGCCTGCTTGACGGTTTGGAGCAAGAAGGTGAAGAGCCGGTGTTGCTGCTGTGGGCGGTGGCGGAAGACATCCGCACCTTAATCCGCTTGCACGCCGCGTTGAAGCAAGGCCAAAGCGTGCAATCCGTGCGCAACAGCCTGCGCTTGTGGGGCGACAAGCAAACCTTGGCACCGACGGCGGAAAAGCGTATTTCCATCACCCGCCTGCTGGCCGCGCTGCAAACCTGCGCCAAAATCGACCGCGTGATAAAAGGCGCGGAAGAGGGCGACGCTTGGACGGAGTTTAAGCAGCTGGTAACGGGCTTGGCGGTGTAAACGTGCAAACCGTTTCCCCCAAAGCCCTAAAATACTGTAAAATGCCGTAAACTTTTAACAAGCCGTCTGCCTGTGTTTTTTCAGGCGGCATATCCGTAGCAAGGAAACACAACAACATGGATCAAAAAGCAAAAATCCGTTTGGCCGGTCTGATTATTCTGGCGACCGCCGTTTTGAGTCTGATTTTGGTATTGATTGTGGACTCATGGCCGATTGCCATCATCAGCGCCATCGTGATTATGGCCGCCGCCGCAGGCGGTTTCGTTTGGACATCGCGTCGCCAACAGCGCCAATTTATCGAGCGCCTGAAAAAATTCGACATCGATCCGGAAAAAGGCCGTATCAACGAAGCCAACCTGCGCCGCATGTACCACAAAGGCGGTCAGGCGCAGAAAGACGCGATTACGCTGGTGTGCCTGTCGCAAAAATGCTCGGTGGACGAAGCGCACGAAATGTTTAAAAAACGCCCGACCCGTCAGGAAATCAACCAGATGGCGGCGCAGCAGTCCAAAGGCCAAAAACGCCCGCACCGCTGATGGCAGGCTTGTTTGCCTGTTTCGATATGCCGTAATTTAGTCGTTTCGTTGGATTGAGACAAGGCGCAGCAACGCTGTATTAAACTAACGAAATGACTATATTTTGATGAATTAAGGCCGTCTGAAAGCCCTCGGATTTTCAGACGGCCTTTCCCCAAGCCCACCATGACGACTTTCCCCACCGTTTCCCTCAAACGCCGCTTTGCCGCGCTGGTTTATGAGCTGCTGCTGATCGGCGCCATTACTCTGCTGGCTGCATTGCTGGCCGGGATTGCGGCAATTTTCCTCAATCCCGTGTCCACGAATTTGTCCGCTTTCGTGACCGCCGTGTTGGTGTTGGCGTTTTGGTGGTATTACTTCCGCACCAACTGGATGATTAAAGGCCAAACCCTGCCGATGCAGACTTGGAAAATCGGCTTGTGCAACCGGCAAGGCGCCCGCCCGCCGCTGCACCAGCTGCGCCTGCGCTTTATGTGGGCTTGCGTGTTTATCGTGTTTATTCCGCTGCTGGCTTATGCCGCGCTGCGTTATTGGGGCAATATTCCGCCGAAAACCGCTTTCGGTGCGGCGCTGATTTGGCTGATTCTGCCGTGGGGCTTCGCCTTGCTCAATCCCGACCGCCAGTTTCTGTATGATTTTCTGGCCGGTACGCGCTTGGTGGATTTGAAACCGGCACAACCGCCGCATAGGCGGAAAAAATAAACCCAAGCCTGTTACAAAAAGACCGTGACGAATTGTTCGTCACGGTCTTTTTGTATGGTTTTCAGACGGCCTTAAAAGCCGTTTTTCAATTCGCGCAAGGCGGCGAACACAGCCAATTCGCTGTCTAATTTCCAGCTGCATAAGGCTTCCGCCCGCGCTTTAACCTGCGGCAGATGGGCGCGTAAAAACGGATTGATTTTGCGTTCATGCGCCAGCGTTACCGGCAGGGTTGGCGCGTTTGCCGCAAGCGCGGCGAACAAGGCCGTCTGAATATCGGCGTTATCCGGCTCGATATGCGCGGCAAAGCGCAAATTGGCGGCGGTGTATTCATGCGCCGGATAAAACAGGGTTTCCGGCGGCAGGCTGTTGTAGCGTTGGAAACTGGCAAAAAGCTGCGCTATCGTGCCGGTAAACACGCGCCCGCAACCGGCGCTAAACAGCGTATCGCCGCAGAAAACGTGCAGGCCGTCTGAATTTTCCAGCAGATAGCTGACATGGTGGGCAGTGTGGCCGGGCGTTGCCCAAACGGTTGCGCTTGCGCCGCCGAAATCCAGCGTTTGGCCGTCTGAAACCGTTTGCGTGGCGGCGGCGATGTCGCTGTTGCCGTAAACCGGTGTGTTGGGAAATTGCGCCTGCAAATCCCGAATGCCGCCGGTGTGGTTGTTGTGGTGGTGGGTAATCCAAATTTGGTCTAAGCTCAGGCCGTGTTGCGCTAAAAAATCGGCGGCGGGTGCGGCTTCGCCGGGGTCGATACAGACAGCGCGGCCGTTGGCATGAATCGTCCAAATATAGTTGTCGCCAAAGGCTTTAACGGGGGTAATGGTCATGGCTTTCCTTTCTTTTCCTTCTTTTCAGACGGCTTTACAGGTAATCTTGCGGCTTGGCGCTTTTGCCGTAAACGGCAAAACGTGCGTGGCGGATACAGAGGCGGTTGAAGGTGCGCCGCTGGTTGTGGTTGCCGTCGCTGATGTTGACTTTACCCTGTTTGCGGGTCGGCATGTTGTGAAAATGGGTTTTGACATGCGGCCACATGCTTAAATCCACATGGATAAGGGCAAACATATCATGGGCAATGTTAACGCCAAGGCTCAGCTGCTCTCCGGCATGCTGCAAGCAAAAGCCTCTGTCGTTGAGCAGGCACAATCCGGTATCGGGATAACGGTAAAGCTCGATACGGACCGCTTCGGGATTTTCAAATCCGGCACGAAACATTTGTTCAAACAGCGACGGCTGCTGCACGCCTTCGCTCAACATACCGTAGAGATTGGCCAGCCAGTTGACATAGTCCAAAAAAGAAAAACGGTAGGTTTGCATGATGTGTTCGATACGCTTGGAATCGCGTTGGCTGATGAGGCGGACAAATTCAAAGCCGGCTTCGGGCAGCTGCCCACGGATGGCTTGGTGCAGGCGGCGGGCAAACGGATGCCGGTGGTTGTGCGGATTACGCAGAATGCCCAGCAGCTTTAAGCGCAGAACCCGCCACAGCTGCTCGGGAATGTTTATCCGTCCGGCAGGCAGTGTGCGCAAAGCTTGGCAGGCGTCTTCATAGCCGCTTTCGTGGCGGTTGAACCAGCTTTCAAGGTTGTATTGATTGGGTGTGCCGACGGCCAAAGTCAAGGTATAAAGATTGTGTTCGCACAGATTATTGATGATGTTGGCATTGATAATGTTGCCGTTGCGCTTATGCTTTTTATTCTTGCCGGACGCAGCGCCCTCAAACACGCTGCGCGGCAGTTTATAGATATTTTGATTTTGCGGGCTGACGCCGGGATTATGCGCATGCTGGCGTTGCTCCGTTTGCGCGATGTAATGGTGCTCTTTGGTCGGATTGGCCGTCAGCAGGGCAAAGGGCTTTTGCGTGCGATCGGGATATTCGCAATCGCTGAGGATAAAGGCTTTTTTCATGGGCAGGGTTTCAGACGGCCTGAAGATAAGTATTCAGGTATTCTGCAAAGCTGTTGAAAATCGGATAAGTCTCATCATACAACATCAAATTGAACGGCAGGGCGAAATCTTCTACTTCGGTATAGCGGAAACGGCCGTCGGGCGCAGGCCGTCTGAAATCTTCCGCTTGGTATTTGGCGGTTTGCTCGGCCGGATTGTCGGTATAGGTCAGCACGGGTTTGCCCAGCTCACGCGCAAAGCCGCATTCGTAGGCCGTGCCGCAGTCGGGTTCGGCGGAGCGGAAGGGCGACAGGTTGGCAAATACCGCGTCGCATTGCCGAATCATGGCTTCGTTGGCCAAACGGATTGTTAGGGCATTGGCGCGTTTGCCGGTGTCGTCGGTTTGCGGAACAAGCGCGATTTCATTGTCGGTGGGAATCAGTAGGCGGACGGTGGTCTTTTTCGCTTGCAGATTCCGGCTGGCGTTTTCCGCCAAATCTTTCATGGCTTGGAAAACGGTGTTGCGTTCGGCTTCTGGCAGGAATACGTCGCCGCCGGCGCAGTAGATAGAGAGGGTTCGCATGGTATTTCCTTAAAATAAAGCAGAATTAATAATATTAATTTTGGGGCTGTACTAGATAATTAGAGCAAATTACCTTTTACTAACTGTTTCAAAATAGAAATTTGAGATTTTATTTCACTGTTGTTAAAACGCC
>NZ_JALJYC010000041.1 GCF_024170405.1 Neisseria perflava | reverse complement strand
TTTAACAACAGTGAAATAAAATCTCAAATTTCTATTTTGAAACAGTTAGTAAAAGGTAATTTGCTCTAATTATCTAGTACAGCCCCAAATTTAATCTTGCATACAGGCGGTTGTGTTTCAAAGTCTGTTTGCCATGCGGAGCGCAAGGTCAATGTTTATTCGGTTCTTCGTGTTCATGCTCGTGGCTATGTTCATGTTCGCTTTCTTTGCCAATCGGACACAATACGCTGTTTTCATGCGGATGGCGGCGGCTTTCCACTTGGATGGTGCAGTGGGCGATGTTCAAATGCGACAAATCATGTTCGATTTGATACACCAGCTGTTCCGCCTGCGCCACGGTCAAAGCGCCGTCCACCACGATATGACAGGATAACACATTGACATTGCTGGTAATCGTCCAGACATGCAAATCGTGTACCGATTCCACGCCTTTGGCTTTTTGAATTACTGCCAGCACTTCATCGGTATGGATATTTTCCGGCGCACCTTCCATCAGTATATGCAGGGTCTGCTTCAACAAATGCCAACCGCTGCGGCCGACCAAAGCCGCCACCAGCACGCTGGCCACGGGGTCTGCCCATTGCCAGCCGTAGGCCATCATCAACAGCGCCGCAACAATCGCGCCAATCGATCCGAACAAATCGCTGATCACATGCAGATACGCGCCGCGCATATTGACGTTGTCTTGCGTATCGCTGTTTCTCAGCATATACACGGCCACGGCGATATTCACCAACAAACCAATAACGCTGATGACCAACATGCCGACGGTGGCGATTTCGGGCGGCTCAATCAGGCGTTTGACCGCTTCGTAAAAAATCAGCGCGGCAATCACCATCAGCGTCAGGCCGTTAAACGCCGCCGTCAGAATTTCAAAGCGCTTGTAGCCGAAGGTTTTGCTCAGCGTGGTATCGCGTTCGCCGAATTTAAAGGCCAGCAGCGCCACGCCCAGCGAAAAAGCGTCGCTGAACATATGCCCAGCGTCGGACAGCAACGCCAGCGAATGCGTCAGCCAGCCGCCAACCGCCTCCACCAGCATAAACAAGGCAATCACGGCAAACGATACGCCTAAAACTTTTTTATTCGCCGTATGCGTGTGGGCATGGTCGTGGCTGTGATCATGATGGTGTGCCATATGCTTTTCCTCTTCCGTTTCGGAGTGCGCAGCCTGCCTGTGGTATGGCCTTTACTGCTTTATGCTCTGCTCAAAATCTTCCAACATATCCAGCTCGAAGCGGCTAAACCCTGCCCGCTCGCGCGCTTCAATGTTAACGTAGCCGCGAAAAATAAACATATCGTAACGCGCCAGCAGATTGCGGAACAGCACTACCGGCTCCAAACCGCGTTCGCGGCAAAGATACTGATACCAATGGTTGCCGAAACGGACATGGCCGACTTCATCGCGGTAAATAATATCCAACACGGCGCAGGTTTCTTCATCACCGCGCTGGGCGACTTTGGCGCGTATGCCCGGCGTTACATCCAAGCCACGCGCCTCCAAGACACGCGGCACCAGCGCCATGCGCAACAAGGGATCGTAAGCGGTTTTATACGCCATGTCCCACAAATGCGCGTGCGCCTCAAAATCGCCATAATCAAAACCGTGTTCGCGCAATCTGTCGCGCATTAAATTGAAATGGTGTACTTCTTCTTTCGCCACCTGCACCCAGTCGCACACAAACTGCGCCGGTAACGTGCGGAAGCGGTAAGCGGCGTCCAAAGCCAAATTAATCGCGTTAAACTCAATATGGCAAATGGCATGCAGCATGGCGACATAGCCTTCCGGCGTGGACATCTTGCGCGGCGTGACCTGTGTCGGCGCCACCAGCAGCGGCTTGGCAGGGCGTCCGGCATAGCGAAAATCCAGAGGAGGCGCAGTATCGCAGACGAGTTCGGAGGCCGTCTGAAGCTCAGCAAACAAGGTATTGGTCAGCGTGCTCTTTTCATCGGGATTATCGGCTAGTAAAGCACGCTCCAGTAAAGGATAAGGATTGTACGGCATGATTTTTGTTCCAACTATTTTCCAAATTATACGCGTTTTCGTTTCAGACGGCCTACTCTGCTCACTAGGCCGTCTGAAAGCAGCAAAAAAAGCCGACTCTTTCGAGCCGGCTTTTGCGTATCCGCGAGGATTAGAATTTGTATTGAGCACCCAGACCCAAGTAGTCTGCGCCTTTCCATTTCACGCCGTTGTCGCTGCCACGTTTGAAGTAGTGGTCGTAATCGGCACGAACAGTCCAGTGGTCGGTCAAGTCGTAGCTTGCGCCGATACCGGCAGTTGCGCGGGCTTTGGTTTTTTTGTAACCGTCACCGCGATGTTGTACCGCAGCGATACCGACTTTACCGAATACGCGGGCTTTGTTGTCAAAGCTGGTACCAACGGTCAAACGGGTTGCCAAAGTATGATTGCGGGCATTGAAGTGGCTGCTGCCGTCTTCTCTGGTGTATTTGTGTTTGGCCGCGCCTTGGTAGTACAACTCACCACCCAAGTATTGGTTGAATTGAACACCCACACCGATTTGACCGGCAAAACGGTTATCACGGTCATCGTATTCACCGTCGGAAGTGGACAAACCGTCACGCAATACGCCTACGCTGCCGAATACATAAGGTACGGCGCATTTGCAAGGTGCAGCGGCCACAGGCGCAACCACAACCGGCTCAGGCTCTTTAACAACCGGAATGGCAACCGGACGCGGGGTGTTGTCGGAGAACCAGTTGTCACATTGCTGCATGCTGACGCGGACAGGATTACCGGCAGCGTCTTGGTAAACATGAATCGGCATATCCGGGCTGAACGGAATGTATTTGCCTTGCAGAGCTCTAGATACACCGTCGCGACCACCTTTACGGCCAACGCCCAAGTCACATGCGCCCAAACGGTATTGCGAGCCCAAGTCTTTGATAGTGGCGGTACGCACAGACACTTCGCCCGCGCGTTTCAACGCAGGTTTATGAGTAAAAGACTGGTAGAATTTGGCATTACCGGCTTGTACGGCAGCGTCACATTCGGCAGCAGTATCATAACCCACGTTGCCATGAGCATCCGTTACCATACCCGCATGTGCTTCAAAAGAAACAAAAGAAGCGCCCAGCGCCGCTACTGCGGTGAGCATTTTAATATTTTTCATTATTGACTCCAATTTATCAAAACAAACCAATGTACCGCGAGGCACATGAATTTGGCGCATAAATGTTAATCCAATTTTCCCAAACTTACCTAACGGTATTACAGAAAATCACATTATTATTTCATTCAAGTCTCTTCCTTACAACAAAGTAAAGACAGATACTATTTCAATCCCTCTTTTCAGAAGGATAATGCCGTCATTTTAAACAAATGCAATGATTTCAGCATAAGATTATTTCTAACGGCGTTCAAACCCAACAAACGGCATGTTCACCAACCCTTTCCCACATAAAAAAGCCGACTCTTAAAGAGTCGGCTTTCTGATTCATCATTCAAGCATGAATTAGAATTTGTATTGAGCACCGATACCGAAGTAGTCAGCGCCTTTCCATTCGATGCTGTTTTCGCCTTTACGTTTGAAGTAGTGATCGTAATCGGCGCGCAATGCCCAGTGGTCGGTCAGGTCGTAAGTTGCGCCCAAACCGGCAGTAGCGTGTACTTTGGTTTTGTCGTAACCGTCGATTTTATGTTGGATACCAACCACACCGGCTTTCAAGAACACGCGGGTTTGCGGCAGAACTTCAGTACCCAAAGTCACACGGCCACCGTAGGTGTTGTTACGGGATTTGAAGGTATCGCCGTTATCCGCTTCAAATTTATGTTTGGCTGAACCTTGGTAGAACAGCTCTGCACCCAACCATTCGTTAAATTGCAGACCGGCACCGACTTGACCGGCAAATTTGGTGTCGTTATCGTCAACCCAATCGGCTTCGATTCGATCGTTCAACACACCCAAAGTACCGAACACATACGGACGCAAACCGGATTTAGCAGCAACCACCGGAGCGGCAACTACCGGAGCGGCAGCGGCCACCGGAGCAGCTTTACGCTCAACCGGCAGCGCAACAGGGCGCGGTGCGTTGTCGGAGAACCAGTTGTCGCATTGTTTCATGGTCACGCGTACCGGTTTGCCGGAAGCGTCTGAATAGACATTAATCGGCATATCCGGGTGGAACGGAATGTATTTGCCATGCAGGGCAGAAGCAACGCCATCTCGACCTTCTTTATGGCCGACACCCATATCACATGCACCCAAGCGATATTCTGGGCCCAAATCTTTGATGGTTGCCACGCGCACAGAAGCCTCGCCTGCACGTTTCAGCGCAGGTTTGTGGGTAAATGATTGGTAGAATTTGGCACGACCGGATTGTACGGCGGCATCACATTCGGCAGCGGTATCATAACCGACGTTACCGTGGCTATCGGTAACTGAACCGGCTTGCGCGTCGAAAGCAGCAAAAGAAGCGCCCATTGCGGCCAAAGCAGTCAATAACTTAGTATTTTTCATAGTAAACTCCGTTTTTTAAAGGATAAACCGACACACAGTGACATCTTTGCATGCACGACTTATTGTTTTTATCTTAATACAGCATTTTTTATTTGGCTAATTTCACTGCATAAAATATGACAAACAATAGGAAATATTCGCGTCTTTACAACAATGACTTTCTTGTAAAATTGACGAAAATCCTGAGAATCCGTCTGATTTTTGCGTCCGCAGTTAAATAATTGTGAATCAGCCTCCTGCCTTTTCTATAAAACTTATTGAATTTCAAAAAATTAAATGCAATCTGAAAATTTTACAAAATTTAAATGCCTGGTTTTACCCTTGCATGCGGCGTGATACCCGCTATACTAGGTCATCAATGTTATACCCTAACAAGGAAAAATACAGCATGAAACAAACCTCTTTTCTGAAATGGCTGACTGCCATCAGCTTGAGCGCCTCCATCGGTTTGGCGCAAGCCGGTGCGGTGGACGCTTTAAAAAAATTCAACAATGATTCAGACGGCATCAGCGGCAGTTTCAGCCAAACCGTCAAAAGCAAAAAGAAAACCCAAACCACCAGCGGCACGTTCCAAATCCTGCGCCCTGGTCTGTTTAAATGGGAATACACCAAACCCTATAAACAAACCATCGTCGGCGACGGCAAAACCATTTGGCTCTACGATGTGGACTTGAAACAAGTGACCAAATCGTCGCAAGACCAGACCATTGGCGACAGCCCGGCGGCGATTTTGTCCAACAAAACCGCTTTAGACAGCAGCTATACTCTGAAAGAAGACGGCAGCGCGGGCGGCATTGATTATGTATTAGCCACGCCAAAGAAAAATAATGCCGGCTACCAATATATCCGTATCGGCTTCCGTGGCGACAATTTGGCCGCCATGCAGCTCAAAGACAGCTTCGGCAATGAAACTACCATCAATTTCAACAGCTTGAACACCAAGCCGAATCTGTCGCGCGGCAGCTTTAAATTCACACCGCCCAAAGGCGTAGATGTATTGAGTAATTAAATACCTGCCCGTTAAGGCCGTCTGAAAACAACACTGTGATGTTTTGTTTTCAGACGGCCTTGTTTCATCTGCCGTTTTTATCGGGCAGATTAGCAATCCTTATGCAAAATTGTAAACAAAATCCCGCAAATAGTGTTACCATCAGACCTTGTTTTTTGCGTTTGGAACGGCCATGAACCCCTTATTAGATAAACTCCAACCCTACCCTTTTGCCCGCCTGCGCGCCGCCATGCAGGGCTTGTCCGCGCCCGAAGGCATCACGCCTGCACCGTTGCACATCGGCGAGCCGAAACATGCCACGCCGAAAATCATTACCGATGCGCTGACCGCATCTTTGGCCGAACTCGCCTCCTACCCGCTGACCGCAGGCCTGCCTGAATTGCGCCAAGCCTGCGCCGACTGGTTAAACCGTCGTTACGACGGTCTCTCTGTTAATCCCGATACCGAAATCCTGCCGGTTTTGGGCAGTCGTGAAGCGCTGTTTGCCTTTATCCAAACCATTTTAGACCCGACCGCCGAGGGTGAAAAACCGGTAGTCATCAGCCCCAATCCGTTTTACCAGATTTACGAAGGCGCAACCCTGCTCGGCGGCGGCGAAATCCGTTTTGCCAACTGCACTGCGCCCACCTTCCAACCGGATTGGCAAAGCATTCCCGAAGATGTCTGGCAGCGCACCAAAGTCGTGATTGTCTGCTCGCCCAACAACCCCACCGGCAGCGTATTGACGCTGGACGATTGGCAAGCAATCTTCGCCCTGCAAGACAAATACGGCTTCGTTATTGCCTCCGACGAATGCTATTCGGAAATTTATTTCAACGGCAACAAAACCCTCGGCGGGCTGCAAGCAGCCGCTGCGCTGGGGCGCAGCAATAAAGGTTTGGTGATGTTTACCAGCCTGTCCAAACGCTCCAACGTACCCGGTTTGCGCTCCGGCTTTGTGGCGGGTGACGCGGAATTGCTGAAAAACTTCCTGCTCTACCGCACCTACCACGGCAGCGCCATGAGCATTCCCACCCAACGCGCCAGCATTGCCGCATGGAACGATGAAGAACACGTTATCGAAAACCGCCGCCTGTATCAGGAAAAATTCGATAAAGTCATCCCAATTCTGCAACAGGTATTTGATGTCAGCCTGCCCGACGCATCGTTTTACGTGTGGTTGAAAGTGCCCGACGGCGACGATTTGGCCTTTACCAAAAACCTGTGGCAGAAAGCCGCGATTCAAGTTTTGCCCGGCCGTTTCTTAGCACGCGATACCGAGCAGGGCAACCCGGGCGAAGGCTATGTGCGCATTGCCTTAGTAGCCGATGTAGAAAGCTGCGTCAAAGCGGCCGAAACCATTGTATCGCTGTACCGTTGATAAGCTGATTAACGATTCGCATAAACCGTAAGGCCGTCTGAAAACCAATATTTTTCAGACGGCCTTTGTCGGTTGGCAAACAGCCCTATAAATATTCCCAACCCCTTTTACCTTGCCTGACATGCTGTTTTAAAAATAAAATTCCCTTATTCTTCCTTACACCAGCGAGCAATACTGATGTTTTTCGTCTTATCCCCCGCCAAAAACCTAAATGAAAAAGACCCGGCTCCAATCAGCGCACACACCCAGCCCGACCTGCTGCCGCAAGCCGAAATCCTGATGGGCGAACTGCGCCGCCTGGCGCCGCAGCAAATCGCCGAGCTAATGCACGTTTCCGACAAAATCGCCCTGCTCAACGCCGAGCGCAACGCCGCTTGGCACACCCCGTTTACCCCCGACAATGCCAAACAAGCCGTGTATCTGTTTAACGGCGATGTGTATGAAGGCATAGATGCCGCCAGCCTTTCCGCTGCGCAAACGCAATACCTGCAACAACACGTGCGCCTGCTCTCCGGCTTATACGGCCTGTTGCGTCCGCTGGATTTAATCCAACCCTACCGCTTGGAAATGGGCACCGCCTTTGCCAACTCGCGCGGCAAAAACCTGTACGAATTTTGGGGCGACCGCATTACCGACCTGCTCAACGATACGCTGGCGCAAGCGCAAGACAAAGTATTGATTAATCTGGCTTCGCAGGAATATTTCAAATCCGTCAACACCAAAAAACTCAATGCCCGCCTGATTACGCCCGTGTTCAAAGACAAGAAAAACGGCCAATACAAAATCATCAGCTTCTACGCCAAACGCGCGCGCGGTCTGATGGTGCGCTATGCCGCAGAGCACAACCTGACCCAAGCCGAGCAACTGCTTGACTTCGATTACGAAGGCTACGCCTTCAACGCCGCTGCTTCCAGCGACTCGGAATGGGTGTTTACCCGCGTGGAACAATCCAAGTAAAAACAAAACGCTAATCCGAAACCCTAAAATTCAGCTTGGCAAAACCGCCGAAATCCTTTAGTATGCGCACTTCAAGAAACGGAAGCGTGGCAGAGCGGTTTAATGCAACGGTCTTGAAAACCGTCGAGGGTTGATAGCCCTCCGTGAGTTCGAATCTCACCGCTTCCGCCAATCTTGAATCCTTTAGGAGGTGTGGCAGAGCGGTTTAATGCAACGGTCTTGAAAACCGTCGAGGGTTGATAGCCCTCCGTGAGTTCGAATCTCACCGCCTCCGCCAAGATTAAAAGCGCTGCTCTCGGGCAGCGCTTTTTGCATTTGCATGCTATTGCATTATCCCGTAATAAAAATAGGCCGTCTGAAAAATGCCGCGCTATCCGGCAATATTTTTCAGACGGCCTTATTTTTAGCCCATCACATTTTCTCGCTTATTCCGCCCAGTTTTTCTTCTTGCTGGTCTGGCCTATGCCCGGGTTGAAACTGTTGGTCGGGTCGAGTTTGCGGTAAAACTGTTTCAATTCCGGCTTAGCAACATACAGATGGCCGACGTTGTGTTCTGCCGGATATTGCGCACCGCGCGCGTCCAAGAGCTTCCACATCTCGTGTTCCAAAGCAATGCAATCGTGGCCTTTTTTGACGATATAGTCTTGGTGGAACACATGACACATAAAATGACCGTAATACAGCTTGTGGCTGATTTTGCTGTCGATTTCAGACGGCAGGTGTTCGTACCAGTCGCGGTCGTCGCGGCGCAGGGCGATGTCGAGGGCGACAATATCTTCCACTTCGTTTTCATGCACAATGCGGTAGCGGATGGCGGCAGAGGCCACGGCAAAACGGTGCAGCATGGCCGCTTGGGTTTCCTCCGGACTGCACTCGAAATAGCTGCTGCTTTTATCGGCAAAATACTGTTTCAAATAGGCGCGCGCCTCATCCACGCCCTCGCCGCCCATTTTCAAAATCAGATGGTGCTCGTATTTGTCGCGGTATTGGCGCATGGATTTGGGCAGGTGGTCGGGCAAAAATTTGCTGACGAACTGTAAAACCTTATCGGATAAATGCTTGGGTAAAAAGCTGATTTTTTTACTGAATCGATCTACCCGCGCTTTAAAATCAAACAATTTGGGCAGCTGGTGCGTACCGAATTTTTTAATCACATAAAACGTGTCTTTGCCATAAACATCGGCAATATCGAAGGCATCGCGATGGATGTATTCGCCCGATACCGGCAGCGATGTAAACTCGCCCAGCGCGGCGCGGCGGATGTCGGTCAGCTCGTTGATGTCGTTGGTGCCGATATAGAACACCGCCGTTTTCTTCTCCTGCGGGAAGGTGTCGAGGCGAACGGCAAATACCATCAGCTTGCCCGCGCAGCCCGAGGCTTCGTAATGCCGCGCAGGGTCGGCATTGAAACGGGCGGCGGTTGGCTCGTCGATTTGACGCACATGCTCGCAGTAGGCGTGGTCATGACCTTTGCCCGCGTTTTGGGTAATGTCTTTTTTCTGGTAATGCCAGCCTTGCAGGTTGGTCAGAATTTCTTCCGGCGTATCGCCCAAATCGATGCCCAAATGGTTAACTAAATTCAGACGGCCTTCGGCATCAATTTCGGCAAACAGCGCCATTTCGGTATAAGCCGGCCCGCGCTGCACCAGCGAACCGCCGGAGTTGTTACACACGCCGCCCAACACCGACGCGCCGATACACGACGAACCAATCACCGAATGCGGCTCGCGCCCCAGCGGTTTGAGCAGCAATTCCAACTGATTCAAGGTCGAACCGGGCAGGCACACCACCTGCTCGTTGTTGTTAATCGGCTGGATAATGTTCATGCGCATGGTGTTGACGATGACGATGTCGCGGTCGTAATCATTACCGTCAGGCGTCGAGCCGCCGGTCAAGCCGGTATTGGCTGCTTGGGTAATCACAATCACATCCGCTTCTACGCAGGCTTGTAAAATTTGCCACATTTCCAACAGCGTACCCGGCCGCACCACCGCCAGCGCCTTGCCCTCGCCGAAGCGGTAGCCCTGACGGTATTGCTCGGTTTTGGCGGGATCGGTAATGATGTATTTGTCGCCAACGGTCTCGGTAAGTTTTTGAATCAGTTGCGAAGCGGTCATAGGGTTCTCCAAACGCGGGACAGCGCGATAAAACTTGTTATCAATAAAAAACACACCGATTGTAGTAGCATGTTGCGATGAAGTAAATAAAGGCCGTCTGAAAATGCAAAATGATTTTCAGACGGCCTTACATTCGCATACCAACTGCAACTTTCTTAAAAACAGAAAAGGCCAGTATGTAGTAGCATACTGCCTTTCCTGACAAGAAAGATTGTAATGA
>NZ_JALJYC010000040.1 GCF_024170405.1 Neisseria perflava | reverse complement strand
TTGTTTTGCTTATAAGGGCTCAGTCGACTTTTTTTCATGGGATTTATTCTAAATGATTTTGAATAAATCTAGTTATCTAGTACAGCCCCAAAATTTATTAGATTATTTACAAGTTAGGCTGTTCAAACGGGGATAAACCCTGTAAATTATGCGCTATGTAACTTGGTGTAGTGTTTACGCTGCCCAGGTTCAAAACGGTTTTGAGATGATAATAACGACAGAGGAACATACCTATGCCTGCCAAATCCCGTCCTGTCTATCTGGACATCCCCAATATCCGCCTGCCGATACCGGGGATTGTGTCTATTTTGCACCGTGTCAGCGGTGTCATCCTGTTTGTAACCCTGCCGATTCTGCTGGGGTTGCTCGCCGCCACGCTGGAGCGTGAATCGGTGTTTATTTCCTATCTGCACTTTATTTCCCATCCGATTGTCAAGCTGGCTTTAATCGGCGTGTTGTGGGCGTTTCTGCATCATGCGATGGCCGGTACGCGCTTTTTGTTTCTCGATGCGCATAAAGGTTTGGAGCTGCAAACTGCGCGTCTGACCGCAAAAATCGTGTTTGTTTCCGCTTTGGTGCTGACTGTGGTGATTGGAGCGCTGCTATGGTAGATCGTAAATTGGCTGGTGCCCATTACGGCTTGAAAGACTGGGCGACGCAACGGATAACGGCGGTGGTCATGTTGGTTTATACCGTTGCCCTGATTGCCTTTTTGCTGCTGCTGCCCAACGAACACGGCGAATGGCAGGCGTTTTGGAACAATGCGTGGGTGAAACTGTTTACCCAGATTACCTTTATCGCCTTGTTTATCCATGCCTGGGTCGGTATCCGCGATTTGTGGATGGACTATGTCAAGCCGTTTGGTATCCGTCTGTGTCTGCAAGCGGCCACTGTGGTTTGGTTGGTGGCCTGTATGGTTTATTCAGTTAAAGTAATTTGGGGGTAAAAAATGGGTTTTCCTGTCCGTAAGTTTGATGCCGTGATTGTCGGCGGTGGTGGTGCAGGTCTGCGCGCAGCCCTCCAATTATCCAAGTCCGGTCTGAATTGCGCCGTATTGTCCAAAGTTTTCCCGACCCGTTCGCACACCGTGGCGGCGCAGGGCGGTATTTCCGCTTCGCTGGGTAATGTGCAGGAAGACCGTTGGGACTGGCATATGTACGATACCGTCAAAGGTTCCGACTGGCTGGGTGACCAAGACGCGATTGAATTTATGTGTCGCGCCGCGCCGGAAGCGGTGATTGAGTTGGAACACATGGGTATGCCGTTTGACCGCGTGGAAAGCGGCAAAATTTACCAGCGTCCGTTTGGCGGTCATACCGCCGAACACGGCAAACGCGCGGTGGAACGCGCCTGCGCCGTGGCCGACCGTACCGGCCATGCCATGCTGCACACGCTGTATCAGCAAAACGTGCGTGCCAATACCCAATTCTTTGTCGAATGGACGGCGTTGGACTTAATCCGCAACGAAGACGGCGATGTCGTTGGTGTAACCGCAATGGAGATGGAAACCGGCGACGTGTATATTTTCCATGCCAAAGCGGTCATGTTTGCCACCGGCGGCGGCGGCCGCATTTATGCTTCTTCCACCAATGCCTATATGAACACCGGCGACGGTTTGGGCATTTGCGCCCGTGCGGGCATTCCCTTGGAAGACATGGAATTTTGGCAGTTCCACCCTACCGGTGTGGCGGGTGCGGGTGTATTGATTACCGAAGGCGTGCGCGGCGAGGGCGGTATTCTGCTCAATGCCGATGGTGAACGCTTTATGGAGCGCTATGCGCCGACCGTAAAAGATTTGGCCTCCCGCGACGTGGTGTCCCGCGCGATGGCGATGGAAATTTACGAAGGCCGGGGCTGCGGTAAAAACAAAGACCATGTGTTGCTGAAAATCGACCACATCGGTGCGGAAAAGATTATGGAAAAACTGCCGGGTATCCGCGAAATTTCCATTCAGTTTGCCGGTATCGACCCGATTAAAGACCCGATTCCGGTGGTGCCGACTACCCACTACATGATGGGTGGTATTCCGACCAACTATCTGGGTGAAGTAATCG
The DNA here is from genome assembly GCF_024170405.1 of Neisseria perflava. GTDB lineage: Bacteria > Pseudomonadota > Gammaproteobacteria > Burkholderiales > Neisseriaceae > Neisseria > Neisseria perflava_B. Next base: position 8,418 of record NZ_JALJYC010000040.1, on the reverse strand, counting down.
TGCCGCAGGGCGACGAGTATGAAGTGCCGGTTAAGGGTTTGTATGCGGCGGGCGAATGCGCCTGCGCGTCGGTGCACGGCGCCAACCGCTTGGGTACTAACTCATTGTTGGACTTGGTGGTGTTCGGCAAGTCCGGCGGCGACAGCATGATTAAGTTTATCCGTGAGCAAGACGGCTGGAAACCTTTGCCGGAAAACGCGGGCGAGCTGACCCGTCAGCGTTTGGAGCGTTTGGACAACCAAACTGACGGCGAAAACGTCGATGCGCTGCGCCGTGAACTGCAACGCTCCGTGCAGCTGCATGCCGGCGTGTTCCGTACCGACGCCATCTTGCAAGAAGGTGTGAAACAGGTAATGGCGCTGGCCGAGCGTGTGAAAAAAACCGAAATCAAAGACAAGAGCAAAGTATGGAATACTGCGCGTATCGAGGCTTTGGAATTGGATAACCTGATTGAAGTGGCCAAAGCGACTTTGGTATCTGCCGAAGCGCGTAAAGAGTCGCGTGGCGCACATGCCTCCGACGATCATCCCGAGCGCGATGATGTGAATTGGATGAAACATACGTTGTATCATCCGCTGACCAATACCTTAAGCTACAAACCGGTACACACCAAACCGCTGACCGTCGATTACATCGAACCGGCCAAGCGCGTGTATTAAGCAGTACTGTTTTCAGACGGCCTGAAACCAAAAAGGCCGTCTGAAAAATACCAAAACACAAACACCCGCCATCAACGGCTGTATCAAAAACACAAATCCAATCAGCCGCTGTGGGAAAGGAACACTTCTCATGGAAAAAGTAAGCTTTGAAGTTTACCGCTACAACCCCGATACCGACGACAAACCCTATACCCAAAAATACGAATTGGAAATCGAGTCGACTGATGTGAAGCTGCTCGACGCCTTAGTCAAGCTTAAAGCGCAGGATGATACCCTGTCGTTCCGCCGCTCCTGCCGCGAAGGGATTTGCGGTTCAGACGGCATGAACATCAACGGTAAAAACGGTTTGGCCTGTCTGACCGACATCCGCAGCCTGAAGCAGCCGATTAAAATCCGTCCGCTGCCGGGTTTGCCGGTTATCCGCGATCTGATTGTGGATATGACCCAATTTTTCAAACAATATCATTCGGTTAAACCGTATGTGGTCAACGATAATCCGATTGATGCCGATAAAGAGCGCCTGCAAACGCAGGAAGAGCGCAAAGAATTGGACGGCCTGTACGAATGCATTTTGTGCGCCTGCTGCTCCACTTCCTGCCCGTCTTTCTGGTGGAATCCCGACAAATTCGTCGGCCCCTCCGGTTTGCTCAACGCCTACCGCTTTATCGCTGACAGCCGCGACACCATGACCAACGAGCGTTTGGACAACCTCAACGACCCGTACCGACTGTTCCGCTGCCATACGATTATGAACTGCGTCGATGTCTGCCCGAAACACTTGAATCCGACCCGCGCAATCGGTAAGATTAAAGAAATCATGTTGAAACGGGCTGTATAAAAATGATGGTATTTGACGATACTGCCAAACGTAAAATCCGTTTCCAAACCCGCCGAGGACTGCTGGAATTAGACTTGGTTTTCGGCCGGTTTATGGAACAAGAATTTGAGCAGTTGAGCAATCAGGAATTGGCCGAGTTTGCCGAAATCCTCGAATTTCAAGACCAGGAACTGCTGGCCTTGATTAACGGACACGTGCACACCGCCAAGACCCACCTGCTTCCCATGCTCGAAAAAATCAGACAGGCCGGTGGTACAGGCAGCGCGGTTTGAAGTTTGCCGCAGCAATAACCCGACTTAAGGCCGTCTGAAAACAAGACCGTGCTGCACCGCAGCAACGCGAAGCCCCACTTTACAAAGGAGCATACCATGTCTAAATCAGTAACACTTCACATCGACGGAAAAGACGATTTGACCCTGCCTGTGTTGGAAGCCGCTTTGGGTAATGATGTCGTTGACATCCGTGCGCTGACCAAAGATACCGGGCTGTTTTCGTTTGACCCCGGTTTTGTGTCCACCGCCAGCTGCGAATCCAAAATTACCTATATCGACGGTGAAAAAGGCTTGTTGTATTACCGTGGCTACCCGATTGAGCAGTTGGCAGAACATTCCGATTACTTGGAAGTCTGCTATCTGCTGATTTATGGTGAGCTACCCACCGTTGAACAGAAACAAGCGTTTGAAACTGAAATTCGCATGCACACCATGGTGCACGAGCAGCTGACTTGGTTCTTCCGTGGTTTTCGCCGTGATGCGCACCCAATGGCGATGATGGTCGGGGTAGTGGGGGCATTGTCTGCGTTTTATCAGGACATTTTAGACGTATCAACACCCGAAAATCGTCAAACTGTCATTTATCGTCTGATTTCCAAAATCCCAACTATTGCGGCGATGTGTTACCGCTATTCTAACGGTCTGCCGTTCAACTACCCGAAAAACAGCCTGAGCTATTCGGAAAACTTCCTGCATATGATGTTTGCCACGCCGTGTGAAGAATACAAACCGAATCCGGTGTTGGCGCGTGCGCTTGACCGCATTTTTATTCTGCATGCCGACCATGAGCAAAATGCTTCAACATCAACTGTGCGCTTGGCAGGTTCTTCCGGTGCGCACCCGTTTGCCAGTATTGCAGCCGGTATCGCCAGCCTGTGGGGAGCGTCTCATGGCGGTGCTAATGAAGCCGTATTGAAAATGCTGGAAGAAATCGGCGATGTGGCGAATGTGGCCGAGTATATGGAAGGCGTGAAACAGCGCAAATACCGTCTGATGGGCTTCGGTCACCGCGTGTACCGCAACATGGATCCGCGCGCCAATATTATGCGCGAGACTTGCTACGAAGTTTTGAAAGAGCTGGGCTTGGAAGACAGCCCGAAATTCAAGTTGGCGATGGAGTTGGAGCAAATCGCGCTGAAAGATCCGTTCTTTGTCGAGCGCAAGCTGTATCCGAACGTCGATTTCTATTCCGGTATCGTATTGTCGGCTTTGGGCATCCCAACCGAAATGTTTACCGTGATTTTCGCCCTGTCGCGCAGCGTAGGCTGGATTTCCCATTGGCACGAAATGATTGGCGATCCGTCGCTGAAAATCGGCCGGCCGCGCCAACTTTATACCGGTGCGCAGCGCCGCGATTATGTGCCGGCTGATAAACGCTGATTAGGTATGTCTGAAAACATTAGTTAGGTTAATGAATTTCCGAAATCGTTGTTGAGCATCATCAACAGCCTGCCGCACTGCTTAGGTAATGTGTCAATCAGAACCAGACAGCAAGGCATGCTGACTCGGAATAGGGTAGAATAAGTGTCATCTTCAGACGGCCTCACTCCGTTAAAGTAGCACGGAATTCTACCCTTTATTTATATTTTAAAGAAAAGAGCACACGCCATGATGGACGATAAACTTAATTTCTCCTATCTGTTCGGTTCGAATGCTCCCTATATTGAGGAGCTTTATGAGCATTTTTTGGCGGATCCGAACTCGGTAGATGATAAATGGAAACAGTATTTTACGGAGCTGACCAAGCAGCCGGGCGCTGTGGCGGTGGATGTGGCGCATGCGCCGATTCGCGAGTCGTTTGCGAATTTGGCCAAGAAAAAAGCCACTGCCGCCATTGCCGGTAATATTGACGAAGCCATGCTGAAAAAACAGGTCGGCGTATTGCGCTTGATGTCGGCCTACCGCATTCAGGGCTTCGGTGCGGCTCAACTTGATCTGTTAAAACGGATGCCTCCGCTGCATGTTGCCGCGCTCGACCCGGAGTTTCACGGTCTGACCGACGCGGATATGGCGGTTCAATTCAATATCGGCGAAGGCGATTTTGCCGGTCGCGGCAAAATGGCGCTGTCGCACCTGATTAATGATTTGAAACAGACCTATTGCGGGCATGTTGCTCTTGAATACATGCACATTCCGAATACGGAAGAGCGCCGCTGGATTCGCCATTATTTCGAAAGCGTATTATCTACTCCGAATTTCAATGTCGAGCAAAAACGCCGCATTTTGAAAGAGCTGACTGCTGCCGAAACGCTGGAGCGTTACCTGCACACCAAATATGTCGGCCAAAAACGCTTTGGTATTGAAGGTGGCGAGAGCGTGATTGCCGGTCTGAATTACCTGATTCAAAACGCCTCCAAAGACGGCGTAGAAGAGGTCATCATCGGTATGGCGCACCGAGGCCGTCTGAATGTCTTGGTGAACACTTTGGGCAAAAAACCGAGCGATTTGTTTGCCGAATTTGAAGGCCGCGCCGAAATCAAACAGCCGAGCGGTGACGTGAAATACCACATGGGTTTCGACGCCGACATTGCTACCGCCAATGGGCCGGTACATGTTTCACTGGCGTTTAACCCGTCGCATTTGGAAATCGTCAATCCGGTGGTGGAAGGTTCGACCCGCGCCAAACAAAAACGCTTGGGTGACAACGGCCGCGAAAAAGTCTTGCCGGTATTGATTCACGGCGACTCCGCCTTTATCGGCTTGGGCGTTAACCAAGCCACGTTCAACCTTTCTAAAACGCGCGGTTACACCACCGGCGGTACGGTGCACATCGTTATCAACAACCAAATCGGTTTTACCACTTCCGACGTGCGCGATACCCGCTCGACCGTACACTGTACCGACATCGCCAAAATGGTGGCCGCGCCGGTCATTCATGTTAACGGCGATGATGTCGAGCGCGTTTGCTTTGCCTTGCAAGCCGCGCTGGATTACCGCAAAACCTTCAATAAAGACATCGTGGTCGATGTGGTCTGCTTCCGTAAATGGGGGCATAACGAGGGTGACGACCCGACCCTGACCCAACCGATGATGTACAAAAAAGTCCACCAACATCCCGGCGCACGCGCCATGTATGTGGACAAATTGGTGTCTGAAGGCGTGATTACCGCTGATGAAGCCGAGGGTTATGTACAAGCCTACCGCGACGCTTTGGACAAAGGCGAACATGTCGAGCAGACCACTTTGGGCAATTTTGCGCAAAAACGCATCCGCTGGAGTAAATACCAAGGCAAAGACTGGCGCGAAGACGTGGAAACCGGTATTCCGGCTGCCGACATTCAGCGCTTGGCGGATAAATTTACCGCCGTGCCAGAAGGTTTCGCGCTGCACCCGACCGCCAAACGCGTCTTGGAACAGCGCAAAGCCATGGCTGCAGGCGAGCAGCCGGTTGACTGGGGCATGGCGGAGACCATCGCTTATGCCAACCTGCTGACCAAAGGCGCGGGTGTGCGCATTTCCGGCGAAGACTCCGGCCGTGGTACGTTCTCGCACCGCCATGCCGTGTTGCACGACCAAAACCGTGAAAAATGGGACGACGGCTCGTATGTCCCCTTGATGCACATGGGCGAAAACGCCGCCAATTTCTTGGTCATCGACTCGATTTTGAACGAAGAAGCGGTAATGGCCTACGAATACGGTTTTGCCTGCTCCGCACCGGACAAACTGACCATTTGGGAAGCGCAATTCGGCGACTTTGCCAATGGTGCGCAAGTGGTCATCGACCAATTCTTGTCATCCGGCGAAACCAAATGGGGACGCTTGTGCGGCCTGACCACCATCCTGCCGCACGGCTACGACGGCCAAGGCCCCGAGCATTCTTCCGGCCGTGTCGAGCGCTGGTTGCAGTTGTGCGCCGAAAACAATATGCAGATTATCATGCCGTCTGAAGCTTCGCAGATGTTCCATCTGTTGCAGCGCCAAGTATTGGGTTCTTACCGCAAACCGCTGGTGATTTTCATGTCCAAACGCCTGTTGCGCTTCAAAGACGCGATGAGTCCGCTGGCAAACTTTACCGAAGGTTCGCGCTTCCGTCCTGTTATCGGCGACACGGCGGAACGTGCCGACAACGGCAGCGTCAAACGAGTGATTTTGTGTGCCGGTCAGGTGTATTACGATTTGGCAGCAGGCCGCGCCGAGCGCAAGCTGGAAAACGATGTGGCGATTGTGCGTATCGAACAGCTTTACCCCTTCCCGTATGACGAAGTCAAAGCTGAATTGGCGAAATATCCGAATGCAAAATCTGTGGTTTGGGCGCAAGAAGAGCCACAGAACCAAGGCGCGTTCTACCAAATCCGCCACCGTTTGGAAAGCGTCATCGGCGAGCAGCAGAAACTGACTTACGCAGGTCGTCCGAGCAGCGCTTCGCCCGCCGTCGGCTACATGAGTAAACACGTTGCCCAGTTGAAACAGTTGGTTGAAGACGCGTTTACGTTCTGATACCGCAAGCGATATACAGTCTGCCCCGATATTGTAAGACAGGCGGCAGGCTGTGGCAGACCACATCAAAGGCCGTCTGAAAACGGCCGCACGGAGACAATAAAATGATTATCGAAGTAAAAGTACCCATGCTGTCCGAGAGCGTATCCGAAGGTACGTTGCTGGAATGGAAAAAAAAGATTGGCGAAGCCGTCAGCCGCGATGAAATTCTGATTGACATCGAAACCGATAAAGTGGTGTTGGAAGTACCCGCACCGCAGGCGGGTGTGTTGACCGAAATCGTGGCGCAAAACGGTGAGACCGTGGCCGCCGATCAGGTATTGGCGCGTATTGACACCGCCGCTGTTGCCGGAACAGTAGCCCCCGTTGCCGCAGAAGCTGCCCCAGCTGCCGCAACATCAGCTGCCGCCATGCCTGCCGCTGCGAAACTGGCCGCAGAAAACGGTGTCGATGTCGCCAGTCTGCAAGGTTCGGGTCGCGACGGCCGCGTATTGAAAGAAGACGTGCAAAACGCCGCCGCTGCACCTGCTCCGGCTGCAACACCTGCCGCGCAACCCGCACCGGCTGCTGCACCGGTTGCAAGTGCGCCCGCACCCATCGGCACACGCCCCGAGCAGCGTGTGCCGATGAGCCGTCTGCGCGCGCGTGTGGCCGAACGCCTGCTGGTTTCGCAACAGGAAAATGCCATTCTGACGACGTTCAACGAAGTCAATATGAAGCCGGTGATGGATTTGCGTGCCAAATACAAAGAGAAATTCGAGAAAGAACACGGCGTGAAACTGGGCTTTATGTCGTTCTTTGTCAAAGCCGCCGTTGCCGCATTGAAAAAATACCCGGTAGTCAATGCCTCGGTTGACGGCAACGACATCGTGTACCACGGCTTCTTCGACATCGGTATCGCCGTGGGCAGCCCGCGCGGACTGGTCGTGCCGATTTTGCGCGACGCGGATCAAATGAGCATTGCCGATATCGAAAAAGCCATCGTCGATTACGCCGTAAAAGCCAAAAACGGCAAACTGGCTTTGGAAGATTTGACCGGCGGTACATTCAGCATTACCAACGGTGGCACGTTCGGCTCGATGATGTCCACTCCGATTATTAACCCGCCGCAATCGGCCATCTTGGGTATGCACGCCACTAAAGAACGAGCCGTGGTGGAAAACGGCCAAGTCGTCGTGCGCCCGATGATGTATCTGGCCTTGTCTTACGACCACCGCATTATCGACGGCCGCGAAGCGGTGTTGACGCTGGTGGCGATTAAAGACGCGCTGGAAGACCCAGCACGTCTGCTGCTAGATTTGTAAGTGTTTTCAGACGGCCTTGGTGCGCGACGGCGTAACCGAGGCCGTCTGAATATATGTCTTTTTTGACAGCTGTTTGATTGTGTGGTTTTTGTACGAAACAAAAGGGAGCATGCAATGAAGAAATTATTGATAACGGCGCTTGCCGCCTTAGCGTTGACTGCCTGCGCAACATCGCATCGGCAGGCAGAATATTCTGGCGCAAAAGGGATTGGCTATGCCGAAGCCGTGCGCATGGGCGATGTTGCTGTCAAGAAAATCCGTTATCCGGTTGCAGAGCAAGAAACGCTTTATTTTTCTGACACCGGCGAACCGGTGGCACAAGCTGCCGATGGCAAATTTATGCGTAAGGTGTTGGGTAAAACCAAAGACGGTTTGATGGTGGTGCAGGACTTCTATGCCGATGGGAAAAAGCAGTCAAATGCCTTTATATTGGCTAAAGATGAAGAAATTGGTAACTTCATTGCTACTAGAGCGCATAGTGGTGTTGTTAATTCTTATCTTCCTGACGGCAAACTGGCAGAAAGTATAGTTTACCAGAATGGTAAGCTGGTTCAGAAGAATATCTACCGCAATGGCAGATTGTTTGCCATGAAAAGCAAACAGAATAACGGCTATGTGGTCATACTGTCTGAAAACGGTGATAAGCGTTTGGAAATGCTGGAGGCCGACACGGAAACGCCGACTGTACGTTATTTTTATGCCAACGGGCAGTTAGGAGCGGAATGGGGGCAGGATGAGAAAACCGTAACCCAGTATGCTAAGATGTGGGATGAGTACGGCAACAGTTTGGATAAGGACGCGCCGGTAGATAAAAAAAGGGGCTGTACTAGATAATTAGAGCAAATTACCTTTTACTAACTGTTTCAAAATAGAAATTTGAGATTTTATTTCACTGTTGTTAAAACGCC
>NZ_JALJYC010000039.1 GCF_024170405.1 Neisseria perflava | reverse complement strand
TGTTTTGCTTATAAGGGCTCAGTCGACTTTTTTTCATGGGATTTATTCTAAATGATTTTGAATAAATCTAGTTATCTAGTACAGCCCCTTAATTTATTTGGTCGGCGGCGAGCAGCCGGCTTTTGAGCGTGTTCGTCCGATTTTGAATGTAATGGGCAAAACCGCTGATCATGTGATTGGTGTGTTGGGCAGCGCAGCACTGACCAAATTGTGTACCAATACGCTGATGGGCGTGCAGGTAGCCGTCATTGCGGAATTGATTGCCATGTTACAACGCAACGGCGCAGACGTTGAGCAAACCCTGCAAGCCCTCTCCACAACACCGGCTTGGAGCACAATTTTGCAACGCAATAGTGAATCCATTATCCATCAAAATTTCACACCACAATTCCCGGTTGAGCTGTTGGAAAAAGACTTTAGCTACACTTTACAAAGTGTGGGCGATACTAGAAAAGCACCGGTAATCAATGCTGCCCGCGAAGCCTTTAAAGCCGCCATTACCGAAGGTTTGGGCCGTGAACAGATGAGCGCGGTGTACAAACGCTATACCGCTTAATGATTCAAAACAAGGAGTAAAAAAAAATGAACCTGATTTATTTCGTCATCGCATTGGCAGGTGGGGTTGGGTTGGCTTTTCAGGCAGCAATTAACAGCCGTTTGGCGGCCGGTATCGGCAGCCAACCTTTGATGGGCGCATTTTTCTCATTTGCCGTGGGTGCAATATTTTTAGGCTTAATCAGTCTGTTTCAAGGCAACTGGAACGCAGTAGCCGCAGGTATCGGCCAAATCTCATGGTGGAAATGGTTGGGCGGCATTTTAGGCGGCACTTTTGTCTTTATCTCCACTTTTCTCGCCCCAAAAATTGGCCTGACCAATATGGCGTTTCTATTTATCCTCGGCCAGCTTACCGCCGGTTTGTTTATCGACGGCTTCGGCTTGGCGCAAATGCCCATTCGCGAGATTTTTTGGTGGAAATATCTAGGGCTGGGTGTCATGTTGGTTGGACTGACATTTTTTATGTTTGGCGACAAAATCAGCGAGCTGTTTCATTAAAACAAGGAGTAAACCATGTTAAAACTTATCTTTATCGCACCAGCCTTTACCGACTGTACTCCCGAACAATTGGATAGTGTGATTGACATCCTGTCTGAACAACCTAAATTGATTACACAAATCCGTGGTTTTGCAGTAGCGAGAAACGCCGGTTTGTCTGGAGAACAACCAGGCGTTGATAGAGATATTCCTTTTAACGTCTTTATCTCTGCAATCAAGCGGCTATAATAGCCACATCAACTGACAAACAAGGACAACACCATGAGCAATATTTTAATCGTCTCCGGACACACCGACCTGAACAACTCTTTCGCCAATAAAATCATTTTGGAAAAATTGGAAAAAGATTTGCCTAACGCCGAATTTGACTACTTGGACAAACTCTATCCCAACTACCAATTCGACGTCGCCGCCGAGCAAGCCAAGCTGGTGAACGCCGACATTATCGTGCTGCAATTCCCGATTTTCTGGTACGCCGTGCCAAGCTTGATAAAAAAATGGATTGAAGACGTGTTTGTACACGGTTTCTCCCACGGCTCTACGGGCAACAAACTGCACGGCAAAAAAATCGTCGCCTCGTTCACCACCGGCGCGCCGGAAGAAATGTACGTGGAAGGCGGCATTCAAGGCTACCCGATTGAAGCTTTTTTACCGCCGCTGAAACAAACCGCCAAACTCACCGGCTTGGAATGGGCAGGCCACGTTTACACCGGAGGCGTGTCCTACACCAGCCGCAGCGACGAAAGCAAACTGGCGGCCATGAAAGCCAAATCCGAAGCCCACGCCGACCGTTTGGTCAAACTGTTAAACATCCTGTAAGGAGCCGCTATGTATTTGATTAATATCACCGTAAACGACGACGTAACCGAAGCGCAGCAGGCGGAAATGTTCCCCAAACACGCTGCTTGGTTTAAAAAGCATTTTGAGGCGGGCAACTTCCTCTTGCTCGGCTCGTTTATCGACACCGAAAAACACAATGGCATGATTATCGCCCACGCCGACAGCCGCGAAGCGTTGGAAGCGATTTTAAACGAAGACTGCTACTACCCGAATTTCGCCCGATACGAAATCCGCGAATTTGCCCCGAAAATGGCGGGGGATTTGAGCAAGTTTATCGGCTAAAAGTGCGGTCAAATTTGCAGAATTTTACCCCGCTTGTAAAAGCAAAATGCCGTCGGAAACCGCCCTTTCCGACGGCATTTGCTTATGCGCCCGTTAATCTTCCCCTAGGGCAAACAAGCCCGCTACTTGTTCACGTAGCCATGTCAATCCCTTGTCCTGCGTGCGGCGGCTGTGCCACAGTTGCAAATAGGGAATAGCGGGCAGCTTGAGCGGCGGCGGGAAGGTGTGCAGCTGCGGGTGATGTTGGAGTTTGTCCGCCATTTTGCTGGAGACGGTCAGCAGCAAATCCGTACCCGCCAACAAATCCAACGCCGCATTCCAATGCGGGGAGACCAGTTGGCGGTTCAGGCTGAGATTCTGCTGCAACAAGGCTTTTTCCAGCTCTTCATTGGCTTGCGGCTGCAGCGACAGCACAATATGCGGCAGTGCAGCCCATTGGGTGGTATCGCAATGCTGATAGCAGTTGCTACGGTCGGTGATGCAGACAAATTGCTCGTCAAACAGCCATTGCGATTGAATGTCATGCGGAATGTCGCCCAGCACCCCAAAAGCCAAATCAATTTCTCCGTCCATCAGCTGGTTTAGCAGGCTCTCTCTGCTCGGCGGCTGGTTGATAACAAGGCGGATATTCGGTGCGTGGCGGCGTAACCGTCGCAGCAGCGGCGACAAAATCACGCTGGCGGCGTAATCGGACATCGCAATGCGAAAAGTGCGTTCGCATTCGGCAGGGCTGAAAGGCTCGCCGCCAAGCAATCGGTCAAGGTCGGCAAGCAGCTGTGCCAAAGGAGCTTGCAGGCCGTCGGCAAAGGAGGTCAGCTGCATTTTGCCGTTTTGTCGCACCAGCAGCGGGTCGTTAAACTGTTCCCGCAGTTGGGCAAGCGCATGACTCAGTGCCGGCTGGCTTTTAAACAAGCGTTCGGCACTGCGGCTGACGTGCCTTTCTTCTAGCAGCACCTGCAAAACAGGCAGCAGATTCAAATCAAGGCGGTTTATAGTATTCATAATATGAATAATACCCATCTAAAAAACGAATTTCTATTATTGCAAAAAATAATTATAATTGCCACATCAAATCTTTGAGAGGAAAAAACCATGTTGAAATTAGTATTGGCGGCGGTTGCCGTGGGCATGCTGATGCCGATTCAGGCACCGATGAATGCGGTCTTGGCCAAAGCGGTAGGACACCCGCTGTGGTCAACGCTGGTGTCATTGACGGTCAGTTTTTTGTTGGTGGTGCCGCTATTGCTGCTGTTTAAAGTCAATGCGCCCAATCTGCAATCCGTCGGTGCGCTGCCTTGGTGGGCGTGGTTCGGCGGTTTGAGCGGCGCGGTATTTGTCGCCAGTGCGGTGATACTGGCACCCAAAATGGGCATCGGCAACTTTACCGTACTCATCATTGCAGGGCAGGTGTTCGGCGCGCTTTTGCTCGATCATTTCGGCCTGTTCCATTTGGAAGTCAAGCCCGTCAATCTGACCAAAATCATCGGTGCGGCCGTGGTGGTAGCGGGCATTTTGCTGGTGCAATACGGCAACAAATCCGTTGCATAGTATTCAAAGCACGGTCGGTTTTACAAAAATTTTAAGGCCGTCTGAACGGGCGCAACAGAAATCTTTGATTTCGTTTTCACTCCCGTTCAGACGGCCTTTTTCTGCCAGTCCGTTTTTAAAAACGATACGACACGTTCAGTCCGAAGGTGTAGTTGCGCGGCAGGGAGGGTTCGTAATAGCGGCCGTTGTTGTCGTTGAGGATAACAGTAGCGGCGTAGTCGCGGTCGAACAGGTTGTCCACGCGGGCGGTGGCGTCGATGACCCAGTGGTTTTTCTGCCAACGGTAGCCCATATAGGCGCCGACGGTGGTGTAGCTCGGGGCGTATTCGCTGTTGGCGTTGTCCACATAAACCTTATCCGAATACTGGATGTCGAAGCCGCCGCGCAAGCCCTGCTGCGGCTGCCAGCCGAGGGCGGCATAGGCGGTTTGTCGCGCGATGCCCGGAATGCGGCGGCCTTTGACAATGCTGCCGTTGCTTTCGTCAAACTTGGCGTCGATGTAGTTGTAACTGAGGGTCAGGTTCAAATCCTTGTAGAGCTTGCCCTGCCAGCCCAGCTCGAAGCCCTGCCGTTTGGTTTTGCCTGCGTTGCGGTAGGTGGCGCGGCCGTCCACCGTGCCGGCGGACACGATGTCGTTGTCGGTATCGGTGCGGTAGAGGGCGGCGGTGAGCAGGCCGCCGAGCAGCCGGTGTTTCACGCCCGCTTCGTAGTTGTGGCTGGTCAGCGGTTGCAAGGCGAAATTCAAGCCGCCGACGCCGTCGGGACGGTACGACATTTCCAGCAGGGTGGCGGTTTCAAAACCACGGCTGTACGCGGCGTACAGGCTGGTTTGCGGGGCAAGGCGGTAGCTGACGCCCGCCGACGGCAGCCATTGGTGGTAACGGGCTTTGCCGCTGTCGTCGCCGTTGCTCAGATAATGGTCTTTGGAACGGAACTGTACCGTGCTGTAACGCAGGCCGCCGTCGAACGTCCATTTTTCAGACGGCCTCCATTGCAGCTGCATATAGGGGTCGAGATTGAAAATGCGGTTGTCTTCGTCGCGGCGCAAATTGCCTCTCACGCCCAAATTCGAGCCGACGAAGTTTTCGTAGCCTTGGCGGTCTTCGCGCACTTCGTCATAGTTCACGCCGAGGCTGTATTTCAGGGTTTGCGCATCATTTTGATACTGCCAGCGGCTATCCAGCCCGTAATAGGTGCGGGTCAGGTCGATAACGCCGCCCGCATGACCGCTGCTGCGGGTTTGCGTGGCTCGTGGAATCGCCAGATACTGCTTGTTGTGGCGTTGACCCACATAGCCGGACAGTAACAGGCTGTGGTTGGGATTAAGCTGCTGCGTGTAGGTCAGCCCGAGCTGGCTTTGTTTGATGTCTTTGCGGGCATTGTATTGGGTGATGGTGGCGGCGTTTTGGCGGCGGTTTTGCGCCCATTGCGCTCTGCTCAACGCGCCCGGGTCTTGCGCCTTGATGTCCACATGGTTGAACACCAGTTTCAATTCCGCATCGTTGGCCAAATCCTAGGTCAGTTTCATATTCGCCTGATTTTTACGCGCACCGGAATGGTCGCGGTAGCCTTCCGTGGTAAAACGGTTGGCGCTGACCACATATTCGCGCAGGCTGCCCGATTCCGTCATACCGGAGGCTTTTACGCCGTAATGGTAGCTGCCGTAGGAGCCGAAGCCGCTGTCAACGGAAATTTGCGGCGGATAAGCGCCGCCTTCCGTTTCCATCAAAATAGCGCCGGAGGAAGAATTGCCGTAGAGCGAGGAAAACGGCCCTTTCAACACTTCCACGCGGCCGAGGGAATTGATGTCGATATTGCTCGTCGCGCCTTGGCCGTCGGGCATGGTGGCGGGAATGCCGTCCACATACAGCGCACGCCGCGCACGCCGGCACGGGAGCCGCGCGAAGAAAGCTGCAAATCCTGCGCATAATTGTTGCGGTTTTCAATGGTCAGCCCCAGAATGCCTTTGAGCACTTCGGTCAGGTTGACCCCCAGCCCGCCCTGCGCTTTTTTCTTGTCGGCGTTGACCACCGAAACCGAGGCGGGCGTATCCAGCAGGCGGGTGGACGTGCGAGTGGCGGTGACCACGATTTCGTCCAGTTCGGCGGCGGGTGCGTCGGCAGCGGCCTCACCGGTTTGCGCATAGGCCGTCTGAAAAGCCGCCAGCACCGCCAATGTGCTCAGCTTCAATTTCATCATAACATCACCTTTGGAATCTAAAGAAAACCGCCCTGAAAAGAGCGGTCGTTTTTTCTGATTTTTTTAATTATTGGGCGATGGTAAATTCCAGAATCGAACCCGGATTTTCCAGCTTGTCGGTCACTTTGCCCTCTTTGCCGATGACATTGCCGCGCACATCCGTCGCTACATAGATTTTGCTGCCGTCCGCATTCGGCACGGCGTTGCGGTAGCGGTTTTGCGAATGCAGATACACGCGCACATCACCCTGCACGTTGTCTTTCGCCGAATTCAGCGGCAACACGTACAAAGCGCCGTTTTTCAGGGAGGACACAATCAGCGAATTGCGCCAGTAGGCGTTTTTGCCGTTTTCAGGGTAATAGTTGATGCTGGCCGGAGAAATGGTCGGCCAGCAGATATAAGTGCTTGTCGAACAAGCCGGATCGGTAAAATTATAGCCTTCGCGCACGGTAAAGAAGGTTTTGAGCGGATTGACCTGTTTGCCTTTCCAATCGGTTTCTTTTTGCGGTTTCACGTCCGTCACTTCGCCGTCTTTCGGGCGCTGTTTGGATTTGGAATGGTTGATGTAGGCATAAGCCTGGTTATCCACAAAACCGGCCACATGCGGCCAGCCGTAGTTGCCGCCGGCTTGCAGAATATTGATTTCGTCATCGCTGCTCGGGCCTTGTTCGGAAGAGAACAATCTGCCGTTGACCACCACCAAACCTTGCGGATTGCGGTGGCCGTAGGTGAAGATATGGCTTTTCACGCCGTTGATGACCGGGTTGTCCGCCGGAATCGAACCGTCTTTATTCATGCGCAGGGTTTTGCCCAAATACAGGGAATAATCTTTGTTGGCGATTTGTTCGGCGGTCGGCAGATATTGCGCTTTATTTTGCTGATACAGGTGTGTGCCTTGGTTGCGGCCGTTTTCACCGATGGTGTAATGCAGTTTGCCGTCCGCCGCAAAGCGCACGCGTCCGCCGTTGTGGTCGTCGTCCGCCGGTAATTTTTCCATCAGCGTCACCGGATTGCCTGCGGTTTGAGTGGCGGGATCGTAGGTCAGGCGGATGATTTTGGCGTGTTCTCGGCCGTTGTCTTTATAGGTGTAAGCGGTGTAGAGATAATGGTTTTGCGCAAAATCAGGGTCGAAAGTAAAACCGAGCAAGCCTTCGTGTTGCGAGCCGGTAAAGATTTCGTCGATTTTCACCACCACTTTTTTGCTGCCATCTTGCACATTCACGCGGGTAAGCTGCTTGCCCTCGCGCTCCGTTACCCATAGATAGCCGTCGTCACCAAACTGCATGTCCCAAGGCGCCTGCAGGCCGGTAGTCAGCACTTTGGCGGAAAATTGCTCGATATTTACCGCTTGATTTGCGGCCGGATTTGCGGCTTCCTTCGGCGCGGAAGTTTGCGCACAGGCCGCACCGCCTAAAACGCTGAGCACAGCCACGGCAGTCAATAATTTTTTCATAAGTATATCCTCCTTAATTTTGGGTAATAAAAACGGGACGGAACAATCCATCGTCTCCGTCTCAAGAAATATTAAGAAGAGTATATAACGAAAAAGTTTGTGGAAAAACCCGTTAAACCGAACAAGAGCTTTTCACAATAGTAAACAATCTGCGCTATTTTATGCTTTTTGTATTTAAATCCGAATCAATGTGAACCGCTTGGCGCAAGCGGACACGCCCCGTTTCTGTGGATAAACAGGTCGTCTGAAAAATAAAAAGTGCGGTCGGTTTTAGGAAAATTTTCAGACGGCCTTTCCCCTTGCACTGCGTCGCCCAATGTATTAACATATATACAACTTCAAGCCAGCAGAGGAGAACCGCCATGCAAACCATGACCAGCCGCGAATTCAACCAGCGCACCAATGAAGCGCAAAAGGCCGCGCGCCGTGCGCCGCTCTTGATTACCCAGCGCGGCGAACCGGATTTGGTGGTGATGAGTTATCAGGAATATCAGAAAATCGCCGACAAGCCGAAAACGCTGTTGGAAGTCTTCCAGCAAGCCGACCCCGAACTGTTGGCAGCGGTGGCGGATATTGAATTGGAAATTCCGCTCCGCTCTACCGCGCAACGCCGACCGGTGGAGTTTGACTGATGTATTTACTTGATACCAACATCATCAGCGAAATGCGCAAAGTGGCCATCGGCAGAGGCAATCCGAATGTCGCCGCTTGGGTGTCCGAGCAAAACGGCGAATTTTTTTATCTGTCCGCCATCGTCTTAATGGAGCTTGAGCGCGGCGCATTGGGCATGGAGCGTAAAGACTCGGCGCAAGGCCGGATATTACGGACTTGGTTGGAGCAGATTGTCAAAAAAGAGTTCAAAACCCGCATTCTGCCCGTGGATGCCGCCACCGCCGAAATCTGCGCCAAGCTGCACGTCCCCGACCGCAGCCCGGAAAACGATGCCTGGATTGCCGTCCAAGCCATCCAGCACGGCTTGACCCTGATTACGCGCAACGAAAAGGATTTTACCGATTTAGGCGTGCAGGTATTCAACCCGTTTGGTGCGTAATCATCATATTTTAATATTGAAATAAAATTCATCCGAAAGGCCGTCTGAACGGCGTGACAGAAATCTTTGATTTCGTTTTCACACCCGTTCAGACGGCCTTTTTATCTCTTGATTCAGAAAATATATTTCTAAACCCTATCAAAATTACACTATTTATCCGCCTAATCCGTTTTCCTATAATGCACCCATCGAAACAAAACAGCACAAAGGAAAACCATCATGAAAAAATCGCTAACCACCCTGCTGGCATTGAGCCTGACCGCCTGTATGCCGTCTGAAAGCCAATCGGCGCCGCAACCGCCTGCATAGGTAAAAACCGCCGATTTCAAACATGTCACCAACCCGCTCGGCATGACTTTTATCCAAATTCCCGCAGGCAGCTATTTGATGGGTTCGAGTGAAGCGGATGCGGATGCGCGTGAAAAGCCGCAGCATTTGGAAAAAATCGACCGCGCTTTTTATATCGGTCAATACGAAGTTACCCAAGGCGATTGGCGCAAGGTGATGAACGAAGGTGCGTTTGACCGCGACCGCTCCAACCCGTATTACCGCTTGCCGGGCATGGCAAAACGCATTACCCGCGACAACCACCCCGCCACGGTTTCCTGGAACGACGCGCAGGAATTTATTGCCAAATTAAATGCGCTTGACCCGCAACACCGCTACCGCTTGCCGACAGAGGCGGAATGGGAATACGTTGCCCGCGCCGGTACGACTACGCGTTATTTCTTCGGCGATTCCGACCGCACTTTGGGCGATTACGCGTGGTACGGCGAAAACTTCGCCACAGGCGGCAGCCACCCTGTAGGCAGCAAACAGCCGAACCCGTGGGGCGTGTACGACATCTACGGCAATGCGTGGGAATGGGTACAGGATAGCTACCGCCCGACTTACGATTCCGCCGCCACCGAACAAAAAACCGTGCGCGGCGGCAGTTGGCATAATACCGCCGACGGCTGGCACAGCGCGTGGCGCAAACCTTATGACGCCGACTATCGCGGCATCAGCGTGGGCTTCCGTCTGGTGATGGAAGACAAATAAAAGTGCGGTCGGTTTTTGGAAAGTTTTTGTCCGTTTGCTCACCCCTGCGGGGGCGCTGCTGACGCAACGCTCAAAAGCCTGCAGCTTTTTTCAGACGGCATAGACCGCTAATTAAGAAAAAAATTTGATAAGTGCTAGAAAAATTCAGCTATTTTTAAACCAGATGAAACAGCCTATAATGCGCTTCATCGAAACAAAACATTAATCCAACAGAAGGAAAATCAAAATGAACAAAAAAGTTACCGTTGTAATCGGATCCGGCTCAATCGCCATTACCATCGCCCGCCGCGTGAGTGTGGGCAACCACGTTTTAGTTGCCGACATCCGTCAGGAAAATGCCGAAGCCGCAGCCAAAACCTTGCGTGAAGCGGGTTTTGAATGCTCCACCGCACAAGTGGATGTTGCCAGCCGCGAATCCGTGCAAGCCTTGGCCGACCAAGCCGCAAAATTAGGCGATGTATACCGCATCATCAACACCGCCGGCCGTTCGCCGTCGCAAGCCAGCCCCGCTGATATTTTGAAAGCGGATTTATACGGCACGGCGTTGGTATTGGATATTTTCGGCGAAATCGTTGCTGAAGGCGGCTCTGCGCTGATGACCGGTTCGCAATCCGCTTTCCGCTTAGAACCGTTGAGCGCTGAAGACATCAAAGCCTTGGCCATTACGCCGACAGAAGAATTATTGGATTTGCCGATTGTGAAAGCCATCGACGACAGCCTGCGCGCCTATCAAATCTCCAAACGCTGCAACGCCTTACGCGTACAAGCCCAAGCAGTGTGCTGGGGCGACAGAGGCGCGCGCGTCAACTGCATCAGCCCGGGCATTATTTTCACCCCGCTTGCTTTAGATGAACTGACCAGCGAAACCCGCGGCGAATTCTACCGCAATATGCTGGCTTCCATTCCCGCACGTCGCGGCGGCAGCCCGGACGAAGTGGCCGAACTCGCCGCCGTAATGATGAACAGCGGCTACATCACCGGCTCCGATTTCTTAATCGACGGCGGTGCAACAGCCAAATTTTGGTATGGCGAAGTGTAAAAGCGCGGTCAGATTTTTAAAAGTTTTTTGACAGAGTAATGCCGTCTGAAAATTAAATGTTCAGACGGCATTTTTATACCCTAAATTCAGAAAAAAATTTTATAAACGTTAGAAAATTTACCCTATTTATCCGATAAAACAGAATTTATATAATACGCCTCATCAACTGAACATCAACCTTTAGAAGGAAAACACAATGAACGTGCAACAAATCCAAGACCGTTTCGATATCAAATATGTCGTCGATCATTTCTCTAATCTGGCGGATGAGAAAAATGTCGCCGACCAACTGCCCTTGTTCACCGAAGATGCGGTGGTAGAAACCTATATCGACGGTGAATTGTTCGCCAGCGCCAACGGGCGTGAAGCCATCGGCAAAGTCTTTAGCGATTATTTGGCGCTGTTTGACAAGGTGTATCACTTAAACGGCCAGCAAACCGTGGAATTAAACGGCGACAGCGCCGAGGGTGTCAGCTATTGCCAAGTGGCGTTGACCCATGAAAAAGACGGCAAACCGATGATGCTTTCCCACTATGTGCGCTACAACGACAGCTACCGCCGCGTAAACGGTCAATGGCTGATTGCCAAACGCGTGGCGCACTTCTTAATCAGCGAAGACCGCGTAATGGGCTAAAATCATTCTCAAAATGGACAAAACCTTATGAAACAGTTAATTAAAATCAGCCTACTCGGCATGGCGTTGGCTACAACATTCACCGCTCATGCGGCGGCAACGCAAACTTATCAAGTGCAAACCGCGCTAGAGGCCACCCAAGTGGAATATCCGCAAGGCTGGCGCATGCCTGCCGCCCGTTATGGTGCCGAAATCGTCAAAAACGTGAAAATCACCATGGACGACGGCGTGAAATTGGATGCGGATATTGCTTACCCTACCGACCTTGCCAACGGCAAACGGGCGGCAGGTAATTTCCCTGTCATTGTGGAGCATATGCCTTATGAACGCTTCGGCGCAGTGATTCCGGTCAACAGTTTCTTTGCCGAACACGGTTATATTTCCATGAAAGTGCGGGCGCGCGGCACGGGTAAATCCGAGGGCGAAATCAATTTCTTAGGTAAGCGCGACGGCGAAGACGGTAAAAACATTATCGACTGGGCAGGCAGCAAATTGCAGGGTTCAGACGGCAAAGTAGCGCTTATCGGCTGCTCGTGGCCGGGCGCGATTGCTTTGAATGATGCGGCTTATGCGGGTAAAAATTCGCCGCTGAAAGCGGTGATTGCCGCCTGCTCGGGGCTGGAAAATATGTCGCGCCAATCTTGGCTCAATGCCGGTATGCCGCCCCAAAGTTTCTGGCTGTTTGACGCATTCGGGCAAAATCTGACCGGCGACACTGCTGCGGGCGGACGTTTCTTTAACGCCCTAACCCAAGATGTGCTAAGCGGTAAAGACCAAGGATTGGCGGGCGGCGACTACTGGCGCGAACGCGGCAGCGCTAAATTGGCGGAAAATATCGTTGTCAACGATGTACCCGTCTTGTTGTGGGCGGGCTGGAAAGGCGTGGTAGAAATGGGCGCGGTGCGTGCTTATCAAGCCTTGCAAAACGCCTATGCCGGACGCGATGTGTTTGCGCCGATGTCGTCAAACCAACCAACTTCGCCCAAATGGCAACTGATTATGGGCGGCTGGGATCACGGTCAGGGGCTGGATATGGGCTTGGCACTGGAATGGTTCAACACTTGGGTGAAAGGCGAAAACACCGGTCTGCAAAACACCCAAACACCGATGCACGTATTTGAACGCGGTACCGACCGTTGGCTGAATCTGAAAGGCTTTGAGCAAGTGGAGGCGACCCAATGGCAACTGGCAAGCGGTTCATTATCGCTCAAAAACAGCCAAAGCGGCAGCGACACCCTGCGTTATGCCCAGCCGAGCGATAACGACGGCACATTAAGCTACTTAAGTCTGCCGCTCAAAGACGGCGCGACCTTATCCGGCGGGATAACGGCGACCATTTACGCCAAATCCTCCAATCAAAATATGCTGTTAATCGGCCGCTTGTATGACGTTGCGCCGAACGGCACGGAAACCCTGATTAGCCGCGGTGCGGTGCTCGGCAGCCAGCATGAATTGGACGAGGCAAAAAGCTGGAAAGATAGCCAAGGCGTGATCACGTGGGCATGGCCGAAATTGGACAAAGAAACCCTACTCGAACCGAACAGCACTTACCGCTTTGATCTGGCATTATCACCGCGTCAATGGGGCGTACAGCCGAACCACCGCTTGCGTTTTGAGCTGACCACGCAAACGCCTGAAGCGCGTTGTCCGAAACAAGGTGCCATGCCGAAAAACGACACCGAACCTTGCCGTCTGACTAAGGCGCAAGAAGCCAGTATCCCGGGCGGTGTTTATACCGTTTTATACGGCAAAGACACCCCGAGCAGCCTGAATCTGCCGCAACTGCCGTATAAAACGTTTGCCGGCGTCAAAGAAGGTAAACTGGGCTTGCTTTGGAACGAAAGCCTGCGTCGTATTGAAAAAGGCGACAGCGCTGCGGTGGAAGACAACCTCCTGCCGATGGATACCAACGTTACCCATCCGCTGGTGTGGTAAAAGCGTTGAGCACGACAATGCCGTCTGAAAAAGTTTTCAGACGGCATTTTGTTATAAAAACTTGCCAAAAACCCACCGTACTTTCAGACGGCATTTTTCTATTTATATTAAGAAATTTTCTTTCTAAACCTTATCAAAAATTCCCTATTTTTCTTTTAAGTCATTTCGCCGAAAATAGCTGCATCAAACAACGAAAAGGAGAGCTAAAAAATGGCATTTACCCGTAGAAACCTAATTAAAACCCTGATGGCGGGGGCAGCTCTGGCAGCATTGCCGGCTTGCGGTCAAACGCAAAGCGGCGCTAATACCGGTATACAATCTTCCTCTGCGCCGTCGGCGCAACAAGGCGGCAAACCGCGTTTGGCGGTAGTGGGCGGCTGGCAGGCAACCACCATCGGCAGCCGTTGGGTAAACAGCGATTATGAAGTGATGTTCGCCTCGCGCGATTTGGACAACGTGTGCCGCCGTATGCAGCAATACGGCGTGGCGGACAATCCGCTGGCACACGCCGGTTCGGTGGAGGAAGCGACCAAGTTCGGCGATATTGTGCTGTTTGCCGTTCCTTATGAATCGTTGGCGCAAATCAACCGCGATTTCGGCGCCAACCTGCGCGGCAAGATTGTGATTGACTCCAGCAACCCGTCCGGCGGCAGCGAAATGGAACGGCGCGGCTTCGCCTTGGGCAGCATAGGCTTGCTGACCGCGCAGTTATTGCCGAACACCCGTTTGGTACGCGCGTTCAGCTCGGTGGATGCCACCCAAATCGAGGCCTCTTCCGAACGTTCAAACAATAAATTGGGCGTGCCGCTGGCTTCCGACGATCAAGCGGCATTGCAGCAAGTCGCAGCCTTGGTGACGGCGGCGGGCTGCGAACCGGTCATCACCGGCAACCTTGCCAGCTCCGCCAAATTCCAACGCGGCAGTGCGGCGTTCCGCAATCATAAAACCGCCGCCGAAATACGTCGGGTCATGAACCTGCATTAATTTTGGGGCTGTACTAGATAACTAGATTTATTCAAAATCATTTAGAATAAATCCCATGAAAAAAAGTCGACTGAGCCCTTATAAGCAAAACAAG
>NZ_JALJYC010000038.1 GCF_024170405.1 Neisseria perflava | reverse complement strand
ATCCAAGGGTGCATTCTGAGGCAGGCAGCCTGTTTGGTTGCTATGATATATTGATTTCAATATACAAGGGTGCATGCCCCAGCATGCACGCGTTGTTTGGGCTGTGTTTCTATGCCGTCTAAAAATCTCTGCGTTTTCAGACGGCCTAATTTTATCTTGTGATAAATCCATCCGCTTGGTAACAGCGCTTAAAGCTTTGTTGCGGTTAATTAACCAACACGTGCATGCTGGGGCATGCACCCTACCGACGGATTCGGCGAGTCGGTTGATTTATCAAATCGAATACACCTTCCCTGCCGCTGAAAACATCTTTTCAGACGGCCTCTCTCTTGTATTTCCCGCCCCCGCCCATATCTCTCTAATTACGATATTAACAAACAGGAGAACTTGATATGACCGACCCGAAATACGCGAAATTGTTTACCCCTTATACGCTGAATAACGGCGTAACGATTAAAAACCGCATGGTGGTCGCACCGATGACGCATTGGGCTTCCAATGAAGACGGAACGTTTTCTGCCGAGGAGCAGCGCTTTATCGGCAACCGTGCGCAGGATTTCGGTATGTTTATTCTCGCCGCTTCTCTGGTTTCGCCGGAGGGTAAATCTTTTGTCGGCGAGCCGGGCGTGTTTGGTGAGCAGCATTTGGCGGGTTTGCAGCAGGCGGCGCAGACGATTAAAAATCAGGGCGCGAAAGCGGTGATTCAGTTGCACCACGGCGGGGCGAAGTTGGCGGCGGCTTTAATCGGTCAGGAGGCGGCAGCGCCGTCGGCGGTAAGTGAGGAGGATTTTCAAGGCCGCTAGATGACGGAAGCGGAAATCGAAAGCGTGATTGCGGCGTTTGGCAAGGCCACGGAATTGGCGATTCGCGCCGGATTCGACGGCGTGGAAATCCACGGCGCGAACGGTTTTATTATCTAGCAGTTTTATTCGCCGCATTTCAACCGCCGCAGCGACAAATGGGGCGGCAGCGTGGAAAACCGCCTGCGTTTTCCTATGGCGGTATTGGATGCGGTGTTGGCGGCCAAAGCGCGCAGCGGACGCGAGGATTTTATCATCGGCTACCGTTTTTCGCCGGAAGAGCCGCAGGATGACGGCATTACCATGCGGGAAACCTTTACCCTGCTGGATGTGTTGAAGGAAAAACCGCTGCAATACCTGCATATGTCGGAACGCGATTTCTTCCAACATGCCCGCCGTGGCGCGGATACATCGCGTGCGCGTTTGGATTTGATTCACGAATACCTCGACGGCAAACTGCCGCTGATTGGTTTGGGCAGCCTGTTTACCGCCGAAGACGTATCCAAAGCGTTGCAAACGGGTTGGACGGAATTTTTGGGCTTCGGCCGCACGGTTTTGGTGAACCCGAATTTCGCCACGTTGATGAAAGAAGGGCGTTACGATGAGATTCAGACGGCCATCGACCCGACTCGCGCCGATCATTATGGCTTCGGCGATTTTATGTGGTAGCTCCAGCTAAACGGCTCGAAATATCTCGCGCCGATGGAGAAAAAGGCGGATTAGGCAGATAAGGCCGTCTGAAAGGTATTAACGGCTTTTCAGACGGCCTTGATTGCTTTGATATAGTCGTTACAATTTAGTTTGATACAGCGTTGCCGCGCCTTGCCGTACTATCTGTACTGTCTGCGGCTTGCTGCCTTGTCTTCAACTAAATTGCAACGACTATAACGATTGTTGTCTGCTGCATATTGTGGTATAAGGTTTAGGTATTTAACTCTAAATTTTCATGCTTCTTGCGAAAGAGGATATATGGCACACTCAGAATCAACCGCGCAGCCGCAAACTTTGGATACGGCTGCTTTTTTACAGCAAATTAAGGCTTTTCTGCGCCGTGGCGCGGAGAGCGGCTTGACCTTGATGGAATATCTGCCGGAAGACAAATGGCTGGAGCTTAAAAAGATCGGTCTGCTGCTGCCGTTTTTAAAAGAGCAATACGGCGGGCGCAAGACCAGCCAGTTTGAAATTCAGGAAGTATTGCGCCTGATGGGGCATTACGGCGTGCCGGTCACTCTGCGCACGGGCATTGAAGGCGCTTTGGTGTTGCAGCCTTTGCAGGAATTCGGCAGCGAGGCGCAAATCAAACTGGGCTTGGATTTGATTTTCAACGGCGAGGGCGGTGGCTTGGGCGTGACCGAGCCGGAAACGTCGGGTTCGGCGATTGCGCGGGAAATGCAGTCGTATTATGAATATATCGACGACAACACGATTTACATCAACGCCTGCAAATACTGGCAGGGCAATTCGCAGGCGGATTTTCTGCTGGTGGCGGCCAAAGAGCGTAAAAACGGCAAATTGTCGAAAGTGATTGATTTGCTGCTGGTGCCGAAAAAATACATTACCTATGAGGTCTTGCAGTCGGAAGGCTTGCGGGCGGTGCGCTATGCGGTCAACAAAATTGATACGCAAATGCCGTCTGAAGCGGTGATGAAGCTGTCGGCAGGCGATGCGGCGGGCAGCTTGCGCGCGTTTCAAAATATTTTCGTGCGCAGCCGTTTGCAACTGGTCGGCATGACCCACGGCATTATGGAATACATCGTTTACTGCTTGGGCAAATTTGTGCGCAGCGAAGTGAAATTTGTTGATTACGAGCGCCGCGAAATCGAGCGCCGCTATGCCGTGTCGCAGGTGTTGTATGACTTTACCTGCAAGCATGTGTCGCCCGATGCGCCGGTTTCCCATCAGCTGATGGAGGCGAACATTATCAAAACGCTGGCCACCGAATACACCTACGCCGCCGCGCAAATGCTGCAAAAGCTGCTCGGCGCCAAAGGCTTCGAGCGCGGCCATGTCGCCAGCAATATCGCTATTGATTTCCGCCCGTTTACCATTTTTGAAGGGCCGAACGATATGCTGTATGCGGAAATTTACGACCAGTTTGCCCGCGCCACCGCTGCGGAAAAAGAGCAGGGCATTAAGATTGAGAAAACCCAGTCGCTGCTGGCGCGTTTGCAGTCGGATGTGCGCTTCAGCGCCGTGGCCTTGCCCGAGCGCAGTCTGCCGCAAGATATTGCCGATT
This sequence comes from Neisseria perflava, assembly GCF_024170405.1. GTDB lineage: Bacteria > Pseudomonadota > Gammaproteobacteria > Burkholderiales > Neisseriaceae > Neisseria > Neisseria perflava_B. Next base: position 11,950 of record NZ_JALJYC010000038.1, on the reverse strand, counting down.
TTCTGGCGCAGCGCAGCTTGGGCGATGCGGAGGCGGTGCAAAAAGTGTTTATCGGTAAGATTTTGGCTAAACTGTTTACCTTTATCCAAGCCGAATCTGACGATGCGGCGGCGTTTTTGTTGAACGACGTGCGCAAAGACATGCTCGATTGCGCTTATTGCGTTTAATATTCATGCCGCAGGCCATCTGAATAGATTGCCGTTTCAGACGGCCTTTGCATGAATTAACGCGAAAATGCAGTAATGCGTAAGCGCCGTTTATCTGCCCGCGCGAATATGCTACATTCGCAGCGTGATAAACAAAATTATGCCTTGCCGCACGGGTGCGGCGGGTATCGGGAATGCAGATGTTTTGGTATTTGATGGGTTTTTGCGCGGCGGTGGTGGCTTTGCTGGTTTTATGGGTCAACGCCGGTGCTTTCGGTATGCAGGATGACGATACGCCGCAATCAGAGTATGAAAAACAGCTCGGCTTGGGCGCAAAGTTGAAGGATAAAGACGTGGCGGCGCAGGAGCGTTTGGCTGCCCGTGTTCGTCCGGGAGATTGACGGATAGTTAACCGTTTAAACACACAATGGATCAGAAAAGGAGTCAGGAATGTTAAAACTGTATTATATGCAGGGCGCTTGCCCGCTGGTGCCGCACACGGCTTTATTTTGGACAAAGGCTGATTTTGAGGCGGTAAAAGTAACCCACGACGAGCTGAAAACGCCGGAATTTTTGGCCTTGAATCCGGTCGGCTCTGTACCCGTGTTGCAAGAGGGCGATTGGACGCTGACGCAAAACGTAGCGATTTTGGACTATCTCAATGACCGCTATCCCGAAGCCAATATTTACGGCAGCGGCGACATCCGCGCCCGCGCCAAAGCGCGTCAGTGGCTGGCGTTTGCCAATGCCGACGTATACGGCGTATTCGGCACGATTTTTGCGCCGAACCAATTTATCGACGGCGAAGGCGAAACTTCTCAAGTGCGCGCCCGCGCCGAATTGAAAGCCGTGCGCCTGCTGACCCTTGTGGATGAGGCTTTAAACGGCCAAGATTACCTGACCGGCGAGCTAACGATTGCCGACGTGTATTTCTATGTAATTCTGCGCTGGGCAAAAGCCGTGCATTTGGATTTGGGCGGACTGGGCAATTTGGAAGGCTTCTATCTGCGCGTGGAAAGCAATGCCGGCGTGCAAAGCGCATTGAAACAGCAGGGTTTGCTGGTTGATTAAGGGCGGTTGAGGCCGTCTGAAAAGGAAAGCAGCCGTTATCTATTCGGATAACGGTTGTTTTTTATGCGCTAGGGTGGATTTCAGCCTATCATTTTTTATGGCTGGGCAAAGGGTGGGTGGTGTTTAAACTTTTTGCAACGGTCTCGGCCGGTTGACTCGACTTTGTTTTGCCCTCAAGCCGCCGCTTCATTTTCTCCAAACCATTTTAACTCATCGCGCAAAGCGGCGACTTCGCCGATGACCATCAGCGCAGGGCGCGGGGCGCGTTCGGCCATCGCGGGTAGATCTTTCAGACGGCCTGTCTGTACGCTTTGCTGCGGCAAGGTGCCGTTGGAAACGATGGCGACGGGCGTATCCGCGCTGCGGCCGTATTCAATCAGCTTTTCGGTGATTTCGCTGGCTTTGAGCGTGCCCATATACACCACCAGCGTTTGATGGCTTAGGGCCAAGGTGCGCCAGTCGGGTTGCTGGCCGTCGTGTTTGCTGTGGGCGGTGACAAACAGCGCGCTTTGGGCGCAATCGCGATGGGTCAGCGGAATCCCGGCGTAGGCGGTCGCGCCCAGTGCGGCGGTCACGCCCGGCACAATGCGGTAGGAAATCCCGGCTTGGCGCAAGACCTGCGCCTCTTCGCCGCCGCGCCCGAACACAAACGGATCGCCGCCTTTGAGCCGCACCACGCGTTTGCCTGCCTGCGCATATTGCACCAGCAAACGGTTGGTTTCTTCCTGCTGCACATGATGGCAGCCGGCGCGTTTGCCGACGCTGATTTTATCCGCGTCTTTGCGCACTTTGCCCAAAATCTCATCAGAAACCAGCGCATCATACAAAACCACATCCGCCGCCTGAATCGCCTGCAAAGCATGAATGGTCAGCAAACCGGCGTCGCCCGGCCCTGCACCGACCAAGACCACTTCGCCTGTTGACGGCCGGTAGCCGTCGAGTTGGGCGGCCAATTCCGCTTCGGCGGCTTCCAGATTGCCTTGCGCCGCCAGCGCGTTGAAACGGCTGTCGAACAAATGTTCCCAAAAACGGCGGCGCTGCTCCGTGCCTTGGATTTCGGCTTTCACGCGGCTGCGCCATTTGCCCGCGATGGCAGCCATTTTGCCGGTATGCAACGGCAGCAGCGTTTCGATAATCTGCCTCCATTTGCGCGCCAATACGGGCGAAGTTCCGCCACTGGAAATAGCGACTTTAATCGGGCTGCGGTCAATCACGGCCGGTACGATAAACGAGCACAAATCGGCGGTGTCCACAGTATTGCAGAATTTGCCCCGCGCTTCGGCGGCTTGGAACACGCGACTGTTGAAGGCGTGGTTGTCGGTGGCGGCAATGGCTAAAAATACGTCATTCAAATAATCGTCGTGAAATTCACTGCCCAGCCAGTTGATTTTGCCCTCATCCAGCCAAGTTTGGAAAACGGGGCTTAAGGTTTCGGCCACCACGCGCACCTGCGCACCAGCCTGCAACAGGCTTTCGGCCTTGCGTTCGGCCACTTTGCCCGCACCCGCCAGCAATACGGGGCGGTCGCGCAAATCGGCGAAAATCGGATAATGGTTCATGGGTGTGTTCTCGTATTTTTGTCAGAATAAGGCGCATATTAAAGGCCGTCTGAAGAAATAGGAAAGAATGGATTTTGCTTATCTTATGGGCTTTGGTTATATTAGAACCTAAATGACATCAGACCGGTTTTCAGACGGCCTGAACCACATGAAAGGAGTAGCCATGAAAATTTATACCGCAGAAGAAATGCGCCGCCACGAGCAAATGGCAGTGGACAAAGGAACGACATTCGAGCAGCTGATGGAAAACGCGGGGCAGGCCGCTGGGCGGGATTTGTTGCAGCGGCAGCCGCAAGCGGGGCGTATGCTGGTGGTGTGCGGCAAGGGCAACAACGGCGGCGACGGCTTGGTAATGGCGCGGCTGTTGCAGGCGCAGGCCTGGCGGATGGATATTGTGTTTGTCTTGGGCGACAAATTGTCGCCTTTGGCCGAGCTGAATTTAGGCCGTCTGAACGGTTTGGGCGGCATAGAAATCATCGTGTGGGACAGCGCCGCGCAGCGTTTGCAGCAGGGCTATGATGTGGTGGTCGAAGGCATTTTCGGCACGGGATTCAGCGGTGCGTTACCGCAAAATATCGCCGCAGTCTGCCGCACGCTCAATGCTTCAGACGGCCTGAAAATCGCTTTGGATATTCCCACCGGTTTGGACTGCGACACCGGCGCGGCGGATAAAGACGCGTTCCGTTCGGATATTACCTACACTTTTGCCGCTTACAAACCGGCGCATTTGAGCGATACGGGCAAGGCGTTGTGCGGCGAAGTGGTGTGTTTGGATATTGGGATTGAGTGAGCGAAGTAAGGCAAAGGCCGTCTGAAAATATTGATATTTTCAGACGGCCTCTGCGTTATCCGCTATTTGAACGACTGCGCCACCCAGATCCCCGCCGCCGTCAGCGCAAACGAGCCGAACACGTGCAGGCACACGGCCAGCAGCGCCGCGCCCCAACGCTGCGCCTGCATCATGCCGACCATTTCCAAAGAAAAGCTGGAAAACGTGGTCAGGCTGCCGAGAAAACCGGTAATCAGCAGCAGGCGCCATTGCGGGTTGTGCACCAGTTCGGCCACCACGCCGATGATAAACGCCCCCGCCCAGTTCGCTACCAGTGTGCCCAAGGCAAAAATTGTCAGTTGGGTAAAATACAGGCCGAGCAGCCAGCGTGATAAAGCGCCGAAAATCGCGCCGACGGCAATGGGCAGGATGGCGTTGGCAAACATGGGGTTTCCTTTTGTTTATCAAATCATTTATTAATAAAAGCAGCAAATTACTCAATGTATATTCGCAAGCAAGGCCGTCTGAAAATAGGGTTGCCGTGAAACAGGCGATGGTAAGCATATTTGATTTATATGTTATCCCGCCCAAAATGATGAATGCTTTCAGACGGCATAGATTAGGAAAACGTGTTCGTGGCTATGCCGCACACCCTACGTCGGCCACAAACCTGCCAGCCTAAACATCCCTCACCAAATCTTATTCTCCGCCTTCAAATAACGCCCGTCATCAAACGTATTCAGCCATTGCGGGCGTAGGGCGACGAAAATGGCGGTGGTAATGCCGCTTAAAAACGCTTCCGCCCATGAAATCAGAAAAAACACCGGAAAGGCGGTTGACCACAATACGCCGTCTGAAAAAGCGTTTGCCCAATCCAATACGCCGACCAAAACCAGCCCCGTTACCATCATGCCTGCTGCCGAGGCGAGAAAGCCGTTGAGAAAAATAAAGATAAAAATATTGGCGGGCAGGCGGTTGACCCAAGCGCGGGCGGCCAAATTCACCGCCAGCGCAGGCAGCAGCAGTGCCAAGGCGTTAAGGGGAACGGCCTGCCAGCCGCCGCCGAACAACACCGTATAGGGGAAAAGCAGCAATACGCCCAGCCACCATGCCGCCGGTGCGCCTATCATCAGCGCGGTCAGGTTCACCGCCAGCAGGTGATAGTTCATGCCCGCCAAATGGCCGCTGTCGGGCGTGGCGTTCAAACACCAAGCCGTGGCCAGAATCACGCAGGCGAGGGCGGCCGCCGACTTGTAGCGGGCAAACGCACGCCAGGCGCGGCGGGCGGTGGCGGCCAGCAATACTGCCGTCAGTAGGGCGGCGGCCAGCAGGGTAAACGGGGAAAACCATTCGGTTTGGAAAATCATGGCGGGAGGGCAGTTGTTCAGACGGCCTGTATTATAACGCGATACGCCGTGGGCGGAGATTGTCGGCCTGCTTATTCTTTTTAGCGCGGAAACACGTTAAAATAGCCGTCTTTGTTGTTTGAAATGATAAAGGCTGCCTGTTTATGTTGTGGACTGTATTGATTTTCCTATTGTTGTGCGCGATTGGCGCGGTGCTGTGGCTGCATTACCGGCAGGAGCAGGACTGGCGGCAGGAGCTGACGCACATGGAAGGCGGCGCGGAAGAAGACGGTATGCCGTCTGAAACGCCCGCGCCGGGAAAAGGCCGTCTGAATTTGGTGAACCCGTTTGGCAGTGCGCAAACCAAAGCGGCTTACAGCAAAACCATTGCCCGCCTGCGCCTTTTAAAGGTCAAACAGCCGCGCCGCAGTGAGGCGTTGCCGTCTGAACCCGAAGCCGTGCTGTTGGATGACTATGAAGACGGCTCTTCCGGTTTTAGCGGACAGGATAATTTTGAAAATACTTTTGAGGCCGAAACGCAGACGGAGCAGGAAGTATCGAAAACCGCCGCGCCGCAACCGGAGCAGACCCCGCGTGCGCCGTCAGTTGCGCGCAAGCGCCTTCAGGCCAAACCGCCTGTGTATCCCGATATTGTGCCTTTTGTCGAGAGCGAAGAGCCGGAATATGTACCGCGTCCGGTCAGCGGGGCGGCGTATGAAGAAATTACTTTGGAAGAGGCAACCCGTGCGTTGGGCGAGGCGGCCATGCAGGAAGCTGCCGTTGAAAAAAGCGTGCAGTGTCCGGTTGTCGAGCCTGCGCCGAATGTGGCCGAGCCGCAAGTGCAGCATACCTTAAAAACTTCCGACAAACCTATGCCCGGCTTGGAAATCATCGGTTTTAACGACCCGGCCTTGCGCCGCACGCGTGACCGCGTTTTGGCAGGCGTAAGCGAAATTCATATTGCCCAAGCGCAAGCGCCGCATATCGAGTCGGTTCAGACGGCCTTGAAAATCGCCGAACGCGAGGCCGTAATTCCGGTGGCTGATATTCCGAGCCGTTGGGACGAAATCGACGTCGGTGCGATTCAAAGCAATCTGGCGCGCCAAACTGCCGCCCGCCACCGCTTGGCGGCAGCGGTTGCTCCTGTGCGCGATTTCCAGCCGCAAGTGATTCAGGATGACGAAATTTTAGCCAATTTGTCGCACACGCCCGCCGCCCGTCGGCGCAGCAGCCGCCCCATCCGCCATGTGGATGTTTCCGGTCAGGAAAGTGTGATTCCGCCTGCTGCACGGGTGGAACAGAGCGCCGCCAAGTTGCAGCCGAAAAAACCGTTTTTCCCGCCGAAAACCTCGCGTTTCCAAAGCGAGCCGTACATCAGCCGTCCGGCTGCGCCGACCGCCACCGTCGTCGAACCGCCCGCCGTGCCGCAAACCCAAGCCGCGCCGATTGATATTCCCGAACCGCCGGCCTTTAAAGAACCGCCTCAGCTGGTGTTGCCCGAAGCGGAAGTGCACGTCAGCAACCGCCCGCAGCGTTCGATTCATGATTTTCTGATTAGCGAATCGGCCTTGCCGGAAACGGCGGACGCCGTTCCGCTTCAGACTGCTTCAACGGATAATCCGGCGCAGGATGAGGCGACGATGGCGGTATTTGAACATCGCCCGCAAGCGGCAGTTGCGCCTGTTGCCGCCCCAAGCGAAACGGCAGCAGCGGCAACTCAAGCGGATACGCTGTTTTGGCCGTCTGAAAATCCGGCTGAATCTGCCGCAGCGGTTAATCATGATGAAAATACCGTAGAAGCAAATTCATCAATTTCAAATGCGCTTGCCGAACCCGCTGTTATTCAGACGGTCTCGGCTGCGCTTGTGCCGTCTCATACCGAAGCGGCGGTTGTAGGGGCAGATACTTCCGATGTACACCTGCCGTCTGTCGATTTGCTGCTGCCGCCGCAATATGACCCGAGCGCAGCGCAAACCGATGAAGCCCTGCTGGAAAACAGCATTATCATCGAGGAAAAGCTGGCGGAATTTAAGGTCAAAGTCAAAGTCGTTGACGCGTATGCCGGCCCGGTGATTACGCGCTATGAAATCGAACCCGATGTTGGCGTGCGCGGCAATGCGGTGTTGAACTTGGAAAAAGACTTGGCGCGTTCGCTGGGCGTGGCCTCCATCCGCGTGGTGGAAACCATCCCGGGCAAAACCTGCATGGGATTGGAGCTGCCGAACCCGAAACGTCAGATTATCCGCCTGAGCGAAATTTTCAAATCGCCCGCGTTTACCGAATCCAAATCCAAGCTGACGCTGGCTTTGGGGCAGGATATTACCGGCCAACCGGTGGTCGCTAACCTTGCCAAGGCGCCGCATTTGCTGGTGGCCGGTACGACCGGTTCGGGCAAGTCGGTGGGTGTGAACGCGATGATTTTGTCCATGCTGTTTAAGGCCACGCCGGAAGAGGTGCGCATGATTATGATTGACCCGAAAATGCTGGAATTGAGCATTTACGAGGGCATTCCGCACCTGCTGGCGCCGGTGGTGACCGATATGAAGTTGGCGGCCAATGCCTTGAATTGGTGTGTCAACGAAATGGAAAAACGCTACCGCCTGATGAGTCATGTCGGCGTGCGCAATTTGGCCGGGTTCAACGAAAAAGTGGCCGAAACCGCCAAACGCGGCGAGAAAATCGCCAATCCGTTCAGCCTCACGCCCGACAATCCCGAGCCGCTGGAAAAACTGCCGTTTATCGTGGTGGTGGTGGACGAGTTTGCCGATTTGATGATGACTGCCGGTAAGAAAATCGAAGAACTGATTGCGCGTTTGGCGCAAAAAGCCCGCGCCGCCGGTATCCATCTGATTTTGGCAACGCAGCGCCCGAGCGTGGACGTGATTACCGGCTTGATTAAAGCCAATATTCCGACCCGCATTGCGTTTCAAGTGTCCAGTAAAATCGACAGCCGCACCATTCTCGACCAGATGGGCGCGGAAAACCTGCTGGGTATGGGCGATATGCTGTTTCTGCCGCCGGGTACGGGCTATCCGCAGCGTGTTCATGGTGCGTTTGCCTCAGACGACGAAGTGCACAATGTGGTGGAATATCTGAAGCAGTTTGGCGAGCCGGATTATGTGGATGAGATTCTGAGCGGCGGCAGCGGCGGCGAAGAGTTCGGCAGCATTGGACGAAACCACGACAGCGATGTCGATCCGATGTATGACGAAGCCGTGGCGTATGTGGTCAAATCGCGCAAAGCCAGCATTTCTGGGGTACAGCGCCAGCTGCGTATCGGCTACAACCGCGCCGCACGCCTGATTGACCAAATGGAAAACGACGGCATCGTATCGCCGCCGGAAACCAATGGCAACCGCACGGTCTTAGCGCCCGACAGCAACCATCTGGACTAAACCGCCATCCTTATTACACCGCACCTGTGTCATGATTTTGTCACCGCTGCGGTGTATGCTTGTTTGCAGACCGCAAAGGCCGTCTGAAAAATAAAAAAGATTAAGGTCTTGATTATTTTCAGACGGCCTCCATATAGAAGATTGCTGGCAATTTATGCGTTTGCATCATAGCCTGATGTAATCCATATTATTTGAACTATAAATTATACAAATTACAGTAGCTGCGCTAGAATGCAGTTATTGAAGTTCAACACCCCCGTTATTGTTTTTATAAAGGAGCTAAAAATGGCTTTGCAAGATCGTACCGGTCAAAAAGTACCTAGCGTTGTATTCCACACCCGCGTTGGTGACACTTGGAAAGATGTTTCTACCGATGATTTGTTCAAAGGTAAAAAAGTAGTCGTATTCTCTCTGCCGGGCGCATTTACCCCGACTTGTTCTTCTTCACACCTGCCGCGCTACAACGAGCTGGCCGGTGCCTTCAAAGAAAACGGCGTTGACGCCATTTACTGCGTATCTGTAAACGACACATTCGTGATGAACGCTTGGGCTGCCGAAGAAGAGTCTGACAACATCTACATGATTCCGGACGGCAACACCGAATTTACCAAAGGTATGGGCATGCTGGTCGAAAAAGACGACTTGGGCTTCGGTCAACGCTCTTGGCGTTACTCTATGCTGGTAAACGACGGCGTTATCGAAAAAATGTTCATCGAGCCGGAAGAACCGGGTGATCCGTTCAAAGTATCTGACGCAGATACCATGCTGAAATTCATCGCTCCGGACTGGAAAGCACAAGAATCCATCGCTATCTTTACCAAACCGGGCTGCCAATTCTGCGCCAAAGCCAGAAAAGCTTTGGAAGACAAAGGCTTGTCTTACGAAGAAATCGTATTGGGTAAAGACGCTACCGTGACTTCCGTACGCGCCATTACCGGCAAAATGACTGCTCCGCAAGTCTTCATCGGCGGCAAATACATCGGCGGCAGCGAAGATTTGGAAGCTTACCTGGCTAAAAACTAATCTTCGGATTACGTTGAAAACGCTGTAAAAGCTTAAAGGTCGTCTGAAAAGGCGGCCAATCCCGAATAGCATAGAGTTATTCGGGTAATACAGAACAGTATGGCTGTATTACCCGAGTAGCTCTATATTTACAATCAGCTTTCGTTATTGCGAAATTAAATCAAGGCATTAAAAAGCGCCGCGCCTGATTTCAGACGGCCTTTGCGATGTTTCAAAAAAGGAATCGACATGAAAAAAATTCAAGCAGATGTAGTCGTTATCGGCGGCGGTACCGCCGGTATGGGCGCATTCCGCAATGCGCGTTTGCATAGCGACAATGTTTATCTCATCGAAAGCCATGTGTTCGGCACGACTTGCGCCCGCGTCGGCTGTATGCCGTCCAAACTGCTGATTGCCGCAGCCGAAGCACGTCATCATGCGCTGCACACCGATCCGTTTGGCGTGCATTTGGATAAAAGTAGCGTAACGGTCAACGGCGAAGAAGTGATGAACCGCGTCAAATCCGAACGCGACCGTTTCGTCGGTTTCGTGGTTAGCGATGTGGAAGAATGGCCCGCTGACAAACGCATTATGGGTGCGGCAAAATTTATTGACGACCACACCGTGCAAATCGACGAGCATACCCAAATCACAGCTAAAAGTTTCGTGATTGCCACCGGTTCGCGTCCGATTGTGATTCCGCAATGGCAGGCTTTGGGCGATAAAGTGATTGTCAACGACGATGTATTCTCATGGAATACCTTGCCTAAAAGCGTAGCCGTATTCGGCCCGGGCGTGATTGGTTTGGAATTGGGTCAAGCCTTGCACCGCTTAGGCGTGAAAGTGGAAATTTTCGGTATCGGCGGCATGATTGGCGGCATTTCCGATCCGGTGGTATTGGCCGAAGCCAAAGCCGTATTCGGTTCGGAAATGACCCTGCATTTGGATGCTAAAACCGAAGCCAAACTGAATGCCGAAGGCAATGTCGAAGTACATTGGGAGCAGGACGGCGAGCAGGGCGTATTTACTGCCGAATACCTGTTGGCCGCCATCGGCCGCCGCCCGAACGTGGACAATATCGGTTTGGAAAATCTGAATATCGAGTTGGACGGCCGTGGTGTACCCGTTGCCGATCCGCACACCATGCAGACCAGCATCCCGTATATTTTCATCGCCGGCGATGCTTCCAACCAACTGCCGCTGTTGCACGAAGCCGCCGACCAAGGCAAAATTGCAGGCGATAATGCCGGCCGTTATCCGAATATCGAAGGCGGCCTGCGCCGCAGCGTGATTGGCGTAGTGTTCAGCAGCCCGCAAATCGCTACTGTTGGTGCCAAATTTGCCCAAATCGAAGCACAATACGGCGAAGGCAAATTTGTTATTGGCGAAGTATCTTTCAAAAATCAAGGCCGCAGCCGCGTCATGCTGGTTAACCAAGGCCATATGTGCCTGTATGCCGAGCAAGGCACCGGCTTGTTCCTCGGTGCAGAAATTTTAGGCCCGGCAGCCGAACACTTGGCACACTTGCTGGCCTGGGCACACCAAATGAAAATGACCGTACCGCAAATGCTGGATATGCCGTTCTACCATCCGGTCATCGAAGAAGGCGTGCGTACCGCCTTGCGCGATGCGAATGCCAAATTGAAGCTGGCGTAATCATGTTTTAGTGAAAAGGCCGTCTGAAAATTCTTATCAGAAATTTCAGACGGCCTTTTGTTGATTATGGGCTTAATACCAGCAGTGTTTGAGAGGAAAGGGGCTCTTGGAATGCTGTGTATATTTAGTATATTTAAAATTTAACATAATATACATTATGCGAACTCTTAATATTGGTTGAAATGGTTACGCTTGCGTACCCATTCCGGCACATACCTGCGTACTTTCTCGTTTGGCTTCCATGTAATCCGTTCTATAACGTCTCCGCGCTTCCGTTTGGTTCGTTCAAGCTCTAACTGCCTGATAATACTGATTGGGTCTGTGTTTGTCTGCTCGGCGATGTCTAACACAAACTCAATCGGCAGCCTGAGCCGGCCGCGCCGGTACTGGCTGATTCGGGTCGGTTCTACCTGCCATCGCGGCGCCAAAGCATAATCGGACACCAATTTCAGACGGCCTTTCAGACTGTCCATGTAATCAGCTTGAGTTACCATAAAATCAAAGCCTTATGCAAAATAATAAGGCTTTATTTTAAAATAAGGAGCAAACGCTCGCTATATGAGCATTTGCTCCTTATTTTTGTAATCGGGTTACATTAGTATGTGATATTGATTATATACGTGTGTTCTATGCTGTTATATCCTTGTTTTGCAGGGATAAATGATGTGTTTTTCACTGCTTTTAGAGCTGCCGTATCTAGTCGTTCATATCCGCTTGTTCCTACCAGTTTTGCATTAACGACTTGCCCGTATTCAGAAACGGTTATCTGAATTGGAACAGTGCCATGTTCATGGTTGATTCTTGATAGTTCGGGGTATGGTGCGACAATAGATTTGCTTGGCCGTGGAGGTATAAAACGGTTCAGGTTTTCCCGCTCTTTTTCCCTACTCCGTTCCAGTTGTTTGATAAATTTTTTGGGGCTGTACTAGATAATTAGAGCAAATTACCTTTTACTAACTGTTTCAAAATAGAAATTTGAGATTTTATTTCACTGTTGTTAAAACGC
>NZ_JALJYC010000037.1 GCF_024170405.1 Neisseria perflava | reverse complement strand
GGCGTTTTAACAACAGTGAAATAAAATCTCAAATTTCTATTTTGAAACAGTTAGTAAAAGGTAATTTGCTCTAATTATCTAGTACAGCCCCAAATATATTGTACCGCTAGTGATTCTGCTGATTTTCATCAGCAATTTGGTGTAATTGGGTGATTTAACCTGCAAGGCCGTCTGAACAGGCGTGAAAATGAAATCCAAGATTTCTGCCACACCTGTTCAGACGGCCTAGCCTTATTCTGCCGACAAACCGCGTTCTATTGTATAATCTGCCGTTACGCATAATTATCTTCCCGCCGTTTTCAGACGGCCTCTATCTGTTTTCTTATGACCCGCAAAACCACCCCATCAGCCAAGCCGAAAGCCAAAGCCGCTGCCGCCAAACCTGCGGTGCGCAAAACCGCTGCCAAAACCGCCCAGCCGAATAAAGTCTCAGAGGCGCTCAAAGCAGCCAAAGCGCTGCAAAAAAGCGAAGAGAAAAAAGCCCGCCCCGAGCATGTCGCCAATCTGATTAACGATACCTTATGGCTTTTCGGGCTGGTGGTGACGGTGTATATCGCCATTTCGCTGTGGAGCTTCGACATGGCCGACCCCGCTTGGTCGCGCAGTGTGCCCGATGTCGGCCAAGTGATTAATTTCGGCGGACTTTTCGGCGCGTATCTGTCGGATATCGGCTATTACCTCTTCGGCCTGTCGTTTTGGTGGTGGATTGCCGCTTCCTGCGTGTTTCTGTATAAAAATTTCCGCCCGCTGCAAAACCGCGAAAACCACAAGCCCTACAACCACCGCGTCGCTGCGCTGGCTTTGTTTTTACTGCTCTTGTGCAGCCCGATTTTGGAATATTTTGCCCTCTCTTCGGTATTGGACAACAGCCTGCCCGTCGGCGCGGGTGGTGTGGTCGGCTCGTTTTTGGGCGCGTTTCTCGCCAAATTATTGGGCACTTCCGGCAGCCTGCTGATTATGCTGGTGGTGGTGCTGCTGGCGGTATCGCTGCTGGCGCAGGTGTCATGGCTGGAAGTGTTGGCGAAAACCGGCCGCAATACGGAAAGCGCGGTCAGCGGTTTGAAACAGAAAATCAACGATGTACGCCAAGAAAAAGCTGCCGCTGCTGACTTGCCCGACGCGAAAAATACCCGCCGTATGGTAAAAGAGGCGCAGGCGATTACCGCCGCGCCCGTGCCGCAGCTGGCGGGCAGCAGCAGCAACCGCAAAGCCGTGCCTTTGGCTGTTGCACCGCCGCCGAAAATCCAAACTTCGCTGTTTGACCATGACGAGCCGCAGGCAGCCGGCGAATACCATAAACCTTCCCTGTCGCTGCTGAGCCTGCCCGAGGGCGAGCCGGTTACCGTCAACCCGGCCGAATTGGAGCGCACCGCCGCGCAAATCGAGTCCAAACTGGCGGAATTCGGTATCGGCGTGGAAGTGGTGTCCGCCATCACCGGCCCAGTGATTACCCGTTTTGAAATCGAACCGGCGCAAGGCGTGAAAGGTAGCCAGATTGTCGGTTTGTCGAAGGATTTGGCGCGTTCGATGTCGCTGCCTTCGGTGCGCGTGGTGGAAACCATCGTCGGCAAAAACACCATGGGCATTGAATTGCCGAACGAACACCGCCAAAGTGTGACGCTGGGCGAAGTATTGTCCTCCGCCGAATTTGCCGAAGCAAAATCCAAGCTGACCGTGGCGTTGGGCAAAGACATTGCCGGATTGCCCGTCTTCGGCGATTTGGCGAAAATGCCGCATTTATTGGTGGCAGGTACCACCGGCTCGGGCAAATCGGTCGGTGTCAACGCCATGATTTTGTCTATGCTGTATAAAGCCACGCCCGATGAAGTGCGCTTTATCATGATTGACCCGAAAATGATTGAATTGGCGGTGTACGACGGCATTCCGCACCTGCTCTGCCCTGTGGTGACCGACATGCGCGAAGCGGGTCAGGCGCTCAATTGGTGCGTGGCAGAAATGGAAAAACGCTACCGCCTGCTCGGTCATGTCGGCGTGCGCAATTTGGACGGTTTCAACGCCAAAGTCGCCGAAGCCAAGAAAAACGGCAAACCGCTGCCTAACCCGTTCAGCCTCAACCCCGATGACCCTGAGCCGCTGGAAGCGCTGCCGCAGATTGTGGTGGTGATTGATGAGTTGGCCGATTTGATGATGACCGAGCGCAAAGCCGTCGAGCAGCAAATTGCCCGTCTCGCGCAAAAAGCCCGTGCCGCCGGTATCCATATGATTATCGCCACTCAGCGCCCGACCGTGGATGTCTTGACCGGCCTGATTAAAGCCAATATCCCCACGCGCATGGCCTTTACCGTGCAGAGCAAAATCGACAGCCGCACCATTCTCGACCAAGGCGGCGCAGACGAGCTGCTGCTCTACGGCGACGCGCTGTTTTTGAAACCGGGCAACGCCGACCCCGTACGTTTGCAAAGCCCATTTACCACCGACGACGAAGTGCACGCCATCGTGTCGCACATCAAAGAGCAGGCGCCCGCCAATTATGTCGAAGGTTTGCTCAGCGGCGAAGCGGCTTTGGAAACCACCAACGCGGTCAACCCGAATGCCGACAGCGACGAGCTGTTTGACAAGGCAGTGGCCTTTGTATTGGAAAGCAAAAAAACCTCGATTTCCGCGCTGCAACGCCAGCTGCGCATCGGCTACAACCGCGCTGCTAACCTGATGGAAGCGCTGGAAAACGCCGGTGTCGTCACTCCTGCCGACATCAGCGGCAACCGCCGGATTATGGCGCAGAAAGACCATTTGTAAGGTTGGTTCAGGCCGTCTGAAAGTCTCGATGATTTTCAGACGGCCTATTCTTATTTATCAAAAACTTTCTTGCAATCCGGCCGCCGTTTTACCTCAATGCCGTCTGAAAAGCATTTTTCAGACGGCATTTTGATTTCTTTGGCGTAACATTGTGCTATACTAGTCGGCTGAATTTTATCCCTTTTGCACGGCTTGAATTTGAGCCGTCCGCCGCCATATTTGGCCGATATCCCGCAAAGGGTCTGAATCACTTTTAACCATACAACACTAAGGGCTTACAATGAGCGTAACTGTAGAAACTTTAGAAAACCTGGAACGCAAAATCATCGTGTCGTTGCCGTGGAGCGACATCAACGCTGAAACCGACAAACGACTGAAACAAACCCAACGCCGCGTGAAAATCGACGGCTTCCGTCCGGGTAAAGCACCGCTGAAAATGGTTGCCTCCATGTACGGCCAAAGCGTTCAAAACGAAGTCTTGAACGAGCTGCTGCCGCGCGCGTTCTACGACATCGTTGTGGCCGAAAACCTGCGCATCGCCGGTTATCCGCGTTTTGATGCCGTGGAAGAGCAAGACGATGAAAACGTCTTGAAAGTGGCCGCAATTTTTGAAGTGTTCCCGGAAGTGACCATCGGTGATTTGTCTGCTCAAGAAATCGAAAAAGTGACTGCCGAAGTGGGCGACGCCGAAGTGGATCAAACCGTTGAAATCCTGCGCAAACAACGCACCCGCTACAACCACGTTGAGCGCGAAGCGCAAAACGGCGACCGCGTGATTATCGACTTTGAAGGCAAAATCGACGGCGTACCGTTTGCCGGCGGTTCTTCTAAAAACTACGCCTTCGTATTGGGCGCAGGCCAAATGCTGCCTGAATTTGAAGCAGGCGTGGTCGGCCTGAAAGCAGGCGAGAGCAAAGACGTGGAAGTCAACTTCCCGGAAGACTACCACGGTCAAGACGTGGCCGGTAAAACCGCCGTATTCACCATCACTTTGGTCAACGTATCCGAAGCTACCCTGCCGGAAGTGGATGCCGATTTCGCCAAAGCTTTGGGCATTGAAGACGGCGATGTAGCCAAAATGCGAGAAGAAGTGAAGAAAAACGTCGGCCGCGAAGTCAGCCGCCGTGTTTCCGACCAAACCAAAGAATCCGTGATGGAAGCGCTGCTGAAAGCCAGCGAGCTGCAAGTGCCGAACGCTTTGGTTGAAGAAGAAGCGCAACGCCTGGCCAACGAAATGAAACAAAACTTCGTTAACCAAGGCATGGCTGATGCCGCCAACTTGGATCTGCCGACCGACATGTTCAAAGAGCAAGCCGAACGCCGCGTGGCTTTGGGCTTGATTTTGGCCAAACTGGTTGAAGAAAACAAACTGGAGCCGACCGACGAGCAAATTAAAGCCGTGGTCAGCGGTTTTGCCGACAGCTACGAAGATCCGCAAGAAGTCATCGACTGGTACTACGCCGACGAAAAACGTCTGCAAGGCCCAACTTCTCTGGCAACCGAAAGCAACGTCGTTGACTTCGTTTTGGGCAAAGCTAAAGTGACCGAGAAAAAACTGTCTTTTGACGAAGTCATGGGCAGCCAAGCCTAATCTGTCGTTTGATACGATACAGGCCGTCTGAAACGTGTTATCAATATTTTCAGACGGCCGACAAAGCACCGGAGCGGCGTTCAGAATACACATTCTAATGCGCTTCGGTGTTTTGCCATTCATTCTATTAAGGAAAATATCATGATTCCCGACATTCAAAATTATCTCGTGCCCACCGTCATCGAGCAAAGCGGCCGAGGCGAACGCGCGTTTGACATTTATTCCCGCCTCTTGAAAGAGCGTATTATTTTCTTGGTCGGCGGCGTGGACGACCAATCGGCCAATCTGGTGGTGGCGCAAATGCTGTTTCTGGAAAGTGAAAACCCCGATAAAGACATTTACCTGTATATCAACTCTCCCGGCGGCTCGGTGAGCGCGGGTATGTCGATTTATGACACCATGAACTTTATCAAACCCGACGTCTCTACTTTGTGTTTGGGTTCGGCCGCCAGCATGGGCGCTTTCCTACTCTCCGCCGGTACCAAAGGCAAACGCTTCGCTCTGCCCAACAGCCGCGTCATGATTCACCAACCGCTGATTAGCGGCGGTTTGGCCGGTCAAGCCTCTGATATTGAAATCCACGCCAAAGAATTGTTGCGCATTAAAGACAAGCTCAACCGCCTGCTGGCGCAACATTGCGACCGCGATTTGGCCGATTTGGAACGCGATACCGACCGCGACAATTATATGTCTGCCGCCGAAGCGAAAGAATACGGCTTGATCGACCAGGTTTTGGAACACCGCAGCGCATTGGAAGCTTAAGCCTGCGTTTACCCAGTCGTTTAAAAAAGCAGCGGAATAAAATTCCGCTGCTTTTTTATAGTTAATTAAAATAAGAGTGAGACACTAGCTTTTCTGTTAATGTTCCATTTCCAGATAGTACAGAACGCAGATGTTTTTTAATATTCGCCCAAGTCCGTTCAATCGGGTTCAGTTCGGGTGAGTAAGGTGAAAGCGGTAAGAGATGATGCCCGAAACGAGCCGCCATTTCTTGCAAAATACTCATTCGGTGGAATCGGGCATTGTCCAAAATAATGACCGGTTTCTGTGTCAATGCCGGTAACAAACACTGTTCGAACCAAGCCTCAAAAAAGGCGCCGGTCATGGTTTGCCGATAAACCATTGGTGCAATCGGTTTCTGCCCGATTTGAGCTGCAACCGGCGATAGGCGCTGATACTTTTTGCCGCTTATTTGAGCTTTCACTGTCTGACCTTTTGCACTGCGGGCGTACGGACGGAACAAATAGGTATCAAATCCTGTTTCATCCAAATAAACCTGCCGGTAATCGGGAAACTGAGCCAATCGGGTTAAATAATGCGCTACTTTTTCAGGGTCTTGCTCTTTGTAAACGGTTGTCTTTTTTTTTCGCGTGATACCTAAGCGTTTACATGCGTAGAAAACAGCTGATGCTGAGCAATTCAAGTGTTTGGCGATTTCATACAGATAAGCATCAGGATTCTGCTCTATAAATTGGAGCATTTTTTGGATGTCCGGTTTTGCGGCATTTTGGCCTTTGACTTGGTGCTTCAGGCCTCCTGTTTGTTGTTTTAAATCCAGCCAGTGGTAAAGAGTTGTTCGTGCTATGCCGAATACTTTTGCTACTTCGCTGACATTCTCGCATTGTGCATAATAATTCAATGCTTTTTCTCGCAAATCTGTGGAATGTGCCATAGCTGCTTAGCCTAAAAATAAAAATTGTAGCATTTTATTTTGGATTTACTATATTTATGATGAAATAAGTAAAAAATCAAACCATGTAGGTTGGGATGAAACCCCAACGAACGCCTTGGTAAATGTTGGGTTTGCAACCCAACTACCCCATGCTGCCGGTTTACTTTCTCATTCATTTCACTATAACTGAAAATCAGAATAAGCTAACATTTTGATTAAAAATAAAAAAGGCCGTCTGAAAACAATTAGGTTTTCAGACGGCCTCTATTCTGCAAATTAACCTTTATTTATTGCTCGGCAATTCTTTGCTGGTCAACGGTTTGATGTACCAAATATCGCGGCAGTAATCGGCAATCGAGCGGTCAGATGAGAAGAAGCCCATATTGGCAATATTCACCAAAGCGGAACGGCGCCAAGCGGCGGTATCGCGGTAATGCGCGTCGGCTTTGTATTGCGTGTCGATGTAGCTGCGGAAATCGGCCATCAGTTGGTAGAAGTCGCCATACGGTTGCAATACGTCGTTGTAGCGGTTCGGCTCTTCCGGTGTGAAAGTGCCGTTGCTGATTTGATTGACGACGCGGCGCAAGTCGTTGTCGCGCTCGATGTAATCCAGCGGATCGTAACCGTTGCGGCGGATTTCTTCAACCTGCTCAACGGTGTTACCGAAGATATAGCAGTTGTCGGCGCCGACTTTTTCCAAAATTTCCACGTTCGCGCCATCCAGCGTCCCCATACAGATGGCGCCGTTCAGGGCAAATTTCATGTTGCTGGTACCGGACGCTTCCGTACCGGCCAATGAAATCTGCTCGTGCAAATCGGCAGCCGGAATGATGATTTGTGCCAAACTTACGCTGTAGTTCGGGATAAACACCACTTTAATCAGGTCGCGGATACGTTCGTCGTTGTTGATGATTTTGGCAACGTCGTTAATCAGGCGGATGATTTTCTTCGCCATGTAGTAAGCGGAAGCGGCTTTACCAGCAAAGATGAATACGCGCGGCTGCCAGTCGGCATCCGGGTTTTCCAAGATTTTGTTGTAACGGTCAACGATGTGCATCACGTTCAAGGCTTGGCGTTTGTATTCGTGGATACGTTTGATTTGTACGTCGAACAGCGCATCGGTATTGACTTTGATACCCAGCTCGGTTTCGATGTATTTGGCCAGTTTTTCTTTGGCGGCTTTTTTCACTTCGCCGAATTCGGCCTGTACTTTGGGGTCATCCACTTTGCTGTTAAGTTTAGTCAGATGATCCAAATGCAGGCGCCAGTCTTGCTCACCCAAGTTTTTATCCAAGAAGGCAGACAGCGGACGGTTGGCGATGTTCAGCCAGCGGCGCGGAGTTACGCCGTTGGTTACGTTGGTAAAGCGTTCCGGGAAGACTTTGGCGAAGTCGGCAAAAATGGTGTTGACCATCAAATCGGAGTGGATTTTTGCCACGCCGTTGACTTTGTGCGAACCGATAACGGCTAACCAACCCATGCGTACACGGCGGCCGTGGGTTTCGTCGATAATGGACACTCGGCTGACGAAATCGTCGTCAAAGCTGCCGATGGCGCGTAAAGCATTCAGGAAGTAGGCATTGATTTCAAAAATAATGTCCAAATGGCGCGGCAACAAACGAGCCATCAGCTCAACCGGCCAAGTTTCCAGCGCTTCGCTCATCAAAGTGTGGTTGGTGTAAGAGAAAATCTTACAGCACATGTTCCACGCTTCGGTCCATGCAATACCTTCTTCGTCAATCAGAATGCGCATCAGCTCAGGAATCGCCAATACCGGGTGGGTGTCGTTCAAGTGGATGGCCACTTCGTCAGCTAAGGTACGGACATTTTTAAAGCGGCATTTGTGGCGTGCCACAATATCTTGCACGGATGCAGACACCAGGAAATATTCCTGTTTCAGACGCAGCTCTTTACCGCTGTCGGTCGAGTCGTTCGGATACAAAACACGGCTGATGTTTTCATCGCTGTTTTGCGCATGAACGGCACCGCTGTAATCGCCTTTATTGAAGTCTTCCAAATTAAACAGATTACCGGCGTGGGCAGTCCACAAACGCAACGGGTTGGCTACTTCGCCGCCGTAACCCGGAATCACTTCATCATAAGCCCATGCGGAAACTTCTTCGCTCGGCTGCCATTCTTTTTTGTCGCCGAAATTCAGCACAGTACCGCCGAATTTAACGGAATATTGTTTTTCAGAACGGGCAAATTGCCAAGCCAAGTCTTGATCCAACCACAAGTCGGGTTTTTCAACCTGCTGGCCGTCCACGATTTCCTGTTTAAACATACCGTATTGGTAACGGATACCGTAGCCCATTGCCGGAATACGCAGCGTTGCCAGAGAATCCAAGAAACAGGCTGCCAAACGACCCAAGCCGCCGTTACCCAAACCGGGATCTTGTTCTTGTTCGCAAACATCGGCAAACTCTTTGCCCAGTTGTTTGAACGCTTCTTCAAAGGCATCGTACACGCCTTCATTAATCAGGGCGTTTACAAATGCGCGACCCAGCAGGAATTCCATGGAGAGGTAGTAAACCATGCGTTTGCTGTTGTCGATATGGGCGCGGCGGGTTTTCAGGAAGTCTTCCGCAATCAGGTCACGTGCGGCCAGCATAGCAGCATTCAACCATTGGTGTTCGTTGGCATCCTTCGGATCAATGCCCAAAATGAAAATCATTTTGTAAACAATGGATTTACGGATGGTTTCGGCATCCGGTTTCGGCATTACATAATCGAAGCCTGATACGGGTTGCTTTTTAGCCATTTGATAACCTTTCTTAAGATTATGACAGAGTAAAAAAAACTGGGAATGCCGTCTGAAAAACTGCTGCCTACGGCATCGTAATGTCTATGTTCTTTCAAAAAGCAGCCATTAATGACAGCTTTTAACTTTTCAGACGGCCTTTACTACAAAACCGAATCATCGGCTGTTTTGGCTGTCTTATAAAACTACAAACTCTAGGGTTATTCCGGCACGCTGGCAAGCAGAATAATCGCCTTGCCACACAATTCTTCTGAAGTTGTCGCACCTTCACAACAGACATCGTTGTCATCTGATGTCTTTGATTTTATGTTAATAAAATACGGATATTTATGACACGTCAGCATTACGCAAAACCCAAATGCCCATATGCTCCACTTCACACTGCCCGTTCTGCCCGTAATTATATTTCTCTGATGGTACGCAAGAAATTTTCCACTGTCCTTGAGGCAGGTTAAATAACTGCCGACTACGTTTGGCGTTGATTAATAACAACCATTTCCCGTCAATCAAGACCTGCATGGTCTTAATACCCCGGTTGTGCCAGCATTGATCGCTCATTGCCTGCCCGTCGGTATTCAGCCACTGCATGCATTGATCATCCCACCATTGGTCGCGGTTTAACAGGCCGATTTGCTTTCTCAGGCAGATGAGTGCTTTCACATAATGTTGCAACACATGCTTTTTGCCTTTTTTCGGCCAATCCAACCACGTCAGGCTGTTGTCCTGACAATAGCTGTTGTTGTTGCCGCGCTGACTGTTGCCAAACTCATCCCCGCCCAGCAGCATGGGCGTACCGTTGGCTAATAATAAGGTTGCCAACAACGCTTTGGCCGTATATTCGCGCGATTCCAAAACTCGCTGATCATCGGTATCGCCCTCTACACCGTGGTTATAGCTGATGTTTTCATTATGGCCGTCGCGGTTTTGCTCGCCGTTGGCTTCGTTGTGTTTTTCGTTATAGCTGACCAAATCGTATAAGGTAAATCCGTCATGCGCGGTGATAAAGTTGACGCTGGCGGAAGGCTGGCGGCCGCTGTGGTTGAAAATATCCGACGAACCGGAAAACCGCTCGGCAAACGCGCTCAAATTGCCGCTTTCCCACACCCAAAATGCGCGGATGTCATCGCGGAAACGACCGTTCCATTCGGCAAACGGCTGCGGAAAACCGCCGACATGATAGCCGTCGGCACCGATGTCCCACGCTTCGGCAATCAATTTGCGTCCGGCCAATACCGGATCTTGATACAGCGTGTTGAAAAAACGTCCGTGCGCATTAAACGCCGGTTCGCGTCCCAAAATCGTACCCAAATCGAAGCGGAAACCGTCGATATGGAATTCTTCCACCCAATAGCGCAAACTGTCGGCCGCCCAACGCGCCACATCACGGTCAGACAAATTTAGCGTATTGCCGCAACCCGACCAGTTTTCATACAAACCGCCCTGCTGCACCCAATACCATTGCTTGTTGTCGATACCGCGCTGGCACAGCAACGACCCCGTCCAATCCTGCTCGGCGGTATGGTTGTACACCACGTCTAAAATGACCTCGATACCTGCTTTGTGCAGCGCCCGCACCGCCTGTTTTAATTCATCGGCAGCCTGCTCCGCCACCGCCGCATAGGAAGGCTCGACGGCAAAATGTGAATAGGTGTTGTAACCCCAATAGTTGGACAACCCCGCTTTTTGCAGAAGATATTCGTCTAAATGTTGGTGTACCGGCATCAGTTCAACAGCGGTTACGCCCAAGTTCCACAGATAAGCAATCACCCGCGCATCTGCCAGCGCTTTATACGTACCGGCATTTTTCAAGTTAGGAAAATATTTGGTCAATCCTTTGACATGCGCCTCGTAAATCACGGTTTTGCCCCACGGCGTATCCGGATAGCGGTCATCCATCCAATCGAACGTGCTTTTGCCCGTTACCACGCTTTTGGGCGCCAACGCCGCATTATCGCGGCCGTCTGAATGGTGAAACCACGCCATTTCCTCGGCATTGGCATATTTCGGCTTACCGGCAATTTTTTTAGAATACGGGTCAATCAACAATTTCTGCGGATTAAACGCCGTACCCGAGTCCGGCCGGTTTTGCCCGTAAACGCGGAAACCGTAACGCTGCCCTGCTTTTATCCCTTCGACAAAACCGTAAAACACCGATCCGCTGCGCCCAGGCAAAGGCAGCCTGATTTCCTTACTTCCGTCAAACAAACACAGTTCCACTTTTTCCGCATTTAAAGAAAATACGGCAAAATTCGCTCCGTTTTCATTCAATGCCGCACCCATCGGATACGGGCGTCCCGCTTGGATATGCCATGTTTTGGCAAACATAATGCTTCTTTCTGCTTCAATTCAAAAATGGCCGTCTGAAAATTCCCAATAAAAACCGCTGTTTCAGACGGCCTCCGAAACAGCAGTTTGACTGCTTTCCTATCTGACGGTCAAACCGCCGGACGCCGCACTATTTTGCCCGTTTTATCTGAGTCTTGATACTGCCACTTTTAATGGCCGGTTTGGCTTCGGCTGCCGCGTTCGCAACATCCTCGGTTTCCACCGTTTTCGGTTCGGCTTTTTTATACAGGTAAACAGTAGCCAAAGGAGGAATGCGCAGCGCCAGCGATTGCTCACGGCCGTGCGATTCGACGGCTTCGGTTTCCACGGTGACGCTACCGGTAACGCCACTGCCTTTATACAGCTCTTTGTCGGAGTTCATGATTTCGGTATAAGTACCAGCCTCGTTTACCCCGAAACGGTAGCTTTCATGCACCACCGGCGTGAAGTTGCTGATAACAATCACACGGTTGCCCTCGCGGTCGCGGCGCTCGAACACGAAAATGGAATTGTTGCCGTCGTCGGCAACCAGCCATTCAAAGCCTTCCGGCCATTGGTCGAGCTGATACAGCGGCGCATTGGCCTGATATACATGGTTCAAATCGCGCACATAGTCCTGCATGCCTTTGTGCCAGCCGCCTTCCTGCTCCAGCAGGAACCAATCCAAGCCTTCTTGATAATTCCACTCGCGGCCTTGCGCAAACTCGCCACCCATGAAAATCAGTTTTTTGCCCGGATAGCCGAACATAAAGCCGTAGTAGGCGCGCAGGTTGGCAAACTGCTGCCAGCAGTCGCCCGGCATACGGCCGAGCAGCGATTTTTTACCGTGTACCACTTCGTCATGTGACAGCGGCAACACATAGTTTTCGCTGTATTGGTACATCATGCCGAAAGTCATTTTATTGTGGTGGTACTTGCGGTTAATCGGATCTTCCTGCATATAGCGCAAGGTGTCGTTCATCCAGCCCATGTTCCATTTGAAGCTGAAATTCAAGCCTTCGGCGCGGGTCACATTGGCAAACGCGGTCGATTCTTCCGCCACTTCGGTCGCGCCCGGCGCTTCCTGTTTCAACATGGTGTTGGTGTCGCGCAGGAAAGCAATCGCTTCCAGATTCTCATTGCCGCCGTATTGGTTGGGAATCCACTCGCCCTGCTTGCGCGAATAATCGCGGTAAATCATGGAAGCCACGGCGTCCACGCGGATACCGTCGAAGCCGAAGCGTTCAATCCAATACAGGGCATTGCCTTGCAGGAAGTTTTTCACTTCGTTGCGGCCGAAGTTGTAAATCAGGGTATTCCAGTCTTGGTGGAAGCCTTCGCGCGGGTCGGCGTGTTCGTACAGCGCAGTGCCGTCAAAGTGGTTCAGGCCGTGGTCGTCGGTCGGGAAGTGGCCGACCACCCAGTCGAGAATCACGCTGATACCGGCATCGTGGGCGGCTTTAATCAGCGCTCTCAATTCTTCCGGCGAACCGAAACGGCTGGTCGGCGCATACAGGCCTGTCGGCTGGTAGCCCCAAGAGCCGTCAAACGGGTATTCGGACACCGGCAGCAGCTCGATATGGGTAAAACCCATTTCTTTCACATACGACACCAGCTCGGTTGCCAGCTGCTCGTAGGTCAGCCAGTAATTGTTTTCCGGATTGCGTTTCCAAGAACCCAAATGCACTTCGTAAATGCTGATGGGCGCATCGATGGCATTGGCTTGGGCGCGGAAGGCCGGTTCCGCTACTTTATCCGGCAGACCGCGCACCACGGAAGCGGTACTCGGGCGCAATTCCGCACCAAAGGCATACGGGTCGGTTTTTTCGCGCACATTGCCGTTGGCATCGCGGATTTCAAATTTATACAGCGCGTTGAGTTTGACATTCGGGATAAAGATGTCCCAAATACCGTTGTCTTTGTGCTGGCGCATGACGTGGCGGCGGCCGTCCCATTGGTTGAACTCGCCCACCACGGAAACGCGCTGCGCATTGGGCGCCCATACCGCAAAGCTCACGCCTTTCACGCCGTCGAGTTCGGCAAAATGCGCACCCAGCGTTTCATACGGGCGCAGGTGTTTGCCTTCGGCTAGCAGCCAGGAATCCATGTCTTGCAGCGCAGTGCCGAAATGGTAAACGTCTTCTTCGCGTACCGGCGCTTGGCCTTCGGCGTAGGTAATGTTTAAGGCATAGGCCGGTGCGCCGTCGGGCAACACGGCGACAAAAAAGCCGCGCTCGTCAATTTTTTCAGACGGCACAATCAATTCGCCGCTGGCGCGGTTGATGATGTCCACGGCGTATGCACCCGGCACCAGTACGCGCACGACCTCGTCGCCTTCCACCAGCCGGTGGCGGCCGAGATAGGCAAACAAATCGTTATGCGTGGCTTGGAACAGACCTTCTATTGTGTCGCGTTCTACCTTATCAATTTTATGGTAGGCTTTTACTTTATTGCTGTTTTTTTGCATACGAACCTCATCAATCATGGCAAGTTGTCCGGTCATCAACCGGTTGTGGGGAAAATCTTCCAGCGTTTGCGGCATTTTACATGCCCAATTCGGATAGCCGTCGGCAATGCCGGGCACGTTTAAATTATCGACAACGCCCAGCAGGTTTTCCAGCTGGACGGCATACAGTTTGCTGTTGCTGAGCGCGCCATAGCGGTGGAACGCGCCCAACAGCTCTTCCGTCATTTCAGACGGTATTTCGGTATCTTGCGGCAGGCAGCCGGTTTGTTTGAGCTTGTCCAGCCAATCGGCTTTGTCCTGCTCGCGCTGGCGCAAGGCCGTCTGAAAAGCCTCATCAGTGGCAATCGTACCCAAACGGTGCATGGTGCGCACATCGTTGGCTACCCAATAACCGGCCAGCGGCGCGACATCGTGGGTACTGATGACCGTGACCGACTGCGCTGGATAATGCTCGGGCAGCTCGAAACCTTGACCGTTTTTACTGAAATATACGACCTTGTAAGAAAACACCTGATACTGATACAGCAGGCGACGCGCTTCATCCGGCACGATGCCCAAATCCTCGCCGATGACCACGCAGCGGTTGCGCTGGCTCTCTAAGGCCAAAATCGCAAACATCGCCTCGGCGTTGTAATGCACATACGCGCCGAAATCCACCCCTTCGCCGCCCGCAACCCACCACAGGCGGCACAAGGCCATCACATGATCAATGCGCAACACGCCGTACAAGCGCATATTGGCACGCACCATATTGATGAATTTTTCGTAACCGGTGCGTTTTAAAGCCAGCGGATTAAGCGGCGGCAGGTTCCAATTCTGACCGGCCGGCCCCAGCGGGTCGGGCGGCGCGCCGATGGACATATCCATACAATAATCACCCGGATTCAGCCACGTATCCGCGCTGCCGGTCGCCACGCCCACGGCCAAATCGCCGTAAATGCCCAGCTTCACGCCGTGCGCCGCAGCCGCTTCGTTCACTTCGCGCAACTGAACTGCGCACAACCATTGCAGCCACATATAAAACCGGATTTCGCGCGGATGGCCTTTGGCAAAATTCCGTACCGCTTCGCTGTCGGGCGAAGTCAATTCAGACGGCCATGCGCTCCAACCGAACTGATCGGGCAGGCTGTAATATTGGTCTAAGGCTTCAAACAGGCCATAACCTTCCAACGCCGCACCTTTGGCGGCAACAAAGGCTTCAAACGCAGCACGCTCCTGCTGCGCCTCATTGCATTCCTCGTTTTCAAACGCATTGAATGCCTGCTGTAAAGCATCGCGTTTGAGCGCCCATACTGCCGTATAAGCCACCGTTTCCGGTATGCGCAAAGCGGCAATGCGCTGTTGGATTTTCGGATTTTCCAGCCATTTTTTGGCTTTTTCGCTGTAAGAAAATACCGCCAGCTTGCCCACATCCAGATAAACCGGATTGAGCCAGTCACGCGAAGAAGGGCTGTACGGACTCGCCATAGACGGACGGGCGGTAAACAGCGCATGCAGCGGATTAATGCCGATAAAATCCAGTTTGTGCACACCCGCATATGCCATCAATTCTGCCAAATCGGTAAAATCGCCTATGCCCCAGTTGCGCTCAGAACGCAGGCTGTACAGCTGCACCGCCATACCGTTCATGCGCATACCGCCCGACAATGCACCCGGTTGGTACACCTTATCCGTCGCGACAATCAGACGCGCCTTGCGTGTTTCTCCGCCGACTTCAGCCGATAAAACATAATAACCTGCCGCCAATTCCGGCAGCGCTGCCCAAGCAGAATAATGGTCGCCGTCGTTAATGCAAACAACAACATGCTCGCCCGCTTCGTTTTCCAAATCGGCTTCATGCACACCGTAAAATTCAGACGGCACACATACCGATTCGGCCTGATATTCATGCCCGACGGCTACACCGACAAAGCCGCCTTCGCCGCCGCCCTCATGCAAACTGTTTAAAATTGCGGTCAACACCTTCGGCGCAGCAGCATGATAAATGCCGTCGATGTCGTAAAAACCCAGCGCGATACCTGCTTGTGAAGCTTGTTGTTCTAATGATTGTCCGTCCATGGATACTGCCTGCTCAAAATGACTTAACGGTTTAATATTTAGGGGCTGTACTAGATAATTAGAGCAAATTACCTTTTACTAACTGTTTCAAAATAGAAATTTGAGATTTTATTTCACTGTTGTTAAAACGC
>NZ_JALJYC010000036.1 GCF_024170405.1 Neisseria perflava | reverse complement strand
AACCGAACTATACCCCCACCACCAAAACCCGTCAACTCAAAAACACTAAAAACTTCACAAAAATTTAACACTACTCTGTTTTATTTGAGAATTTTTTTTCTAAACTTTTTGCCCGCAATACTCAAATACTAGCCTAACCCGCTCAACAAACCTTAAGGCCGTCTGAAATCTTATCGTTTCAGACAGCCTCATGCCTCATTTTTAGTATGTCCATGCAGTATATAGAATTTAATTCTTCTGATTTTATTTGCTGATTCATGCTATATTCAATTTCATCTTTCTCTCCCCACACAATACAGATTCTAATTGTCATCTTATGAGTAAACACATCCTCCTCGGCGTCAGCGGCGGTATTGCCGCCTACAAATCCTGCGAACTTGTCCGCTTGTTGAAAAAGCAGGGGCATTCGGTTACCGTAGCCATGAGCCGTGCGGCGGCGGAATTTGTTTCGCCTCTGACTTTCCAGGCTTTAAGCGGCAATCCGGTGTTATCGGATACCCACAGCGGCGAATCTGGCGGTAACGGTATGGCGCATATCAATCTGACGCGGAAGGCCGATGTGTTTTTGATTGCACCGGCTACTGCCAATACGCTGGCAAAAATCGCCAACGGAATCTCGGACAACCTGCTGACCAATTTGGCGGCGGCGCGTACGTGTCCGCTCGCGGTGGCACCTGCCATGAATGTGGAAATGTGGTTCAATCCGGCCAACCAACGCAATATGCGGCAGCTTGCTGCTGACGGCATTACCGTCTTCCAGCCGGCCAGCGGTGAACAGGCATGTGGCGAAGTAGGCGTTGGCAGGATATTGGAAGCGGCAGAATTGGCAGATTTACTGCCTGATTTATGGACACCTAAAGTATTAAACGGCAAAAAAGTCTTAATTACTGCCGGTGCGACTTTTGAAGCCATCGATCCGGTGCGCGGGATTACCAATATTTCCAGCGGACAGATGGGCATGGCCTTGGCGCGCGCCTGCCGTATGGCCGGTGCACAGGTTACGCTGGTTTACGGACAAATTCAAACGGCCTTGCCCGCAGGTCTGTTTCTGACCGAACAGGCTGTCAGCGCGGAAGCTATGTATCATGCGGTACACCGTCATATTGCGCAACAAGACGTATTTATTTCCGTGGCTGCTGTTGCCGACTATAAAATCAAAAACAGCAGCACCCAAAAACTGAAAAAAGACGGTACGGGAACGCCGCCC
Organism: Neisseria perflava; assembly: GCF_024170405.1. Classification (GTDB taxonomy): domain Bacteria; phylum Pseudomonadota; class Gammaproteobacteria; order Burkholderiales; family Neisseriaceae; genus Neisseria; species Neisseria perflava_B. Next base: position 14,903 of record NZ_JALJYC010000036.1, on the reverse strand, counting down.
GTGATTGAATTGGCAGAAAATCCCGATATTTTGGCCTCGGTTGCCGCCTTGCCGAATCCGCCGTTTTGCGTCGGTTTTGCGGCCGAAAGTGAAAACGTATTGGAATATGCCCGCGCCAAACGGCTGCGCAAAAATATTCCGATGTTAGTCGCCAACCAGGTATCGCAGGCGATGGGGAAAGCCACCAATCAAATTACCATTATTGATGACAAACAGGAAACTTCATTTGCCGAAAGCAGCAAACAGCAGGCGGCGGAAGAGATTGTGAAACGCTTGGCGCAGTTGCTGTAAAGTATAGCCGTTTCAATTTAGTTTGAGACAAAGCAGAAAAAGCCGCGGGCAGTACAAATAGTACGGCAAGGCGCAGCAACGCTGTATCAGGCTAAAGTGAAACGACTATAGCTAAGAAGTTATATTTTACATACAGGTGGCTGAGCATAGTCGAAGCCGCAGACATGGCTTCGACTATGCTCAGCCACCTGATGTTTGTATGCATTTCAAAGTTTATTAGCTATACAAAACGGACAAGGCCGTCTGAAAAACAGAATGTTTCCTGTTTTTCAGACGGCCTTGTTTAATCTTGGGAAACGCCTTATAAGCCCAATTCCCTTAAGAAACGGATATCGTCTGCCCAACCGGATTTGACCTTGACCCACACTTTCAAAAATACTTTGGCTTCAAACAGCTTTTCCATATCCAAGCGCGCTTCGGTGGAGATTTTTTTTAGGCGTTCGCCACCCTTGCCGATTAAAATCGCTTTTTGGCTGTCTTTATCCACCAATACGGCAATGTAGATGTTTAACATGCCGGTCGGCGTTTCCTCAAACTGCTCGACCTCCACATTCATGGCATAGGGCAGCTCTTCGCCCAAATAGCGGAACAGTTTTTCGCGCACGATTTCCATCGCCAGAAAACGGCTGGATTTGTCCGTAACCATATCCTCGGGATACATTGGCACGCTCTCGGGAAGATACGGCTTCAACATCTGCAACAGGTTGGCAATGCGCAAACCGTGTTTGGCGCTGACCACTTCGTGTCCGGCAAAATCAAACTCCTGCGACACTTCATCCACAAAAGCCTGCAACGCATATTTGTCTTTAGCTTTTTCCTTGTCGATTTTGTTCACCACCAAAATCACTGGCGTATGCTTAGGCAGCTGCTTGATGACCACGCGGTCGGCATCGGTAAAACGCATGGCCTCTACCACAAACACCACCACATCCACACCGCTCAGGGCTTCGGTAACATTTTGATTGAGGCGGTCATTGAGCGCATTGCGATGGTTGGTTTGGAAACCCGGCGTGTCCACAAATACAAATTGCGCGGTATCGTCGGTATAAATACCGGTTACGCGGTTGCGCGTGGTTTGCGCTTTTTTGCTGGTAATGCTGATTTTCTGACCGATAAGGTGGTTCATCAGCGTGGATTTACCGACGTTGGGGCGGCCGACAATGGCGACAAAACCGCAGCGGTAGCCTGCGCTGCGCTGCGATTCGTTGTGTAAAAAGGTCTCAATATCCATGATTGCTGCCTGTTTGATGGTTTGAGGCCGTCTGAAAAAAGTATGGTTTTGGCTGTTCAGACGGCCTGTGTAAATAAACTATTTCTTACGCTTCATCGGATGGTGCTGCTCCAGCCACGCCAGCGCGATTTTAGCCGCGTCCTGCTCGGCCACTTTGCGGCTGACGCCCTCGGCGGTGCAGATAAAGCCCAATTCGCCCAAATCGCAGGAAATGACAAAACGGCTGTCGTTGGCATGGCCGATTTGCTCTTCGATACGGTATTTCGGCAATGCCCAACGCCGCGCCTGCAACGCCTCCTGCAAAGAGGTTTTGTTGTCTTTGCCCTGATTTTTAAAATCCACGCATTTCACGCGCCCGGCAAACAGATGACGCACGACTTTTTCCGCCGCATTGAAATCGCTGTCAAAGCTGACGGCGGCAAACATCGCCTCCATTGCGTCGGCCAGAATCGAAGGCCGTCTGAAACCGCCGCTTTTCAATTCGCCCGTGCCCAAATACAGGCCGTCGCCGACGTTCATTTCCAGAGCGATTTCCGCCAACACGCCCTCGTTCACCAAATTGGCACGCAAGCGCGACAGCTCGCCCTCGGTCAGCTTCGGAAACGCGTCAAACAGCATTTTTGCTACGGTATAATTCAAAATCGCATCGCCAACAAACTCGAAACGCTCGTTGTTTTTGGCATGGAAACTGCGGTGGGTCAGCGCTTGGCGCAGCAGCTCGGGATTGAGGAATTCATAGCCCAGATATTTTTGAATGGCGCGGTGCGCCTGCTGTTTGATTAAGTCGGATTTCATAGCGGCTTTCAAAAAAAGCAGCCCGAACGCGTTTCGATACTCGCCGAATATGGAAACACTTTAAGGCTGTACAATCATCAAAGAACGGCTTATTGTATCATCAAACACCCCGTCCTGTGTTTGCAGCAGCGCGGCAAATCCGCCGATTTTCGGTGCTAAAGCCGTCTGAATCGTGTAAAATCCGCACTTAATCCCTCTTATTTCAAACGGAAGATTGATGAACCTTTTTGCTCAGGCGTTAGCCGTCGCACTCAACCGCTGTATCGCCACCAAAACCGTCAGCGAACAAGGCGATCCGGTCGGCTTCCTCTACCGCGAAGCCCCCGTGTTTGAGCACGACAGCGGCTGGCGCTTTTTCAGCGGCGACGAAACCGACGAATACACCGACAATCCCGACAATTTCACCGTGTGCAGCATGTCGGACATCACCAAAAACAACCCCGACATCGTCTCCCTGCTGACCAAACCGGAAGGCAGCGCATGGGAATTAAACGAAGAGGGCGGATTTCAAGCCGTTGCCGACTGGCAGCCGCAAGATTAAGTTTTTCCATTTTTTTGATTTATCTTTCAGACGGCCTCACGGCGGCAAGGCCATTGCAAGGCCGTCTGAAAAAACATTGCAAAGGATTTTATGATGAACATCATTACCCCCGACTTAAACGGCAACCAACTGCGTATCGGTATCGTCCAAGCCCGTTTTACCAACGAAATCGGCAGCGAAATGCTGAAAGTCTGCTGCCGCACCCTGATTGAACTGGGCGTGGCTGAAGAAGACATCACCGTCGCCACCGTACCTGGCGCGCTGGAAGTGCCGCTGATTCTGCAAAACATGGCCGCCTCCGAGCAATACGACGCGCTGATTGCCATCGGCGTGGTGATTCGCGGCGAAACTTATCATTTCGAGCTGGTTTCCAACGAATCCGGTGCCGGCGTAACCCGCGTTGGTTTGGATCACAACATCCCGATTGCCAACGCCATCCTGACCACCGAAAACGACGAGCAAGCCGTGGCGCGTATCGAAGAAAAAGCCAGCGATGCCGCCAAAGTTGCCGTTGAGTGTGCCAATCTGGTCAACCTGCTGCTGGAAGAGCAGTTTGACGACGAAGACGAGTAATACTTGATGTAGGTTGGGCTTTAACCCGCCGTCTGCCGAAAGCAACGGATATTCCCATATCGCTCTATCGTGTTGCTGCGGTGGGCAATCCCGAGTGCGGGATTGCCTGCGGTCACGAGTTGCCCGCCCTACCCACCTCCGAATGACCCGCCACCAAATTTTCAGACGGCCTTTCCCTTGTAAGGCCGTCTGAACCCGTTTCAAACCATAAGGAATTTCCCATGAAAACCCCTCGCCGCCGCGCCCGCGAACTGGCGGTACAAGCCCTGTACCAAGCCAACATCAACCACACCGCCGCGCCCGAAGTCGCCAAAAACATCCGCGACTTGCCCGAATTTGAAAAAGCCGACGAAGAGCTGTTTACCAAACTGTTTTTCGGCACCAGCAGCAACGCAGCCGAATACATGCAGCGTATCCGCCCGCTGCTCGACCGCGACGAAAAAGACCTCAGCCCGATTGAACGCGCCGTCTTGCTGATGGCCTGCCACGAGTTGAGCGCCATGCCGAAAACCCCGTATCCGGTCATCATCAACGAAGCCATCGAAGTCACCAAAACCTTCGGCGGTACCGACGGCCACAAATTCGTCAACGGTATTCTCGACCGCCTCGCCGCGCAACTGCGCCCCGACGATCCGAAACGTGGCGCCTAATTTCGCTGCTATCATTTGCGCAACCAGCGTGCGCTAAAATAATAAAAGGCCGTCTGAAACGGAAATCCCGTTTCAGACGGCCTTTTGCCATTTTATCCGGACAACTTAATACTGCACCGACCAAGCCACTTCGCCGCCTGCCCGCATCGGTACCAACACTTCGCCGTCGCCATACGGCAGGCTGTCAGGTACTTGCTGCGCCTGTTTTACCAAGGTAATTTTGCGCGTATTCTCCGGCAGACCGTAAAAACGGGCGCCGTTTTGCGAAGCGAAGGCTTCCAGTTTGTCCAGCGCACCGGCATTATCAAAGACCTCGGCATACAGCTCGATGGCGGTTAATGCGCTGAACATACCGGCGCAGCCGCAGGCGTTTTCTTTGGCGGACTTGGCGTGCGGCGCGGAATCCGTGCCCAAGAAAAATTTATGCGCTTTATCGCCGGTAACAGCGGCCACCAAAGCCTGACGGTGGGTTTCGCGTTTCAACACCGGCAGACAGAAATGGTGCGGACGCACGCCACCGACCAGCAAATCGTTGCGGTTGAGCAGCAAATGCTGCGGGGTCACGCTGGCGGCGACATTATCGCCTGCTTCCAACACCAGCTTGGCGGCTTCGGCGGTGGTAATGTGTTCAAATACTACTTTTAAATCAGGTACTTGTGAAAAAACCGGTTTCATCACGCGCTCGATAAACGCCGCTTCGCGGTCAAAAATATCAATCTCGGCATCGGTAACTTCGCCGTGCACCAAAAAGCGCATGTCCTGCGCGGCAATTTCCTGCAACACCGGAATCAGTTTGAACAAATCGGTCACGCCGGAATCGGAATTGGTGGTCGCACCGGCAGGATAAAGTTTGAACGCGACAATACCGGCGGCTTTGGCTTCGCGCACCAATTCGGGCGTGGTTTTGTCGGTCAGATACAGCGTCATCAGCGGCTCGAATGTACTGCCTTCGGGCAAAGCCGCCAAAATGCGCTGCTTATAGGCCAATGCGTCGGCCACGCTTGCCACGGGTGGTTTCAAGTTGGGCATAATCACCGCGCGACCCATCTGGCGGGCGGAGTATTGTGCAACGGCTTTGAGCGCGTCACCGTCGCGCAGGTGTAAGTGCATATCGTCGGGCTGGATAATGGTCAGGGTTTGCATGGCGTTCCTTAATCTTGGATAAATTTAATTTAAACAAATAGATAGGGTAAATTATTTTTCAGACGGCCTCCATACGGCAAGGCCGTCTGAATGCTGCCTATTATTGAGATAACACAGGTGCTGTATTCTGATAACTTTGATGAGTCAGCGTCAACACAGCCTGCGCGGGCAATTTGTCGGAAACCGAAGTATTGGCGGTCAGCAGCGTTTCATCCGGGCTGCCCGCCGCCCGCCAAGCGTAAGAAAGCTGGCTAAACGGAAACGGACTTTGCGTGGCTTTGTCGATGCGCAATTCGACATTGACACCTGTTCTGCCTTGGCGCAAGAGTTTTTCAAATTCGCTGCGCACTGTCGCCTCATCCGCTTTTTCCGCTTTGAGGCTGCAACTGTCCGCCGTCAGCGTCAGATAAAAAGCCGAACCGTTTTTTTCCAGTTTCCACACGGCCTGTGCGTCGGGTTCAATCAGGCCGAACGGCAGTTGCTTCACTTGCTCCGGCGTCAACGCGCCTGCCTGCTGCTGCGCCGCCCAAGCCGCAACTTGCGCCGGATGGCCGTCATTGGCGGCGCAAGAGGCGGCAAACAGCACTACCGCCGTTTGCGCGTCTTGGATTTTCTGTTCGGCAGATTTTTCGCTGCTGCCGCAGGCTGCCAGCAACACAGCCAGCATGGGCAACATCAACCGTTTATTCATATTCAGACGGCCTTATTTGTGTTTGACCACCAGCGTAAACACGCCGTCAGCCTCGCTAGATTGCAGTAATTCGTGTCCGGTCTGGCGGCAAAACGCTTCAAAATCGCCCGGTGCGCCGCCGTCGGTCGCCAAAACCGTCAATACCGCGCCCTGCTCCATCTGCGCCAGCGCTTTTTTGGCGCGCAAAATGGGCAGCGGGCATTTTAATCCGGTTACATCTAATGTTTGGTTCATCATCCGATACTCGATAGTCAATTTAAGATTTGGTTAATTATACCCCAACTTGCTTGCACCCATGCCGGTCAAACCCTACAATGCAATCATCTTTTCATACGGAGAACCCTGTTTATGCGCCGCTTCAGCCTGCTGTTGCTTACCCTTGCCGCCGCCTCTGCTTTCGCCCTGCCCCGCAGCGACAAAGATACGCTGACCAACACCCGTTATCAGGAAAGCGAAGCGGAAAAAGCCGCCCGCGAGTTTAAAGAATCCGAAGTGGCGCTGCCGCCTCTGCCCGATACAAAATCGGGCGACTGGTTTGATATCTATGTTGATGCTGCCTATGATAAGAAGCCGAAAATCCTGTTGAGCAGCATTCAAATCATGCCCTCGCCCGACAACAGTATCCGCTATATTCTCAATACCCAATCCTCCCAAGGCTACGACAATCTGACAGCCGAAGGCATTTTCTGCGCCCGCAGCACCTTTGATTACGGCGAAGACAAGCGTTCTTCCTATAAAATTTTCGGCTACGGCGATACCGTCAACAAACGCTGGATTCAGCCGCGCAACGCCGAATGGAAATCGCTCGGCTCTGCCATGAACCGCAACGATAAATTGCGGGCAACTTTATACAACGCCTTCTGCGTTGACGGGACACCCACCACCCAAGAAGGTTTAATCGAACGGCTGCGCGAGCGTGCCGGACGCTACGGTACTTCCATGGCGAATCACGATAAATAATCCGAGCAGAAAATTCTGCCCGAGGCCGTCTGAAAACAGCAAACCGGTATTTTCAGACGGCCTTTTTAACGACTTGATTTTTAAGCGGCCTGCCTATAATTGTACAAGTAGAACTTCCCAAAGGAACCTACTGTGAACATCAGCGAAATTGCCAGACACTCAGGTTTGAGCAGCAAAATGATACGCGATTATGAAAAATCCGGTCTGATTCACGCAGCCGAGCGTAATGAAGCCGGTTACCGCCAATACAGCGAAAAAGATTTAGACACTTTGGCCTTCATCAAACACGCGCGCGATGTGGATTTTTCATTGGCGCAAATCCAAACGCTGCTGCAACTGAAAAACAATCCGCACCGCACCAGCGCCGAAGTCAAAGCGCTGACCGCCGAACACATTGCCGCATTGCAAGAAAAAATCCGCCGTTTGCAAAAAATGGCGGATACCCTGCAACAATGGCACGATTGCTGCCAAGGCAATGACAGCCCGGATTGTCCGATTATCGAATCCTTATCAGACGCGCAGCCTCCGTGCTGCACCTGTTGACCCATAAAAAACTGCCCGACATCCGGGCAGTTTTTTCTAATCATACTTTTACCGTTAAAAACGATGGTGCAGACCCAAAGTGGCCGCCGTCTGTTCAACTTTGCCTTTATGCAACTGTCCGCTGCCATCGGTATAAAGCTGCGTATCGCCACCCACGCGCATGTAAGCGAGCTGGCCGCGTAAAGCGGTGCGTTTGCTGAAACGGTAATCGCCGCCGACAACGATTTGATCGAATTTATCCACCAGCGTCTTATCGCTGCCGACACCTTTTGCCGGCCAGCCGTGAGCATACGAAATGCGCGGGCGCAAATGGCCGAAGTTGTATCCGGCTGTTACCGCTGCGTCAACGACTTTCACAGCCTTGGTTTTGCCGCTGTCAACAGTCAGGGAATTGCCGTTATAGCTGCCGAATCCGTCTAAAAAATGGCTCAAATATGTATTGCCGCTTTCATTGGCTTTGGCATATTGCACGCCTGCGCCTAAAAAGAATTTGTCCGGCAAATAAGCGGTTTCCACGCGGACAATATGGCCGTCTTGATAGCCGACGCGGTTTTTGCGCAGGTTATATGCGGTTTTCACAAAAAAATCTTTGCCGTTGTCGTAAATCAAGCCCACGTTATATTGATCGCGCCCGGCCACTTCATACGCATATTTATCGGTGGCATTTTGATTATCACGCGGCGCATATTGCAGGTTCAATTTCCAGCCCTTAAACGCCGGGCTGTCATAGCGCACCGAAGTAGTCCGCGTGCCGGTACGGGTAAAAATGCTCAAATACGTCGCGCTCGGATTACCCATCCACGTATCAATGGTATCCATTTCATTTAGCAGATTATTGAGATGGCCGGCACGGATTTTGCCAAATTTACCCTCCAAGCCGATAAACGAATCCCGCGTTGCCCAGCCGGACTTATCGCCTAAAACAGAAATCCGCTGCTCCACCTGCCAAATCGCTTTCACATCCCCGCTCAAGCGCTCGCTCCCCTTGAAACCTAGACGTGAGGTATTGTCATTGATACGGGTTGACGTGCTGCTTTTTTCCGTACCCGAATCCCCTTTAATTTTGACTTGGTTAACCGATACGCTGCTTTTAATTTGGCCGTATAGAGTCACTTCGGCCGCAACGGTTAACGGTAAAGCTGCCAATATCCATGCCATTACTGCTTTTTGCATGATTTTTACTCCCTTTGAAAAATAATGATATGCTATAACATATATTAAAAGCAATCAAGTGTCTGCTTAACCCAACCAATTTTCTGCTGCTATACCACAACAGCGGCATTTCGACAGTCGGATTCTTTTGTCAAATAAACCTTAAAACAGCAAAAAGCACGCTTATTTTTTCTTTACCGCATAATTTTGCCAAACCTTAAACGCCAGCAACGCCGCCAAAGCGCCAAAACGGTATTGGCGTTTCACCGGCAATTTGGCGGTATGCTCAATCAGGTTTAACGCGGATACACCGCTGCCCAAATCCAGAAAACGCCACAGCGGTTGGCCGTCTGATGTCTGTTTGGCCTGCATTTGCTGCTGCTTCAGATAAGACGCGGCAATTTTCAACCGGGTCAGTTTGATTTCCAACTCTAATAATTCTTTGGCTTCTTGGCGTTGCTTATTCATGGTTTCGTCCCTTATCTTTGCCGTCAAATTCGCCGCGCAGATAGGCAATATCGGTTTGCATATCGCGCAATGTAGCGGCGATTTGGTTGTTTTGTTTGCGCCACGAGCAAGAAACCAGCCGGAATACCAAGGCGATGATCAACAGGCAAAACAGCGAAATGCCAAAAAATACCCACGGCGTAAGTTTATCATCCAGAATCCTGTCCAATCCCAACAACAGGCTGAACAACCCCACCAGCAGCATAACCGCCGCCAGCACCAGCCATACCGCCATACGGAAGGCATTGCCGGCCTGCTCCGCCAAATCCAAATTTAAGACCTGCAAGCGTAGCAGCAGCAAATCAATACCCTGATTGAACAACACTTTGGCGTGTTCGATATTTTGTCGGATGCTCATGTTTTCCCTTTTCAAACGGCTGATAGGCAAAAGGCCGTCTGAACAGATTCATGCAAAATCATTGATTTTTATGAATCCGTTCAGACGGCCTCACCTGTTTTATTTTACCGAATCAACGGCGGTTCAGCAAAACGCCGATAACTAAACCGGCCAGCGCCGCAAAACCCATGGCGTAATACGGTTTTTCATGCACCGCTTCATCGGCCTGTTTCGCACGGCGTTTAACCTGTTCGCCCGCCTCGGCTTCAAATTCGGCAAAACGTTGTTTGCCTTGGCGGAATTTTTCGCCTGCCTGCTCTTCAAAGTGCTCGAATTTTTCACGCGCACGACCTGCGTGGTGTTTCAGGCGTTCACCGGCTTCGGCTTCAAAGCGGTTGAGGCGTTCTTTGGCCGTATCCAATTTTTCCTGCAATTTGGCTTTGGCTTCTTGGGCATTTTCGCCTGCCACTTGCGAACCGTTGTTGTACAACTCTTCCACATCGTTCATCACTTCGCGGATGTCTTGCAACAATGCATCGCGGCGGGATTCGAAATCTTGTTTGCTCATGGTACTCTCCTTCGTATTGGAAGCGTTTAAGATTGATTCAGTATAGAAATTTTTGTATGCAGGTACAAGCCGGATTGCCTAAAGTTAATCTGTTAACGTGTAAAGATTTGCGCACGGCGGATAAGATAAGGCCGTCTGCACGGCGTTACAGCAATCTTTGATTGCGTTTTAACGCCTACCGCGTAGCGGAAATCATCAAATTTCAGACGGCCTCGCTCTTAACATCATAAGCCGGATTTACAACAAACCCTTATGTTTCAAAACTTCCAACATCGTGCTGCCCAATTCAGCCGGACTGCGGGTATAGGCGATACCGGCTTTTTCAAACGCGGCGAATTTTTCCTGCGCCGTGCCCTTGCCGCCTGCGATAATCGCGCCGGCGTGCCCCATGCGTTTGCCTTTAGGCGCGGTTACGCCTGCGATGTAGCCGACCACCGGCTTAGTTACATTAGACTGGATAAACTCGGCCGCTTCTTCTTCTGCCGTGCCGCCGATTTCGCCGATTAAGATAATCGCGTCGGTATCCGGATCGTCTTGAAACAGCTGCAAGGCATCGATTTGGTTCAGGCCGGGAATCGGGTCGCCGCCGATACCGATACAGGTTGACTGCCCCAAACCCAGCTGGGTGGTTTGCGCCACGGCTTCGTAGGTCAGCGTACCGGAACGGGAAATAATCCCAATCCGGCCGGGCATATGGATATGACCCGGCATAATGCCGATTTTGCACTCGCCCGGCGTAATCACGCCCGGGCAGTTGGGGCCGACCAAGCGCGTGCCGTTACCGTTGGTTTCCAGATAGCGTTTAACCTTCAGCATGTCTAAAGTCGGCACGCCTTCGGTAATCACCACAATCAGGCCGACACCGGAATCCACCGCCTCAATCACGGAATCCAAGACAAACGGCGCAGGCACGTAAATCACCGAAGCGTCCGCGCCGGTTTCTTTTACCGCCTCTTTCATGGTATTGAATACCGGCAAGCCCAAATGAACCTGCCCGCCCTTGCCCGGCGTGACCCCGCCGACAATTTGCGTGCCGTAAGCCAGCGACTGCTCGGAGTGGAACGTACCGTTTTTACCGGTAAAACCCTGCACCAAGACTTTGGTGTCTTTATTCGCCAATACGCTCATTTTGTCTCCTTAGGCAGCGTTGACCGCAGCAATGATTTTTTCGGCAGCGTCGTTCAAGCCCTCTGCCGGAATCAGTTTCAAACCCGAAGCTTTCAGCGTAGCCACACCCTGCTCGGCATTGTTGCCTTCCAAGCGCACCACCACCGGCACGGTCACGTTCACTTCTTTGACCGCCGCCACAATCGCCTCGGCAATCATGTCGCAGCGCACGATACCGCCGAAAATATTGATTAAAATCCCTTTGACGGTTTCGTCGTCCAAAATCAATTTAAACGCCTCCGCCACGCGCTCCTTGGTCGAGCTACCACCCACATCCAAAAAGTTGGCCGGGCTGCCGCCTTTTAGTTTGATGATGTCCATCGTTGCCATCGCCAAACCTGCGCCATTAACCATGCAGCCGATGTTGCCATCCAGCGCCACATAATTCAAACCAAATTCAGAAGCTTTGCATTCGCGCTCGTTTTCTTGCGATTTATCGCGTAAAGCGGTAATTTTCGGCAAACGGTATAATGCGTTACCATCAATATTGATTTTTGCGTCCACGCAGACCAGCTCGCCGCTTTCGCGAATAGCCAGCGGATTGACCTCAAACAGCGAAAAATCGTTTTCCACAAAAGCACGGTACGCGCCGGTCATCAGTTTGGCAAACTGATTGATTTGCTTGTCTTTCAAGCCCAAATCAAAAGCCAACTCACGCGCTTGGTAAGGCAGAAGGCCGACCAGCGGGTCAACCACCACTTTAAAAATTTTCTCCGGCGTTTCGGCCGCTACCTTTTCGATTTCCACGCCGCCCTCGGTCGAGGCCATAAAAGTCACGCGGCGGCTGGAACGATCCGCCACTGCGCCCAAATACAATTCGGCGCAGACCGGATACATGTCTTCGCACACCAAAACGCTGTTAACCGGCTGGCCGTCGGCATCGGTTTGGTAAGTAACCAGATTTGTACCAATCAGGCTGTCGGCAACCGCTTGGGCTTCTTCGCGGCTCTTTACCACTTTAACCCCACCGGCTTTGCCGCGCCCGCCGGCATGCACCTGCGCCTTAACCACTGCAAACTGCCCGCCCAATTGCTCATAGGCTTCGGCGGCTTCTTTGCCGTTGTGTGCCAGAATGCCCTGTTGCACGGGCAGACCGTAAGCCGCCAGCAGCGCTTTAGCCTGATACTCATGTAAATTCATAAAGTTATCCTTTTAATCTTTCGGTATGACCGTTGCGTTTGCTGCTTTATTTGCTAAACGGCAGCCATGCGCGCGCCAGCAGATACAAAACCGCGCCGCCTGCACCCAACAGCAAAAAAATCACCCCTTTTTTACGGGCATTCGGGCAAAGCCAATAGACGGCCAAACTGAAACTGAAAAATAAAGCCGCAACGCGCCAAACCAACTGTTTGTCTTTATAGCGATTTAAGGTATAGGTTTCGGTCATCATCACATAAAGCTGCCACAAAGCCGCCATACACATCATGATAATGCCTGTCGGCAGGAAGATAATGCCGATGATTTCTTTGTTCATATCTTAATGCCGTCTGAAAATCAGGTAAAGATTATAAAACAGATTTGACCTCTGCCATATATTCATATCTGTCTATTTTAAGAACCGGCGTGCATAAGTGTATTTATGCGCACAGCCTTTCATCATGCAAAAGGCCGTCTGAACAAACGGCAAAGGCATGGATTATACCTTATCCGATGTTCAGACGGCCTATGCGTCATACCGCTAACAGATTAGCCGTGCAAAGCGCGTTTTTCCACAGCCAAAGAAGCCTCATGCACCACTTCCGACAAGGTCGGGTGGGCATGAATCACGCGGGCAATATCTTCGCTGCTGGCGGAGAATTCGAGGCCGGTTACGCCTTCGGAAATCAGCTCGCTTACCACCGGCCCAACCATGTGCACACCTAAAATACGGTCGGTATCGGCTGCCGCCAAAATTTTCACCGTACCTTTGGCTTTGCCCATTGCCAATGCACGACCGTTGGCGCCAAACATAGACGTGCCTTTTTTGTAGGCCACGCCTTCGGCTTTAAGCTGCTCTTCGGTTTTGCCGACCCATGCGATTTCCGGATCGGTGTAAATCACAAACGGAACGCTGTTGAAATCAATATGCGGTTTTTGACCGGCAATGCGCTCGGCCACGGCCACGCCTTCGTCGCTGGCTTTGTGCGCCAACATCGGGCCGCGCACCACATCGCCAATCGCCCACACATTCGGCAGATTGGTGCGGCACTCGTCATCCACTTTCACAAAACCGCGCTCGTCTTTTTCCAAGCCTACGGCTTCGGCATTCAGGCCGGTGGTGTTCGGGATACGGCCGATGGCCACGATGAGTTTGTCGAAAGTTTCGGTTTTCGCTTCGCCTTTGGCGATTTCATAGTTGACGGTCACGCCTTTGTCGTCGGAGCTGATGTCGCCGATTTTCGCGCCCAACTCAATCACCATGCCTTGCTCTTTGGTGAAATAACGCAAGGCTTCGCGGGCAATCTGCTGGTCGGCTGCTGCCAAGAAAGTCGGCATGGCTTCCAAAATGGTCACTTCTGCGCCGACGCGACGCCATACCAAGCCCATTTCCAAACCAATTACACCCGCACCGATTACGCCCAATTTGGCGGGTACTTCGGTCAGGTTCAATGCGCCGGTATTGTCCAATACATTCACATTATCAATCGCAATCTGCGACAGCGGACGCGGCACAGAACCGGTGGCCACAATCACATTTTTCGCTTCGACAACGGTTTTTTCGCCTTTATTGTCCACTTCGATTTGGTAGGCATCGCCGTTTTTGCCGACAAAGCTGCCGGTACCGTGCAGGCTGGTGATTTTGTTTTTCTTAAACAGAAACTGTACGCCGTCGGTCAGCTTGGTCACAATGCCGTCTTTGCGTTCAATCATTTTAGCCGCATCGAATTTCAATTCGCCCACGCTGATACCGTGTTCGGCAAAATCATGCTGCGCGGCATGAAAATGCTCGGAAGATTGCAACAGCGCTTTAGACGGGATACAGCCGACGTTCAAACAGGTACCGCCCAAAGCCGGCGCATCGCCCGCTTTGTTGACGCCTGCATCAATACAGGCTGTTTTGAAACCGAGCTGCGCAGCACGGATGGCGGCCACATATCCGCCCGGACCTGCACCAATCACGACTACATCATATTGAGACATATCTGCTTCCTTAATGAATGCCGGCGAAAGCCGGAAAATGAACATACCCGCCTGACGCATTCGTTTCAGACGGCCCTTCTGACATACGGGTTCTGCCGATGAATTAACGGCGGCAGGAATACGGACTGTATTCTTTCAATTCCTGACGGGTAATATTGTTGTATACCCGAATGGTCGCATTCGGATACGTTTTGCACAAGCTGTCGCGCGCAATCGGGATACCCGCTTTGTTGCTGTCGAGTTCGACAACTTTGTTCAGCTGCCTGCCTTGGCTGTTATACGCCGCTACGGAATATTCCTTACCCTGCATGGAGGCGCAGGCCGCCAGCAGCAATAAGGGTAAATATAACATGATTTTCATATTCAGCCTTTCTTGAAATGTGTTTGAGTCAGATTTCAGACGGCCTTGCCGTCATTCAGCGCCAATGCTTTGTTTGCTATCCTCAATGTCCGGCACCATGACCAATCCCTTATACTGGTCGCCAATTTCTTCCAATTCATGTATGACACCCATAAGACCAATCAGCAACAGCATTTTTTTAGGGGCTGTACTAGATAACTAGATTTATTCAAAATCATTTAGAATAAATCCCATGAAAAAAAGTCGACTGAGCCCTTATAAGCAAAACAAGCT
>NZ_JALJYC010000035.1 GCF_024170405.1 Neisseria perflava | reverse complement strand
CGTTTTAACAACAGTGAAATAAAATCTCAAATTTCTATTTTGAAACAGTTAGTAAAAGGTAATTTGCTCTAATTATCTAGTACAGCCCCAAAAATTATTATTACATCAAAAATTTTTTCGTTCCATTTATGTTTATTATTATCATAAATAATCCAGATAAATATGGCTATTGGGAAGAAAAGAATGAAAGCATATACAGAAAAAAAGATCTTTTCATTTATATCAACTGAAAATCTATCCAATACATATAATAATGGGATAGGCAACGCATGAAAAATTCCAAAAGTAATCATGCCTCCCTTTTTACTTGTATACCGCTGAATATTTTTACATATGCCATATGGCAAATAAAATGGAATACCAAAAACCAGTACTATTATTACAGTAAATATCACTATCAGAGATAATAGCGTTGACGGCATTGAAATTACATTAGTAAAAATCCCTATCTGATGCAAATTTTGAAGATAAATAAATATTATCATGGCACCAAGCAATGTTGCTAAAGATACAATGATACCTATGAGTTTAGCTCCACGCTCCAAAACATTCCAGAAAAAATCTCCAGTAGTCTGCATAACTCTCTCCAATGGATTAGTCAAATAATTTCTGACAATCCAGTAGAACTACCAATGCAACGCCATATTATCGCGGTGTATCAGCTCTTCCTCATGCGCGTAGCCGAGTTTTGCCACGATGTGTTCGGAGTCGGTGCGCAGCAGTTTGGCGGTTTCTTCACTGCTGTAATTGCTTAGGCCGCGGGCAATTTCTTTACCGTCACTATCCAGCACAGCCACCAGTTCTCCACGGTGGAAATGCCCCTCTACCGCGATACAACCCACCGGCAACAGGCTGGCGTGTTTTTGCGCCACGGCGCGGGCGGCGCCCTCATCCACCACCACTTTACCGGCAATTTGCACATGGCCGAGCAGCCATTGTTTGCGTGCGGCCACGCGGCTGTGGGTGCTGGTAAACAATGTGCCGATGGATTCGCCCTGTTGCAGGCGCACCAAGACATTCGGTTCGCGACCGCTGGCGATGACGGTGGAAGCGCCGCTGAGGGCTGCGCGTTTGGCTGCGGTAACTTTGGTGTACATGCCGCCCGTGCCGACGCTGCTGCCCGCGCCGCCGGCCATGCTTTCCAATTCGGGATGGTCGGCTTCGATTTGATGGATAAATTTGGCCTGCGGATTTTTGCGCGGGTCGCTGTCATACAGGCCGCTTTGATCGGTCAGTATCATCAGCGCGTCGGCGTCCACCAGATTGGTTACGAGTGCGCCCAAGGTATCGTTGTCGCCGAGCTTGATTTCGTCGGTGGTGACGGTGTCGTTTTCGTTGATAATCGGCACAATGCCTTTTTCGACCAGCGTGAGGAGCGTACTGCGGGCATTGAGGTAGCGCGTGCGGTTGCTCAGATCTTCATGCGTCAGCAAGACCTGTGCCGTCTGAATGCCGTGGTAGGCGAAGGCGTATTCGTATGCTTGGGCAATCCCCATCTGGCCGACGGCAGCAGCGGCCTGCAATTCGTTGAGCGCGGTCGGACGTTTCGCCCAACCCAGCCGCTTAATGCCCTCGGCAATCGCGCCGCTGGAGACAAAAATCACATCGGTGCCCTTGGCTTTGAGTTCGGCAATCTGCGTCGCCCAGCGGTTGAGCGCGATTTGGTCTATGCCTTTGCCTTCGGCGGTCACCAGACTGGAGCCGACTTTTACTACAATCAGTTTGGCTTGGGACAGGTTTTGTACGGTCATGATGGGGGTTTCCTGATTTGGGGTTTTGGATGTTTTCAGACGGCCTTACTGCTGATTGCGGCTGTGCCAAAAATAGCGCCACACGAAACACGGAAAGGCGAAAATCAGATACAGGCACACGGTTACGGCATAAAATTCCCAACCTTGCAGCTGCACCGCACCGGCACGGGATTCGATCAGGTAGGCCAACGCCGCAGTCAGGGTGTAGCCGACAGCGAGTTCCAATAAATGATGGCCGAAATGTTTGCGCTTGACAGTCATCACGCCGAACAGTTTTTGCGTGAGAAAAGGCGCGTTGGCGAAAATCAGCGCCAACAGCAGCAGGATGTACATAGGTGCGGTCATAAAGGCTTTCGCGTATGTGTTTTGTTTTCAGACGGCCTTTGACGAAAAAGCCGTCTGAAAACAGGGTTGTTTTTGTTTCGTTATCTTAGCAAAAACGGCAGCTCCCGTGTTGGAGCTGCCGTAAAATAGCTACTTTGTGTTTTACAGGGTATTGTTCAACGCTGCCGCACACCAGTCAATCACCGTTTGCGGCATAATGCCCCACAACACCAGCAGCAGAGCGTTAATGCTCAACACCACTTTAACCGCATAATTGCCGCCGACCGGCTGGTCATGCTCGGCAGTATCGAAGTAGATGGTTTTCACCACGCGCAGATAGTAGAACGCACCAATCAGCGACATTACCACCCCAAACACCGCCAACCAGACATAGCCTTGCGACAGCAGCGCCATAATCACGGCAAATTTGGCGTAGAAGCCCATCAGCGGCGGAATACCCGCCATTGAGAACATCACCAGCAGCATTAAAAAGGCATACCATGCATGGCGTTGGTTGAGACCGGCCAAGTCTTGGATGTCTTCGCACTCGATGGTTTCGGTGGACAATACCATCAACACGCCGAAACCGGCGGCGGCCATCAGCGCATAGGTAATGGCGTAATACAAACCGGCGGTAAAGCCGATGGCCCCGGCCATAAACGCTAGCAGGATAAAGCCCATATGCGAAATGGTGGAGTAAGCCAGCATACGCTTGATGTTGGTTTGCATAATCGCGGCTAAGTTACCCACCAGCAGCGACAACACCGCAAGAATCGCCAACATAGGCGACCAATCTTGGTGCGCCGTACCCAAACCGGTTACCAAAATGCGGAAAGCAAACACCACGGCGGCAATTTTCGGCGCCGTACCGACCATCGCGGCCACCGAAGTCGGCGCACCGTGATACACGTCGGGTACCCACATATGGAAGGGCACGGCGCCCAATTTAAACGCCACCGCTACCACGATAAACACCAAACCCAAGCGCAGCAGCCATTCGTTGGCCTGCTCGTTGAACGCGGTCGCCAAGACAGTGGCAAATTCCAACGAGCCTGTTGAGCCGTACACCATAGAAATACCATACAGCAGCAGGCCGGAAGCCAAAGCGCCAAGTACGAAATATTTTAACGAGGCTTCAGCGGCAGTAGCTGAATCACGGCGCAGCGCAATCAAGGCATACAGCGACAGCGACAGCAATTCCAAACCGATATAGGCGGTCAGGAAATGACCCGCGCTTACCATCACGCTCATGCCCAGCAGGGCAAACAGCGACAGGGTATAAAATTCGCCGCTAAACATATTGCGCGCCTGATTATACGGCTTGCTATATACAAACAGGCCGAAGGTCAGGCCATAGAGCGTCAATTTGGCCAAGCGCGACATGCCGTCGGCAATATACATGCCGTGAAACGCCGATACGCTGCCCGGCTCCCATACCGCCAACTGGGTAACCGCGGTAATCACCACCGCCAGCAGCGCCATGATGTGCGTCAGATAACGCTTGCTGTCGCTAATCCACAAATCGGCCAGCAGAATCACACCCAAGAGCGTCAGCAAGACGATTTCGGGCAGAGCGGGCATTAAGTTCAAATCAGTCCAATTCATTGTTCACCTCAAATCTTGCTTTGCGCCACTTGGCTAATCAGGTCGTTGGCCGCCTGATGGATGACTTCGATAAAGGCCTGCGGATACAAGCCCATGCCCAATACCGCCACGGCCAAAATCGCCAAAATCGCAAACTCGCGGCAGTTGATGTCTTTCAATTCGGCCACATGCGGATTGGTGATGGCACCGAAAATTACGCGTTTATACATCCACAAGGTGTAAGACGCACCGAAAATCAGCGTCAGCGCCGCCAGTGCACCAATCCAGAAATTCACTTCCACCGCGCCGACAATCACCATAAATTCGCCAACAAAGCCGGAAGTAGCCGGCAAACCGGCATTGGCCATCGCAAACAACATCATAAAGGCAGCGAATTTCGGCATCACGTTCACCACGCCGCCGTAATCGGCAATATCGCGCGAATGCAGGCGGTCATACATCACTCCGATACACATAAACATGGCGGCGGATACAAAGCCGTGCGACACCATTTGAATTACCGCGCCTTTAAGCGCCCAATTATTAAGATAACCGCCGGCAAACAAAAACATACCCAGCGTCACAAAACCCATATGGCTGATGGAAGAGTAAGCCACCAGTTTTTTCATATCGGTCTGCACCAAAGCCACCAAACCGATGTAAATCACCGCAATCAGGCTCAACACGATAATCGCCGGAGCAAAATAGCGCGAAGCGTCCGGCACAATCGGCAGGATAAAGCGCAGGAAACCGTAGGCACCCAGTTTCAAAGTAATCGCCGCCAATACCATAGAACCGCCGGTCGGCGCTTCCACGTGGGCATCAGGCAACCAGGTATGCACCGGAAACATCGGCACTTTTACCGCAAATGACAGGAAGAATGCCGCAAACAAAAGCTGCTGCACGCCCAACGGAATCTGTTTCAGGTTTTGGAAATCGACAATCGAAAAACTGCCGGTTTGAAAATGCAGGTACACCAACGCCACCAACATCAGCAGCGAACCGAACAAGGTATAAAGAAACAGTTTCACCGACGCATACACGCGGCGCGGGCCGCCCCATACGCCGATAATCAGATACAGCGGAATCAGCATGCCTTCAAAGAAGACGTAAAACAGCAGCGCATCCTGGGCGGCAAACGCACCGTTAATCAAACCGGACATGATCAGGAATGCCGCCATATACTGCGCCGCACGCTTCTGAATCACTTCCCAACCTGCCGCCACCACCAACACGGTAATAAAAGCATTGAGGATGATAAACAACACAGAAATGCCGTCCACGCCGAGCGCGTAGTTGACCTTTAAGAGCGGAATCCACTCGTGAAACTCGGTAAACTGGTAGCCGCCGCTCAAACG
This sequence comes from Neisseria perflava, assembly GCF_024170405.1. Taxonomy (GTDB): domain Bacteria; phylum Pseudomonadota; class Gammaproteobacteria; order Burkholderiales; family Neisseriaceae; genus Neisseria; species Neisseria perflava_B. Next base: position 14,154 of record NZ_JALJYC010000035.1, on the reverse strand, counting down.
GTCGAAACGGGTAAACAGCGGCAGCGTTACCAAGAAACCGGCCAAAGCGCCGATTAGGGCGATGACCCGCGCCAACGGCGCACGCTTGTCGTTGCCGGTGGCTAAGACCAGCAGCCCCGACACGATGGGTATCCATATTGCCAAACTGAGTAAGTTATCTGACATGATTCATCATCCGAATATTGAATTTCTTTTGTTTCAGACGGCCTATATTCTTTGAGGCCGTCTGAAAATTTCTACCTATGCAAACAAACGCCAAAACGTCATACCGACCAAGACTAATACGCCAAAAATCATGGCAGTGGCGTAGGTGTAGATAAAACCGGTTTGCATTTTGCGCACTTGGGCAGCCACGCCGCCGACCAGTTTGGCGGCATTGTTGACGATACCGTTGTCGATAATCATCACATCGCCCACTTTCCAGAAGAAGCGGCCGAGTGCCTGCGAGCCTTTGGCGAAGACGTTGTAATAGATAACGTCGATGTAGTATTTGTTCAGCAGCAGTTTGTACACATGGCTGAAGGTAGCGGCGATTTTGGCGGGCAGTTGCGGCGCTTTGACATACAGGAGCCAAGCAGCCACGACACCGGCGATTGCCAAATACAATACGGGGGTATGCAAGCTGTGCGCCACCATGGCCAGCGGGCCGTGGAATTCTTCGCGCATGATTTCAAGGGTCGGGTGCGCTTCGCTGTTGACGAAAATCACGTCTTTGAAGAAATCGCCGTACACCAAAGGTTCAATCGTGAAGTAGCCAATCAATACCGACGGAATCGCCAGCAACACCAGCGGCAGGGTAATCACCCACGGGCTTTCGTGCGGATTGTCTTTCGGGCCTAAGCCGTGGTGTTCTTCGCCATGGTGGTCGTCATGATGGGCGGGCAGCTTGCGCCATTTTTCTTCACCGTGGAACACCATAAAGTATTGGCGGAAGGCGTAAAACGCGGTCACAAACACGCTGGCGAGTACGGCAAAGTAGGCAAAGCCGCTGCCCGGCAGGGTGCTGGCGTGTGCCGCTTCGATAATCGAATCTTTGGAGTAGAAGCCGGAGAAAAACGGCGTACCAATCAAGGCTAGGTTGCCCAGCAGCATGGTAATCCAAGTAATCGGCATGTATTTTTTCAAATTACCCATATGGCGCATGTCTTGGTCGTGGTGCATACCGACAATCGCGCTACCCGCCGCCAAAAACAGCAGGGCTTTGAAGAAGGCGTGGGTCATTACATGGAACATGGCGACAGAGTAAGCCGATGCGCCCAGCGCCACGGTCATATAACCCAACTGCGACAGGGTGGAATAAGCCACCACGCGCTTGATGTCGTCTTGCACCGTGCCCAAAAAGCCCATAAACAGCGCGGTAATCGCGCCAATCACCATGATAAAGCTCAAGGCGGTATCGCTCATTTCGTAAATCGGCGACATGCGCGACACCATAAATAGACCGGCGGTCACCATGGTGGCGGCGTGAATCAGCGCGGAAATGGGGGTCGGGCCTTCCATGGAATCAGGCAGCCAGGCATGCAGCGGAAACTGCGCGGATTTACCCATCGCGCCGACAAACAGCAAGATACAGGTTACGGTAATCAGCGACCATTGCACACCGGGGAAAAGCTCAATCGTGGCCGTCTGAAGATTGGGCAGATAGGCAAACACGTCTTGATAACGCAGGCTGCCGCCGAAATAGGCCAGCACCAAGCCAATACCGAGCAGGAAACCGAAGTCGCCGACGCGGTTCATCAAAAACGCTTTTAAGTTGGCGAAAATCGCACTCGGGCGTTTGAAGTAAAAACCAATCAGCAGATAGGATACCAAGCCCACCGCTTCCCAGCCGAAGAAAAGCTGGATAAAGTTGTTGCTCATCACCAACATCAGCATGGAGAAGGTAAACAGCGAAATATAGCTGAAAAAGCGCTGATAGCCGGTTTCTTCATCGTGCATATAGCCGATGGTGTAGATATGCACCATCAGAGAAACAAAAGTCACCACCACCATCATCATGGCGGTCATGCTGTCCACCAAGAAGCCGACGGAGAAATCCAAACCGCCCATGGTCAGCCAGGTATAGACGTTTTCGTCAAACTTGGTGCGTGTGCCGTTGATAAAGCCCCACAACACATAGATGGACAACAACGCCGATACCGCCACGCCCAAAATGGTCACGGTATGCGTACCGGCGCGTCCGATTTTATTGCCGAACAAGCCGGCCAGCAGCGAGCCGAGCAAGGGCACCAAGGCTATCGTCAGATATAAAGTCATGTCGTTCATTCTGTTTATACTCCCGATTAGCCTTTGAGTTTATCCAAATCGGCCACATTGATGGTTTGACGGTTGCGGTACACCAATACCATAATCGCCAAGCCGATGGCAGACTCGGCCGCAGCCACAGTCAGCACGAAGAAGACGAAAATCTGTCCGGCGGTATCGCCCAAGTGCTGCGAAAACGCGATAAAGTTGAAATTCACCGCCAGCAGCATAAGCTCGATGGACATCAGCAAAACCAACACGTTTTTGCGGTTCATAAAAATGCCCATGGTGCTGATACCGAACAGAATCGCACCCAATACCAGATAATGTGTCAGGGTAATCATGCTTTGCCCTCCCCTTCTGCCTGGCCGTCTGAATCCGCTTTGTTTTCTACATTTTCAGACGGCATAACGGCTTGCATTTTCACCAAGCGCATACGGCCAACATTCGGATTAACTTTAACTTGGTCGGCCGGATTGATGTATTTCGGATTGTTGTTTTTACGGTGAACCAGCGCAATCGCCGCCACCATGCCCAACAGCAGCAACACCGCCGCCAACTCAAACGGCAAGAGGTAAGTAGTGTAAATCTGCTGACCCAAATCGCGGATATTGTTGTAATCGGCAGGCAGGTCTTTCATCAGACCAAACGCGGCCAAATCGGTTTTCGGGTTGACCAAAATCAGAATTACCGCCACCGCCAGCAATACGCCGACGATACCGGCCACCGGCGCATGACGCCAGAAACCGGCGCGCAGCTCTTCGATGTCGATGTTCAACATCATCACCACAAACAGGAACAGCACCATCACCGCGCCGACATACACCACCACCAGCGTCAGACCGAGAAATTCGGCCTGCATCAGCATCCAAATCATCGCGCTGACGCAGAAGGTCAGCACCAAATGCAGGGCGGCGTGTACCGGGTTTTTCGAGATTACCGTACCGACTGCGCCGTAAAGCACAATCGCGGCCAGAATATAAAACAGAATTGCAGAAAAAGTCATTCGTCTGCTCCCTTAACGGTACGGCGCGTCAGCGGCTTTGCGCTTGGCAATTTCGGCTTCGTATTTGTCGCCGATGGCCAGCAGAATCGGCTTGGTGAAATGCAAATCGCCTTTCTTCTCGCCGTGGTATTCGAAGATGTGGGTTTCCACAATCGCATCGGTCGGGCAGGCCTCTTCGCAGAAACCGCAGAAAATGCACTTGGTCAAATCGATGTCGTAACGCGTAGTACGGCGCGTGCCGTCTTCCCGCTCTTCCGATTCGATGTTGATCGCCATCGCCGGACACACCGCCTCGCACAGTTTGCAGGCAATGCAGCGCTCTTCGCCGTTGGCATAACGCCGCTGCGCGTGCAGACCGCGAAAACGTACCGATTGCGGCGTTTTCTCTTCGGGGAAATAAATCGTATCTTTGCGGGCGAAGAAGTTTTTGAGCGTCACGCCCATGCCTTTGACGAGTTCGCCCAGCAGGAAAGTTTTTACTAGGTTTGCCATAAATCTACACCTACCCTTTCGGGTTCTTGGTACTCTATTAATTAAATATTGCCATTTCAAACAGCATATCACTTTGATTATTAACTATTATCTACTTGCGTAACTTGCCCATCATCATAATTTTGGTCTTGGTCATTGCCATTTAATTTGCTCTTCAGCTCCCTTATTCTCTTTTTCAGAGCATCGATATCTTTATCTTCAACTGCTTCCGGCTTTTTAAAAAAATTATCTTTCCTATATTCTTGGAAATCCTTTGCAACATCTTGAAGTCTTGCTAAATGCTTTTCAATTTTCTTATCTTTTTCAATTAATTCCCTATATATTCTCCAGCCTTCAATCTTTTCATCTGTAGTCTCATGATAAAAATTTCCTTTTGTATACTTCTTATCTTGCTTTTTTATTTTTAAATTATCTTTAGCTTTTCCTTCTAGCTTTTGTGTACAAGTATCAAAATATTTAAGTAGACTACTCTTTTTTTCTTCCTTATCTTTATTCTGCTCCTCGCTACTTTTCTTTTTCTTTTTATAACATTGAAATATCTGATATATTAAAATGACCGTTAGGAGAAATACAATCAATATGGCTACTTCTAAATCTTCCAGATTCTTTAATATTTGAATAGACTTTTCATATCCTTTATCTTCGCCGAACGCTTCTGCCAACTTAATAAAGTTATCCCACATTTCCATTCCTAAGCTCTTACTTCCTTCTAAAAAGGACAAAAATCCTTTTTCTCAAGATTTTCAAGTCAATGTCAGATTTCTAATCATTCTTTAAATTAGATAGGGCTAAGTAATACCCTATCTTCTCGTCTCCAATGATTTGTAAATTTACTTCCACAGACTCAAAGGCGAAATCATCCACGCGCCCAGAATGACGATAAAGGCGAAACCGATCGGTATCAGCACTTTCCAGCCCAAGCGCATGATTTGGTCGTAGCGGTAGCGCGGGAAGGTGGCGCGAATCCACAGATAGCCGTATAACACAAACGCCATTTTCGCAAACATCCAAAACGCGCTCGGTGTGCCGATAAATCCCCAGCTTTGCGGGAAAGGCGACAGCCAGCCGCCGAAGAACATCAGCGAAGTCAGCGCGGCAATCAGAATCATGAAAATGTATTCGGCCAGGAAAAACAAGGCAAAGGCAAAACCGGAATATTCGACGTGGAAACCGGCCACAATCTCAGACTCACCCTCGGCCACATCAAACGGCGCACGGTTGGTTTCGGCCACGGCAGAAATCAGATACACGATAAAAACGGGGAACAGCGCCAGCCAGTTCCACGAGAAAATCGAACCGCCGGCAATGCCTTTTGCTTGTGAAGCGACGATGTCGTGGAAGTTCATGCTGCCGGACACCATCACCACACACACCAACGCCGCGCTCATGGCGATTTCGTAGGAAATGCTCTGCGCGGAAGAGCGCATTGCGCCCAAAAACGAATATTTGGAGTTGGACGCCCAGCCCGCAATAATTACGCCATACACCGACAGCGAGGTAATCATCAGGATATACAGCAGACCGACATGGATATTGCTCAATACCCATTCTTCGTTGAACGGAATCACCGCCCACGCCGCAAATGACGGCGCCAGCGACAACATCGGGCCGATGTAGAACAAGGCTTTGTTGGACAACTTCGGACGGGTCACTTCTTTAAACAGCAGTTTGAACACGTCGGCAAACGGCTGAATCAGACCCCACGGGCCGGTCACGTTCGGGCCGACGCGCAGCTGCATAAAGCCGATGACTTTACGCTCGAAGTAAGTCAGATAGGCCACGGTCAAAATCAGCGGAATCAAAATAATCACGATTTTGAGTACCACCGACACCACCAGCCCGACAGTATTGCCGATTTCGCCCATGCCGAGAGTGGCGGCAAACAGCGTTTGGAACCATTCTTGCATGATTACACTCCCACCAGTTCGATTGTATCCATCAACGCACCCAACGCCGCATTTTCGGTATGCAGCGGCAGGTACACCACATTTTCAGCTACGGCTGCATCGGCAGCCACAATGACATTGATTGCTGCGCCGCCCTGTTTGGCGGTCGCATTTGCGCCGTCTTGCAAGCCGAGTTTGGCCAGCGTTGCCGGATGTACGCGTGCGGCAGGCACGGCGGCGTGGAAAGTTTCCTGCAAGGGCGCACTACGGCGCACAATGGCGTCGGTATGATACAGACCTACCCCGCCGACACGCACCAGTGAAGCCGTCTGAACGGCTTGCGCTTTGGTTTCAAGCGTAGTGCGGTTGTTCAGGCGGGTTTGTTGCACGCCTTGCGGCAGGGCTTCCTGCCAAATCGCGGCGGTATCGTGATAATCGAAACCATCAAGTTCAAACAGATTACCCAACACGCGCAGGATTTTCCACAAAGGGCGCGATTCGCCGTAGCCCTGTACGACACCGTGGAACGATTGCAGACGGCCTTCCATGTTGACAAAGCTGCCGGAGGTTTCGGTAAACGGCGCAATCGGCAACAGGATGTCGCACACGTCCAACAGGGTATCGCTGACAAACGGGGTAAACGCCATCACGCTTTGCGCCTGTTTCAAGGCGGCCACGGCTTGCGCACCGTTGGCAACATCAATCTCCGGCTCGACATTCAGCAGCAACACGGCTTTTTTCGGCGCGGCACTCATGGCGGCAATGCTCTGACCCGCGTTCACACCCAAGATATCTGCACCGACGCTGTTGGCCGCTTGCGGCAGAATGCCCAAAGTCGCGCCGGTCTGCTCGGCCAAGCGTTGCGCGGCGGCGTAAATGGCGGCGTAATCGGGGTGGTTTTGCACTTCCGCGCCCAACACAATCGCCGCTTTTTCCGCGTTTTTCAAATCAGCAGCAATGTCTTGGTTTAAATCGGCGGCCAAGTCGTTCAGACGGTCTGCCCAGGCAGACGGGTGCAGCACTTCTTGCGCGGCCAAATCCATATACAGCGTTTCTTTGCTGCTGCCGATAATGCTCAATTTCAATTGCTCATGTGTAGCACGGCGCAAGCGGGCGGTCAGCAGCGGCTGCTCTTTGCGCAGATTGGCACCAACCACCAACATGGCTTCATTCGCCGCCAAGTCTTCAATGCTCTGACCCAGCCATTGCGCACCGCTGAGGCCGTCTGAAAGACGGCTGTCTTGCTGGCGCAGGCGGGTATCGAAATGTTTGATACCCAAACCGGCGGCGAGTTTTTTCGCCAGATACAGCTCTTCCAGCGTGTTCATCGGATTGGCCCAAATACCGACGCTGTCTTTGCCCTCTTCTTTGGCAATGCAGTCCAGCGTTTTGCGCACATATTCCAGCGCGGTCGGCCAATCTACCGGTTTCCACTCGCCGCCGTGTTTGATGTGCGGCGTTTTCAGACGGCTTGCGTGATACAGGCCTTCGTAGGCGAAGCGGTCGCGGTCGGACAGCCAGCATTCGTTGATGGCTTCATTTTCCAACGGCAGTACGCGGCGAACGGTGTGTTCTTTGGTCTGTACGATTAAATTGCTGCCCAACGCGTCATGCGCCGACACCGATTTGCGGCGGTTCAACTCCCACGAACGCGCATCGAAACGGAACGGTTTGCTGGTCAGCGCACCGACCGGACACAAATCAATTACGTTGCCCGACAATTCGGTTTCCACCGCACGGCCGATAAACGGCATGATTTCGGAGTGTTCGCCGCGTCCGGCCATGGCGATTTCCTGCACGCCGGCAATTTCTTCGGTAAAGCGCACGCAACGGGTACAGTGGATACAGCGGCTCATCTCTTCGGCCGATACCAACGGGCCCATGTCTTTGCCGACCACGGCGCGTTTTTCTTCGGTGTAGCGGCTGGCCGTTTTGCCGTAACCTACGGCCAAATCCTGCAGCTGGCACTCGCCGCCCTGGTCGCAGACCGGGCAATCGAGCGGGTGGTTGATCAGCAGAAACTCCATCACCCCTGTCTGCGCTTCTTTGGCTTTGGGCGAATGGGTGCGCACAATCATGCCGTCGGTCACGGGCGTGGCGCAAGCCGGCAGCGGCTTGGGCGCTTTTTCCACGTCCACCAGACACATACGGCAGTTGGCGGCGATGGACAGCTTTTTGTGGTAGCAGAAATGCGGGATATACGTACCCAGCTGGTGCGCCGCTTCGATTACGGTCGTACCTTGCGCTACTGTGGTCTGTTTGCCGTCGATTTCGATTTGTAACATGGTGATTCGTTCCTAGTTACGATAGGTGTTTTGAATGATTTTTGGGAGGCCGTCTGAAAAAGGTTTCAAACCGCCGTAATTTTGTAGCTTGGGTTGCCAACCCAACGTCGGCCATTTTGTTGGGTTTACAACCCAACCTATGACACTCCGCTACGAATATCTTTTTCAGACGGCCTTTGCCGCATTCTGCTGCACTTCGCGCAACACGGTCATGGCCTGCTGCGCCTGTTTATGCGGTACAAAAATATGGTCGTGGCAGTTGCCCGCGACGACATTGCAACTGATACCTGCCTGCCCCAATGCAGTCGCAAAAGCGGCGGTCAAGCCCACGGCGGCGAGGTCGGAATGTACCGTCAGGGTAATCCAAGCGGCACGAAAATCTGCAGGCAGGCCGTATTGCAACGCGGTTTCTTCGTGCACCACCACCGACAAGCCTTCGTCTTCCCGAATGGAAGCCAAAATATCGGCGGCGCTGATTTGACTCATACGGTCATGCGTTAAAGTGGCAAAGCAATAAACGCCGTCGCGCAGCTCGGGCTGCATGGTACTGAGCAGAATATCCAAATCGCGGATAGAACTGGTCATGCGTCTCTCTGTTTACGATGCCGTCTGAAAACGTCTGATTTTTCAGACGGCATTATTAATGTGCAAAATACACGTTTATCAACACCACTTATGCGCTTTTTTCGGCTCACCGTGTTCGATGTAATGCACAAACTCGTCGCGGAAGTGTTTGGTAAAGCTGCGCACGGGGAAGACGGCGGCGTCGGCCAAGGCGCAGATGGTGCGGCCGGCCATTTGGTTGCCGATGGAATCCAACAATTCCAAGTCTTCCATGCGGCCTTTGCCTTCGGCGATACGGTGCACAATGCGGTAAAGCCAGCCGGTACCTTCGCGGCAAGGCGTACATTGGCCGCAGGATTCTTCGTAATAGAAATAACTCAAGCGTTCCAAGGCTTTAACCATACATACATCTTCATCCATCACAATGACCGCGCCCGAACCCAGCATAGAACCGGCTTTAGACAGCGAGTCGAAATCCATATTGCAGGACATCATGATGTCGGCAGGCAACACCGGCGCGGACGAACCGCCCGGAATCACGGCTTTCAGCTTTTTACCGCCGCGCATGCCGCCGGCCATTTCCAATAATTCGGCAAACGGCGTGCCCAGCGGAATTTCGTAGTTGCCCGGTCGCTCGACGTGGCCGGAAATGCAGAACAATTTGGTACCGCCGGCGTTTTCAATACCGCGCTCGGCAAAGGCTTTGCCGCTGTCGCGGATAATAAACGGCACGGAAGAAAAGGTTTCGGTATTGTTGATAGTGGTCGGCTTGCCGTACAAGCCGAAAGAGGCAGGGAACGGCGGCTTGAAACGCGGCTGGCCTTTTTTGCCTTCCAGCGATTCCAGCAGGGCGGTTTCTTCGCCGCAGATATACGCGCCATAGCCGTGGTGGGCAAACAGCTCGAATGAAAAACCGCTGTCTAAAATATTGCCGCCCAGATAACCGGCTTTGCGCGCCTCTTCCAGCGCGGCTTCAAAGCGCAGGTAGCCTTCAAAAATCTCGCCGTGGATGTAGTTGTAGCCCGCACCCGCGCCCATGGCGAAACCGGCGATAATCATGCCTTCAATCAGCGCATGCGGATTGAACATGATGATGTCGCGGTCTTTAAACGTACCCGGTTCGCCCTCATCGGTATTGCAGACGACATATTTATCGCCGGGGAAGGAGCGCGGCATAAAGCTCCATTTCAAACCGGTGGGGAAACCCGCACCGCCGCGACCGCGCAGACTGGAGGTTTTCAGCTCTTCAATCACGTCGGTCTGGCTCATGCCGCCGGCCAAAATTTTGCGCAATGCCTGATAGCCGCCGCGCTTTTCGTAAGCGGCGAGCGTCCAGCAGTCGGGTTGGGTGGTGTCCACTTGGTTGAAGATGACACCGCTTTGATAAATCGCCATCAGTTCAACTCCGCCAATTTTTTCTCAATCGCGTCTTCGGTCATAAAGCTGCACATTTTGTGGTTGTTGACCAACATTACCGGCGCGTCGCCGCAGGCACCCATGCATTCGCCCTCAATCAGGGTAAATTTGCCGTCGGCGGTGGTTTCGCCATAGCCGATACCGAGTTTCTGCTTCAGGTATTCGCCCGCATTCACGCCGCCGCGCAGGGCGCAGGGCAGGTTGGTGCAGACGGTCAGCTTGTATTTGCCCACCGGCTCGAGGTTGTACATATTGTAAAACGTCGCCACTTCATAGGCTTGCGCAGCCGGAATGCCGACGTAGTCGGCGACAAAGGCGATGGTTTCGCTGGAAAGCCAGCCTTTTTCCACTTGGGCGATACGCAGTGCACTCATAATGGCGGAGCGGCGCTGGTCGGCCGGATATTTGGCCAGCTCGTTGTCGATTTGTTGCAGTGATTCAGCGGATAACATTAACGGTCAACCTCCCCGAATACGATGTCTTGCGTACCGATGATGGCCACGACGTCGGCCAGCATGTGGCCTTTGGCCATTTCGTCCATGCCTTGCAGGTGGGCGAAGCCCGGTGCGCGGATTTTCAGGCGGTAGGGTTTGTTGGCGCCGTCTGAAATGATGTAAACGCCGAACTCGCCTTTCGGGTGTTCGACAGCGGTATAGGTTTCGCCCTCGGGTACGTGCATGCCTTCGGTAAACAGTTTGAAATGGTGAATCAAATCTTCCATGCCCTGTTTCATGTTTTCGCGTTTGGGCGGGGCGAATTTGTGGTTTTCGGTAATCACCGGGCCGGGATTGACGCGCAGCCAATCGGCGCATTGTTTGATAATGCGCACGGATTGGCGCAGCTCGGCCATGCGGCACAGGTAGCGGTCGTAGCAATCGCCATTCACGCCAACCGGGATATCGAAATCCATTTTGTCATAGACTTCATACGGCTGGGTTTTACGCACGTCCCATTCAATGCCGGAACCGCGCAACATCACGCCGGTAAAGCCTTTTTGCATGGCTCGCTCAGGCGACACCACACCGATACCGACGGTACGCTGTTTCCAAATGCGGTTGTCGGTCAACAGGGTTTCTAAGGTATCGATGTTTTTCGGGAAACGCTCGCAGAAGGCGTCGATAAAGTCGAGCATAGTGCCTTCGCGCGCTTCGTTGAGCTGCTTCAACACTTTGGCGTTACGGAACTTGCTGCTTTCGTATTTGGGCATAAAGTCGGGCAAATCGCGGTACACGCCGCCCGGACGGAAATACGCCGCATGCATACGTGCGCCGGATACAGCTTCGTATAAATCCATCAGCTCTTCGCGGTCGCGGAAGGCATACAGAATCGCGGTCATCGCGCCGATGTCGAGCGCGTGCGAACCGACGCCCATCAGGTGATTCAGAATACGGGTCACTTCGGCAAACATCACGCGGATGTATTGGGCGCGAATCGGCACTTCGATACCGGCCAGCTTTTCCACTGCCAAGCAGTAGGCCTGCTCATTTACCATCATAGACACATAGTCCAAGCGATCCATATACGGCAGCGCTTGGATATAGGTTTTGGTTTCGGCCAGCTTTTCCGTACCACGGTGCAGGAGGCCGATATGCGGGTCGGCGCGGACGATGGTCTCGCCCTCCAACTCCAGAATCATGCGCAATACGCCGTGCGCCGCCGGATGCTGCGGGCCGAAGTTGATGGTGTAATTTCGTAATTTTTGGGTATTAGCCACCGTAGTTCTCCTCGCGCACGATACGCGGGGTAATCTCGCGCGGTTCGATGGTTACAGGTTGGTAAATAACGCGTTTTTCGGTTTCGTCGTAACGCATTTCGACATGGCCGGAAACGGGAAAATCTTTGCGGAACGGATGGCCGATAAAGCCGTAGTCGGTCAGAATGCGGCGCAGGTCGGGATGGCCGTCAAACAGAATGCCGTACATATCGAAGGCTTCGCGCTCGTACCAGTCGGCGCTGTTGTATAGATCGACCACAGAAGCCACCATCGGGAAATCATCGTCATCCGCCCACACACGTACGCGGATACGCTGGTTGTTTTTTACCGATAAAAGCTGGCTGACCACGGCAAAGCGTTTGCCCTGCCACGGCTCGTTTTTGTAGGCGGAATAGTCCACACCGCACAAGTCCACCAAAAGCTCGAAATGCAACAAATCGTGGTCGCGCAGGGTTTGCATGACCTGGCGGTAATCCGCCGCGCTACATTCAACGGTAATTTCGCCCAAGCGATTGATGATTTTTGACGCCAGGCTGCCCAAAATGCTGCCGACGGTATCATAGAGTTTTTTTACGTCTGCCATCGTATTCTCCTAGTCGCGCGCGATGGTGGATGTGCGCTTGATTTTCTGCTGGAGCTGAATCAGGCCGTAAATCAGGGCTTCGGCGGTCGGCGGACAGCCGGGGACATATACGTCAACCGGTACCACACGGTCGGTACCGCGCACCACCGAATAAGAATAATGGTAATAGCCGCCGCCGTTGGCGCACGAACCCATGGACACCACCCAGCGCGGTTCAGCCATTTGGTCGTACACGCGGCGCAGGGCGGGCGCCATTTTGTTGGTCAGGGTACCGGCCACAATCATCAGGTCGGACTGGCGCGGCGAGGGGCGGAAAATAATCCCGAAACGGTCAAGGTCGTAACGCGCCATACCCGCGTGCATCATTTCCACCGCGCAGCAGGCCAGACCGAAAGTGACCGGCCACAGCGAGCCGGTACGCATATAGTTGAGCACCGTATCCGCGCTGACGGTGACAAAACCTTTTTTCAAAACGCCTTCTATTCCCATTCCAGCGCACCTTTTTTCCATTCGTAAACAAAACCGACGGTCAACACCACGATAAACACCAGCATCGACCAGAATCCGTATGCGCCCAAATCCTTAAAGACCACCGCCCACGGAAACATAAACGCCACTTCCAAATCAAACAGGATGAAGAGAATCGCCACCAGATAATAGCGCACGTCAAACTTCATGCGCGCGTTTTCAAAGGCTTCGAAACCGCACTCGAAAGGCGTGTCTTTTTCGGCGTAGTGGTGCTTCGGCCCTAAGATAGAGCCGAGCAAAATAAAGGCGACACCGGCAATCAGGCCGATGAGGATAAAGACAAGGACGGGAAAGTAACTGGCCAACATCGTTGCACCTGCGTGTTAATATAAATCAAATATCGGTAAAATATTTTGAGATTCTAGCGGTTTTCTGACTTTAGTTAAAGCAATATTCTGGCAATTTCACAAAAAAAGTCCAATAAATTCAATATGTTTATGATAACGATTCTTGTTTATATTCTTATTTGTTATTGAAATAGGGTATGCCTTTTTATTTGCAAAACAGGCAAAAAGGCCGTCTGAACAGGCTTACCGCGATATTGCCGGTAAGATTTTCAGACGGCCTCATTCCGGTTTTCCGTTACAAACCCAGCAGCCAAGCGTCATTGCCGCTATCGGTCAAATCTTCCAAACGGTTTTCGTAATGGGCGAAAATATGGGCGATGATGTCGTCTTCGTCATCAATTACCTGAATCAAATCCAAGTCTTTGGCGGCAATCAGGCCGTTACCCAATAATTGCTCGCGCACCCAATCGAGCAGCCCCGCCCAAAATGCCGAACCCACCAAAATAATCGGCCGGTTGGGGGTTTTGCCCGTTTGCACCAGTGTCAGGCTTTCAAACAATTCGTCCAACGTACCAAAACCGCCCGGCATGACCACATAGGCCACGGCATGTTTCATAAACATCACTTTGCGCGGGAAAAAATGCTGGAATTTCACCGACAAATCCTGATACGGATTGGCTTGCTGCTCGTGCGGCAGCACAATATTCAGCCCCACCGCCGGACTCGCGCCGGCAAAAGCGCCTTTATTGGCCGCTTCCATAATACCCGACCCACCGCCGGAAATCACGGAAAAACCGGCATCCGACAGTTTGCGCGACAGGCGTTCGGTCAGGGCGTAATACGGCTGCTCAGGCGCAATGCGGGCGCTGCCGTAAATGCTGACCGCCGGTTGGATGGCGCGCAGCTCCTCCCCAGCTTCGACAAATTCGGAAATAATCTTCAACACATGATACGACTCCCGCGCCTGAATGTCGCGGCGGGTTTCGTCAGGCAGGTTAGGTGTGGGTAATTTATTGTTCAAACTCATTTTTTCTCCTTATCGGTCGCGGAATAGATTTAGGGGCTGTACTAGATAATTAGAGCAAATTACCTTTTACTAACTGTTTCAAAATAGAAATTTGAGATTTTATTTCACTGTTGTTAAAACGC
>NZ_JALJYC010000034.1 GCF_024170405.1 Neisseria perflava | reverse complement strand
ATGGCGTTTTAACAACAGTGAAATAAAATCTCAAATTTCTATTTTGAAACAGTTAGTAAAAGGTAATTTGCTCTAATTATCTAGTACAGCCCCATATTTTATCGCCATTGCGGAGGCGAGTACGATTTCTAAGGCGGCGCAGCGGTTGTGTATCGCGCAGCCGCCGTTGAGCCGCCAGCTTAAGATGATTGAGGAGGAGGTGGGCGCGGTGCTGTTTGAGCGCGGCAAGGCGAAGCATTTGGCGATTACACCGCAGGGCGAGCTGTTTTTGAGCAAGGCGCGGGCGTTGTTGCGGCAGTTGGACGAGTCGCTGTTGCAGGTGCGCGAGCTGAATCAGCAGGTCGGCGGCAGGCTGTCTATCGGTTCGGCGATTTTGTGTTCAGATATTCTGCTCACGCTGTTGCAGCGTTATCAGCGCGATTATCCCGAGGTGCATTTTTCGCTGTGGGAAGGTGGCAGCAATTTTTTGGCGGAGCAGCTGGGCAATCATCAAATCGAGATGGGTATTGTGGCGGAACCTTTTGATTCTCGCCGCTTTGACAGCCTGCCATTAGAAACTTTGAACTGCGTAGTAGCCGCCGCGCCGCAATATGATTTGCCGCCGCAGTTGTCGCTGGCGCAACTGGCGGAACTGCCTTTGCTGCTGCTCAAGCCGACCACGGGCAACGGACTGTTCCACCGCATTTTGAACACCTTTGCCGAACAGCATTTGACGCCGAACATCGTGTGCGAATGCCACGATTCGTCTATGCTGCTGAACCTGATGGAAATGGGCTTGGGTGTGGCGGTGTTGCCTGAGGTGATGTTGCGCAAAAACGTGCATTTTTCTTACCGCACTTTTCAGGTGGAAGGCGAAAGCTGGCAGATTCAGCCTTATCTGCTGTGGCGCAAAAACAGCTATCTTTCCAACGCGGCACGGGCGTTTTTGCAACTGGCGCGGAAAACCATACTTTAAAAGTATAGATTGGATATTTAATTGATATTTTTCAGACGGCCTCGCCCACGTTATACTGATTGCCATCAAACAAAATTCTTTTAAGAAAAATGGAGAGAATTATGAGCAATTATAAAGATTTGCGTGAATTTCTGGCCTTGCTGGAAGCGGAAAAGCAACTGGTGCGCATTAAAGACGAAGTGATGCCCGAGCCGGATTTGAGCGCCATCGGCCGCGCCGAATGTGGAAAACGGCCCGGCGGTATTTGTGGAGAAAGTGAAAGGCTACAAAAATCCGGTGGTGCTGAACGTGCACGGTTCTTGGCAAAACCACGCCTTAATGCTGAATCTGCCGAAAGATACGCCGGTGAAAGAGCAGTTTTTCGAGCTGGAAAAACACTGGGACAAATTTCCGCTGAAACCGGTGTAGGTGGATAAAAAAGACGCGCCGGTGAAAGAAAATATCATCGACAAAGACATCAACCTGTTTGATGTGTTGCCGCTGTTCCGCATCAATGAATTGGACGCCGGTTTCTACCTCTCCAAAGCGCTGATTGTCAGCCGCGATCCGAACAATCCCGACAGCTACGACGAGCAAAACGTGGGCACTTACCGTATCCAAGTGAAAGGCAAAGACAAAGTGGCGATTCAGCCGCTGCCGTTCCACGACATCGCCGTGCATTTGCAACACGCGGAAGAGAAAAACGAGCCGTTGCCGATTGCCATCTGCTTGGGTAACGATCCGGTGTTGGCGTTTATGTCCAGCACGCCCATTGAATACGCCCAATCCGAATACGACTTCGCCGGCGCATTAAAAGGCGAGCCGATTGAGCTGACCAAAAGCGAAGACGGCAATTTAGATATTCCGGCACGCAGCGAAGTGGTGCTGGAAGGATACATCATCCCGCGCGAACGCGAAATCGAAGGCCCGTTTGGCGAGTTCCCCGGCAGCTATTCCGGCGCGCGCCGTCAGCCAATTGTGAAAATCACCAAAATCACCCACCGCACCAACCCGATTTTTGAAAACCTCTATTTGGGTATGCCGTGGACTGAAATCGACTACCTGATGGCCTTGAATACCAGCCTGCCGCTGTATAAACAATTAAAACGCGACTTCCCCGAAGTGGAAGCGGTCAACGCCATGTACACCCACGGTATCGGTGCCATCGTGTCCACCCGTTCACGTTTCGGAGGCTACGGCAAAGCGGTGGCAATGCGCCTGCTCTCCACCCCGCACGGTATGCCGTACACAAAAATCGTCATCATCGTGGACGAATTTGTCGATCCGTTCAATTTGGAACAAGTGATGTGGGCATTGACCACCCGCGTGCGCCCCGACAAAGACGTGTTCAAAGTCCCTTACGCGCCGGGTATGCCGCTCGATCCGTCGTCCGAACCCGCCGGTATGCACACCAAATTAGTGATTGACGCCACCACCCCGGTTGCACCGGACATCGCCCGCGACACCGAGCTGCTGGGCGTGCCGCAAAAAGCGGCGGAATACACCGAAATCATCCGCCAATTGGCGAAAAATTTATCCAAAGGAGGAAATGAATAATGAGCAAACAATGTCCTCGCTGCAACTCGCATGATGTGAGCCTGCTGACCAAATCCCCTGTCGGCGACGTATGGGAAGTGTATATCTGCGGCACTTGTACCCTATCTTGGCGCAGTACCGAAGGCGAAAACATCACCAACCCCGACAAATACGACGCCCGTTTCAAACTCGACCCGGCGCACTTTGACGAATTGGCGCAAATCCCGCCAATTCCGCCGTTAAAAGGCTGATTTTTCGCTAAATTGCGTTACAATAGCAAGCCCGCACACCAAACCATGCGGGCTTTTTTATACAAAACCTGAGTTTGAGATAAATACTTCAAATAACGCTTGATACTTCAGTAACCTGCTCCCTCCCCCGTGGGGGAGGGCTGGGGAGAGGGCTAAACGCTGGCAGTTTAACTAGCGTTTCATCAACCCAACCGTTTTTGCCCTCTCTCTAACTCTCTCCCACGGGAGAGAGAACAGATTCAAGGAACACCGAGCATTTCAGGCTGATGGATACGCTTTATCTTACTCACGTTAAAGAGGAATTTTATGAGCACACCACAACGCATCGTCGTCGGCATCAGCGGCGCCAGCGGCTTCCAATACGGCTACAAAGCCTTGCAACTTCTGCGCGCACACACCGATTTGGAAATCCACCTCGTCATCTCCAAAGGCGCCAAAATGACCCGCTCGCTGGAAACCGACTACACATTGCAAGACGTGAAAGCCCTCGCCGACCACTTCCACAACGTGCAAAACCTCGGCGCAAGTATCGCCAGCGGCTCCTTCAAAACCATCGGCATGCTGGTCGCGCCCTGCTCCATGCGCACCCTCGCCGCCATCGCCCACGGCATGAGCGACAACCTGCTCACCCGCGCCGCCGACGTCACCCTGAAAGACCGCCGCCGCCTAGTGCTGATGGCACGCGAAGCCCCGCTCAACCTGGCGCACATCGACAACATGCGCCGCGTCACCGAAATGGGCGGCATCGTCTTCCCGCCCGCCCCCGCACTCTACCAAAAACCCAAAACCGTGGACGAAATCCTCACCCACAGCGTAGGCCGCGCGCTGGATTTGTTTGGACTGGATATTGAATTGCCGAGATGGGGGGAGGAAGAAGCGTAATTGCGCAATGCCGTCTGAAAAAGTGCGGTTGGTTTTTAGGAAGTATTTTTGAAATAGAAATGCCGTCTGAAAGTTTTTCAGACGGCATTTAAATCACTTATTTTCTATCAAATATACATTCTTCCAACTCTTTATAAACATTCATATCCTCAGTAACATACATAGATAAATTTATTTTGAATTGCTCGGGATTAATAGATGTTGCAATTCCACATATTTTTTTCATTTTAGATACCAATAATTTTACATCAGCATTTTTAATATCTTTTATAATTTTATTATATTCAGCTTCATCAAAACTTTGGTTTTTTTGAACACAATAGTTTTTAATTACTTCTTTATCAAAAAGATAATTTTCAATCTCCCATCTCTTCATAATTCTAAAATTATGAGGATTATTATTTAGGTATTCTACTCTATCTTGCGATGATACAGGCTTGCCAGAAGCGACATCTCTATCTTTGAATACTAATATCTCTAAATCTTTAAATACCTTACCTATAATAGCAATGGCAATATCACTACATTGGTCTAATTCAGTATTTCCTCCACTAGATACAAAAATAGTGTCTGGATATTTTTCATTAAAAATATTGTTTAAAACTTGAGCATCCAATCCTTTTTCTATACTGCTAGACCTTATAGCCTTACCTTCACAATAAACTATTCGTTTAGGAGCAATAAGCCACGTTAAATCGTCTAACGCTGTAGAAAATATATCTTGCCAATTACTTCTTGTCATTCGCATTGGTTGCAGGATAATATCCTCACTCGCATACTTTAAATTAGCATAAAATTTAATAACTTGGCTTATTTCTGAAAACTCATTCTGAATTGCTCTCATAAAACCAATACTATGAGTCGCTATCCATATTTGCCCTTCATCATCAATAAGTTTGTTTATTTCACTCAATAATTTTCTTTGTATTGATGTATTGATATGAAGCTCTGGTTCATCTATTAAATAGATCATACCTTTGTAATCATCTTTTCTTAAAAATAAATCTAATATAATATCAACAACTTCCTTTTCTCCTGATGAAAGTTGGTTGAATGTAAAGGTCAAATCAGAATCTGATTTTTTAAAGAATAAAGAACCTTCTCTTTTTTCGACATTACCTAAATTCACAATTTCCAAATCTAAACAACGCTTTATAGATTAATTTAAATTACCAATAATTTTGCTTTTAGCCTCAGATGGTTTTATATCATTTTCTTCCATATACTCGCGGTATTCAGCTAGATTTTCTTTAATAGGAGATACAGCCTTGATTTCTTTAATATCTAGATTAGAATTATACCTATAAGGACTCCTAAAAGAAATATTCCCAAATTTATCAATAACTTCTTGGTTTTCATTATCAAATATAAAAATATTTTGATGAAAATCATCTTGATTATGATAGAAATAGATTGGCACTGATCCTTTAGTGATATTTGAAGATCTTACACTACTAACCTTAGCCACAAAGGCATCTAATACACTGCTTTTACCACAACCGTTTGGACCAACCAATGCAATTATCTTTTTCGGCTCATTTCCTAAATCAATTTTTAAATTTTTAAATCGCTTAAAATTCTTGATGTTTATTTTTGATACTTTCATAAACTCTCCTTTCAATAGTAATTCTACTAGTATCTTGCAAATCTCTATTCAAGCTAAACCATCATCACTCTAGAAGAAAGTCATAAAATTCTCAACAGGTTAAACCAGAATAAATCTCTTTTATTTTCTTATAGTTATAAAATAATTAGCGTAAAATATAGGCAAAAATCAAGGAAAAAGCGCGGTCGTTTTTTGGAAAGTTTTATGCCATCTGAAAGTTAAAATTTTAGACGACCCTTCTCTTCCCGTTGATAAAACCATTGATACACCCGCGCCGAGCGCATACATACAAATCAAGTCATTCAACACAAGGAGCGAAACATGAAAGCATTGGTTATTGGCACTAACGGGCGCGTGGGGGTGGCGTTGGTTGGGAAGCTGGTGGCTCTGGGGTATCAGGTATATGCAGCGGCGCGCTGCTGCCAAAGTGACAGGCAGCCATTTCTATCGGCGAACCGTTGATAACAAAACAATCTTTAGTAATGCATCTTGATAGATGGCAAAATGAAAAGGCCGTCTGAAAATAATTTCAGACGGCCTTTTCATTGATGATATAGTCGTTTCAATTTAGATTGAGACAAGGCAGCAAGCCGCAGACAGTACAGATAGTACGGCAAGGCGCAGCAACGCTGTATCAAGCTAAAGTGAAACGACTATAATTTTTTCTACCCTTATTCGCCCAAAGCCGCTACCATCACGGCTTTGATGGTGTGCATGCGGTTTTCGGCTTGGTCAAACACAATGCTGGCCGAGCTTTCAAATACTTCTTCCGTCACTTCTACGCCGTTTAAGCCGAAGGTTTCAAAAATCCATTCGCCGACTTTGGTTTCGCGGTTGTGGAAGGCGGGCAGGCAGTGCATAAATTTGACATTCGGGTTGCCGCTGGCGGCCATCAATTCGGGGGTTACGCGGAAGGATTTGAGCAGGGTAATACGCTCTTCCCAGGTTTCTTTCGGCTCGCCCATGCTCACCCATACGTCGGTATGGATAAAATCCACGCCTTTCACGGCTTCTTCTGCGCTTTCGGTCAGCAGGATTTTGGCACCGCTTTCGGCAGCGGCGGCCTGCGCTTGGGCGATAATGTCTTCAGACGGCCATAAGGCTTTGGGCGCGCCGATACGCACGTCCATGCCCAGCTTCGCGCCGAGAATCAGGAGCGAATTGCCCATATTGAAACGCGCGTCGCCAACGTAGGCGTAGGCGGTTTGGTTCAGCGGTTTGCTGCTGTGTTCGCGCATGGTCAGCGCGTCGGCCAGCATTTGCGTGGGATGAAATTCGTTGGTTAAGCCGTTGAACACGGGTACGCCCGCGTATTGCGCCAGCTCTTCCACGATTTCCTGCCCGAAGCCTCTGTATTCGATACCGTCGTACATGCGGCCTAATACGCGGGCGGTGTCTTTAATGCTCTCTTTATGCCCGATTTGGCTGCCGGTGGGCTCAAGATAGGTTACGCCCGCGCCTTGGTCGCGTGCGGCCACTTCAAAGGCGCAGCGGGTGCGGGTGGAGGTTTTTTCAAAAATCAGGGCGATGTTTTTGCCCTTCATGGTCTGCACTTCGCGTCCGGCTTTTTTGGTGGCTTTGAGTTCGGCGGCCAAATCCAGATATTGCAGGATTTCGGCTTGGCTAAAGTCGAGGAGCTTGAGGAAATGGCGGTTTTTGAGGCTCATGGTTTCTACTTTCGTTTGTAGGGTGGGTTTCAACCCACCATTATAGGGATATGGGAAATGGTGGGTTGAAACCCACCCTACTGCTGCAATACGTTTCTCATTAAATGGTGGGTTAAAACCCACCCTACCGGCTTAGGCCGTCTGAAGCCCTTTTTTCTCCACCGCCAGCAAGTATTTTTTGCGGAACAAACCACCGGCGTAGCCGGTCAGTTTGCCGTCGCTGCCGATAACGCGGTGGCACGGCACGACGATGGAAATTTTGTTTTGCCCGTTGGCGGCGGCCACGGCGCGGACGGCTTTGGGGTTGCCCAAGGCTTCGGCCTGCTGCTTGTAGCTGTATGTTTCGCCGTAGGGGATGGTTTGCAACACCGCCCACACCTGCTCTTGAAATTCCGTACCCACCAAATGCAGCGGCACGCTAAACGCTTTCAGACGGCCTTGGAAGTATTCCGCCAGCTCGCGCCGCAGCAAATCGGCCACGGGATATTCGCGCCACACAAAGCGGCCGTTGCACGCTTTTTGCACCGCTTCCAATTCCTTAGCCACGCCGTCTTGGTCGATAAATTCCAGCAGGCTCAGGCATTGGTAGGCGAACACCGCCACCATCGCGCCCAGCGGCGTATCGATGCGCGACACCGCCAATTCGTTGGCGGCAATCGGATAATCTTTTTCCAAGACATTAATGGCTTGGCGGATATTGCGGTATTGCGGCCAACTCATGCCGACGGCGGTTTGGAAATCGCGCTCGAATGCGGCATATTGTTCAGACGGCATTTTGTGTTTTTTGCTTGGAAACGTCGCCCCGCGTTCCAATAATTCGCGGTAAGTCTGCCAGCGTTCGGGGAGGTTCTCTAAAGTAGGTAAAGTAAACATTTTCTGTATTGGTTTAATATTTTAAGTTCAATATATTACGATTTTGCGGAACGCAGCATATCGATATGCGGGATACCGTCTTCCAGATACTCTCCCGAGATGGGCGCAAAGCCGAACGAGGCATAAAAATTTTGCAGATACAGCTGCGCCTGCGCGAAGACATCTTTCTCGGGGAAATGCGCGTCGGCATACGCCAGCGCGTACGCCACCACTTCGCGCCCCAGTCCCAAACTGCGGGCATGACCGGCCACCAGCACGCGGCCGATTTTCAGACGGCCGCCATCGGGAATCAGGCGGCAGTAGGCGGCAATCACGCCGTTTTCTTCAGCAAACAGGTGCAGCGCGGTCAAGTCGTAATCGTCTGCATCGGGATAAGCGCAGTTTTGCTCCACCACAAACACGTCGATTCGGGTTTTGAGAATGGCGAACAGCTCGCGCGTGGTCAATTCGTCAAAGGATTTGATGTGCCAATTCATACTTTTATTTATCCACGCTATCAAACATTTTAAGGCAGGGTTAGTCTTGACCCACTATTCGCCATAATCTGCTCATTTTGGTGGGTTAAAACCCACCCTACGCCAGCAAGCCCTGCAACATTTTCTCATACACCGCCGATAGCTTGGGAATATCCTCCAGCAACACGTTTTCATCAATCTGATGGATAGTGGCGTTGCTCGGGCCCAGCTCAATCAGCTCTTTGGCAATCGCTTTGATAAAACGGCCGTCTGAAGTGCCACCGCTGGTGGAAAGCTCGGTTTCCACGCCGCACACTTCGCCAATCGCGGCGCGGGCGACATCGGTCAGCTTGCCCGCTTGGGTCAGAAAGGGCTGGCCGGAACACGCCCATTGCAGGTCGTATTCTACGCCGTGTTTGTCCAAAATGGCATGTACGCGCGCTTTCAGGCTTTCTTCCGTGGATTCGGTGGAAAAGCGGAAATTGAATTTGACGTTTAACTCGCCCGGAATCACATTGGTCGCGCCCGTACCGCCGTTGATATTGGAAATTTGGAAGCTGGTCGGCGGGAAATATTCATTACCCTTGTCCCAAACCTCTTGCGTTAATTCCAGCAGCGCGGAGGCGAAGGTATGCACCGGATTAACCGCCAAATGCGGATAAGCGATGTGCCCCTGCTTGCCTTTTACCGTCAGATTGCCTGAGAGCGAACCGCGACGGCCGTTTTTCAGCATATCGCCCAGATTGGTGACGGCGGTCGGTTCGCCGACAATGCAGTAGTCAATAAGCTCGCCACGCGCTTTTAACACATCCACCACTTTGGTGGTGCCGTCGTAGGCATCGCCCTCTTCATCGGAAGTAATCAGAAGCGCAATACTGCCCGCATGATCGGGATTCGCCGCAACCAAACGCTCGCACGCGGTGACGAAACAGGCAATACTGGTTTTCATGTCCGCCGCACCGCGCCCGTATAAGCGCCCGTCGCGCTCGGTCGGCGTAAACGGCGGCGATGTCCATTTTTCCAGCGGGCCGGTCGGTACGACATCGGTATGGCCGGCGAAGCAAACCAGCGGTGCGCCCGTGCCGCGCCGCAGCCAGATGTTTTGGGTGTCGCCGAAATTGAGCGTTTCAGCGGTAAAACCGATTTTTTGCAGGCGTTCGGCGAGTAATTGCTGGCAGCCTTGGTCGTCGGGCGTTACCGACGCTCGGGCGATGAGTTGCTTGGCAAGGTCTAGGGATTGGGTTTCGGTCATTTCGGTTTACAGGCTTTTTATCAAGGCAAAAGGCCGTCTGAAAAATGCAATATTCGATTTGGGAAAACGCGTGCGTGCCTACGGATTATTTCAGACGGCCTCGATTAACAATGCTTCACTATATCAGCGAAAACAGGCTTCATACAAGGGCAACAGTGCGCGGATGGTGTCGGCAATCCACACCGCTTCGTTTTGTTTGCCCAATTCGTCGCGTTCAAGCTGCCGACCTATGCAGTAAAAATCATCGGGGCTTTGCAGGGTAAGGGCTTGACAGCCGCCCTGCTCTGCCAGCGTTTGATAATCGGCGTATTCGTCCGTATCGCCGTGCCACACATCAAAATCGGCATATTGCTTATCGTCCAGCCGCACCAGCCATTGGTTGTATTCGGGCAGCGCAATCGGCGACACACCCGCTTTGTAGCAATGCCAATCAAGGCTGACGCTTAAGCGGCGGCGGTTGAGCAATACCGACAAAATCGCCGCCGAATCCTGATACTGCGCGTATTTGAAAAAGGCGAAAAAGTGGGCGCGCACCTGCCAGCCGTTGCACCAGCGCTCGATATGCGGCGCAGCAAAAGGTTCGCCCAAATCGGCGGCCACCTGCCCGATTAAATCACGCCAAATCTGCCAATTGGCTTTGTAATCGGCTTTGATTTGCGGGATGGCTTCGGGCTGGTATTTTTTCAGCTGGGCAAACTGGAAAAACGGGATATTGAATAAATCGCAACTGGCGGGGGTGAGCATGGTTTGTCCTCAATATATCATCGTTATTTCGGGCGGCGGCGTTGCGCCATAATCTTGCCGATTTCGGTCAGTTTTTCAGACGGCACATGCTGCTTTCCCAGCTCAAACAGCGGCTCTTCAATCGCCAAATGCACGGCATAGCCGTTAACAAAGCGTTTTAAAACTTCTGTCGGCAAGGTGTATTGCGGATTGTTTTCCAGCTTGAGAAATTCCTGATACAGCGCCTGCCAGTTGTCGTGCAAGCCCTGATGTTGGCGCAATAATTCGTCTATGCTTTCCTTGGCCTGCGGCGCGTATTGCAGCAGCAGTGGGAAAAAATCTTCTTCTTCGTCTTCGTGGTGCAAGGGCGCGGCGACATTGAAATATTGGCTGATTTGCTTCACCGCCTGCAACACCACCTCGCCGCAGCCGTGTTCGGCAATATAGCCCGGCAGCATGTCGATTTGGCTGCAAAAGCGGCGCACTTTGCCGTGGCAGGCATACAGCATTTCAATGGGTTCGGCGAAGGTAACGCTTTGGGTTTCAAAGGGATTCATGGTGTGGTGTCCGATAAATGGTTGGAGGCCGTCTGAAAAATTGTCTAAACCTATGCTTTTTCAGACGGCCTTTTGTCGTTTTATTGTAACGCGTTCCCTGCAAACAAAACAGCCTGCCCGAATATCTCGCATTTCGGGCAGGCTGCAATCATCAGGCGGATTAGTCAACCAGAGTGATGGTACCGTTCATCAAAGCCGCGTGACCCGGGAAAGTGCAGGCGAATTTGTAGCTGCCGTCGGCCAGTTTAGCCGGATCGACGGTCAGAGAAGCCTCTTCGCCGCCGCCAATCAATTTGGTATGGGCAACAACGCGGGCATCGTCGGCTTTTACGTAGTCTGCATCAGGGCCGGCAGACACGCCGTCGGCAAACACGCCGTCCATGTCTTCAGCTTTGGCAATAACAAGGTTGTGACCCATGCTGGTTTTCGGTTGGGTACCGGTGTGTTTCAGCGTGATGGTAAATTCTTTACATGCTTTGCTGATTTGGATGTCTTTGGTGTTGTACTGCATGGCGTCGTTGGATTCGACGGTTACGGCGCAGTTGCCGGTAGCTGCTTCGGCAGCCGGAGCAGCAGAGGCTTCGGCAGGCGCGGCTTCAGAAGCAGCCGGAGCAGCTTCAGAGGCGGTTGCTTCTGCGGCGGGCGCAGAAGCTTCGGCAGCCGGTTTAGCTGGTTCTTGCGAGCAGGCAGCCAAGCCGATAACGGCAGCGGAAATCAGAGCCAAGTATGCTTTCATATGAACATCTCCTAATGGTGGGTATTTTCGGTTAGCCGAATCAAAATTTATCAAAGCAAGCAATCCAAGCAATCATTAACTTGCTAACCTATCAAGTATGAAGCTTTATTTCGTAGGAAGTTTTGACTCAAGTCAAAATTTGACAATACACTTACATAAGTTTACATATAAATCCCGCTTTTTTCATCATAAAGACTTATTCAGTCGTAACCAATTAACACTTCCTAACAAAACCATCAGCGCCGGTGTTTACCGACCAAAGCCGCCAGCGAGTGCGCCAACTCAGGATGGCGCGCCTCCAGCTGCGCCACCGTCCGCTCCAGATTATCCAAAGCGGTATCGCTCAACACCAGCTTGTTGGCTTTGGGCGGCGGCGGCGTTTTCGGAATCAGTTTTACGCGCACCGATTCTATCCCATCCTGCAAAGCGCAAAGCGGCGGCGTTAAAGAGGGAAGCAGCATTTTCAAACGCGAGGCCGCCATATTGTTTGCCGCCAGCAAGACCAAGACACCCTCGTCGATACAGGCCGTCTGAACGTGCGAGCGCAGATTGGCGGGCAGGATTTTTTTTACCTCGCGGTCAAGTTTCTGCCAATAGCGCGAAATCTGCAACAGATTCTGCAAACGGCCGGGCATTTCGGCCGCCTCGCCCAAACCACCGCGTCGTAAATGGTCGAATTCCATCTGGGTTTCCTACTTGAAATCGGCAAACGCACCGCCATTTGCAATGCATTACCTTATATTGTGCTAAAATCCGCGTTTATTGCCTGATATTCTACACCGGGCTCAGGAATCATTCATGCTGACAAACATTGCTAAGAAAATCTTCGGCAGCCGCAACGACCGCCTGCTGAAACAATACCGTAAATCCGTTGCCAAAATCAACGCGCTCGAGCCGCAAATGCAGGAATTGAGCGACGAGGCTTTGCAGGCCAAAACCGCCGAATTCAAACAACGCCTTTCAGACGGCCAAACACTGGACGACATTTTGGTCGAAGCCTTCGCCGTCTGCCGCGAAGCCAGCCGCCGCGTATTGGGCATGCGCCACTTTGACGTACAGCTCATCGGCGGTATGGTGTTGCACGACGGTAAAATCGCCGAAATGCGTACCGGCGAAGGTAAAACGCTGGTCGCCACCTTAGCCGTGTACCTGAATGCCCTGTCCGGCAAAGGCGTGCACGTTGTGACCGTCAACGACTACCTGGCTTCCCGCGATGCGGCGATTATGGAGCCGCTGTACAATTTCCTGGGCTTGACCGTCGGCGTGATTGTGTCCGATTTGGAACCCTTCTTCCGCCAGCAGGCTTACGATTCGGACATTACCTACGGTACCAACAACGAATTCGGCTTCGACTATCTGCGCGACAATATGGTGACCGACCAATACGACAAAGTTCAGCGCGAGCTGAATTTTGCCGTGGTCGATGAAGTCGATTCCATTTTGATTGACGAAGCGCGTACCCCGCTGATTATCTCCGGCCAAGCCGATGATAACGTGCAGCTTTACCACATCATGAACACCGTTCCCGCCCAACTGGTGCGCCAAGAAACCGAAGAAGGCGAAGGCGATTACTGGGTGGACGAAAAAGCGCACCAAGTCATCCTAAGCGAAGCCGGCCACGAACACGCCGAGCAAATCCTCACCCAAATGGGTTTGCTGCAAGAAAACGACTCCCTCTATTCCGCCGCCAACATCGCCCTTATGCACCACCTGATGGCGGCCTTGCGTGCGCATACCTTGTTCCATCTTGACCAGCATTATGTGATTCAAGACGGCGAAATCGTGATTGTGGATGAATTTACCGGCCGTCTGATGTCCGGCCGCCGCTGGTCGGAAGGCCTGCACCAAGCCGTCGAAGCCAAAGAAGGCGTGGAAGTCAAACGCGAAAACCAAACCCTTGCCTCCATTACCTTCCAAAACTACTTCCGCCTCTACACCAAATTATCGGGCATGACCGGTACCGCCGATACCGAAGCGTTTGAATTCCAAAGCATTTACAACTTGGAAACCGTCATCATCCCGACCAACCGCCCGATTCAGCGTAAAGACTACAACGACCAGATTTTCCGTTCCGCCGAAGAAAAATTCGAAGCCGTGGTCAAAGACATTGAAGAATGCCACAAACGCGGCCAACCCGTATTAGTCGGTACCACCAGCATTGAAAACTCCGAATTGGTCTCCAAGCTCTTGACCCAAGCCGGTTTGCCGCATAATGTCTTAAACGCCAAAGAACACGAGCGCGAAGCCCTGATTGTGGCGCAGGCCGGTAAAGTCGGCGCGATTACCGTGGCCACCAACATGGCCGGACGCGGTACCGACATCGTATTGGGCGGCAACCTCAAATCGCAAACCGACGCCATCCGCGCCGACGAAACCCTAAGCGACGAAGAAAAAGCCGCCAAAACCGCCGAGCTGGAAAACGGCTGGCAGGCCGAACATGAGCAAGTCATCGCCGCCGGCGGTCTGCACATCATCGGCACCGAGCGCCACGAAAGCCGCCGTATCGACAACCAGCTGCGCGGCCGCGCCGGCCGTCAGGGCGACCCGGGTTCCAGCCGCTTCTACCTGTCGTTTGAAGATCCGCTGCTGCGCCTGTTTGCCCTCGACCGCGCCGCCGCCATCCTCAACCGCCTCGCGCCCGAGCGCGGCGTCGCCATCGAACACGGCCTCCTCACCCGCCAAATCGAAGGCGCGCAACGCAAAGTAGAAGGCCGCAACTTCGACATGCGCAAGCAGGTTTTGGAATATGACGACGTTGCCAACGACCAGCGCAAAGTGATTTACCACCAGCGCAACGAAATCCTTACCAGCACCGACGTGACCGAGCTTACCAAATCCATCCGCGAAGAAGTCATCAGCGATTTGGTCGATTTGCACATGCCGCCCGACAGCATGGAAGAGCAATGGGATTTGCCCGCGCTCGAATCGCAGCTGCGTGCCGAATTCCGCGTCGATGCCGACATCCAAAGCTGGCTGAAAACCGACCACACGCTGGACAACCGCGATGTCAAAGAGCGCCTGATTAACCGCATCGAAGCCGAATACGCCGAGAAAACCGAGCTGGTCGGCAAGCAGGCAATGGCCGATTTCGAGCGCAACGTCATGCTGCAAGTCATCGACAACCAATGGCGCGAACACCTTGCCGCCATGGACTACCTGCGCCAAGGCATCCACCTGCGCAGCTACGCCCAGAAAAATCCCAAACAGGAATACAAACGCGAAGCCTTCGCCATGTTTGAAAACCTGTGGCGCAGCATTAAGCACAACATCGCCTCGCTCCTTGCCTCGGTACAAATCGAGCGCAACGACGCCCCGATGGAAGAGCTGCCCGAAGCCGACATCAGCGACATCCAAGCCGTTCACGCCGACGCGCCGGACATGGAAGGTATCCTGGGCGAATCGAAAACCGATTTGGCCACCGAAGCCTTCAACCCGACCGGCAACGACTTCAGCCCCGAATCCCTCGCCGCCAAAGGCCAAGTCGTCCTGCGCAACGACCCCTGCCCGTGCGGCAGCGGCTTGAAATACAAGCAGTGCCACGGCAAATTGCATTAATGGTTTAAGATGGAGCAAAGGCCGTCTGAAACACGCAGGCAAATGCGTTTTCAGACGGCCTTTTATGTTAAAATCCACCCTATTCTTTTGACTTGATTTCCACAGGCGGTCACATGGCAGGCAATACTTTCGGACAACTCTTTAGCGTAACCACCTTCGGCGAAAGCCACGGCCCGGCTTTGGGCTGCATTATCGACGGCTGCCCGCCGGGGTTGGCCTTGTGCGAAGCCGACATTCAGGCCGATCTCGACCGGCGCAAACCCGGTACCAGCCGTCATGTGACCCAGCGCCGCGAAGCGGATGAAGTGGAAATTTTGTCGGGCGTATTTGAGGGCAAAACCACTGGTACGCCCATCGCCCTCCTCATCCGCAACACCGACCAGCGCAGTAAAGACTACGGCAACATCGCCCGCCAGTTCCGCCCCGGCCATGCCGACTACACTTATTGGCACAAATACGGCACACGCGACTACCGTGGCGGTGGTCGCAGTTCCGCCCGCGAAACCGCCGCACGCGTAGCCGCCGGCGCAGTGGCGAAAAAATGGCTGAAAGAAAAATTCGACACCGAAATCATCTGCTGGGTTACGCAGGTAGGCGAACAGGCGATTGCCTTTGAAAATGAAGCCTTTATTTCACAAAACCCGTTTTTCGCCGCCAACCAGTCGCAAATCGCCGATTTGGAAGCCTATATGGACAGCGTGCGCAAATCGCTGGACTCGGTCGGCGCAAAACTGCATATCGAAGCGCGGAATGTGCCGGTCGGCCTCGGCGAGCCGGTGTTTGACCGTTTGGATGCGGATATCGCCTATGCGCTGATGTCCATCAATGCCGTTAAAGGCGTTGAAATCGGCGACGGTTTCGATGTCGTGGCGCAACGCGGCAGCTATCACGGCGATGAGCTGACTCCGCAAGGTTTCAAATCCAACCACGCCGGCGGCATTTTGGGCGGCATTTCTACCGGCCAGACCATTAGCGCCAATTTCGCCATCAAGCCGACCAGCTCCATCGCCACCGTGCGCCATTCCATCGACATCGACGGTAATGCTGTGGAAATCGCCACCCACGGCCGCCACGATCCCTGCGTCGGCCTGCGTGCCGCGCCGATTGCCGAAGCGATGTTGGCCTTGGTATTGATGGATCATGCGCTGCGCCACCGTGCGCAAAACGCCGATGTGCGCGTGACTACGCCCGATATTGCGCATTTGTCGGAATCATAATTTTTCAGACGGCCTCTTTGCACTTGAGGCCGTCTGAAAACAGTAAAAATTTAGCCAAAACCCGCCCGTTATATTACAATGGCAAAGGATTGTTGAGATTTCATCCGTGCAGCAGATTTTCGAGTAAAAAAGCGCGGATGCAAGGCAAAAAACGCAGTAGGCATGTTTTTTGTCGAAAAGATGCCACATGATGAAATATTAACAGTCCCTATATTCCGCCATGATTGAAACGGCGGCTCCGCAAATAGGAATACAACCGAAATGACACAAGAAACCGCCTTGAGCGCCGCGCTGAAAAACGCCGTCCAAACCATGAGCAAAAAGAAACAAACCGATATGATTGCCGACCATATCTACGGCAAATACGATGTATTCAAACGCTTCAAACCGCTGGCCGTCGGTATCGACCAGGATTTGATTAACGCGCTGCCGCAATACGATCCGGCGCTGATTGCCCGCGTATTGGCCAAGCACTGTCGCCGTCCGCGCTATTTGAAATCCCTAGCTCGCGGCGGCAAGCGTTTTGATTTGAACAACCGTTTCAAAGACGAAGTCAGCGCCGAAGAGCAGGCCATCGCGCAGCAACACCCTGCCGTGCAGCAGGCGATGGCAGCACAAGCCGAACGCCAAGCAGCCAAGGCTGCGGCGCAACCGCAGGCCGAAGCAGCAGCCGTTGCTGCTGAATCTGCCCCTGCTGCCGAAGCAGCCGACGGCGGTAAAATTTCCGTTTCGGTGCAACGCATTAAATAAGCTGCGCAATAATAAAATGCCGTCTGAAAACATCATGATTTTCAGACGGCATTTTGTAACAGATAACGTGAAAAGTCGTAAGGTGGACATCCTTGCCCACCATCACAGAATTTTTTTCCGTCAGTTTTTCATCGACTGCACCGGCGCCGGAATGCGGCCGCCACGGTTCACAAACACTTCGCAGCTGCCTTCTTTTACCGGCATAACCGGCGCATAACCCAGCAGGCCGCCGAATTCCACGCTGTCGCCCACATCCTTGCCCGTTACAGGAATAATGCGCACGGCGGTGGTTTTGCTGTTAATCATGCCGATGGCCGCTTCGTCGGCAATAATGCCGCTGATGGTCGCCGCCGAGGTATGGCCGGGCACAGCAATCATGTCCAAACCGACCGAACACACCGCCGTCATCGCTTCCAATTTATCCAGCGTCAGAATACCCGCTTCCGCCGCCGCAATCATGCCCTCGTCTTCCGACACCGGAATAAACGCGCCGCTCAAACCGCCGACCGCACTGCTGGCCATCATGCCGCCTTTTTTCACCGCGTCGTTGAGCAGCGCCAGCGCCGCCGTGGTGCCATGCGTACCGCATACGCTCAAGCCCATCGCTTCCAGAATACGCGCCACCGAATCGCCGATGGCGGGCGTCGGTGCCAGCGACAAATCCAAAATACCAAACGGGATCTTCAGCATTTTCGCCGCTTCGTGGCCGATAAGTTCGCCCACGCGGGTAATCTTAAACGCGGTTTTCTTCACCACTTCGGCGATTTCGGTCAAATCAGCCGTGGCCGGACAATTCTGCAAGGCCGCCTGCACCACGCCCGGGCCGGATACGCCGACATTAATTACCGAGCCTGCCTCGCCCGAACCGTGAAACGCACCCGCCATAAACGGATTGTCTTCCACCGCATTGCAAAACACCACGATTTTGGCGCAGCCGAAGCCCTCCGGCGTAATCTGAGCCGTGCGCTTGATGGTTTCGCCCGCCAGCTTCACCGCGTCCATATTAATCCCCGCGCGCGTGCTGCCGATATTGATGGAGCTGCACACAATGTCAGTGGTCTTCATCGCTTCGGGAATCGAACTAATCAGCACCTCGTCCGACGGCGACATACCCTTCTGCACCAGCGCAGAAAAGCCGCCGATAAACGACACGCCGATGGCCTTCGCCGCCTTGTCCAAAGTCTGCGCCACGCTGACATAAGAATCCGCATGCGTCGCCGCCGCAATCTGCGCAATCGGCGTTACCGAAATGCGCTGATTCACAATCGGCACACCGTATTTGGCCGACAGATATTTGGCCGTCGCCACCAAATCCTTGCCCACCGTGGTGATTTTATTGTAGATATTCTGGTTTAACACATTGATGTCGCTGCTGATACAGTCGTGCAAATCAATGCCGATGGTAATCGTGCGCACATCGAAATTCTGGTCGGCCACCATGCGCACGGTTTCGAGAATCTCGCCGGAATGAAAAGTTTTCGTCATGGTTTCAATCCCTTAAATACGGTGCATAGCCTTAAAAATCTCTTCATTTTGCATACGGATATCCAGCGACAGCTTCTCCCCCTCCGCCGCAAACGCATCCAACATCTCCTGCCGCGATTTCGGGCATTTTCGCGTATCCACCAAAATAATCATGGTAAAAAAATCATCCATCAGCTGCTGGCTGATGTTGAGGATATTGATTTGATTCTCGGCCAACAGCTTAGACACATCGTAAACAATACCCACGCGGTCTTTGCCGATAACGGTAATTACTGAATTGCTCATTGCGGATTCCTTAGCGCTTTAGTAGAAAAATTCAACAAATATTCAAATGCTTAAATTGAATATAGAGGCGGATTATAGCACTGTTTTTCAGACGGTATGGGGTTGATTGTTGACAATTTGATTTGAAATATGGGAATTTATGCTTATTTTGAGCGTATAGTGTAAAATTACTCACTTGTTGAATACAACTTGCTTAAAAATCAGGTTTTAAAAAATTTATATGATTGAAAAAAAGACAAAAAGTAAAAACCTAAGCTATATTGACTTATTCTCCGGAGCAGGAGGATTCACTCTTGGCTTTGAACAACAGGGGTTCCGCCAATTGTTCTCTGTTGAAATAGAGCCGAATTATGCCCAAACGTATGCAAAGAATTTCCCAACACACAAACTCCTTTGTCAAGACATCAAACAACTAAATGAAAAATCTATTCAAGAAATACTTGGGGGAGAAATTCCTGATGTTGTCATCGGAGGTCCACCCTGCCAAGGTTTCAGTATAGCTGGAAATATTGGCCGAACCTTCGCTAACGACGAGCGTAATCGTTTGTTTACCGAATTTGTAAGAATTGTCCAACTAGTTAAGCCCCGATTTTTTGTTATGGAAAATGTGGCTCGCTTATACACCCATAACAAAGGAAAAACACGCCAAGAAATACTCGAATGCTTTGAGAACATCGGTTACCGAGTAGAGTGTCAAATTCTAGATGCTGCTGACTTTGGAGTTCCTCAACATAGAAAGCGGATTATTTTTATAGGAACTCGGGAAAATTGCCATATTTACTTTCCAATCCCTTCAAAAAAACACAAAACTGTTGAGGAAGCAATTGGTTATCTTCCCCCACTAAATTCGGGAGAAAGTTCAGAAATCGCTAACCATGTAGCCATGACACATAGCGAACAAATGTTATATAAAATGAAATTTGTTCGAGATGGTGGTAACCGTAATGACATTCCTGAAAATATTAGACCTAAAACAGGAGATGTTCGCAAATATATCCGCTATAACAGTAAAAAACCATCTGTTTGTATAACAGGAGATATGCGTAAAGTATTTCACTATAAACAAAACAGAGCATTAACCGTACGGGAACTTGCAGCCTTGCAATCTTTCCCTGATAGTTTTGTTTTTTACGGCAACAAAATTGCTCAACAGCAACAGGTCGGAAATGCCGTCCCGCCACAGTTCGCAGCAGCAATAGCACAAGCCTTGAGTAAAATGGATGAAGAAAGCTGTTATGCCTGAAAAAAAATACCCTAAAGTTAACTATATTGGAAATAAAGAAAAAATTGCTGATTGGATTTGCCAACAAATCCCTGCCGATGCCGATACTGTCCTAGATGCTTTTAGTGGTGGGTGTTCTTTCGCCTACGAAGCAAAAAAGCGGGGATACCGAGTACTTACCAACGACATTCTTAATATTAATCAGCAACTAGCAACAGCATTGATTGAAAATGATGAAGAAATCTTATTACCTGATGATGTAGAACTTATTTTTTCTGGGCAACCTTTCTCTGGTTTTATGACTCATAATTATGCCAATGTTCACTTTTTCCCCGACGAATGTCAGCAATTGGATTTATATCGTAAAAACATTGAAAAATTAAAAAATCCATTTAAAAAAGCTATGGCCTTCTCCCTACTCAGACGAGCAATGATTCGCAAAATGCCTTATTCTCGATTCACTATTAATTGGGAGAAAGTCAAACAACTTCGCGATGAAGAATATAGCTATGCGAAATACGGGAGGAAAAGAGCTTATCACAACGAAAGCTTTCGTACCCATTTTGAGAAAAATTTACCATCATATAACCATGCCGTATTTTCAAATGGATGGAAACATCATGCCTATAACTTAGACATTTTTAATTTATTAGAAAAAGTAGAGGCCGATATTGTATATTTAGACCCCCCCTATACAGGAACAATGAATAACTATTTTGGCTTTTACGGTATGATGGATGGATATTTAACATCTCGAATTCCGCAACAATTCAGTAATCACTTCATGGACAAAAAAACAGCAGTTATATTATTTACTAAATTATTTGAAAAATTAAAAGCATTCAAATATTGGATGTTAAGCTATAACAATGCCTCTCATCCAAACAAGGATGAGCTTTTGACTCTATTGGATAAAGATGGCCGAACCATAAAAGTTTTAGAAACACCACACGTCTATAAAGTAACAGGAAGAGAAAAAAAGCAGGAAAATAAAGAATTACTGTTTTTAATCGAAAATAAACGAGGCTAAAATGCAGACATACGAAGAATACTGGAGATTTACCAATGAATATACAGACTATAACGGCCAAAAATTCTTGACAACATTAAAGCTCTGTATAGCTTTTATTGAAGAACACTTGAATATCGAATACAGCGAAAACCTATATCACGAGCTACAGGAAACCATAAGAATGACCTTATCCGAATTGGACGGAAAGGAAAAAAATCTTATTTCCATAAGGAAATCAATTAACCAACTGGTTAAAATGGGTTTTATTAATCCATTTTTAGCCAGCTACCACCCATCTGCACAGGATTACTTATCCGCAGCTACCAATAAAAAACGCAGTACGCTGTTATCTAAAATTATTGGGGCTGTACTAGATAACTAGATTTATTCAAAATCATTTAGAATAAATCCCATGAAAAAAAGTCGACTGAGCCCTTATAAGCAAAACA
>NZ_JALJYC010000033.1 GCF_024170405.1 Neisseria perflava | reverse complement strand
ACCTACAGCGTGACCGCCGACGCCGGCGAGCTGACCGATGGCGACATCACCGTGGACACCGCCGTGGTAGACAACAACGGCGAGACCGTGACCGATACGGACACTGCCGAGTTGGATGCCGTGGACGGCGCAGTGGACTCTGGCGTGACGACTACTGAGGATAGCGCGACCGTGAATATCACAGGTTCAACTACTGATGTAGCGACCGGCGAAACCGTGACCTTGACCGTGACCGGCAGCGAAGGCAATACCGTGACCGCTACGGCTACCGTGGCTTCAGACGGCACTTACTCTGTGGATGTGGATGCTTCTAGTTTGACTGATGGTTCGATTACGGTTGATACCGCTGTAACCGACAACAATGGTGAGTTGGTAACAGATACAGATACGGCGACATTGGATGCAGTTGACGGTGCGGTTGATACAACGGCAACGGCAAACGGCGATGATGAGACGGTTACTATTACCGGCTCGACTACCGATGTGTCTAATGGTGCGACCGTGACCTTGACCTTGACCGACAGCGAAGGTAATAGCGTGACTGCAACGGCTACGGTTGATTCAGACGGCAATTACGCTGTAACCGTGGATACTTCCGGCTTGACTGATGGTGACGTCACCGTTGATACCGAAACCACCGATAGTACCGGTACGGTTGTAACCGATGTCGATACCGTTGAAATCGACCAGGTAGAAAGTGCGATTACCGTGAATACCGTAACGACAGAAAACAGCAGCACAGTATCTGTCAGCGGTGCAACCACCGATGTGGCTGCGGGTTCTGTGGTAACCGTGACCCTGACCGACAGCGAAGGCAATACTGTCACTGCTACTGCAACAGTAGCGACTGACGGTACATACAGCCTCACAGCGGATGTTTCCAGCCTGACCGATGGTGAATTGGATACAACGGCCACTGTTGAAGACAACAACGGCAACAGTATCTCTGCTACCGATACGGATGAGTTGGATGCTATCGACGGCGGTATCAGCGTGGTTGCTCTGGTGGATGACGATACGGCTACGGTAACCATTACCGGTTCGACTACCGACGTTGCAGCAGGCTCTACGGTGACTTTGGTTCTGACCGACAGTGAAGGCAATACTGTTACTGCTACGGCTACTGTGGCTTCAGACGGCACTTACGTGGTCGAGAACGCAGTTGATGTCAGCAGCCTGACCGACGGCACCATTACCACTGAGGCCATTACCACCGACAACAATGATGAAACCGTGACTGCGAGTGAAACCGATCCGTTGGATGCGGTTGATAGCGCAATCGACATGTCATCGAGCGTTCGATACTCGACTCTGGCGCTTATTGAGTCTTCAGGTCATAATGCTTATGAACGTATTACCGGTTCGACTACTGATGTGGCGGCTGGTACGACTGTAACCATTACGATTGAAGACAGCGAAGGTAATACCGTCACTGTGACGACTACTGTGGATTCATCAGGTCACTACTCTGCCAGTACGTATATTGACGAGTTGACTGATGGTTCCGTTACCGTCACCTCAACGGTAACCGATAACAACGGTTACACAATATCCGACACTTACACCAATGTGTTGGATGCGATTGACGGTGCGATTGATAGCGAGGTAACTGCAGACAGCAGTACATCTTCCGTGACAATCGAAGGTACGGCAACGGATGTTGGAGAAGGTACGACAGTCAGCATTACCATTAGCGATAGCGATGGTACGACAGTTACTGCAACCGCTACTGTGGATTCAGACGGCTCGTATAGCACCACAATGGATACCTCATCTTTGGATGATGGTGATGCCACAGTAACCACTGAATCTACCGACCATAACGGTGAAACAGTAACCGATAGCGATACAGTCGAAATCGACCAAGTAACAGATGAATATATTGTTGCTGGTTCGGGTGAAACTGTCAGC
Source organism: Neisseria perflava (assembly GCF_024170405.1). Lineage (GTDB taxonomy): Bacteria > Pseudomonadota > Gammaproteobacteria > Burkholderiales > Neisseriaceae > Neisseria > Neisseria perflava_B. The sequence continues at coordinate 19,900 of NZ_JALJYC010000033.1, read as the reverse complement.
CTGGCTGATTTGACCGATATCGATTACATCGACCTGACTGGTACCGGTGACAATACGTTGACAAATGTGAACGCCACTACTTTGGCTGCCAATAATGCAACGTTGTATATCAATGGTGACAGCGGTGACTCGGTTGACTTGGATTTGGAAACCTTCACCGAAAGCGGTACAACCGAAGTGGATGGTACGACTTATACCGTTTACACCTACACCGATAGCAGTAGTACGACTTACACGGTTTATATTGAATCTGATGTAACCGTTTACTAAAGCTCTGGTATAAACAGCGAATGCTGTTTTAATGAAGCCCCCGCAAAGAATTCTTGCGGGGGCTTTTTTGCGAAGATAGGCCGTCTGAAAAGAGCGTCAATATGGTGGCAAGTAGGATGTTATTTTATCCGTAGGATGATTTATAAAATAGGCATAAGTTCAACGGAATATTTTGATTTTAAAAATATAATTTAATCAATAAGGTATTTGAAAAATTAAAATAGTACTGAATTTTTCTTCAAAAATTAAATCTAATTAAATGGGTAGGTGTATCAAATCTTTGACACTTTTTGAAGAAAAACACTACCGCCTGAAGGGAAATAATACCGTTGGGAGGGAACTTTCAGCAGGTATGGGTAGGGTTGTTATGATTAACGCGTAAATTATTCTAAGCAGCAGATCAGAACAAAACAGTTTTAATAAATATTTTATCTAAAAACATACTTCTGCTTAATTTGTTATCCACTCACTAAAAATATCTAAATTTGGGGTCTCATTATGTCTATTATTACGGTTTATCCTGGTTCCACTGTTGACGTTGCAGCTGGCGAAACAGTTTATCTTACAGTTACTGATGTTGACGGCAATACTGTTACGGCTACGGCCACGGTAGCCAGTGATGGCTCTTACTCTTTTGCCGTAGATACGGAAAGTTTGACGGACGGCAAACTTACTTTGACGGCTGTTACGACCGATATTGAGGGTTATGAGTTGACAGTAACGACTAAAGTCGTATTGGATAATGTTGATGGTGGCATTGATAGTACAGTCACATTTGACAGCTCAAGCGAAACTGCGACAGTTACCGGTTCAACAACCGATGTGCATGAAGGTACCACCGTTACAGTTACCTTGACTGATAGCGACGGTAATACCGTAACCGCTACCACAACCGTAGATTCAGATGGTACTTACAGTGTTACTGTGGATACTGGTGATTTAACAGATGGTTCTGTTGTCATTGTCACGGTTTCTGAAGATAACAATGATAATACGGTGACTGATGAAGAGACTGCAGAATTGGATCAGGTCGAATCCGTGATTGATTCCAGCGTGACTGTGGATGATGATAACGCCCAAATTGACATTACCGGCAGCACGACTGACGTCGCTACCGGCAGCACAGTTACCCTGACCATTACCGATAGCGAAGGTAATACAGTAACTGCAACTGCAACTGTGGCTTCAGATGGCACTTACAGCGTTCAAGATATTGATGTGAGCAGTTTGAGCGATGGTGCTTTGACCGTGACTACTGAGGCTGTTGATAACAACGGTAATACCATTACTGATACAGATACAGCAGAACTGGATGCCGTAGCAGGAGCGGTAGATAGCAGTGTTACTGTGGATAACGACAATGCCCAAATTGATATTACTGGTAGCACGACCGACGTCGCTACCGGCAGTACCGTGACCCTGACTATTACCGATAGTGAAGGTAATACGGTAACTGCAACGGCAACCGTTGCTTCAGATGGCACTTACAGCGTTCAAGATATTGATACCAGCAGTCTGACTGATGGCGATTTGACTGTGGATACTGCCACCACAGACAATAATGGCAATACTGTAACTGATACCGATACAGCAGAGTTAGACGTTGTAGCTGGTGCGGTGGATAGCAGCGTGACGGTGGATGATGACAATGCGCAAATTGACATTACCGGTAGCACCACCGATGTGGCCGGCGGTAGCACGGTAACGCTGACCATTACCGACAGCGAGAGCAATACGGTAACGGCTACGGCAACTGTGGCTTCAGACGGCACCTATACTGCGGATAACATTGATGTTGGTAATCTGACTGACGGCGAGTTGACGGTTGATACTGCCGTAACAGACAACAACAGCCATACAGTCAGCGATGTGGATACGGCGACATTGGATGCTGTTGATGATGTTGTGCCGGGTGACAATGACAATACCTGCGAGCCAGTTGTTTCCGATCATTGCCAACCGCCTCAAAACGATGCCTGCGATGATTGGCAGCAGCATGTAAAACCGTCTAATCCTCCGTTTAAAGGCGGGTTCGGCTTCTTTGACAACTGCGTGATTAGCTACGATGGTTGTCGCCCGGATGCGCAAGATTCCTTTAAAGGTCACAAAGGTTTCGACTACGGTCACGGCAAGCACAGCTACGGTTATGCCGATTCCTGCGGCTATGATTACGGTTACGAGAGCAGCCATCAGTACGGCAGCAAAGGTTCGTTTGGCGATCATTCGTCGTTTGGCAAATCATTCGGCTACAATAGTTGCGATTATGGCTATGAGAGCCACAGCTACGACCGTCATGATTCTTACAGCAGTAAAACATCATTTGACGGAAAATCAAGCAGTTATAGTAAGTTCTTCAGCAGCAGCTATGATTGCTACGACAGCTACGATTACGCTTACAGCCGTCATGATTCTTACAGCAGCAAGACTTCATTTGGCGGCAAAACCAGCTTGGTTAGCAAAGTCTCCAGTTGTGAAGTGTTGGACTTCGGTTCCAGCAACAGCGTATGGGGCTCAAATGACAGTTGCAACGATTACAGCAGCCAAAGCAGCAGTAAAGCTTCTTTCTCCGGCAGCTTCTCCAGCGCACAAAGTTGTGGCGATTATTCTTACAGCGCACAAGGCTGTTGGTCAGGTAGTTTCACGCAAAACTTCCAAGACCAGCAAGATGCCGCCGCTGCACCGGCTTGCTAATGCGATAGCAGCTTGTCAAAACACCCCCGAATGCAAAATTCGGGGGTGTTTTTTTATTCAGACGGCCTCAATAAGGGCAGCAGATTCAGGCCGTCTGAAATTTTATAGTTGGTATTGAACCAACATTATGCCGGTTGTATCAACAGCGTTTAAGACAAACCGGCTAGAAAATCCGGCAATTCCGACAAATCATGCAAAATGGCCAAATGCGGCGCGGTTTGCAGGTGCTCAGCGGTGTGGGCGCCGGTGGCCACGGCTACGGCCGGTGCGCCTGCGTTGGCAGCCATTTCCAAATCATGCGTGGTGTCGCCGACCACCAATGTTTCAGACGGCCTCAAGCCCAGTTCGTCGCACAGTTTGAATACCATGTCCGGTGCGGGTTTGGAAGGCTGCTCGCTGGCGCAGGTGGTGGCGAGCCAGAAATCGGCCGTGCCGGTTTGGGCAATGGCGTTGTCGAGGCCGGTGCGTCCTTTGCCGGTGGCGACGGCGAGCCAGTAGCCTTGTGCTTTTAAGGTTTGCAGGCAGGGGATAGCGCTGTCAAACAGTTTCATATTGCGGTTGTTGGGGTTGAGGTAATGCGCCGCATATACTTCCGCCAACTCCTCGCGCGCACGTTCGCCCAAATCGGGGGCAAGATGGCGGATGATGGTGGGTAGGTTGTAGCCGATTAAGCCGCGAATCTGCTCGCTGTCGGGGGCGGGCAGGGCGCATTCTTGAAAACTGGCTTGGAAGGTTGAAATAATCGGATTGGTGGTATCGGCGAGGGTGCCGTCCCAATCGAAGATGATGAGTTTGGGTTTCATGTCAGATTCCTTCCTTAATGAATGACGAATGATTTTCAGACGGCCTTATTTTCAGGTTATGCGGATTTATCCTGATGTTCCAATACCATCAAAACCTGCTGCAATTCAGACGGCAGCTCCGCTTTCAAAACCAGCTTTTCGCCTGTCAGCGGGTGGTCTAAATGCAGCTCGGAAGCGTGCAGAAACATCCGTTTCAAACCGATTTTCTGCAAACGCTTGTTGGCCTGATAATCGCCGTAACGCTCATCGCCCGCAATCGGGCAGCCTTGCGACTGCATATGCACGCGGATTTGGTGGGTGCGGCCGGTTTTCAGGGTGGCCTCGACGTAGGTCAGCGCAGACAGGCCGATTTGGTGCAAAAGGCCATCTGAAAAACGGTTTAATACGCGGAAAATCGTATGCGCTGACTGGCCGCCTTCCGCCACGCGCACCATTTTTTCGCCTTGCGCACCGGTATATTTAAACAGCGGCAGTTTGACGTGGAAACGGTCGTTGGGCAGTTTGCCGACGCCGAGGGCAAGGTAGATTTTTTTCGGGTGGTCGTTGCGCAGCATTTCGTGCAGCTTGACCAAGGCGCTGCGTTTTTTGGCAATCATCAGCAAGCCGCTGGTATCTTTGTCCAGCCGGTGCACAAGTTCCAAATATTTGGCTTGCGGACGGGCGCGGCGGATTTGCTCGATGACACCGAAGTTTACGCCGCTGCCGCCGTGTACCGCCACGCCGCTGGGCTTGTTGATTACCAGCAGGGCGTCGTCTTCATACACGATTTCAAATTCACGCGCGGGGGCGGTTTGCGTTTCGGAGTGCGCAGCCTGTCCGTGGTGCGGCCTTTGCCGCTCGGCAGTGCGGACGGGCGGAATGCGCAGGATTTGCCCCGCTTCAATGCGGCTGTCGGGTTTGCAGCGTTTTTTGTCCAGCCGCACTTCGCCTGCGCGGATAATGCGCTGGATATGGCTTTTCGGCACGCCTTTGAGGATTTTTATCAGATAGTTATCAAGGCGTTGCCCCGCTTCGTGTTCCTCAATGCGGATATGGCTGACTGAATCTTTGCTTATTGTGTACATTTTCTCTATAATCCGAACAGTCGTTTCGTCATCAGAAAGCCCTGCTAAAGGTCGTCTGAAAACAATGATTGGAAACGATTTACTGTGTAAAAAGAGATTTTATATTAAAAACGCACTCTACAAAGCATTTCCTTCCGTTTGCTGGGATTTTTCCTTGAGCCGCAAGCGGGAGCGTGTAATTAAGTTTGAATTTTTTGCCGGTTTGCGATGAAAAGTACAAGAAACGGCGCGGCAGTTCCGTGCCCTGCAAACCATGCGGCAAGCTGATAATTAAGATGAACGGCTACCTATTCCAAGAATTTGCCGCCAAAGCAAATTCTGTTTATGCCTGAACGTGTTTGAAAGACGGCACTCAGGCGGCGTTGTGCGTATCCGCGCAGCGTTCGATCTTTATGACCTGATTATCTGTTTCATTCCGCACATGGCTGTTTCAGACGGCATGTCTCCCTGCGGAAGATAAATTCAAAAACTGATTATTGAGCGTGTTGTACAAACCGGCCGCGTTTTGCGGCAATCAACTGATTTTTTGTGGTTTTAAAAAATAGGAATCATAAGAAACGATGTGCCCGGCTTGTTGGAACTGTCTGTTTTAACGGCAGGTTTCCGTTTATATGGAAGCAGCGGCTTATCGGGTTTCGGTTTGAAAATACACCCGCCTCGAGAGTGCCAAACGGGGTGAAGGCCGTCTGAAAAAGCAGACAGCCGCCCCATTCGAGGTCATCATGAAACGTATGTTATTTAATGCGACGCAGGCCGAAGAGCTGCGCGTCGCGATTGTCGATGGACAAAACCTGCTGGATTTGGACATCGAAACGCTGGGTAAAGAACAGCGCAAAGGCAATATTTACAAGGGTGTGATTACCCGTATCGAGCCGTCGTTGGAAGCGTGTTTCGTGGATTACGGAACCGACCGCCACGGCTTTTTGCCGTTTAAGGAAGTGTCGCGCAGCTATTTTCAAGATTACGAAGGCGGCCGCGCACGCATTCAAGATGTGCTCAAAGAGGGCATGGAAGTCATCGTGCAGGTGGAAAAAGACGAGCGCGGTAACAAAGGCGCGGCGCTGACCACCTTTATCAGCCTGGCCGGTCGCTATCTGGTCTTAATGCCGAACAACCCGCGTGGCGGCGGCGTATCGCGCCGGATTGAAGGCGAAGAGCGCCAAGAGCTCAAAGAAGTGATGGCGCAGCTGGATGTGCCGCGCGGCATGAGCGTGATTGCGCGTACCGCCGGTATCGGCCGCAGCGTTGAAGAGATGGAGTGGGACTTAAACTATCTGCTGCAACTGTGGCAGGCGATTGAGGAAGCGGGCAATGCGCACCACGACCCCTATCTGCTGTTTATGGAAAGCTCGCTCTTGATTCGCGCGATCCGCGACTACTACCGCCACGATATCGGCGAAATCCTGGTGGATAATCAGGAAGTGTATGACCAAGTCTTTGAATTTATGAGTTATGTCATGCCGAGCAATGTTGGCCGTCTGAAACTCTACGAAGACCATACCCCGCTGTTCTCCCGTTTCCAAATCGAACATCAGATTGAAAGCGCGTTCTCGCGCAGCGTCAGCCTGCCTAGCGGCGGCGCGATTGTCATCGATCACACCGAAGCGCTGGTTTCCATTGATGTGAACTCCGCCCGCGCCACACGCGGCGCCGACATCGAAGACACCGCCTTCAAAACCAATATGGAAGCAGCCGAAGAAGTCGCCCGCCAAATGCGCCTGCGCGACTTGGGCGGCTTGGTGGTTATCGACTTCATCGACATGGAAAACCCCAAACACCAACGCGATGTGGAAACCGTGTTGCGCGACGCGCTGAAAAAAGACCGTGCGCGTGTGCAGATGGGCAAACTGTCGCGTTTCGGCCTGTTGGAATTGAGCCGCCAGCGCCTGAAACCCGCTTTGGGCGAAAGCAGCCATGTGGCCTGTCCGCGCTGTGCCGGCACCGGCGTGATTCGCGGTATCGAGTCCACAGCGCTGCACGTGTTGCGGGTTATTCAAGAAGAAGCCATGAAAGACAACACCGGCGAAGTGCACGCGCAAGTGCCGGTGGATGTGGCGACTTTTCTGTTGAACGAAAAACGCGCCGAGCTGTTCGGTTTGGAGGAGCGTTTGGATGTGTCTGTGGTCTTGATTCCGAATATCCATCTGGAAAATCCGCATTACGAAATCACCCGCGTGCGCATTGATGATGTGGAAGATGACGGCGAACCGAGCTACAAACGCGTGGCCGAGCCGGAAGAAGACGAAAGCAGCAAACCGTTTGCCGCTGAAAAAACCAAAGCTGCCCGCCCTGAGCCGGCTGTGAAGGGTTTGAAACACAGCCAGCCCGCGCCGACCGTAACGGCTGAAGAAGCCAAGCCGAAGTCTTTGTGGGATACCTTCAAATCTTGGTTGGGTCGTATTTTCGGCGGCAAACCCGCAGCAGAAGCGGAAAAAACCGAAGAAAGCGCGCAAACCGAAAAACGCGCTGCGTCTGGCAACAACCGCAGCGGCAATAACCGCCGTCCGGCAAACGGCAACAACCGCCGCCAGCAGCCGCGCCGCAACAGCAAACGTGACGGTAGCAAAGTGGAAGTGCAGGAAGTCGGTGCGGAAAAAACCGCCAAAGCCGCCGACAGCCGCAATGAAGCCAAAGCGGACAATGCCAAAGAAAACCGCCAAAGCCGCAACCGCAACAACAGCCGTAACCGTAATGCCGACGAACGCAAGCAGGAGCAGGCTAAAGAGCGCGATAACGCCGTTGCCGTGGCTGCATTGGCCGACAGCACTGCTGATAACCTGATGCCGTCTGAAAATGCCGAAGCACACGCCAAAGACGGCGAGCAGGGCAATAAACGCCGCCGCAGTAGCAACCGCAATGCGGATAAAGTTACGGCTGCCGTGGACGCATTGGAAGCGGAAAATCTGCCGGACGTTGATGTCAGCATGGTGGCTGAAACGGTTGAGCAAGAAACGGCAGATGTTGTAGAAAATGCGGAGAAACCGCGCAACCGCAATCCCCGCGAGCGTAACAATGCCAACCGCAACCAGCGCGACCGCCGCAACAACGGCAAAAAGCGCAATATTCCGTCTGCCGAAAAAATCGAGCAGTATCTGAATATTGCTGATGCTGCGGACAAAGTCCGTTTCGCCGTAGCGCATGTGTATGGTGAAGAGGGCGAGCAGGAGCCGTTGGCCGTTCAAGTGGAAGCAGATAACGCAGCCGCTCAAGTTGCCGTAGTGCCAAGCGATGAGCCGCTGGTGATTGTGATTCCGGAGCCTGCGGAAACCGAATCTGCGCCGGTGGTCTTCGCCATCGAAAGCGAAGAGCAAGCAGATAGCGCCACCGCCATCCATTTGGAAGACAGCACCGCTGACGAGCGTGCCGTGATTGATTCGGCCGTGGATAAAGCGGTAGCTGCGGTAACTTCGGTTTTGGCAATCGAAACAGCGGATGAGTTTTCGCCGATGACTGCCGTGCCGTCTGAAAATGGTGAGCAAGAAGTGGCCGATATGGAAAGCGGGTTGGTTTCACAACAAACCGCAAGTGTATCGGTTGCTGCCGTCGAGGAAACCCATACCCAAACGGTTGATTCTGTGACGCAAGATACCGTAGCAAAAGCCGTTGCCGGTTTGGATGGGTTAACCTTTGTCGAAACCGATCCCGCCGCAGTAGCCGCTTATGCTGCGCAAGCGCAGCCGGAAGTGGTACACGGTTTGCGCCGTTCGGACATCCCAAAAGTGGAAACGGCAGATATTGCTGCCGTTGAGATGATTTTGGTGGAAACCCGTAAGGACTGAAACTAAACATACAAACAGCCCGGCCTTGATGGTCGGGCTGTTTTTTTGATGATATGGATTTTGTCGGTATGCGGTTATTTCTCTGTTTGAATTGTAAGAACCTGTATTCACAACATCTCGACAGCATCTTTTTATTGTCTAATCACACGCCTACTGCGTTGGACTTTTACGCCAATCGTCCAGATTTGCATAAATATCACCTTGTATTCGTATGATTATCCAACAAAAATCCATCTATCAATCTTATGAATACAGGTTCTAAAAAGCGACACGCCCAAACATGATATTTGGGCGTGTCGCTTTTCAGTAGGGAGAAAGGGATTTCTCCGCTAAGGTTTAGACTACCGTTACATCGGAATCAATATACACGGTATAGGTGTCAGTGGTTGTTGCATAGGTGTAAACGGTGTAGGTGTTGCCGTCGATTTCAGTTGTACCGCTGTTGGTAAAGGTTTTCAAATCCAAATCGACTTTATCGCCGCTGTCACCGTTGATGGTCAGCTCGCCGCCGTTGGCTGCAACGGTGGTGGCATTGACGTTATACAGCGTATTGTTGCCGGTACCTGTCAGGTCGATGGTTTCGACATTCAGAACATTGTTCAGGTAAACGCTGTGGCCGCTGCCTGTCAGAATCAGGCTGTCATCGCCATCGCCCATGTTCAATGTGGCGGCTGAGGCAAAGTTTCCACCCAAATAGAAGGTGTCGTCATCCGAACCAAAGTAAATTTTGGCTGCGCCGACAACCGAACCGCCGATGGTCAGTTCGTTTTCACCATCGCCCAAGGAAATGCTGGAAGCATCTACATTTGAGCCAATGCTGACTTCGTCATCGCCTGAACCTGTGGTCACGCTGGCTGCCGAGCCGGAAACATAGCCGCCGATGCTCAGGGTATTGTCACCGTCGCCCAAATTGATGTCTGAGCCGGAAATATTGGTGCCAATGCTAACATCATCATTGCCCGAACCGGTGGTAATGCTGGTGGCCGTGCCGGAAACATAGCCGCCGATGTCAATGCTGTTGTCGCCGTCACCCAAGCTGACTACCGAATTGGCCAAATTGGTGCCGATAGACAGGGTATCGTTGTCCGTACCGGTGGTAATGGTGGAGTTGATGATGTAATTGTCGGCATAAATCAGGTTCAGGCCGTCGCCCAATTCCAAGACAGAAGAGGCAATATTGGTACCTGCGCCGATCGTATCGTTGCCACTACCTGCGGTAATGGTGGAGCTCACAATATAACCGTTGTCGGTAATCACGCTATTATCGCCTTCGCCAACAGAAATTTTAGATGAAGAGATATTGGTACCGGCATAGACGGTGTCATCGCCGCTGCCTGCGGTCAGGGTAGAGCTGACGATATAGCCACTATTGGCGGTAATGCTGTTGTCGCCTTCGCCAAGGGAAATTTTAGACGAAGAGATATTGGTACCGGCATAGACCGTATCGTTGCCGCTGCCTGCGGTAATGGTGGAGCTGACAATATAGCCGCCTGCGGTCAGCGTATTTTCGCCGTCGCCCAAAGTCAGGGTAGAGGAGTCAACATTGGTACCAACGGTTACGGTATCGTTGCCTTCGCCAAACGTAATCACGGATTTGTTGGTGATGTAGCCGCCTACGGTCAGGCTGTTGTCGCCTTCGCCCAAGCTGACGGTGCTGGCGTCGATGTTGGTGCGCACAGACACGGTATCATTGCCGCTACCGGCGGTAATGGTGCTCTTGTTGGTGATGTAACCGTCAACCGTATTGGCTGCGCCGACGATTAAGGTGTTGTCGCCTTCGCCCAAATCAACGATAGAGTAGTCGATGTTGGTGCCGACAGCGACCACATCGTCACCATCGTAGGTGTAAATTTTGGATTGACCGGTCACATAGTTTTTCACCACGACCACATCGTTACCATCGCCGGTTTGATAGCCTAAAGAACCATCGGTTGTGGTGGTGTATTTGGTGCTGTGGGTCGGGTAAGAGGCATAAGTGGCGGTTTCATCTGAGCTGACAATCGAGCGGGTCATGTAGTTCAGAATGGCAACGCCGTAAGTCTCTTCATCGGAGACCAAACCGCCGCCGATGTCGGTAGTGACGGCTTTGGCGTTTAATGAGGCATTGGTGCTGTCCGAGCCATAGCTCAGGTCGGAGGCATCGACGGTCACGGAGAAGTTGCCGTCGGCATCCACGGTAGCGGTGGCGGTAGAGGTTTCACCGCTGTTGTCGGTCAAGGTGATGGTAACGGTTTGGCCTTCGGCGACATTGGAAGTAGAGCCGGATACGGTCACGGTTTCGCCGTCGGTGCTCGGAATAACCGCTTCGATTTCAATCGAACCTTCGGCTACGGCATCCAAAACGGCGCTGTCGGTATCGCTGACGGTATTGCCGTTGCGGTCGGTTGCCAAAGTGGTCACGGTCAAGTCACCGTCTTGCAAGCCGCTAACGTCGATATCGTCAACGGAGTAAGTGCCGTTTGAAGAGACGATGGCTGTGGCGGTAACGGTATTGCCTGCGCTGTCTTCGATAATCAGGGTAACGGTATTGCCGGCGGCCACATCGGTGCTGCTGCCGGTAATGTCGGCTTGTGCGTTTGTATTGTCGATGGTAATGGCAGAGTCAATGGCGCCTTGGACTTGGTCTAATTCATCTGTATCCTTATCGCGGACGGAGTAGCCGTTGTTATCGGTTGAAGCGGTAGCGATGATCACCGAACCGTCGGTCAAGCTGCTGATGTCGATGTCGTCGATGGCGTAAGTGCCGTCTGAAGCCACGGTGGTAGTGGCGGTAACGGTATGGCCTTCGCTGTCGGTCAGGGTAATGGTAACGGTGGCGCCGGAATGGACATCGGTGGTGCTGCCGGTAATGTCGGCTTGCTTGTTGGCCGTGTCGAAAGTAATTACGCTGTTGATGGCACCGTCAAGGTTGTCGAGAATAACATTAGCTTGCACAGATAAATCATAGCCTTCGACATCGGTGGTCAGCGCAGTCAACACCAGTTTGCCGTCGGTCAAGCTTTCGGTATCAACCGAGAATGCATAAGAGCCGTCTGAAGTCACGGTGGCGGTTGTGGTAACCGTGTTGCCGTCAACATCGGTCACGGTAAGATAAACGGTTTCACCAACGGAAACATATTCAGTAGTGCCGGAATAAACGGTAATAATAGACATGGTAAATCCCCAGATTATTTAGGTTGAGTCGTTGTTTGTGATAAGCGGTGAAGATATTCGACTCATCGGTCGATTTTCTACTCGAGAATCATATCAAGACAATGGGGTATGCCATCATATTTAAAATAAACGTATGGTATTTTGGATAAGCGGTATATCGTTCATCTGTAATACATTTATATGGTTGATATTTTGTTTGTTGATGATGAGTGAAAATAGAAAAAGGCCGTCTGAAAATATTTCAGACGGCCTTGCCTTTAATCGAGTAGCGTGATGGTAGGCAAACAGCAAGTATTAGGTAATGGCTGTCCGCTTTATTTCACCGCCGCCGGTTTTTGCAAACCTTCGACCACAATATCTTTCGGATGGGCGGCGATAAAGCCTTTGGTGGCCGTCATCATGGCTTGGATACGCGGGTCTGTCCACGGCACGATTTTGTCGTGTTCATCGCGCTTGTCCGACCAGATAATCACGCCGTCGAGGTATTTGTAGCTGATGTCCAGCATTTGGCGCCAGCGTTTGGCGTCGATAAACTGTTTGAAATGCGGGCTGCCTTTGGCTGAATAATATTGCGGCCACAGGTAGCCGATGATTTTCTTATTCGGAAAACGCTTTTTGATTTCGTCCATCGTGATTTTCATGTCTTTTTCCCATTGCGCGATGTCGGGCGTCATGATGTAGAACACGGGGTTGGCGTAGTCGCTGATGGCGGCGGTGGGCAGTGGTCGTTGGATGGATTCGCGCCATTTTTTCAAGATGGCGTCTTCGCTTTGGTCGGCGCGGAAATAGCGGGTGGCGTTCAGATGGCCGCCCGGAATGCCGTAGTTGCCGATGTAGGTGCGCGGGTTTTCTTCGCGGAAAATCTGATACATGCGGGCAAATTGGCGGCGCATTTCATCGCCTTCCATGATTTGGCCGTCTTTTTTGCTGAACCAGCTTTCAATGTCGGTAGAAATGGTGCGGTAGCCTTCGCGGTAAGACTGTTTGGCCAGCTCACGGATGCGTTTCTCATTCAATACGCCGTGGGCGCGCTTGCCGGTCGGGTCGGGCATGACCAGCTCGCTTTCGTAAATCAGAAAAACCTTAGACAGCTTGTCGGGGGTTAAATCGGGCTTGCCAATGTAATCCATGCGGTCGTAGATGATAAACGGTTTGGCTTGCGATACGGCGGCACTCAGCAGCAGGGCAGAGACGGCAATGCCGCGCAAAAGGGCGTTTAATCGGGACATAAGACTTCTCGAAGTTGCAAGAACATTTAGGGTAACGGCAGTTGCTCTGGCGGGCAAGGCAAAGCAGGTAAAAGTACGCCAAAGCGGATAAAAGGCCGTCTGAAAATATTTTCAGACGGCCTGATTTACATAAAGATAAGGTTTGCCGGTTAATCCTGGCGGGGCGGGCGGCTGTTTGGATTTTTCAAAATATAGCGAGGCCGCTGCTTGGTTTCTAAATAAATGCGGCCGATGTATTCGCCCAGCGTGCCGATACCGATTAATTGAATGCCACCGAGAAACAAAATCGAAACCAGTAGCGAGGGATAACCTTTTACATCGCTGCCGAAAACCAGCGTGCGCACGATAATCCACAGCCCGTAGCAAAATGCCGAACCCGCCACCGCCAAGCCGAGATAAGTCCAAATGCGCAGCGGCGCCGTGGAAAAGCCGGTAATGCCTTCCAAGGCCAAATTCCACAGTTTCCAACCGTTGAATTTGGATTGACCGGCCACGCTGCGCGGCCGCTTGTAGCTGACAACATCCACCTGACCGCCTGCCCACGACAACACGCCTTTCATAAACAAATTGCGTTCGGGCAGGGCGGTGATGTGCGCCAGCACCTCCCGCGAAATCAGGCGGAAATCGCCCACGTTTTCTTCGATTTTCAGACGGCTGACGCGGTTGTGGATTTTATAAAATAGCGACGCGCTTCAGCGTTTGAAACAATGGTCTTCGCTGCGGTCAATCCGTTTGGCCAAGACCATGTCCGCGCCGTTTTGCCATTTTTCCACCATCTGCGGAATCACTTTCAGTGGGTCTTGCAAATCCACGTCCATTGGAATGGCCGCCTCGCCCGAAGCATGTTCCAAACCGGCAAACAGCGTGGCTTCTTTGCCGAAATTGCGGGTAAAGTGCAGCGGTGTCACCAGCGGGTCGGAGAGCGCAATCATGTTTAGCATGGCTTCGGTATTGTCGCGGCTGCCGTCGTTGATAAAAATGATTTCAACCTGCTTGTCCTGAAAATAATCGAAAGTGCGTACGGCCTGATAAAAAGCCGGAATGGTGTCTTCCTCGTTGAACACCGGTACAACCAAAGACAGTTTCATGTTTTCCCCTTATTGTCACGAAACACCCAAAAATGCGCCGCCAAAAAGCCACCCAACCAGCTGACGGCGGAGAACATCACCGCCGTTGCCGCTACCGGCCATTGCAGATAATCGGTCAGTAAGCCGGTAAACAGCGCCAGTGCCGCCATCACGCCGACAAATGCCAGATAGCGACGGCTGCTCATAGGGCGGCGGAACGTCCATTTTGCATTCAGCCAAAAGCTGAAACTGACCGCAATGAAAAAAGCCAGCAGATTGGCCGGCGCATGCGGCCAGCCGCAGGCGGACACCAATATTCCGAGCGCCAACCAGTGCAGCAGCGTATTGGCGATTCCTGCCACGGTATAGCGCGGAAAAGTATGGCGGATGGCGCTCATGGCGTAGCCCCCGCGTTTTTAAACAGCAGCCAGCCGGCCGTCTGAAAATCCAAGCGCATATTGCGGCAGGTCGGATTGCTTTGGAAACGCGTTTGCAATTCGGTTGCCGCTTTGCGGCTGCGCACCATCAGATAGTCGTAAGGCGTGCAATCCAAGCGTTTTTGTACCGTGGCGGCGTCGGGCGAACGGTTGCGGCCGTAGTGCGGATACAGCGTTTCGTTTTTCAGGCGCACCACCATCGCATGCGCCGAAGCAAAGTTGTAATCCGCCCAGCCGTGTTTTTCCGCCTGATACTACAAGGGGAAATACAAATATTCCATATGCGAGGTCAGGCCGTTGTCCGCCGATTGCAAGGCCGGTTCAAACATGCCCAATACCCGTTTTTCAGACGGCATGGCTGCCACCATCTGCTGAAAATCATGCACCGCCGACGCACGGTCGAATTTGACATTGTTGCTATATACCTTAAACAGCAAAGCCGCGATGGAAAGCGTGAAAAACACCGCCGCCAGCTGCGCCGCGCTGACATTGCGTTTGTCCACGTCCGGCGTTGTCCACAGCAGATACCAAAATATCGGCACAAACATGCCGAAGCGCTGATAAATAAAGGCCGTCTGAAAACCGATGTGCGGCAAGGCATACCATACCGCCAAACAGCCGCCCAGCAGCGCCCAACACTGTTTGTCGCGACTGAGGCGGCAGCCGAAAAACGGCGGCAAGACATACAGCAGCAGGGCGGCAATTTCGTAATAAGCGACCTGCGACATGTGCCACGGCAAAGCCAGCAGCTCAAGACTCTTGTGCAGCGGAGGGTAATTAACCCAAGTTTCGGGGTAATACAAAAACGGCTCGGGGTCGGGCGTCAGCAGATAGCGCCCCAGCATGGTGGCAAACAGCAGAAAAGGCGCGGTAAACAGCGCCCGCTGCCGCCAAGTCAGCTTGGCAAAATCCGCCAGAAAAATCAGATAAGAGAGCAGGCAAAACAGCGCAAACGTCAAAATATGGCTGTAATACGCCCACACGCCCAACAGCGTCAGCAGCCACAAATATTTTCCCTGCCGCACATCCAGCCAACGCTTGGCCGCCGTCAGCAGCAACATACCCACCGGAATCCCGGTGAGGAAACTGATAAAGCCCCTTTGGAAGGCAAAGCCGAAAAAGCAGGTCATCGCCACCCAATCGGTCAAGACATTGCCGCCGAATGCCCGCCGCATGGTGACGGCGGCAAACAGATAAAATACAAAAACCAGCGCCACAATGATTTTCGCCGACAGCGTGATACTGCAAAACTGATACAGCAGCAGCCACACGGCGTAAGTCGTCAGATACGGCGTATCTCAATACAAAACCAGCATATCCGCCCACGGACTGCGCGCTTTGAGCAAATCATCCAAAGCCGCCACTTGCGCGGCGTGTTGCGGCAAATCCGCCATCGGCAGATATGCCGGATAGAGCAGAAAAGCGACCATTATCAGCATAACGGCCGCCAGTAAGGAGTAGTGTGTAGCAGGGTTTTCCAAACGCATGTGTGACGATATTTATTATGATGTAGGAGGGTGTAATTATACATGAATATGCCAATTTGATTAATTCGGCTTACGCTAGCGCAACGTGAGTTTGGGGTAAGCAGAACGAATATTTTTTAAATTTCCGAAACGTGTTTCTTCTTGCGGACAGAATCCGTGAGGATTCGTCATTCCCGCGCAGGCGGGAATCCAGACGTTTGAGCTTCTGATATCTTGAAAACATGATAGAAATGCTGGGCTTCTGGATTCCCTCCTACGCGGGGGTATCGTAGCGGACTTGCTCAGCTAATGACGAAAATCTGACGATTTTCTGTTTGTTGGAATGTGGTATGGTCTTGAAAACAATAAAAATATTTAAAACGTTTATCCCGAACTCACGTTAGCGTAACAAAAAGGCCGTCTGAAAAAAATTCAGACGGCCTCATCGTGATACAAAGAATTTGCTTATTCGGCGCAGGCTGCTGCTTGCGTCAGCAAGGGTTGCAAACGGCTCAAAGCAATGCGGTAGATAAATGTCGAACGACGCCCCGGATTGCCCGCATTGATGGAAACATTCAGATAATCCCGTTGCCCCAAGCGCATGAGATTCAAACCTTCCGGCTCCCAGCTTTCCCCCTTGCCGGTAGCCATCGCGTCGGCCTTGCCCGTTTGCAGCTTATCGGTGGCAAACACCTGCTGACCTTGCAGCGTATAAATCAGCATTTGCTTATCAAAGCCCGTATCGCCGTCGCCCGAAATCAGATACACAAAACGGCCGTCTGAAGCCATGCCCTGAAACGGATAATGATGGGCGGTAAACGAAGGCGGTAAAGCCCATTCCGCCAGCGGCTGCGGCAAATCAGGCGATATGCCCGCTAAATCAAATACGTGGATGGCGCTGTAGCCCTTTTCTTGCAAACGGCCGCGCGCAATCAAATAGCGGTTGTCCGCAGACACCGTTGGCGTGGTGTTGCCCGCATTGCGGTAGGTTTTGTCGGGAAACAGGCGAAACGGAGTCACATCAGCCACTTGGCCGTCTGAATCCACACGGAAACGGATGACATAAAAGCCCCAATTTTTCACCGCCGAACTTTGCGAGCCCCAAAAATAAATCCCATTATGCGTTTGCTGCACCGCTAGCCCCTGATGACCGAGATTTTCAGACGGCATAAACATGTGCCACGGCTTCAGCGTGTTGCCGCCGTCATAGCGGTAAGCCGTCAGCACCACCGTTTCCGGCTTGGCCTTCACCACTTTAGCCGCATAAAGTACCGAACGTCGGTTGTCGCTGGCAATCGCCTGCACCGTATTGGCCTGCTTGAGTGGCGCGGCAATCACATGACGACCGTCTGGCTGGTTGAGCTGCGACAAGATTTGCTGCTGCAAGCTTGCCATTTGCGATGGCGTGCATTGGGCGGACAAAGCCGACAATGGCAACAAGAGTGCGGGCAGGAATAAATAGCGTATTGACATAGTGGCATTCCGCAAATTCATTAAAAAATTCAGACGGCCTAAATCAGGCCGTCTGAAACATTAAGCCAATTTTGCTTCTACCAATTTAAAAATAATGGAACGGTTGGGTTCATAATAGCCCAAGCCTTCATAGCCATCAGGTGTTTCTTTTAGATAGAAATAACGGCTGGTTAATTGCTTATTGATGTTTAAAAACACCAATTCATTATCACGAATCGCCCAAAAACTTTCGTTGTCATTGGCATTGCCTTGAATCGTCTCGATTCTGCCGCTGTCTGCCAAAACGATGACCCGCAAGTGGGAATTGTTTTGACGGGAAAATTTAAAAATTTTGCCCGACAGCGTTTTGCGCAAATCTTGATTGCCGCCCAAATCATTTTGCAGCTTTTCCACTGTAGTTTGCAGCGGCGTATCTTGATTGGCGGTTGCCAGCTCCAGCGTATTCAAGATATTGAGTGTTGTATCATTCTGAATTTTCTTCAAATCACGCGGCTTACTGAAAATTTTGAGCCACTGTTTGAAATAATCGCCCATATGCGATTGGTCAGAATTCAGATAAGCGAAAAAGTCGATATTTAAATCTATGCCGTATTCCGCTTTGACAAAACGCTGCCACATCGGTGTCGGGCCAATGTAATAGCAGTTGGCAGAGTAGCGGTGCGGTAGAAAATTGCAGGTAGCATCGACAAAAGTGTAATCCAATCCCTTGGCCTGATTGATAATTGCCTGCGGAATATTGAAATAATTGCGCGCCCGCAAAAGCGTCACGATTTTTGCGCCCTCATGGGCAAACAGCGCCAAGTGGGAAATCGTACCGATGGTGCTGACAATTTCGTCCGCACCCGAAATTAAGGCAATCTGCTCGGTAATGTCCAACTGCTCGGGATAGACGATGTGATAGCCCTGATTGCGGTAAAACTGCTCGAAATACTCTTCGCCGATACAGTCTTTTTTGCGGAACTGCGTGCGGGAAAGATAAATTTTCTTATGCCCGGCTGCCGGAATTTGGGTTGTAATCGTCTGATAGGGCAGAGCATATTCTTGATGGTAATAATTCAGGTAGCACAAAGACTGGTCGGGTATATAAACCTTTTTAAAACGGGTCGGCTTATCCAAGAAAATAATGTTTTCCCGCGGAATACCGGTGTAGGTCAGCAGCTTCAAAAAATCAGAATCAAACGCCTTGTTTTTGAGAAAAACAATTTTCTTATCAAATGCCTGATTTTGAATTACCCACCACAGACGGTTAAAAGTCTCCACCAAAAAATGCCCGAAATGCGCAAACGTAATCCCCGCAAACACCACTTCTTCATCGCAAACTTCAACTTCTGCCGACGGCTTATAGCTGCGGATACATTCAAAATTGTTTGGACGGCCGTTGTCGATACGCTTATAACCAGCGATAAAGTTGAAATCCGTATCGCATACCCCACCCTCGTAAATACCATCAGTAGCAGGCAGCTCGGTTTTGCGCAGGGGCAGGATAATGCCGTCTGAAACGGTTTTGCAGTCAAGTTTGGCAGGATTGAGGTATTTGGCTGCAATTTGTTTTTCAAAAGTGGGTAGGTTAATACCGTAGAGTTGTTTTTTGAATTTAGCCAATTTTAAGTTACCTTGAAAATTCAGATTAAGGGAATGGATGATAAGTAACGTGAGTTTAGGATTAATAAGCGCCTGAGTCAGCCTGAAATGCTAGGAGTTCCTACCATCTGTCCTCTCCCCCGTGGGGGAGAGTTAGAGAGAGGGCAAATGGTTGGGAGAAGGAAACATTGGTTAAGCCATCTGCGTTTAGCCCTCTCCCCAACCCTCCCCCACGGGGGGGGAGCAAGTTACTGATGTATCAAGCGTTACTTGGAATGCTTATTTCGAGCTTACGTTCAGCAAAATCTCGCGGTTTCATCTATGGGAAACGGATATTTTTCCAATCAAAAATTTACAGCAATTCATGAACAAAATTTTCTTGAAGAAATTCCCATTTATCTTGGTTCGGAGAGTTCAATAATACATCGCCGCTTGGTTTGACGGTCAGGTTTTTATCTTGCAAAGCAAGAATGAAGATTTTTCCTTTTTCAATAACATCCAGTAATTGCGCTTTCGCATAGTCATAAACCACTAAATGCCCGTATCGGTTTGCATACAGGTAATAAACTTTCCCTTGATGGCGGATAAAGAAAAAGGCTTTGGGGTATTGGTACCGTTTTACGCTTCTAGACAAGTAAACTGGTACGGTCGAACCGTTATGCAGACTTTCTTCGGGGACGGCGACAACTTTGTTTTGTTCTATGTTATATGCTAAAACGGTATTGTGGTGGGTATGAATTTGGGCATATTTCAACGGTTGTTGAGCCAGCTTATCATCAATATGCAAAATTAAATTTGGGGCTGTACTAGATAATTAGAGCAAATTACCTTTTACTAACTGTTTCAAAATAGAAATTTGAGATTTTATTTCACTGTTGTTAAAACGC
>NZ_JALJYC010000032.1 GCF_024170405.1 Neisseria perflava | reverse complement strand
CGGGTAAGGGATTACCTGAAGTCAGACGGCCTGCAATGTGCATAATTAACCGTGTTTGATGTTACTGACCGACGGGTTGGCAACACAGTTGCTACTCTGTTTCAACCCCTTTTCAGACGGCATTAAATAAACATAAGGCCGTCTGAAAAAACAATAACCCTAAAGGAATCCACACATTATGACTTGGCAACCTTCACGCCGCCATTTCCTCCGCGCCTCCGCCGCCGCTGCGGGCGCGGGTTTGCTGACCGCCTGCGGCAGCAGCACCAATCAAAAGCCGACCAGCCGTTCTACCGCTACGGCAAAAGCCCGTCCCGTGCAGCCGAGCCGCACAGCGTCAGCCGCTACCGCCCGCAGCGGTGACAACATCCTGCGCGTGGTTGCCCCGTCCGGCTTTGCCGAATCTTACGAACGCGCCAACCTCGGCATGACCCGCCTGTACAACGCCGGTTTCACCGTGACCAACCAGCAGGCCGCTTCGCGCCGCTACCAGCGTTTTGCCGGCAGCGATGCCGAGCGTATCGCCGATTTCCAAGACGTCGCCAGCGGCCGCGTACAAACGCCGAAAGTATTGATGGGCTTGCGCGGCGGCTACGGCGCGGCGCGTCTGTTGCCGAGCATTGATTTTGCCTCGTTGGGCGCACGCATGCGCGAACGCGGCACTTTGTTTTTCGGATTTAGCGACGTCTGCGCCATCCAGTTGGGCTTGCTGGCCAAAGGCAACATGATGAGCTTCGCCGGCCCGATGGTCTATAGCGAATTCGGCAAACCCGACATGAGCACGTTTACCATGGACGCTTTTATCCGAGGTACCACCAACGCGCGCAACACCATTGATGTATTCAGCATCCAGCGCGGCGATGTCAACGCCGAAGGCACGCTGTGGGGCGGCAATCTGAGCGTCTTGGCTTCGCTGGCCGGTTCGCCGTATATGCCCGATATCCAAGGCGGCATTCTGTTTTTGGAAGACGTGGGCGAGCAGCCCTACCGTATCGAACGCATGCTCAACACGCTCTATCTGGCGGGCGTGTTGCAAAAACAAAAAGCGATTATTTTCGGCGATTTCCGCATGGGCACCATCCGCGACACCTACGATTCCAGCTATGATTTGTCGGCGGTCATCAACCAAATCAACCGCGTGACCCGCGTACCGGTATTGACCGGTTTCCCGTTCGGACACATCACCAACAAAGCCACGTTCCCACTGGGCGCGCAGGCGCAAGTACGCAGCACAGGCAACGGCGGTTATTCCGTGACCTTCAGCGGCTACCCGACACTGAACGCCGCCAGCCTGAACCTCGACAGCCTGCTGCCGCCGCCGGTACCGGTGTTCGACGGTTCGTCTGCTTATCCGACTTCGGGCACGATTATTGAGGAAATTATCGAGTAAATCTTGAGCGTTAAAAAACAAAAGGCCGTCTGAAAACATACTGTTATGTTTTCAGACGGCCTTTTTAACACTCAATGTGCACTGCTTAACTTCATTACTACCACACCCGAGGTAATCAGGAAAATGCCCAACCAGCGCCCCAGTGAGGAAGCGTCGCCAAAAAATACCACGCCGACCAAAAATGCGCCGATGGCGCCGATACCTGTCCACACGCCGTAAGCCGTACCCATCGGGATGGTGCGTTGCGCCAGAAACAGCAAATAACCGCTGGCCAGCATAAAGGCCGCCGCCAGCGCTACACCCTGCCAACGCCAGCCGTCCTGCTGCACCAGTTTCAAACCCAAAGGCCAGCCTACTTCCAGCAAACCGGCGCTAATCAGATAAATCCAACCCATAACTTTTCCTTTCCTACAATATTTAAATTTTGTCGGTATCTTCCATCAGACTTCCGTTCCGGCACTGCTCATTGCCTCATTCAGCAAATCTGCCAAACGCCGAAGTTCTGTAATCAGCTGCTGCGCTTCCCGAACACCGAACCGCGCAAAGGCGGCGTTTTCCAACGCCCTCATTTTTTCCGCAAAAGGCTGCGCATAGGCCTGCCCGCTGTCAGTGAGAAAAACACTTTTTTCGCGTTTGTCAGGATTGTCTTGGGCAAAATCCACATAGCCCTGCTCCTTCAACTGGCGGCAGATGGAAAACACCGTCTGCTTGGGCAAATGCCAGCTTTCGCCAATCTGCTTTTGCGTGCGGCGGCCTTCCGTCGCTAATACATACAAAACCGCCAGCGTGTTGTAATTCAGCCCCTGCTGCTTGGCCCACTGCTCGTATAGCGTGAGAATTTGCGCCATCAGTCGGCCGATTTCATCCATTTGGTGCATGGGTTTACCTTTTCTTGAATTAGTCTGAAAAATGACTAGTTGCGTATTATAGTCATTTTTCAGACTAATTCAAGAAAAATCTCAAAATAAAAAAAGGCCGTCTGAAAACACAGTCGTTTTCAGACGGCCTTTGCCGTTATTTCACATCAGCTTACAGCGTACGCGCTACTTCCACAATGTCGAAGCATTCGAGCTGATCGCCTTCCATGATTTCATTAAAGTTTTTAATCATCAGGCCGCACTCGAAGCCCATTTTGACTTCTTTTACGTCGTCTTTATAGCGTTTCAAAGAAGCCAATTCGCCGGTATGAATGACCACGTTGTTGCGGATCAGGCGGATATGCGAATCGCGTTTGACCACGCCGTCGGTGACCATACAGCCGGCGATGTTGCCGACTTTGGACACACTGATGACTTGGCGGATTTCCACGGTACCGGTAATCTGCTCTTTCTCTTCCGGCTTCAGCATGCCGCTCATGGCCGCTTTCACATCGTCGATGGCATCGTAAATGATGTTGTAGTAGCGGATTTCCACGTTTTCAGATTCCGACAGTTTACGCGCCTGCGCATCCGCACGCACGTTAAAGCCGATAATCACCGCGCCGGAAGCAATCGCCAGGTTGACGTCGCTCTCGGTAATACCGCCCACACCGCTGTGCAAAACGCTGACTTTGACTTCGTCGGTGGACAGTTTTTTCAGGCTGCCCGCCAAGGCTTCGTAAGAACCCTGCACGTCGGCTTTGATGATGACCGGCAGGCTTTGCGCCTGACCTTCGCCCATGTTGTTGAACATGTTTTCCAGTTTCGCCGCCTGCTGTTTGGCCAAACGCACGTCGCGGTATTTGCCTTGGCGGAACAAGGCGATTTCGCGCGCTTTTTTCTCGTCGGCCAACACCATCGCGTCTTCACCGGCATTGGGCACGTCAGACAAGCCCAGGATTTCTACCGGAATAGACGGGCCGGCTTCGTCAACCGCTTTGCCGTTTTCATCTACCATTGCGCGGACTTTACCGAAAGCAGTACCGGCCAGCAGCATATCGCCTTTGCGCAACGTACCGCTTTGTACCAGCAGCGTTGCCACCGCACCACGGCCTTTATCCAAGCGGGCTTCGACCACGATACCTTTGGCAGGTGCGTCCACCGGTGCTTTCAGTTCCAACACTTCCGCTTCCAGCAACACGGCTTCCAGCAATTTGTCGATGTTAATGCCTTGTTTGGCAGACACATCAATAAATTGGGTGGTACCGCCCCAGTCATCCGGAATTACCTCATACGCGGTCAATTCTTGGCGGATACGTTCGGGGTTGGCGGCCTCTTTATCGATTTTGTTGACGGCCACCACAATCGGCACGCCTGCCGCTTTTGCGTGGGCAATCGCCTCGATGGTTTGCGGCATGACACCGTCGTCAGCAGCCACCACCAAAATCACGATGTCGGTAGCTTTCGCACCGCGCGCACGCATGGCGGTAAACGCTTCGTGACCTGGGGTATCCAAGAAGGTAATCACACCGCGCGGGGTTTCCACGTGGTAAGCACCGATGTGCTGGGTAATACCGCCCGCTTCGCCTTGCACCACACGGGCGCGGCGGATGTAGTCAAGCAGCGAGGTTTTACCGTGGTCAACGTGACCCATCACGGTTACCACCGGCGGACGCGGCAGCAGCTCGGCTTCCACATGTTCCGCATCATCCAAGAAGGCTTCCGGATCGTCGGCGGCAGCCGGTTTACCGATGTGGCCGAGTTCTTCCACCACAATCAGGGCGGTGTCTTGGTCGATGGATTGGTTGATGGTCACCATCATGCCCATTTTCATCAGGGCTTTCACCACTTCTACGCCCTTGACTGCCATTTTGTGCGCCAAATCGGCCACAGTAATGGTTTCAGGCACCAGCACTTCATGCACCACCGGCTCGGTCGGCGCATGGAAAGCGTGTTGGTTCGGCTCGAGTTTGAGTTTCTTGCCTTTTTTACCGCCGCGTACGCGCTCGTCGTTACCGCCTTGGTTGCGGCCTTTCGCACCTTTGCCGCGCGGACGGCTGTCCTCGTCGCGGTTGTGGCGTTCGTCTTTTTTGTTGCGAGCCGGTGCGTTGCCGCTGTTGTCGGCAGGTGCGGCTTTGGCCGTGGCGGCTGCGGCCGGTTTTTCCGCTTTCGGGGCGGAAGGTTTGGCGGTGCGCAGTTCGGCTGCTTTGGCTTCTTTAGCCGTTTTCGCTTCCTGTTGCGCCTGCAGTTTGGCGGCCTCGCGACGCGCCTGACGCTCTTGTTTTTCTTTCAACAAGGCTTCTTGGTGCGCACGCAGGGCGGCTGCTCGGCGCTCTTCTTCCGCGCGGCGTTCCGCTTCTTCGGCATTCACCACCGGTTGCGGTACGGCAGGAGCGGCGGGCGCTGCTTTTTTCGCGTCTTTGCCTTTGCCGGATTTGTCCGCTTTCGGTTTGTCGGATTTCGGCTTGTCTGCTTTGGCTTTTTCTTCACCTTTGTGTTCGGCCGGTTTTTCAGACGGCTTGCTCTCGGCTTTAGCTTCTGCTTTCGGCGATTCGGCTTTGGCAGCTTGCGCGGCTTTCAGCTTGGCGGCTTCAGCCTCGGCTTGCGCTTTAGCCTGCGCTTTTTCTGCCGCAGCCTGTTCCGCCGCCGCTTGCTCTGCCGCCTCTTTTTCAGCCAACTGAGCCTGTTCCGCCTGCGCTTTGGCCGCAGCTTCTTCAGCTTCGGCGGCTTTTTGCGCCTCGGCTTTCGCTTTGGCCTCGGCTGCTAATTCGGCAGCCGACGGAATGGTAACCGAACGGCTTTTACGGCGTTCTACTTTCACTCCGCCCACAGTATCCACTTCGGTTTTGGTACGGCGAATGCTAATGGGGGCGCTCTCAATACCGTTTTTCTTTTGCAGATAGGCATTCAGCAGTTTTTTATCTTCCAGCGTCAGGCTGTCGCTGCCGCTGCTTTTTTCAACACCCGCGCTTTTGAGCTGCTGGAGCAGGTCTTCAACGGGGCGTTTCAGATCGGCGGCAAATTGTTCTACGGTTGTGTTACTCATCGATTACCCCCTTTAGTTGTTTTCTTCGGTGAACCAGTGTGCGCGGGCAGCCAGAATCACTTCTTTAGCTTCTTCCTCGGTCACGCCGGTAATTTCAATCAGCTCGTCCACAGACAGCTCGGCCAAATCATCGCGGTTGGTAATACCGGCCTGCGCCAGGTCGCGCAGCATATCGGCATCCACGCCTTCGAGATTGCGCATATCCTCGGACACATCTTCCAATTTTTCTTCAGAAGCAATCGCCAGCGTCAGAATCGCATCGCGGGCGCGGTTGCGCAGCGCTTCAACGATTTCTTCGTCAAAGCCTTCGATTTCCAACAGCTCGCTGGCAGGCACATACGCCACTTCTTCCAACGTCGCAAAGCCTTCCTGCACCAAAATATCGGCGGTTTCGTCGTCGATATTGAGGTTTTCGGTAAACAGCTGGCGGATGGCGGCGTCTTCGGCGGCATTGCGCTCGTCGGCTTCGGCCACGGTCATGATGTTCAACTGCCAACCGGTCAAGTCGGAAGCCAAGCGCACGTTTTGACCGCCGCGACCAATGGCCAGCGCCAGTTGGTCTTCTGCCACAATCACGTCAACGGCGTGTTTGTCTTCGTCAATCAAAATGCGCGATACTTCGGCCGGAGACAAGGCGTTAATCACAAACTGCGCGGTTTCCGGCGACCACAACACCACGTCGATACGCTCGCCCGCTAATTCGTTGCTGACGGCGTTGACACGCGAACCGCGCACGCCGATACAAGTACCCTGCGGGTCGATACGTTGGTCATTGGCTTTAACGGCGACTTTGGCACGTTGGCCCGGATCGCGCGCCACTTCGCGGATTTCCAACAGGCCGTCTGCAATTTCCGGCACTTCCTGCTCGTACAGTTTCGCCAAAAAATCACCGGAAGTACGGCTCAGAATCACTTGTTTGCGGCCGGTGTTACCGATTTCGTCCACACGCAGGAACAGCGCGCGCACGCGGTCGCCGCTGCGGAAATTTTCACGCGGAATCATTTGATCGCGCAGCAAGAGGGCGTCTAAGCGGCCGATTTCGATAATCGTGCCGTGGCGTTCCACACGCTTGACCGTACCCATAATGATGTCTTCGCGGTTGGCCAAAAATTCGTTCAAAATCTGCTCGCGCTCGGCATCGCGGATACGCTGCAAAATGATTTGCTTGGCGGTTTGCGCGGCTTGACGGCCGAAACCTTCGTTTTCCAACTGCTCTTCGTAATACTCGCCGATTTGGATGGTGGTACCCGGGATTTCCTCTTGGATTTCCTCGATGGTTTTTTCCACGTCGGGATAGGTGTAATCTTCATCAGCCACAATCAACCAGCGGCGGAAGGTGCGGTATTCGCCGGTATCGCGGTCGATTTCCACGCGCACATCCATGTGCTCGCGGTCGGCTTTTTTCTTGGCGGCAGTAGAAAGGGCAAATTCCAACGCCTCAAACACCACTTCCGCTTCAACGTTTTTTTCGCTGGCCAGCGCTTCGGCCAGTTGCAACATTTCACGACTCATTTTAAGAATCTCCGTATTTGGTTTTATCACATTTAAAATTTATATTCGGGGCGCAGACGGGCTTTGTCGATGTTACTCAACTCGATGTCAACGGTTTTGCCGTCAAACGATACGCTTACCACATCGTTTTCGCATTTTTCGATGCGGCCGATAAAGTTTTTCTGACCCTCAATCGGCAGGCGGGTTTTGATTTTGGCATTCTGACCGGCAAAGCGCACGAAATCGGCGGCTTTTTTCAGCGGACGATCAAGACCGGGGCTGGAAATTTCCAAGCGTTTGTAATCGATGTCTTCCACCATAAACACGCGGCTGAGGTGGTTGCTGACGGTTGCGCAGTCTTCTACGGTAATGCCGCCCTCTTTGTCGATAAACACACGCAAATCGCCTTGCGCGGTCAATTCAAAATCCACCAGCTCGTAACCCAAGCCCGGTAGGGTTTTATCCAGAATCGTTTGAATATCCATGCTGCTCCACAAGTACAAAAACAAAAAAATGGCCCTGTGGCCATTTTTCGTAAAATTAGAAAAATTGCTGCATTATACCTACTTTACCGCAAAAAGAAAAGCATTGATTTGACGGCTGTTTTTCAGGCCGTCTGAAAAGTTCAGACGGCCTTTCCGACTTTGAGACAATACACCCTTATTGTTGACAATAAATCTTTTCTTTTCTATCAAATAGCACCCAGAAATATTATTTAATCTTTAAAAATCAATATATTAAAAATAATGGATTTTTCAGACGGCCTACCGTTTCTTTGCAAGGCTTGCGTAAAGAGCGCCTACCCCCTACAATCAAGCGCATATTTGAATTTACTCTCTAATCTAGAATATAAGGAAGACGGAACATGTCCACCCCGACCATCTACAATTTCTCCGCCGGCCCCGCCGTATTGCCGGAAGCCGTATTGCGCCGCGCACAGCAGGAAATGCTGGATTACAACGGCACCGGTTTTCCCGTGATGGCAATGAGCCACCGTTCCGACATGTTTATGAGCATTCTGCACCACGCCGAGCAGGATTTGCGCCAGTTGCTGAATATTCCGAATAATTACAAAATTTTGTTTCTGCAAGGCGGCGCTACCCAGCAATTCAATATGGTGGCCATGAATCTGGCGCACGGCTTCAAACGTGCCGACGCCGTTGTCACCGGCAACTGGAGCCGTTTGGCCTACGAGCAAATGCCGCTCTTGACCGACGCCCATATCCATCTGGCGGCGCACGGCGGCGAGCAATTCGATTACAACGACCTGCCCGCCGTAGAAAGCTGGGACACGGATAAAGATTCCGCTTTTGTCCATTTTGTCAGCAACGAAACCGTACACGGTCTGCAATATCAAAATCTGCCGCAGCGTTCAGACGGCCTGCCGCTGTTGGTTTGCGATATGTCGAGCGATATTCTGTCGCGCGAAATCAATGTGGCCGACTTTGGCCTGATTTACGCCGGTGCGCAAAAAAACATCGGCCCGGCGGGTGTGACCGTCATCATCATCCGCGAAGATTTGCTGGAACGCTGCCCGAAAAACATTCCGAGCGTATTCAATTATCGGACGCATGTCGAGCGTGACGGCATGTACAACACCCCCGCCACCTATCCGATTTATATGTCCGGCCTGGTGTTCCGCTGGCTGCAAACCTACGGCGGTGTGAAAAAAATCGAAGCGGTCAACACCATCAAAGCGCGTAAGCTGTATGCCGCGATTGACGGCAGCGGCGGCTTTTACCTCAATCCGATTGTGCCGGATGCCCGCTCCAAAATGAACGTCATCTTCAAAACCGCCAACGCGGATTTGGACAAGAAATTCGTCTTGGAAGCCGAACTGCGCGGCTTGAAGCTGCTCAAAGGCTACAAAGCGCTGGGCGGCATGCGCGCCAGCATTTACAACGCCATGCCGCTGGAAGGCGTGGAAGCGCTGGTGGAATTTATGCAGGATTTCCAACACCGCTACGGTTAAATCTTCCTTATCACTGAGGCCGTCTGAAAATGGGCTTGCGGATTGCCGCCAAGCTTGAAAACGCTTTTTCAGACGGCCTGCTTATACCTGAAACTTCCCGATACCGTTTCGCCAAAGATAGCCCTAATTAGCGCAATCCGATATTTTGTGCTATAAAAAGCCGTTTTCCGCACATCACATCAAAGGTTGACCATTATGGACGCACTGACGCTCCTTACTACCCGCCGTTCCTCCAAAAACCTCACCGCACCCGCTCCCAATACCGAACAATTGGAAATCATGCTGCAAGCGGCAACGCAAGTGCCTGACCACGGCAATATGCATCCTTTCCGCTTTACCGTGATTCAAAGCGAAGCCGGGATGCAGCGTTTCCGCGATTTGCTGCGCCAAACCGTGATTGACTGCAATTTCGGCAACGATTCGCTGCAAAAAGCAGAAAAAATCGGCAAAATGGCGCCGCTGGTCATCAGCGTGACCTTCCGCCCCAACTGCGATGTACCGAAACCGAAACCGGAATGGGAGCAGCAGCTCAGCGCCGGTTGCGCCGCGTATGCCTTACAACTGGCAGCCAATGCACAAGGTTTCGACAATGTTTGGATTACCGGCTTGTGGACCAATAGCCCGCTCTTGCGTGAGGCTTTCGGTTGCGGCGACAAAGACAAAATCATCGGCCTGATTATGGTGGGCACGCCGACCGAAGAAGGCTGCGGCGCAAAAAATACCGATTTGGCTCAGTTTGTAACTTATTGGTAACATCGGCAGCAGATGATAGAACAAATGCAAAAGCAATCAGGTGGCTGATTGCTTTTGCACATTTCTGTAAGGCATAAAAAAGGCCGTCTGAAAAACAATTTGTTTTTTCAGACGGCCTTTTTTATTTTATACACCGCTTATTAAGCCGGATTCATAAACTCAATAATTTCTCCCAAAGAAATTTCCGGTGTCGCGCCGTGACGTGAGGCCACCAATGCGCCCAAAGCGCAAGCGAAGGTAATCGCTTCCTGCGGATCGGCATTGTTCAGTAGCTTGTAAGTCAGACCGCCCAAGAAGCTGTCGCCAGAGCCGACGGTATCAGCCACTTTGACGCGGAAACCGCTGTGGCGGTAGAGCTGGCCGTCTTTATACAAAGCCGCGCCGTGGCTGCCCAAGGTCACGCACAATACTTTTACGCCGGTCAGATTCGCCAAGAAAGAGATATTCTGCTCAACAGAATGATAAGGCGAGCCGTAGATTTCGGACAATTCGTACAACTCGTCATCATTGAGCTTGACCATATCGACTTTTTTCATGGTTTCCAGCAAGCGATAGGTATCGTAGTGCGGTTTGCGCAGATTGACGTCGAAAATCTTAAACTTGGCTTTTTCAATCAGCTTATCCAAGGTTGCGCGGGAAATTTCGTCACGCGCAGCCAGGCTGCCAAAGATAAACGCATCGGATTCGGCCACGCGTTGCAACGCAGCCTCTTCCACGCGGATACGGTCCCAAGCGCAAGGGTAAACAATTTCGTATGACGCGCTGCCGCTTTTGTCCAAAGTGACTTTCACCAAACTGGTCGGGCATTCGTCGCAGATTTGCAGCAAATCGGTATTAACGTTTTTGCTTTCAATCTGGCGCAACAGCTCTTTACCGTCTTCATCATTGCCATAGCGGCTGATGATGCTGACGTCGGCCCCTAAAGACTGCATACGGACAATCACGTTCAACGGCGCACCGCCCAACACTTTGCCGCTCGGGAAATCATCCCACAGCACCTCACCGAAACTGGTTACTTTCATTATCAATCTTCCTTAATTAACGACTTGGACAACTCTTCCAACGGAACGCCCTTGGTTTCAGGCATCATAAACATCACAAAAAACAGTTGCAATACCATCATGCTGGTAAAGCAGACAAACACCCAGCCCGCGCCGATGCTGGAGAACAAAAACGGAATCATGGCCGGAATCGCAGCCGCCAAAACCCAGTGGGTCGAGCTGCCCAACGACTGACCTTGCGCACGCAGGTTGCTGGGGAAAATCTCAGAGATAAACACCCAAATTACCGTACCCTGGCCGATGGCGTGTGCGGCGATAAACAGGAAGAAGAACAGCGGTACGGCCATACCCTTCCATTGCAGGAAAAATGCCAGCGACACCAAACCCAACGAGATAATATAACCGAACGAACCGATATACATCAACTGGCGGCGGCCGAGTTTGTCAATCAGCGACAGGCCGACAAAGGTGAAAATCAGGTTCACAATACCGATACCCACGCTGCTGAGCATGGCGGCGCTTTGCTCCAGACCGGCGATTTCAAAAATACGCGGCGCGTAATACAAAAACGCATTGATGCCGGACATCTGGTTAAAAAACGCAATCAAAAAGGCCAAAATGACCGGACGGCGGTATTTTTTCTGCCATAGGCTTTCTTTTTTGCCTGCGTCGGCTTGAGCCGAAGCCACCAGATCGCGCACATCGGCATCGGGATTAATCTGTTTCAAAACCGCAGCGGCTTCATCCACGCGGCCTTTCATCGCCAACCAGCGCGGCGACATCGGAATACCCAATACCATCAAGGTATAAAGCGCAGCAGGCACCACTTGGATACCCAGCATCCAACGCCAGGTATTTTCGCCCAAATCCAAATTGGCAAAAATAAAGTTGGACAAATAGGCCATCAAAATACCGAAGACGATATTGAATTGGTACATCGCCACCAAGCGGCCGCGTTTTTCCGCCGGCGCAATTTCAGCCACATAAGCCGGCGCCGCGATGGTTGACGCGCCCACGCCCAAACCGCCGATAAAGCGGAAAAAGGCGAATACATACGGGTCTGACACCAAAGCCGAACCCAGCGCCCCGGCCACATACAAAATGCCGATAGCAATCAGCGTTTTCTTACGGCCGAATTTGTCGGTCGGAATCCCGCCAAACAGCGCACCGATGACCGTACCCCACAAGGCGGACGACATCACCACCATGCCGTGAAACAGCGGCGTGCTGTCCCACAAACGTTGCAAGGCTTGGTCTGCGCCCGAAATCACCACCGTATCGAAGCCAAACAAAAAGCCGGCCAGCGCCACGGTAATAGACCAATAAAGAAGTTTGGATTGTTTCATAAAAAACGCCCTCATTCACTATCAAAAAGTTACGGATAAAAACCGGTTACAACATTTGATGCAGCCGCGTTTCAGACGGCTTCGGGTAAAACTTCTTATTCTTGGTGGTTTGGCGCAGCAATACATAGGCAATGCCGGTGATTTTGTTATTTTATAAATAATTTAATCTGAAATATTCCAGATTTGTAATAATATTTACACATTAAGCGTGGCAGGTATTATGTTTTAAATCCCCTTTGCTGACAAGCAGACAAAATAAGTGTTTGAACATAAATTTGATTCACCGCAAGATTATGTTTAAATTTACGGCGCAAATTCGCTTTTTTGTTCATCCGCACAGGTAACCCGCTTTCAAAGCGAGCATATATTGTATGAAACTTAAATACAATCATATCCGCCCGACGCATAAAAAATGCAAATGAAAGGCCGTCTGAAAATTTATTTTTCAGACGGCCTTTCATTTATTTTATTTTCATTTGCACACTGCAACGCTTAATGGCGCGTTTGCGGTTTCAACAAAAATACCGCTGCCGCCGCAATCAGAATCACCGCCGCCGTAGCACCGTACAAATCATTTTTCGTCCAACCCATATCCAGCAGGCTGCCCGCCGCAATCGGCGACAAAATCGAACCCAAGCGGCCGATACCGATGGTCATGCCCACGCCGGTACTGCGGAAATCCGCCTCATACAGGCTGGGATTGATGGTGTACAAACCGGCCACACAGCCGTTCATCAACGCGCCCAGCAACACAGCAAACACCAGCGCCAAAGCCAAGGTATGCGCCGACAAAAAGGCAAACACCGCCGCTGCCGACAAACCGGCAAACGCAATCAATACCGCACGCGGCGACCAGCGGCTGGCCAATACGCCGAACACCAGCGAACCGATCGCCCCGCCGATGGAAATCGCCATGCCCACCGTCTGGCTTTGCGTCTTCGCCATGCCCGCCGCTTCCAAGAGCGCCGGTGTCCACGAGCTAATGAAGTAATAACCCGCCATAACGGTAATAAACGCCAGCCAAATCAACAGCGTGGTTTTGCGGTATGCCGGTTCAAACAGGCGCAATACCGATACTTTGGCTTTCTTCGCCTGCGTATCCGCCTGCGGGAATGTCCACTCGCCCGTAATGCCGATTTTGGCGGCAATCTTGTCCAAACGCGCTTTGGCATCGGCCGGACGCTTGTTGAGCAGAAAATCTACCGACTCGGGCAACAGCGCGCACAATACCGCCATCGCCGCCAACGTCAAACCCGCGCCGACCAAAAACACCGAACGCCAGCCGTAGCTGCCCTGCAAAAATACCGCCGACATCCCGCCCAACATCGCGCCGATACCGAAGCCCGAGGCATACACCGCAATCGCCAGCCCGCGCCATTTCTTATTCGAATATTCGCTGACAATCACATTGGTACACGGCAAAATGCCGCCCACGCCCAAGCCCGTTACCACGCGCCACACAGCAATGCTTTCCACCGAATGCGAAAAATACGTCATCAGCATACCCACCGCCGACAGCGCGGTAGAAAAAATCAGCAGCGGGCGGCGGCCGAAACGGTCGGCCTGTGGTGCCAGCAACATCGAGCCGACCGTCATCCCCAGCAGACCCGCGCTCATCAGCGTACCGATATGCGCCCCATCCAAACCCAATTCCGTCTGGATACTTTTTGCGGTAAATGCCACCGCCAAAACATCAAAACCGTCCAGCATGTTCAGCAACACCGCCAAACCAACCACCATCCATTGATAACCACCCATCCGTCCGGCGGCAATTTTCTGGCGCAAATCCATAGATTCCCTTTAATTTTCATTAATCTAAAAAATTTTCAGACGGCCTAGCCGTCTGAACAATCCCATACCGAAATCACCCTACCTCGGCGCATACATGATAACGGCCACACCCAGCAGACAAATCAGCGCCCCGGCAAGGTCATAGCCGTCCGGCACCATACCGTCCACCAGCCAGCCCCACAGCACCGACAACGCCACAAACACCCCGCCGTAAGCGGCATACACCCGCCCGAAATTCGGCGTCGGCTGCAAAGTCGGAATAATGCCGTACACCACCAGCACAATCCCGCCCAACAAAAAATACAGCGGGCTTTTCCCCTCGCGCAGATACAGCCAAATCAGATAACCGCCGCCAATCTCAGCCAATCCGGCCAAAATAAAAAAGAAAACGGAAGCCCACATCGTCTTACTCCTACGGCGGCCATGCGCCGCCTTTCGCCATGAATATGAAAAACCATCGTCAATATACGGCATAAGGCGGCAACGGGAAACTGCACTATAACGTCAGCCCTCCCCGCCTGCAAACGCGAAATTTTTGTCTGCACCATGAATCTGATTCATCTCGTTTTGCAGACTTTAATTAACCCGAATTGACTTGAATACGACATATTTCCAACAAAACCGCTACATTTAGGCAATTAATTTGCAAATACAAACAGAAACCCATATCATTAGCACCCTCTAAAACCGACGCCCACACGCGCACCTGCCGTCTGAAAAAAAGGCAAAACTACCCCGTTTTACCTGTCGGCATACAGAATCTCATTTTGCCAACCGCGCCGTTCAGACGGCCTTTATCATTTGGACTCCAAACATGAAAAAATCCCTCTTTACCCCCAGCCTGATTGCGGCTGCCGTACTCGGTATCTACTCGCCTGCCTATGCTGCTGAAGAAGCGCAAGAGGCGGAATTGGAAACCGTTAACGTCGTCGGCAGCGCCGGTAAAATCGAAGGCATCAAATTCAAATCTGCCCAATCCAACGCCGTAATCAACGCCAAAGAAATCGCCGAAAAAGCGCCGATGAAATTGGACGAAGCCCTGCGCTACGAATCCGGCGTGCGCGTCGGCCAATATGGTTATGACACCAAACAAGAATGGATTAAAATCCGTGGCTTCGACGCTTCCATCGCGGTTGATGGCTCGCCGGTTCAGCAAAACGGCTTCTTTACCGTCATTCCCGACCCTTACGGCTTGGAAGCCATTGAGGTGGTAAAAGGCGCTGACTCGCTGACTTACGGTTCGGCCGAAACCGGCGGCTTGGTCAACTTGGTATCCAAACGCCCGACCGAAACCCCGCAGGGTGAAATCGGCGTACGCGCCGGTACGCAAGGCCGTATCGGTGTCTTCGGTGATTACAGCGGTAAGCTGACCAACGACAACAGTGTGCGCTACCGTGTTGTTGCCGACTACGAACGCCGCAAAGGTGACTACAACGGCAAAACCAACAATTACTACATCGCGCCCAGCCTGACTTGGGACATCAGCGACAAAACCAGCCTGACCCTGCTGACCAGTTTCTCCCGCCAGCAAGGTACGCCGACCAGCGTCCACTTGCCTGCCAGCGGTGTGATGTTCCCGACCTCCGTCGGTACAGTATCTCATGGTACGACTTATCAAGACGAAGCCGATTACGTTAAACGCAATACCATCTCTGCTGGTTACGAATTTACCCATGACTTCGGCAACGATCTGAAATTTACCCAAAACTACCGTTATTCCCACTTAGATTTGGATTGGTTGGGCACATTCGCTTACTCTAGCGATGGCGCACGTACCGCTTATCGTGGTTACAGCTACACCGACGGTACGGTTAACAGCCACACCATCGACAACCGCTTGAGCAAAACTTGGCACGGCAATGGCTGGAAAAACACCTTGTTGGGCGGTGTGGACTACCTGCACTCCAACACCGGTGGCCTGAACAATGGCTTCGGCTCAGTCAACAGCACCGACCTGTTTACCCCGTTTAACGGCAGCAGCAGCATTGTCAAATCTGGTACTCGCTACGAAGTGAAACAGAAACAGCTGGGTTTGTACCTGCGTGACCAATTTACCTACGGCGGTTTGGTTGTCAATGCCGGTATCCGTCATGACAAAGCAAAATCCGAATCCTACTCCGCCGGTACTTCAGACGGCTACGACATCAGCCATACCTCTTACCAAGGCAGCCTGATGTACAACTTCAAAAACGGCATTTCCCCGTATATCAGCTACACCGAATCGTTTAAACCGCTCTCCGGTACTGACGCTTACGGTAACGGCTACAAACCGTATGAAGGCCGCCAATATGAAGCCGGTGTGAAATACATGCCGAGCTGGTTGGATGGCAAACTGTCTGTCGCCTACTTCGATTTGGAAGAGAAAAACGCTTTGGTCAGCGACGCCAGCGCAGTAATGCGTCAAATCGGCAAACGCCGTGGCAAAGGTGTGGAATTGCAAGCCGACGCGCAGCTGACCGACAACTTGAGCGCCACGCTGTCCTACACCTACACCCACTCCAAACAGGACACCAGCTACAACACCTCTATCCGTACTCCGCTGATTCCGCGCCACCAAGCCGCAGCCCAAGTGAAATACGCCTTCGACCAAGGCGCGCTAAACGGTTTGACTTTGGGCACTGGCGTGCGCTATGTCGGCAGCACCAACGACGAGCAATACTGGCCGGGCTATAAAGTATCATCTTACACCTTGGTTGACGCCTTGGCGCAATACAAATTTGCCAAAAACTGGACTGCCCAGTTGAACGTTACCAACCTGACCGATAAAGAATACATCGGCGGTTGCAGCTACTACTGCTACTGGGGCGAACGCCGCAGCGTGGTGGGTTCTGTCAGCTATAAATTCTAATCAGCCGTTTCACGCTTGATTTAGATAAGAAATGCCGTCTGAAATTTTAAACATTTCAGACGGCATTTTTGTTGAGAATTATCATCATAAACGCGGGTTCGGGATAAGAAAATCTGAAAACAACTTTCCCATGCTTGAGTGACGTGAGTTCGGGATAAACAGATAGAATCTCTTTTTAAATTTTAGAAACGTGTTTTGGTTAGGCAGACAGAATCCATAAGGATTCGTCATTCCCGCGCAGGCGGGAATCCAGACGTTAGGGCTTCTGATGCCTTGAAAACATTGCAGAAATGCCAGGTTTCGCAGAAATGCCAGGTTTCTGGATTCCCGCCTGCGCGGGAATGACGAAAATCTAGCGATTTTCTGTCTGCCGGAGTATAGTATGATTCTGAAAATAATAAAAATATTTAAAACGCTTATCCCGAACTTACGTTTGAGTAATAAACGTAGGGCGGGGCTGCTACTCCGCCGCTCATTCGCAGAATGAGACAGGCGGCATTGAGCGCAGTTCTTTGCCATACCGCAGTCGCTACACAACAGGTCTCAAAACGAAATCAAAGATTCCTGCCCAAATGTAGGGCGGAGTAACAACCCTGCCCTACAACCATATTCCTCCAGCAATAAAAATGCCGTCTGAAATATTCAGACGGCATTTTGCTTTCAAATTCAAACCAGAATAAAGCGTTTACACCACTACTTCTTCTTTTTTCTTCGGCGCTTTGGCAATATTGTCGCGGCTCAAGCCGAACATCAGCAGCAGCGGACTGGCCACCAATACGGATGAATAAATACCAAATACGATACCGATGGTCAGCGCCATGGAGAAACCGTGCAGCGCAGTACCGCCAAACACCAGCATGGAAATCACCATCGCCTCGGTCGAGCCGTGGGTAATCATGGTACGGCTGATGGTAGAAGTAATCGCGTTGTCGATGACTTCCGGCACAGTATGGTTGCGCATGGCCGGTTTGCGGAAGTTTTCGCGGATACGGTCAAACACCACCACCGATTCATTCACCGAATAACCCAACACCGCCAGCACGCCCGCCAATACGGTCAGAGAAAATTCCCATTGGAAGAAGGCAAAGCAGCCGAGAATAATCACAATATCGTGCATATTGGCGATAATTGCGGACACGGCAAAGCGCCATTCAAAACGTACAGACAGGTAGATAATAATACCGATGACGACCATGCCCAAGGCCATCAGACCGTTGGTCACCAGCTCTTCGCCCACTTGCGGGCCGATAAATTCAACCTGACGCAGGGTCACATCGGGCGAATCTTTTTTCAGCAGGTTCATTACGTCGTTGGAGAGCTGTGCGGAGGTCATGCCTTCTTTATTCGGCAGACGAATCATGATGTGTTTACTGGTACCCATCGCCTGCACCTGCACATCGCCCAATTTGAGCGTGTCCAGCTTGTCGCGGGTTTGATTAACATCTACGCCTTGCGCATATTCCACTTCCATCACCGTACCGCCGGTAAATTCCACGGAATAGTTCAAACCTTTGGTCACCAGGAAAAACACGGCGGCGATAAACGTGACCAACGAAATAAACGTGGTCAGTTTACCGTAACTCATAAACGGAATGTCGTGTTTGATTTTAAATAGTTCCATGCTTTACTCCTTCGCGGCCGCTGCGGTATCGGTATCGGGTTTCCACACCGAACCAATGGAAATGTTTTTCAGATGGCGTTTGCGGCCGTACCACAGGTTAACCAGCGCACGGAACACCACTACCGACGAATACATCGAGGTCACGATACCGATACAGTGCACCACGGCAAAACCGCGCACCGGGCCGGAACCGAAAATCAGCAGCGCCAAACCGGCAATCAGCGAGGTCAGGTTGGAATCGACGATGGTCGCCCATGCGTGTTGGAAACCGAGGTTAATCGCCTGCTGCGGCGGTACATCGGCGCGCAATTCTTCTCGAATACGCTCGTTAATCAATACGTTGGAGTCAATCGCCATACCCAGCGTCAGCGCCAGCGCCGCAATACCCGGCAGGGTCAGGGTTGCCTGCAATGCAGACAAAATCGCCACCAAAAACAGGATATTGGTGCTCAACGCGATTACTGAAAAGAAACCCATCAGGCGGTAGTAAATCACCATGAAGATGGCAACCACGGCAAATCCCCACAAGGTAGAGTGGAAACCTTTGTCGATGTTTTCCTTACCCAAAGACGGGCCGATGGTGCGCTCTTCCACAATCTGCATCGGCGCGGCCAGCGAACCGGCACGCAGCAGCAGTGAAGTATCGTTGGCTTCGGCGCTGCTCATGCTGCCGGAAATCTGCACGCGGCCACCGGTAATCGACTGACGGATAACCGGCGCGGTCACCACTTCGGATTTACCCTGGTCGATTAACACCATCGCCATGCGTTTACCGACGTTTTGCGCGGTCAGCTCGCCAAAAATCGTACCGCCGGTACCGTCCAGATTAATGCTGACGGCCGGAGCGCCCATTTCGTCAAAGCTCGGTTGCGCGTCGTTGATGTTGTCGCCGGTCAGCTCGACTTGTTTGCTTACCAAAGTCGGCTGCGGGTTTTCGCCCGCGCTATACAGCAATTCGTAGCCGCTGGGCACATTGCCGCTCAAAGCCGCCTGCACTTTGGCCGGATCGTCTTCCACCATGCGCACTTCCAGCGTGGCGGTACGGCCGATGATGTCTTTGGCTTTGGCGGTATCCTGCACGCCCGGCAGTTGCACCACGATTCGGTCGGCGCCGGACTGCTGAATCACCGGCTCGGCCACGCCCAATTCGTTGACGCGGTTGTGCAGCGTGGTGATGTTTTGTTTCACCGAATCGGTACGCACTTTATTGATCACGTCTTGCGACAGGGTCAGGACAATATCGTTAGCGTTGGCGGTCAAAGTCGCTTCCGGCAGCAGTTTTTGCAAATCGGCCAGCGCTTTTTGCACATCGCCCGCGTCTTGGAACGGCACGGTCAGGCTGCTGTCGGTTTGGCGGATAGTACCGAAACGGATGTTTTGACGGCGCAGCTCGCGGCGGATATCACCGGCATAGCGCTCAAACGTCTTCTGCATGGCCGCTTTCATGTCCACCTGCATGGTGAAATGCACGCCGCCGCGCAAGTCGAGGCCGAGGAACATCGGGTTGGCGTTGATTTTCGCCATCCATTCGGGGCTGTCGGCCAGCAGATTGAGCGCGGTAATGTAGCCCTCGCCCAGCGTGCTTTCAATCACGTCGCGCGCTTTGAGCTGGGTTTCCGCGTCTTTAAAACGCACTTTCAGCGAATTATCGACGATAAACATGCCGTCGGTCGGAATTTTGGCGGCCTGCAACGCAGCCGACACTTTGGCCTGCGTTTGGTCGTTGATGACAATAGATTGTCGGTTGGTGGATACCTGCACCGCCGGAGTTTCGCCAAACAGGTTGGGCAGCGAGTAAATCACCGCCAACACAATGGTGAAGGCAATCAGCAGGTATTTCCATAAAGGGTAACGGTTCATGGGTCAAACCTTTGGCTTTGAACCCGCTGCACGGTTGTTTCAGACGGCCTGCGCCGGAGCCGGGCAAACGGGTTCGTATAAAAAAGACAAACAGCCACGCCCTTTTCAAGGGGTGGCTTTTGTAGCAAGATTAGGGACTACTCAACCTTGCTGGCAATCGCGTTGCGCTCTACTTCCACTTCCACGCCGCGGCCGATTTCCACGGTGAAAAACTGCTCGCCGACTTTGGTCACGCGGCCTTTGAAACCGGCAGCCAACACCACTTTATCGCCGACTTTCAATTCATTCAACATGGCTTGGTGCGCTTTGAATTTCTTTTGTTGCGGGCGCATAATCAGGAAGTAAAACACCACCATAATCAGGACTAAGGGGGCAAATTGGGCGATTACGTTTGAATCCATCGTTTTTCCGTTCTATTGAGTAAGATAAAAGGTTAAAAAAGCCACCGGGGTTGACGGTATCACGGCCAAGCCCCAAAATCGGTATATTCTAAAGGCCGTCTGAAAAAATTCCAAGCATTTCCGTATTTTTAACCGGATTTAGCAGTCAGCCGCCCGACTTTTTCAGACGGCCTCGCCAGGCCGTCTGAAAAACACCGAATCCACAACCATAAAACACCGCTTCCATGAATGCACTCATCCGCCGCCTGCGTACCCTGCTCCGCCGACTGATGGGCAAAAACGCCCGCACGGTTTGGATTTCCCATCCCATTTTCCTGCAACACCAACCGGGTGCCCGCCACCCCGACACGCCGCAACGTATCCATGTGATTGAGGAAGCGCTCAAGCAGCAAAACATCTGGCGGCGGCTGCAAACCGCTACTGCCGAAGAAGTCAGCGACCGCCAGCTGGCGCTGGTTCACCCGCGCAAATATCTTAATTTCCTCGAATGCCACCAGCCTGCCGAAGGCAAAATCTACCGTATCGACGACGATACCGTCATGAGCCATGATTCACTGTATGCCGCCCGCTTCGCCGCCGGCGCCGTGGTGCAGGCCGTGGATATGGTGATGGCGAAAAAAGCCTATCACGCCTTTTGCGCCATCCGCCCGCCCGGTCATCATGCCCACAGCGACCAAGCCGGCGGATTCTGCCTCATCAACAACACCGCCGTCGGCGCCATGCACGCCCTAGCCAAACACCGTTTGCAGCGCGTCGCCATCATTGATTTTGACGTGCACCACGCCGACGGCACCACCGAAATTTTCCAAGACGACCCGCGTATTTTGCTTTTGGATATGTTTGAAACCGATTTATTCCCGTTTCCCCAGCTCAAAAAAAGCGACAGCCGCAACCCCAACCTGCACCATACCCCGTTTGCGCCGAAAACCGACAGCCGCCGTTTCCGCGAAATCATCCGAAAACAATGGCTGCCGCTATTGGCCGCATTCAAGCCCGAGCTTGTCTTGATTTCCGCCGGATTCGACGCCCACCGCGACGATGAAACCGGCCGTCTGAAATTACACGAAGCCGATTATGCCTGGCTGACGCATAAAATCATTCAGACGGCCTCAAGCTGCGGCGGCAAAATCGTATCGGTATTGGAAGGCGGCTACACCCTAGAACCGCTGGGCAAATCCGCCGCCGCACACATCGGCGTATTGGTGGGACTGGGTAAAACGGCGGAAGCGGCGCGCTATGAGAAAAAGTTGAAGAAAAAAAATAAGCGGATTTAACAATATCTTGGAATATTACTTATTTGAGTAACGTTTTTTACTTTTACTGGATTGAATTTTATTAAAATTAATTTTTATTAATTTGGAGATTTTTATTATTTTATTGCTTTTATTTTTTTTACCTAAGGATTTGATAAATTGTTTGAATATAATTAAAGGTAAGTAATGTCTTTCTAAATTTGGCTTGCTTTCATTTAAGGAGATTTGACATGAGTAGCGCAGCAGAAACCTCCATATTTTATGATTCATACATGAATACTTATTATGCTTCTTTCGGTGAATATGACGTTTCTACCCACGCCATGCTGTACAGCGGTGATTCGTTATACGATGGCTCGGACTATATTTATCCCGATTTGATTCTGTCTGCCGACACAGTTGCCGCGACATCCAGCATCTTAAATATCGGTGTGAATAATGACGCTTCTATACACCTTGAAGTAACAGGCTCAACCGCCGTTCTTACCGTCACTTATGAAGCGGTAACAGGTTATGTACCTGTTGAGAAAACATTTTACAGCGAATTAATCGGTACTGAATATTATGTCGAATATGAAACTGTCACCGGTACGGTTACTCAGACATTGACTATTACAGAATTTTCATCTGAAAAGTTTGCTGAAATTATGGGGCTGTACTAGATAACTAGATTTATTCAAAATCATTTAGAATAAATCCCATGAAAAAAAGTCGACTGAGCCCTTATAAGCAAAACAAGCT
>NZ_JALJYC010000031.1 GCF_024170405.1 Neisseria perflava | reverse complement strand
TAGAGTGTGTGCAGTAGGAAGGGGTGTTGCGGATAGGATACGGTTAGTGATGGTAAATAAGGAAACTGTCAGGATTATGATGAAAACCGTTGTGCGCTTCCTTTCCTCTACGCTATGATGAAAAAATATTTTAATTCAACATATGGAGAGAAATGATGAGGAAGAATATTATCGGTGTTAAGATTCGGCAGAATGGGATTTCATTAACGCAAATGGTGATTGTTGTTTTACTATTAGCCATCCTTGCTGTTATTGCTTTTCCTCTTTATGAAAACCATGTCAAAGAAGCGAAATTGCGTGCGGCTCAAAGTGCTTTGT
Organism: Neisseria perflava; assembly: GCF_024170405.1. Lineage (GTDB taxonomy): Bacteria > Pseudomonadota > Gammaproteobacteria > Burkholderiales > Neisseriaceae > Neisseria > Neisseria perflava_B. Next base: position 23,069 of record NZ_JALJYC010000031.1, on the reverse strand, counting down.
TGGCTAACAGTCAATTTTTGGAACGGCACTATCAACAAAAGGGGAGCTTCAAAAAGAATTCTACAACTTGGCCGAGCTTGCCAGTTCAGGCTACTGATGATTTTTGTATTCGTTTACATGGCGTGGCAAGAGGAGCGTTGGATAGTAAATATACTTTGAAGGCTGTTGCGCTAGATAAAACAGCAGAGCCAAGAATTATTAAAATGAATGAGTCATTGACAACAATCATCTGCGAAAGTTCTACCAGCTCTTGCGATGATGATTTAAGTTATTTTAAGGGCAGCGACAAAAAATGTACGGTCTATCAGAATTAAAATATCGTATTTATATAGTTAAGTTATCTTGCCAGACGTGGATTGACTAAGCTGACAGTGTATGAGAGTAAATGATAGATGTTGGATATTATCTTTAAAAATCAATTTATTGTTGCTATAAATAAGCCACCGGGAATAGCGGTACATCAAGAAACAGAAGGTTTGACGAAGATATTAGCGAAGCAGTTGGGTGTTCCGCAGGTATGGCTGCTACATCGCTTAGATAAGCTAACCAGTGGCGTATTATTATTTGCATTAGATGTAAAAACAGCTTCATTGTTATCGCAACAATTTGCCGAGAAAACCATTAAAAAAACGTATTTGGCATTGACTGATCAAAAACCTACGAAAAAGCAAGGATGGGTAAAAGGGGGAATGCAAAAATCCAGGAGGGGTACATGGAAATTAACCCGTGATACGGAGAATTTTGCGGTAACACGGTTTTGCAGCCATTCTCTTTCGCCTAATCTGCGTCTGTTTGTTTTACATCCTTATACAGGGAAAACCCACCAACTACGTGTTGCCATGAAAAGTCTGTCGGCACCTATTCTTGGGGATTCATTATATGGAGGATCACCATCAGAAAGATTGTTTCTGCATGCATGGAAAATTGAATTTGATTATGCGGGAGAACACTTTGTCATAGAAGCTCCCTATGATACAGAATGGCCGTCTGAAAAAATGGCTGCCGTATTATCAATTTAAACAGCCGCTAACCATCATATCCACTCAGTTTACAGACAGCATAGTATAATAACGACTTTCCCTATTGAAACACATAGCATGAAACCGATTGTTTACCAAATGATTTTGGCTTTAGGCTTAGGTACAGTAAGCCTGTCTGCCCAGGCTGTCAGCTATATTTGTAAAGTGGATGGTGGCATTGTCTATACTGATAGAAAAATCGGTAACCATTGCACAGAATCCCATACGGATGGTACTGCCGATATTCCAACTGAAGAAGCGGAGAAAGCCGTACCCGAAAAAGTCAATTTAAAGGAAGCCCCCGGTCAGGCTGCACCGGAACTGGGCGATATTAAAATTTTGCCGCGTACTCAAAGCGGCAGCGTAACGGCAACGGAAAATCCGGCCAATCCGCGCTTGGATATCAAACTGCGCAACGGTAAAAGCCCGACTGCGGCCGGTGCTGCTACCGGTGCGGTTGATTTGAAATCGGCTAAAGAGCGTGCTGCCGAGTTGAACCGGAAAGCCAAAATTATCCCCGCTCCGGTCATTGCGGCGCCAACGGCCAAACCCAAACCGCAACTGACCCGCAAACAAATTCTGCAAAACGAAATCCGTAACGAGCAGGCAGCGTTGGCGCGTGCGCGTGCACAGTTGAACGTAGCGAAGAAAAAAGGCGATCAGGCCAAAATTGGTCGCCTGACTCAGGCGGTTAAAGACAGGGAAGCCAATATCCGCGCGATTCAGGGCGAGATGAGCCGTTAATAGGCGGATTAAATACTTTTTTTACCTTTATCATGATATGAGAATGCCGTCTGAAAAATTCAAATTTTCAGACGGCATTTATGTTTGTTAAAGTATTATTTCTTACATCGGACGGCAGGCAATCATATAGTTCACTTCGGTTGAGTCACACAGCGAGTATTGTTTAGTCAACAGATTATACGTCATGCCTTTGGTATCCACCACATCCAACCCTGCTTGACGGCACATCCGCGCCAGCTCTGCCGGGGTAATGAATTTTTGCCAATCGTGCGTCCCTTTCGGCACGAAATTCAGCACATATTCTGCACCGATAATCAGGTGTAAATAAGATTTCGGGTTGCGGTTGATGGTAGAGAAAAACACCATCCCATCCGGCTTAACCAGCTCGGTGCAGGCGCGGACGATGGCGGCGGGATCGGGCACATGTTCCATCATTTCCATACAGGTGACGACATCAAAGCTGTGCGGCTGCTCGGCCGCCAAATCTTCCACGCGCACGCAGCGGTAGGCAATATTGTCCACACCCTGCGTGGCGGCATGTTCGGCAGCCGTTTGCAGCGATTTTTCCGCCATATCAATGCCGAGCACTTGTGCCGCACCACGTTTGGCCATGCTTTCAGCCAAAATACCGCCGCCGCAGCCGACATCCAATACCTGTTTGTCCGCCAATCGACCCAAACGGTCAATATAGCCCAAACGCAGCGGATTGATGTCGTGCAAGGGTTTGAATTCGCCGGTTTTGTCCCACCATTTGTCGGCGATTTGGCTGAATTTGGCAATCTCTTTGTCATCGACGTTTTGTTGCTGGGTCGCGGTCATGGCGGGCTTTCGTGATGGGAAATAAAAGGGAATTTTATAACAAACGGCGCAGGCAGGGTAGGGCAGGCCGTCTGAAACGCCATGTTCAGACGGCCTCAACTTCACATTCCGCCGCAGCCGCCCATAAATCCCGCTTGTTAGCCGCCCGCATTTTCTTGATTTCCATCTCACGTTTCAAGGCTGCGCTTTTATCCATATTTTCCGAAATAATCCGCATAGACAAAGGCTTACGGATACGGGTGTATTTTGCAGCCCTGCCGTTGCAATGCGCGGCAAAGCGCTCGGCTGGGCGGTTGCTGATGCCGCAGTAGAGCGATTGGTCGGCACACAAAATCAGATACACGCACCAATTTTCTGCCGTCATACCCGTTCCCCTTGCGTAAAACTTTCCTGAAAAATCTGTACCGCCGCTTCGGTTTTGGCCGACTGCACGCGGTAGGGCGTGACCAAATAGAGGTTGACCGGCGGCAGCGTCCATTCGGGTAACACAATTTTCAGACGGCCGTCGGCCACCAGCGCTTCCACTTCGCCGATAACCTGCTCCGACAAGCCGAAGCCGCTTACGGTCAGGCTGTGCACGGCGGCGATTTGGTTGCAATACATGCTGTCGGCGATATCGAGAAAATAGCTTTCGTTACGACAGTGCAGCGTGGTGCGCACAGGGGCAAAGTGCAGCCAGCGGTGGGCGTGCAGCTGCTCGGGACGGGTAATCGGCGGATGTTGCGCCAGATAATCGGGCGCGGCACAGATTTGGTACGGCCAAGTGACCAAATGCCGCGCCACCAGATTCGGATCGTCCAAAGCGCGTTCGCCGCCGCGAATCGCCATATCTATCTGCGCCTGTTGCAGGTTTTCCAGCGTGTCGCTCAAATGCAGCACAGGGCGGATTTGCGGGTATTCGTGTTGCAGGCGCGCCAAGGCCGTCTGAAAAGCGGGCGCCTGAATCACACCGGAAGTCAGCGCCATGTGCAGCTCGCCTGCCGGTTCGGTTTTCAGATTGACGATGGCGGTATGCGTTTGATCCAACGTATCGCGCAGGCGGCGGCAGTAGCTGCCGAGGGTGCGCCCCGCGTTGGTCGGCGTGAGGCGGCGCGTGCTGCGGTTGAGCAGCTTGATACCGTGTACGCTTTCCAAGCGGTTGATGTGCTGGCTGACGGCAGACGGGGTCATGCCCAGCGCGGCAGCGGCGGCGTTCATGCTGCCGTGTTCCAACACGGCGGCAAAGACCAAAAGCGGTTTGGTGTCTTGCATTTCAGACGGCCTATTATGTAGTTAAGCTTAATAATATAATCAGTCAAACAGGGATTATCAAGTGTTTCAGACGGCCTTATAATCCGTTTCACCAACTGATTCAACAACGAATGTTTTATTGATTAAGGAGTAAAACACCATGAAAATCGCCATTATCGGTGCCACCGGCACAGTCGGCAAAGCCGTCGTCAAAGAAGCTGCCGCACGCGGCCATGAAGTGACCGCATTCGCCCGCAGCGTGGAAAAAGTGCAACAAGGCGACAACATCAAAGCCGTGGCGTTTGATGTGAACGCGGCAGATTTTGCCGGGCAGCTCAAAGGCTTTGACGCCGTTGTCAGCGCGTTTAACGGCGGCTGGAGCAATCCGAACGGCGGCGCGGATTTTGCCAAAGGTGCGGCAGCGATTACCGAAGCGGCCAAAACCGCGCAAGTGCCGTATCTGCTGGCCGTTGGTGGTGCAGGCAGCCTGTATGTGGCGCCGGGCGTGCAATTGATTGATACGCCTGAGTTTCCGAAAGAAATTTACGACGGGGCCAACGCCGCACGCAATTGGTTGAAAGACCTGCAAGCGCGACGTGATATCAACTGGTCGTTTATCTCGCCGCCTGCCGCGTTTATCGGCAACATCGACACCCGCAGCGGTAAATACCGCACCGGCAAAGACGAAGTTTTGTTCACCGACGGCCAACCGGCCAATATTTCCGCACCCGATTTGGCCTGCGCGATTGTGGATGCCGCAGAAAACAAAGCGCATTTGTTTGAACGCTTTACAGTAGCAGAAATAGTTTAAATTCAAAAAGATAGTGATACGGGGTCGTCTGAAAACAGATTGATTTTCAGACGGCCTTTTTACCGACATCAGGAGTGATGACATGAACAATAAACAAATCGTGACCGAATATCTCGACATCGTATTCAACCAGAAAAATCTGGCTAAAGCCGAGACCTATTGGGCGGGCGATATGATTCAGCATAATCCGCAAATGCCCAACGGCCTAGACGTATTGCGCGGTTTTATCAGCAGCGAAGGCAATACCATAAGCGTGGAAACAGGTTTGGTAATGGCGGAAGGCGATCTGGTAATGGCGCACAACCGTTATCACAACTGGTACGGCAAAACCATGTTGGCCGTGGATATTTTCCGTGTGGACGTAAACGGCAAAATTGTCGAGCATTGGGATGTGATGCAGGAGGAAGTGCCCGCAGAACAAGCGGTTAACGGCCATGCCATGTTTCCGGTGAAGTAAACAGATACATGCATTAAGGCCGTCTGAAAGCAGACTGATTTTCAGACGGCCTTGGTTTGAAAAAGAGGAATCAAAAAATGAGTAAAATCAAAATGCTGGCAGCAGCCGGTATCGCAGCTTTCGCTTTGAGTGCTTGCGCCGGACAAAGCCTGAAACCGCAGCCGGTGGCACAGGTGCAGAGCCAAACTGAGCGGAACAAAGCCAATGTATTGGCGTTTTACGACTTGGCGTTTAACCAGCACAAATTGCAAGAAGCCACCGACAAATACGTTGCCGAACCCTATATCCAGCATAATCCGCAGGTAGCCGACGGCGGAAAAGCGTTTGTTGACGCGATGTCGCCGTTGTTTAAAGAATATCCGCAGTCGCATGTAACCATCAAACGCGTGATTGCCGACGGCGATTTTGTCTGGTTGCATTTGCACAGCCAGAACCACGCCCAAGATTTGGGCGAGGCAGTGATTGATATTTTCCGTTTGGACGGCAACGGCAAAATCGTTGAGCATTGGGACGTGGTTCAAAGCGTACCGGCCAAAACCGTCAGCGGGCACAGCATGTTTTAATGTGAACCGCCTGTAAACATCATGCCGTCTGAAAATACAGATTTTCAGACGGCATTTTTCATTTTTCATCAATGCGCGATAAATTCTGCCCAAAAATGCGAAATCGGCATGACCAGCAGCAGCCCCGGCAGCATATTGGCAACGGGGAAAGACTTAATCCCCATAATGCGGAAGCCCGTCATCAACATCATCAGGCCGCCGAGGGCGGTAAAGTCGGCACGCATGGCGGGTGTGGTCAGCGGCACAATCAGCGCGGCGAGGAAAAACAAAATCAGCTGCAACAGCGTTTGCGGGATGGCAATAAACGCCACCATCATGCCCAAGCCGATGGCGAAAATCATGGCGGTGAACACGTCCAAAATCGACTTGATGTACAAAATCGATGGGTCGCCCGTCATGCCTTCCTGCATGGCGCCGAAAATACCCATGCCGCTGACGCAGAACAAGACCACCAGCGACACATAATTTTCCACGAATTTTTCCGCCGACATATCGCCTTTTGTCGGCAATAATTTCTCCGCATACGAGCGCGTGGCGGTCACGGTGGTGCTGATGCCTTTTTCGATGTTGAACCATTCGCCCAGCGCCGTGCCGATAACCGCTGACAGGCTGACCGCCGCATAATATTGCACCTTGGGCACAGCCATTACGCCAAGGCCGGTTGAGAGCAGACCGAATAAAGTAGGTAGATTGGCGCGCACGCGCTCGGGAAGTTTGGCACCCAGCGTGGCGCCGCACAGCGCGCCGCCGATAATGGCCGCCGCATTAACCAGCGGGCCGACAGGGAAATTCATAAGCGTTCCTGTTTGAGGAGGGATTTATAGGTATTAGGCCGTCTGAATGCGTGTTGAGAAGCATTGGATTTCAAAAAATCATTTTCAGACGGCATATGGGCGGCAGAAGCGCTTGCCGCTGTAAAAGGCGGCTATTTTACCCTTAACCTGTTGGCGGCTCAACCGAATGGGCGGGGTATGGCGGATGGATAAGGCTTAGGTCAGGCCGTCTGAAAAATAGACGTTGATGGCGGTGGAAAGCGGTAAAATAAGCAGTTTCCCATTTGGAGAGCCGGGTCGTGGATTTAAAGCGTTTGAAATATTTTTGTACCGTGGTCGAATGCGGCAGTATCAGTCGTGCGGCACACGCTCTGCATATATCACAACCGCCGTTGAGCAAGCGTTTGCAAGAATTGGAAGAAGAGTTGGGTGTGGCCTTGCTCAAAAGGTTGCCCAATAAAGTTGAGTCGACTGAAGCAGGTTGGTTTTTGTATCGTCATGCGGCGGATATCCTGCGTAAAATTGGCGATTTAGAAAGTGAAACACTGCGTTTTGCCGGTGGCGAAAAGCGCAAGGTCAATATCGGTTTAACGCATTTATTTCAAAGCCATTTCAATGTGTTGATTGAACAACTGCTCAAGCGCCATCCCGACATCGAATTTCGCATGACAGTATCGGATTCCAGCCATTTGGAAGATTTGCTGCATAGTGGAGAGATTGATGTGGCGTTGGTACAGCGGCCGAATCGGTGTGACGATTATGATGTATTGGCTTTGCCGGCGGTGCGCTCAGTAGCTGTGATTCATGAAAACCTGCTGCATGATTTTGATGGTGACAGCATAACCCTAAACGACATCGGTCACTTTCCGTTGATTTTTTTACGACGGATTGAAGGACAAGGCACGTTTGAATTTTTGTTGGATAAATTGCGCAAAAACGGCATTCATCCGAATATTTTGATGAGTATTACCCAGCCGCATTTTATTATCGGTTTGATGGAAAGTGGTGTAGAGGCAGCGGCGTTGTTGCCCGAGTCGGAAGTAAGAGGGTTAGAACTGAAACATTGCCGCGTATTGCGACCGTCTCCGGAAATGCTGTTGTTTTTCCCGACGGTAGTCAGATTGACGACACACTCGGAAGTGCCGGAAATTTTGGCTTTGGTGGAAGAGTTGTATTTGCAGTAAGCGCATACCGTACAAGGCCGTCTGAAAATGAGATGTTTGGTCGCAGAATCTCATAAGCTCATAAGCTCATTTTCAGACGGCCTGTATCATTCCTCACGCTGCCAATACGTTTTTTGCGCAAACACCAATTTATTGTCGGTATATTTGACCGTTTGCAAATCCAATGCCCATACGTCCGACAGATAGGCTTTGGCAATCGGATGGGCTTGGGTATAAAGCGCAAGTGCGGTACGGCGTGCTTCGGGCTGCTCGAGACACTCGGCGCGGGCGGTAAACTGGATACCTTTGATTTGGGTAATGCTGTCGGGCTGCGCGGCAATCGTGCCGGCGATATTCGGATTGGCTGCCATCATCTGCCCGTGGCGGGTTTTGCGCGAAGTTAAGACAACCAGCCGCGCGGCAGCTTCGTCGAACACATAAAAGCAACTGGCGCACCAAATGCCGTCTGAATCAGCGATGGCGAGGCTGACGACATGGTTGTCGCGGAAAAAACGGGCGATGTTGTCGGGAAACGGCAGCATAGGGATTCCTTGTTTAGACGGCATAGGGGTAGAGGCGAGGATATGCTTCAGGATAACACAAACCGCCGTCAAGTATGACAGCGGTTGGTTTACTGCATGGTGAGGCCGTCTGGAATCAGTGTCCTGCGATATACGTTGCCCATAAATGGGACACTGGCATAATGAGTAGTAAGCTAGGCAGCATATTGGCCACGGGGAACGATTTAATCCCCATAATCCGCAGACCGGTTGCCAGCATAATCAGACCGCCCGCCGCCGCAAAGTCAGCACGCATTTCCGGTGTGGTCAATGGCACAATCAGTGTGGCAAGGAAGAAAAGTACCAACTGGATAATCACTTGCGGAATGGCAATGGCGGCTACGGCATAGCCGAGGGTAATTGCAAAAATGGCAGCGGTAAACAAATCTAAAATAGTTTTGATATACAAAATAGAAGGATCGCCGGTCATACCTTCGTTCATGGAACCGAAAATACCGGTACCGCTGGCGCAGAACAGTACCACAATCGCCACGAATTTTTCTAGAAACTCATCCGGCGGCAGACCTTTAGCGGCGGGTAGGTATTTTTCTACTAGAGTTTTGGTGGAGGCAGCAGCTTTGTTCACACCTTTTTCAAGATAAAACCATTCGCCGATGGCTAAACCAAACACGGCGGCGAACACCACTGCTGCATAATATTTCACGCCCGGAATCATCATCACACCCAGACCGAGTGAAGTCAGACCAAACAAAGGATTAAGGCTGGCACGTACGCGTTCGGGGAGTTTGTTGCCCATAAATGCACCGATTAAGCCGCCGATAACGACGGAACCGCTGTCCACAAGAGGGCCGATAGGCATATTCATTTTTAGCTCCTTCAGAAAAAAGAGAAAAAAAGGCCGTCTGAACCGCTGACGCAGTTCAGACGGCCTGTGTGTTTCATGTTTCAGTCAAATACGGAGAAGTCAGACATTTTCGATTTCGGATTTGCCGTCGTTTCCCCAGCGCGGTTGACGCGGGATGTCGATGTCGAAGAAATTGAGTGCGCGACCGACACAGTGGGTCACAATTTCATCTACCGTTTGCGGACGATGATAGAGCGCAGGTACGGGCGGAAACACGATGGCACCCATCTCGGTGACGCGCTTCATGTTGTCGATGTGTGCCAGATTCAGTGGCGTTTCGCGCACCATCATCACCAAACGGCGGCGGTCTTTCAGCACCACGTCGGCGGCACGGGTCAGCAAGTTGTCGCTGAGACCGTGCGCCACCGCAGCCAGCGTGCGCATTGAGCAGGGGGTAATCAGCATACCGATGGTTTTAAACGAGCCGCTGGAAATGGCCGCACCCAAATGACCAATCGGATAAACCACGTCTGCCAAATCGCAGACCGCTTCTTTACTGTAATCCGTTTCCAGGCTGCGGGTCATCTCCGCACCTTTGGAAACCACCAGATGGGTTTCAATGTCGTCAACACGGTTCAGCAGCTCGAAAGAAAATACTGTTTTGATTGCGTCGCCATACCAAAAAAATAGGGGTAGGGCAGGTGGCGTGGCGCTTCTGCGTTTTGGAAACTGTCTTAGTGCGCAAATATCCGATAAAATACACAGATTCATAAAGGCCGTCTGAAAAGGAAAATAATATGGCAAAAGCAAGAGGCGGTTTGGGCCGCGGTTTGGACTCCCTGATTTCCAATGGTGCAGACAACAGCAGCAGCGACCGTCTGACCACGGTGGCCATTGCCGACATTCAACCCGGCCGCTATCAGGCGCGGGTGCAGATGGATGACGAAGCCTTGCAGGAATTGGCCGATTCCATCAAAGCGCAGGGTGTGATACAGCCGGTGATTGTGCGCGAACACGGCTTGTCGCAATACGAGCTGATTGCGGGCGAACGCCGCTGGCGCGCCTCCCAACTGGCGGGATTGACCGAAATCCCCGTCGTCATCAAAACCATCAGCGACGAAACCGCGTTGGCCATGGGTTTGATTGAAAACCTGCAACGCGAAAACCTCAACCCGATTGAAGAAGCGCAGGGGTTGAAACGCTTGGCTGACGAATTCGGCCTGACTCATGAAACCATTGCCAAAGCCGTCGGCAAAAGCCGCAGCGCAATTTCCAACAGCTTGCGCCTGTTGAGCTTGCCCGAGCCGGTGCAGGATATGCTGTATCAGCGCCGTTTGGAAATGGGTCATGCCCGTGCTTTATTGACCTTGCCGGTGGTCGAGCAGCTGGAGTTGGCGCAAAAAGCCGTGAAAAACGGCTGGTCGGTGCGCGAAGTCGAGCGCCGCAGCCAGGTGGCGCAACAAGCCAAGCAAGCCGAAACCAAGAAAACCATTTCACCCGACATCCGCCGTTTGAATGAAGTGTTAACGGAAAAGCTGGGTGTTAATGCGGAAGTCAAAACCACCAATCAGAAAAAAGGCAAAATCGTGCTGCATTTCGATACGCCAGAAACCTTCGATTATCTGCTCAAGCAGTTGGGTGTCGATACTGAAATGTAGTAAATTGTTGGCAATTTGATACGCTGTATGACGCAAGGCCGTCTGAAAATTTGTTAGAATTCAGACGGCCTTGCGTATGATTCTTGATTTAAATCAAAAAGATTAGCTTTCTTGTCGGCTTTATTTTTCTGGATGTGGTACAAAAGAGATGTTAATTTCGATGTTAACGAACATGTAGTTTTAAGTAGTTTGTGCTAAAATTAGCAATCCGACCGTTTCTGTAAACAACAGGTGTCATCGGGTAAGGAAGTGATTTGTAATCGGATAATCTTTCACAAAGATTAACATTCAGCTTGACCTTTTTACGCTTCTTTATTATAGTGATTCCGCCTCAATGCGGCCAGATGGTTTATTTTAAAAATGAAACGGATTGTTCCTCTTCAACTCATTGTATTGGCTGTCATTTCTGTGGTTTCTGCGTGGGTTTGGGGTGTGAAAGGCTTTTGGTCGGCGCTGGCCGGAGGCGCTTCCTATCTTGTTCCGACATTGGTTGCGGTTTTACTTTTAAAATTTTTCCGACAAAATCCCGTCTTGCAGAGCAGGATGTTTGTGTTCGGAGAGGCTTTAAAAGTAATGCTGTCGCTGATCATGATGCTGGCCGTATTTGCGGCATGGCATCAGTCGCTGGTGTTTTTCCCGTTTTTATTGGGGCTGGCCGGTGTCAGCCATCTGGTTTTTTTAGTATTGTTGAGAGTTCGAGATTATGGCAGATGAATCTTTAAGCGCAGCCGAGTACATCAAGCACCACTTACAAAGCTTGACCAGTCTGTCGGATGTGACCCAATCGCAAGGTCTGAAAAACATTGCCGATTTTTCATTTATCAATATTGATGCAATTTTCTTTGCCGTGTTGATGGGTGTGGTCGGCAGCTTCCTGTTGTGGCGTGGCGCGAAAAAAGCCACTTCCGGCGTACCGGGTCGTTTCCAGGCTGCTGTTGAGATTTTGTATGAATTCGTGGACGATATGTGCAAAAGCATTATCTCCAACGAGAAATCGCGCAAAGCAGTTGCACCTTTGGGTTTGTGTCTGTTTGTCTGGATTTTCCTGATGAATGCGCTGGACTTGCTGCCGGTGGATCTGCTGCCGTGGCTTTGGCAACATGCTACCGGTAATCATCATGCCCTGTTGCGTATTGTGCCGACCGCAGATTTGAATACTTCCTTGGCGCTGGCTATCGGTGTCTTGCTGATTTGCCTGTATTACAGCGTGAAAATCAAAGGCTTGAAAGGCTGGATTCACGAGCTGTTCAGTGCGCCGTTCGGCTCGGTAATGGCACCCTTTAATCTGATTATGAATATTTTGGAATACTTCTCCAAAACTGTATCGCACGGTATGCGGTTGTTCGGTAATATGTATGCGGGTGAGTTGGTGTTCTTGCTGATTGCACTGTTGGGCGGTGCTTGGGCATCTTCCGGTAGCGTGGGTGTATTGGATCCGATTTTGTTTGTGTTGCATATTGCGGCTGGTTCTGCGTGGGCTATTTTCCATATTCTGATTATTACCCTGCAGGCGTTTATCTTTATGGCGTTGACTTTCGTGTATATCGGTCAGGCTCATGACCATCATTAATCATTGGTGATGACCGGATATTTTTTGTTGTTCTCTTGTAGTTTTGGTTTCTTTAACCTTTATCTTTAATCTTAAGGAGTTTGAAATGGGTGGTTTAATTGCTATCGCGTGTGGTCTGATCGTTGCTTTCGGTGCGATGGGTGCAGCAATCGGTATCGGCATGGTCGGTTCCAAATACTTGGAATCTTCTGCACGCCAGCCTGAGCTGATCGGTCCTCTGCAAACCAAACTGTTCCTGATTGCCGGTTTGATCGATGCTGCATTCTTGATTGGTGTAGCGATTGCTCTGCTGTTCGCTTTCGTAAACCCGTTTGCAGGTTAATTCGAACAGAAAACCGTTTCATCTGTTGAAACAGCGTTTGTTTGATTAACCCTAATACGAAGGTTAAGTAAAGTGAATATTAATGCAACCTTATTTGCGCAGTTAATTGTCTTTTTCATTTTGGTATGGTTCACCATGAAATTTGTGTGGCCGCCGATTGCAAAAGCACTTGATGAGCGCGCCAACAAAATCGCAGAAAGTTTGGCTGCTGCCGAACGTAGCAAAAACGATTTTGAACAGGCAGAAAAGAAAGTTGCAGAACTCTTAGCCGATGGCCGCAGCCAAGTTACTGATATGGTAGCCAATGCGGAAAAACGTGCGGCACGCATCGTGGAAGAAGCCAAAGAGCAGGCTTCCGTAGAGGCGGCGCGCATTACAGCACAAGCCAAAGCCGATGTTGATCAGGAAATCAACCGTGCGCGCGAAGCATTGCGCGAACAGGTTGCTTCATTGGCTGTTAAAGGTGCGGAAGCCATTCTGCGTAACGAAGTGGATGCTTCGAAACATGCAGCATTGCTCAGTGCGCTGAAACAGGAGCTGTAATCATATGGCAGAGTTCGCAACGATTGCCAGACCCTATGCGAAAGCATTGTTTGGGCTGGCGCAAGAGAAAAACCAAATTGAGTCTTGGTTGGGCGGACTGAAAGATCTGGCAGCGGTTGTGCAAGACCCCAAAGTTTCTGCTTTGGTAGAGCAGCCGGAAACGCCGGCTTCCGAAAAGGCAAAAATGCTGGTTGATTTGGTCGGTATTAAAGCAGGCGGGTTGGCAAATTTTGTTACCGTCTTGGCCGAACAAAAGCGGTTGCCGGTTTTGCCGGAAGTGTACGCGCAATATCAAGACTTAGCCTTGTCACTCAAGCATACGAAGTCGGCTGTGATTTACAGTGCTTATGCATTAACGCCGAAGCAGGAAGCCGAATTGACTGAAACGCTGAAGAAAAGTCTGAATTCCGAGCTGGTCGTAACGACGGAAGTCGATCCGACACTCATCGGCGGCGTCAAAGTAGAAGTAGGTGATCAGGTCTTGGATTTGTCGGTGCGGGCAAGATTGAATGCTCTGTACACGACTATGATGAATTAGGAGAGTTTTCATGCAGCTTAATCCTGCTGAAATTAGCGATTTGATTAAAGCTAAAATCGAAAATCTGTCTTTCAATGCAGAAGTTCGTACCCAAGGTACTGTTATTTCTGTGACTGACGGTATTGTTCGTATCCACGGCTTGTCAGACGCTATGCAAGGTGAGATGCTCGAATTCCCCGGCAATACTTTCGGTTTGGCCATGAACTTGGAGCGTGACTCCGTTGGCGCCGTGGTATTGGGTGAATACGAACACATTAAAGAAGGCGATACCGTTACCTGTACCGGTCGCATTTTGGAAGTACCGATTGGTCGTGAATTGATTGGCCGCGTTGTTGATGCATTGGGTCGTCCGATTGACGGTAAAGGTCCGGTTAATACAACATTGACTGCGCCGATTGAAAAAATCGCACCGGGCGTGATTGCACGTAAATCGGTTGACCAACCGATGCAGACCGGTTTGAAAGCGGTTGACTCTATGGTGCCGATTGGTCGTGGTCAGCGCGAATTGATTATTGGTGACCGCCAAACCGGTAAAACAGCCGTTGCTTTGGATGCCATTGTCAACCAAAAAGGCACCGGTGTTGTATGTATCTATGTGGCTATCGGTCAGAAAGCATCGTCTATTGCCAACGTGGTACGCAAATTGGAAGAACACGGTGCGATGGAACATACCATTGTGGTTGCCGCTACTGCTTCTGAAGCTGCTGCGCTGCAATACATCGCTCCGTATTCCGGTTGCACCATGGGTGAATTTTTCCGCGACCGTGGCGAGGACGCGTTGATTGTATATGACGACTTGTCCAAACAAGCCGTTGCTTACCGTCAAATCTCCTTGCTGTTGCGCCGTCCGCCAGGTCGTGAGGCTTACCCGGGTGACGTATTCTACCTGCACTCCCGCTTGCTGGAGCGTGCCGCACGTATCAACGAGCATGAAGTTGAAAAACTGACTAACGGCGAAGTAAAAGGTAAAACCGGTTCATTGACTGCATTGCCGATTATCGAAACCCAAGCGGGTGACGTCTCTGCGTTCGTACCGACCAACGTCATTTCGATTACAGACGGCCAGATTTTCTTGGAAACCGACTTGTTCAACGCCGGTATCCGTCCTGCGATTAATGCCGGTATTTCCGTATCGCGTGTGGGTGGTGCTGCTCAGACTAAAGTCATCAAAAAATTAGGTGGCGGTATCCGTTTGGCATTGGCTCAATACCGTGAGCTGGCAGCGTTCTCGCAATTTGCTTCTGATTTGGACGAGGCAACACGCAAACAGCTGCAACATGGTGAAGTGGTAACCGAACTGATGAAACAGAAACAGTTCAGTACCCTGAATACCGCAGAAATGGCATTGACTTTGTGGGGCATCAACAACGGTTCTTATGATGATGTGCCGGTTGCTAAAGCACTGGAATTTGAATCCGAATTCCTGAGCTATGTCCGCACTCAGCAGCCTGCTGTACTGGATGCGGTTAATGCTTCCGGTGCTTTGTCTGACGAAAGCGAAAAAGTATTGGCCGAAGCCATGAAGTCTTTCAAATCTTCTTTCGCTTACCAAGCGTAAGCGTTGGGATGAAAGGAGTCTGAAATGGCAGTAGGAAAAGAGATTCTCACCAAAATCCGTAGTGTTCAAAATACCCAAAAGATCACTAAAGCAATGGAAATGGTGTCTACCTCTAAAATGCGGAAGACTCAAGAACGGATGCGCTTGGCGCGTCCGTACGCCGAAAAAGTGCGCATGGTGATGAGCCATTTGGCACAAACCCATACTGATCATGGTATCAAATTGCTGGAGCCGCACCGAGAAGTACGCCGTGCCGGTTTTATTTTGATTACCTCGGATAAAGGTTTGTGCGGCGGCTTGAATGCCAATGTGCTGAAGAAATTTTTGGCGCAAGTTCAAGAGTATCAGGAACAAGGTATCCAAGCGGATGTGGTGTGCTTGGGCAGTAAAGGTCTTTCGGCCTGTCAGAATATCGGTTTGAATATCATTGCCAGTGCGACCAATTTGGGTGATACCCCGAAAATGGAAACATTGCTTGGTCCGTTAACCGAGATTTTCCAGCAGTATGAAAAACATGAATTAGATGTGATTCATTTGGTGTATTCCGGCTTTGTGAATACGATGCGCCAAGAACCTCGTATGGAAGTGCTGCTGCCGATTGGCCAAAATGCGATTGAGGACGTCAACGGCGATTCTTCCCTCAACTGGGAATACCGTTACGAGCCGAGTCCTGCAACCGTGTTGGAATATCTGGTTCGCCGCTATTTAGAGTCTGTGGTTTATCAGGCATTGAGCGATAATATGGCTTCTGAGCAAGCTGCGCGTATGGTGGCGATGAAAGCCGCTACCGATAATGCGGGTAATGCCATTAAAGAATTGCAGCTGGTGTACAACAAGTCCCGTCAAGCTGCGATTACCACAGAGTTAACAGAAATTGTTGCAGGTGCGGCGGCTGTTTAAGGCCGTCTGAAATCTGTACAGGAAATAGGATACGATAATGAGTCAAGGCAAAATCGTACAAGTAATCGGCGCCGTGGTTGACGTGGAATTTCCGCGCAATACGCTGCCGCATGTTTACGATGCCCTGAAATTGGACGAAAACGGCTTGATTTTAGAAGTGCAACAGCTTCTGGGTGACGGCGTGGTTCGTACCATTGCAATGGGCAGTTCAGACGGCTTGAAACGCGGTATGGCCGTGAGCAATACCGGTGCGCCGATTTCGGTTCCGGTGGGTAAAGCTACCCTGGGTCGCATTATGGACGTATTGGGCAATCCGGTGGATGAAGCCGGCTCGGTTGGTGCGGAACAAACCCGTGCCATTCACCAATTAGCGCCGAAATTTGACGAGCTGTCTCCGGCAACCGAGTTGCTGGAAACCGGCATCAAAGTGATCGACCTGCTGTGTCCGTTTGCCAAAGGCGGTAAAGTAGGCCTGTTCGGTGGTGCCGGTGTGGGCAAAACCGTAAACATGATGGAATTGATTAACAACATCGCCAAAGCGCACAGCGGTTTGTCTGTGTTCGCCGGTGTGGGCGAGCGTACCCGTGAAGGTAACGACTTCTACCATGAGATGAAAGATTCCAACGTGTTGGATAAAGTGGCGATGGTTTACGGTCAGATGAACGAGCCGCCGGGCAACCGCCTGCGTGTGGCGTTGACCGGTTTGACCATGGCCGAATACTTCCGTGATGAAAAAGACGAAAACGGTAAAGGTCGCGACGTATTGTTCTTCGTGGACAACATCTACCGCTATACCCTGGCCGGTACCGAAGTATCCGCGCTGTTGGGTCGTATGCCGTCTGCGGTGGGTTACCAACCGACATTGGCCGAAGAAATGGGTCGTCTGCAAGAACGTATTGCTTCTACCCAAACCGGTTCGATTACCTCTATCCAAGCTGTTTACGTACCGGCGGATGACTTGACCGACCCGTCTCCGGCCACTACTTTCGCCCACTTGGATGCAACTGTGGTATTGAGCCGTGATATTGCTTCTTTGGGTATTTACCCGGCGGTTGACCCGTTGGACTCTACTTCACGCCAGCTTGATCCGATGGTATTGGGTCAAGAGCATTACGACGTGGCGCGCGGCGTACAATCTACGCTGCAAAAATACAAAGAATTGCGCGACATCATCGCCATTCTGGGTATGGATGAGCTGTCTGACGAAGACAAACTGACCGTAATGCGTGCGCGTAAAATCCAACGCTTCCTGTCACAACCGTTCCACGTGGCCGAAGTATTTACCGGTTCTCCGGGCAAATACGTACCGCTGCGCGATACCATTGCCGGCTTCAAAGCCATTTTGAGCGGCGAATACGACCACTTGCCGGAACAAGCGTTCTACATGGTCGGCGGTATTGAGGAAGCAGCCGAGAAAGCGAAAACCCTAAACTAAGGAGGCCGGCATGAGTACCATGCAAGTTGAAGTGGTAAGTAGCGAAGAAAACATCTATTCGGGCGAGGCCAGCTTCGTGGTTGTGCCGACCGTACAGGGTGAACTCGGTATTTATCCGCGACACGAGCCGATTATGAGTTTGGTGCGCCCCGGTGTATTGCGTTTGACTGTGCCGGGTGAAGAAGAGGAAATTTTGGTTGCTGTTTCCGGCGGCGTGTTGGAAGTACAACCTGACAAATTAACCGTATTGGCGGATGTTGCTGTCCGCAGTGCAGAGATGGATCAGGAGCGTGCCGAGCAAGCCAAAAAAGCGGCAGAAGCTAAGATTTCCCAAGCAGCAGACGATGAGTCTCTGGCTAAAGCGCAGGTGGCTTTGGCAGCTGCGATCGCTCAACTCAAAACCTTGGATTATCTTCGTTCGCATAAAAACAAATAATCTGATTTGTTGTAAAAAAGCACGGTTTATACCCGTGCTTTTTTATTTTATTGAGTTAAATTTTCAAAAACGGAATCGTGTAGTGTGGACAATATACCTACCCTACACATTGGTTTAGTTTCCAAATAATTCGATTAGATGAAAAAAACGAAGCCGTCTGAAAAACCTTACCCTAGCGTAAGTTTTTCAGACGGCCTTTCAGCTAAACAGCCAAACGCCCTGCTTTACTGTTCGTACATTGCCCACAAATCTTTTTGCAGGTTAACCGCTTTTTCATTTTCTGCCGGATGGAGGCGTACATAACTACCGTCCGGTTGCATTTGCCAAGCCTTAGTGTTGTCGGCTAAAGCCATGCTCAGGCCTTCTTTGATGACACGGGCTTTCAAATCGGCGGCTTCGATGGGCGTGGCCACTTCAATGCGGCGGAAAAAGTTTCGTCCCATCCAGTCGGCGCTGGAAATAAAGGTATCTTCCGCACCGTTGTTGTAGAAGTAGTAAATGCGCGAGTGTTCCAACTGGCGGCCGACAATGGAGCGCACGCGGATGTTGTCGGACAAGCCTTTGACACCCGGGCGCAAGGTGCACATGCCGCGCACAATCAAATCAACCTGTACCCCCGCTTGACTGGCGGTGTAGAGCGCTTCGATGACCGTCGGCTCAATCAGCGAATTCATCTTAGCCACCACTCTGGCCGGTTTGCCCGCCTTGGCATGTTCAGTTTCCTGTGCAATGCGTTCTATTACCATTTTATGCAGGGTAAACGGGCTTTGGTAGAGCTTGTTGAGCTTGGCCGGTTTGCCCAGTCCGGTGATTTCCAGAAACAGCGTGTTGACGTCGGCGGTAATCTGCTCGTCGGCAGTAATCAGGCCGAAGTCGGTATAAATACGCGATGTGCCTTGGTGGTAGTTGCCGGTGCCGAGGTGGGCGTAGCTTTTCAGACGGCCTTCTTCGCGGCGGATAACCAAAACCATTTTGGCATGGACTTTATAGCCGAACACGCCGTACACCACATGCGCGCCAGCATTTTCCAATTGCTGCGCCCAGTTGACGTTGTTGGCTTCATCAAAACGCGCCATCAGCTCGACGACCACCGTTACCTGCTTGCCTGCCAGAGCTGCTTTCATCAGCGCGCGCACCAGCTCGGAATGGCTACCCGTGCGGTAAATCGTCATTTTGACCGCCAAAACATCGGGGTCGGTGGCTGCCTCGCGTATCATTTGAACCACCGGATCAAACGATTGATAGGGATGGTGCAGTAGGATAGGGCTTTGCCTGGCTAAGTCCAAAACCGAACCGTTTTTACGCAATTTTTTCAGACGGCTTGCGCTGACGGGCGGAAATTTCAAATCAGGGCGATCCACCAAATCCGGTACCGACATCAGGCGCACCAGATTGACCGGCCCTTTGACCTGATACAGCTCCGACGGAGTCAGCTTGAATTGCGCCAGCAGGAAATCATGGATATGCGGCGGACAGGTATCGGCCACTTCCAAGCGCACGCCGTCGCCATATTCGCGGTCGTGCAATTCGCTTTGCACGGCGGTGCGCAGGTTTTTCAAATCGTCTTCGTCCACGCTCAAATCGCTGTCGCGCGTCAGGCGGAACTGGTGGCAGCCTTTGACTTTCATGCCGGGGAACAGTTTGCCGACATGCGCATGCAGGATGGATGACAGGAACACAAAGCCGCTGCCGTTGTTGCTGATTTCAGACGGCAATGGCACTACGCGCGGCAGAATGCGCGGCGCTTGTACAATCGCCATGCCGACAGGACGGCCGAATGCGTCTGTTCCTTCCAGCTCGACGGCGAAATTCAGCGATTTGTTGAGCGGACGCGGGAAAGGGTGCGACGGGTCGAGGCCGATAGGGGTCAGAATCGGCAGCAGCTCGGCGCTAAAGTAGTCTTCAATCCATTTTTTCTGCGCCGCCGACCAAGTGTCGCGACGGTAAAAACGGATGTTTTCCTGCTCCAGCGCGGGCTGCAAAACATCGTTGAACAGGGCATATTGCTCGGCAATCAGCGCATGCGCTTCGGCGCTGACGTCGGTCATGGTTTCAGACGGCGTTTTGCCGTTGTCGAGGACAGCATGCGGGTGCAGCTTGTTTTCGCGTTTGAGCCATGCCATGCGTACTTCAAAAAATTCGTCCAGATTGGAAGAGACGATACACAAAAAGCGCAGACGCTCCAAGAGCGGCACGCTTTCGTCTTGCGCCTGCGCCAACACGCGGCGGTTGAACGCGAGCAGGCTCAGCTCGCGGCAGAGGATACGGTTTTGTTCGGGCATGATGTTCTCTCGATGGATATGCTGGCCGGTAACGGCAGTTTTTAATCCGATAAATGCCTGCTGTGGTTGGTGCGCAGACCGTCGGATATAAACAACTGCGGTGGATATGGGTATGAGTATAACGCGTTTTGCTTGATTCGGTAACGGGCGCAAAGGCATTAGCATGACGTAGGAATGTGAATATTTGATGACAGGGATGGCGGGCAGGAAAAGCCATAGGCGGCGGTCATGAACATGTTTAGGATTCCGCTGCGAAATCCGTTACAATGCTTTTTTCAGACGGCCGTCTGAAAAGATACGTTAGCCATATGGCTGCGTCTTCGGGATACGATAAGCCCGCAATCGGGTAGGCCGCTTATCCTAAAGTCATGTATTTAAGCCGAAATTCCGTTATTTCAACTTTGCGATTCAACCCTACAAGGAAACCCGCCGATGTCCCCCAAAAAAACCGCCTCCCTGCCTGTCGGCCTGTTGCTGCTGGCCGTGATTGTGTTCACGGTCAACCTGCGTGCGCCGTTGGTGGCCTTGGGGCCGGTGGTCGGTTTTATCCGCGACCAACTTGGGGTAACGGGGTCGTTTATGGGCGTGGTAGCGGCGTTGCCGATGTTGGCGTTTGCCGTATGTTCGCCTTTGGTGGCGCGCTTGGCGCGGCGGTTCGGCATGGAAAACGTGTTAATCGGTGCAACGGCGCTGATGACCTTGGGGATGGCGGTGCGTTCGGCTTACCCTTCGGCGGTGTTGCTGGTGATGGGGACGGTTATCCTGTCGGCAGCGATTGCGATGGGAAATGTGCTACTGCCTGCTTTAGCCAAGCGCAACCTGCCGCAACAGGTCGGCTTGGTGGTGGGCACGCTTTCGGCCACAATGTCGGTATCGTCGATGGTGGCCGCCGCTGTTGCCGTACCGCTGGCTGAATGGCAAAACTGGCAGTGGTCGTTGGGAATTTGGCTGGTGTTTGGCGTGGCGGCGCTGGCGGTGTGGCTGCTTTGGCGCGGACGGATTCGGGCGGGGGCGGCCAGGCCGTCTGAAAATATTGCGCAAACGGCGCTTTCAGACGGCCTGAATGTATGGAAATCGCGCACGGCTTGGTGCATCAGCCTGTTTATGGGCATACAGTCGCTGTCGTTTTATTCCATCGCCAATTTTCTGCCTTCGGTGTTGGTGGAAAAGGGCATGACGCCGCTGGCGGCGGGCGGTTACGGCTCGTTGCTGCAGGCCAGCTCGCTCATCGGCGTGGTGGCGGTGTCGGCCTTAATCGGCAAAAGCCGCCACAAGCAACCGTTGAACCTGCTGATGGCGCTGCTGTTGCTGCTGGGCATCGGCGGTATTTGGCTGGGTTCGCCGCAAACAATGTGGCTGTGGGTATCGTTGACCGGCTTGGGCGGGTCGGGTGTGTTTTCCGCCGTATTGATACTGTTTGCCCTGCGCACCGATACGCCGCAGCAGGCCGCCGCGCTGTCGGGTATGGCGCAGGCGGTGGGGTATCTGGTGGCAATATTCGGGCCGCTGGGCATGGGCGTGTTGTACGATGTGTTCAGCTCGTGGTTGCCGGCGATGGGCGTATTGACGGTGCTGATGGCGGTCGAATGTGTGTTGGCCTGGTTTGCCGCCAACCCGAAAACGCTGGCGCAGATGGCGGGTTGACGGCGTTGAGAAAACGCTGATGATTGTTTTTTCTACCAAAACAGCCGCTTTTTGTTATAATGCCCCGTTTAAGCAAACTGCAACACCACACCTGAAGGAAGAAAAATGGGTTTTCTGCAAGGCAAAAAAATTCTGATTACCGGCATGATTTCCGAGCGTTCGATTGCCTACGGTATCGCCAAAGCCTGCCGCGAACAAGGCGCGGATCTGGCCTTTACTTATGTTGTTGACAAGCTGGAAGAGCGCGTGCGCAAAATGGCAGCCGAGCTCGGCTCCGAGCTGGTGTTTCGCTGCGATGTCGCCAGCGATGAAGAAATCGCGCAAACCTTTACTGATTTGGGCAAACATTGGGACGGCCTCGACGGTTTGGTACACTCCATCGGTTTCGCGCCGAAAGAAGCCCTGAGCGGCGACTTTTTGGACAGCATCAGCCGCGAAGCCTTCAATACCGCCCACGAAATTTCCGCTTACAGCCTGCCGGCGCTGGCCAAAGCCGCCCGCCCGATGATGCAGGGCCGCAATGCCTCCATCGTGGCGCTGACCTACTTGGGCGCCGTGCGCGCGATTCCGAATTACAACGTGATGGGCATGGCCAAAGCCAGCTTGGAAGCCGGTATCCGCTTTACCGCTTCCTGCTTGGGCAAAGAAGGCATCCGCTGCAACGGCATTTCCGCCGGCCCGATTAAAACCCTGGCCGCGTCTGGCATTTCCGATTTCAGCCGTTTGCTGGCGCACGTCGCTTCGGAAAATCCGTTGCGCCGCAACGTGACCATCGAGGAAGTGGGCAATGCCGCCGCCTTCCTGCTGTCTGACCGGTCTTCCGGCATTACCGGCGAAATCACTTATGTGGACGGCGGTTACAGCATTAATGCGCTGAACGACGGCGACTAAGCCGATAAGCGTTCGCCAAAGGCCGTCTGAAAAGTGGTGTAAAAAAGGTACACTTCGGTTTCAGACGGCCTGATTTTTATGCAAAAGGTAGGATAATCTGAAGTATTTGCTCTGAAATACAAAATTTAACATTTAAAAAATACTTTTAACCTATAAAACGGTACTATGCCTGCCGACCAAAGGGCAGCAGCAACCACGGTAACACAGTGTTTTTTCACTATATCTGTGGCAAGCAAACTGCCTAGAATTTAATTATTGGGGCTGTACTAGATAACTAGATTTATTCAAAATCATTTAGAATAAATCCCATGAAAAAAAGTCGACTGAGCCCTTATAAGCAAAACAAGC
>NZ_JALJYC010000030.1 GCF_024170405.1 Neisseria perflava | reverse complement strand
CGGGTAAGGGATTACCTGAAGTCAGACGGCCTGCAATGTGCATAATTAACCGTGTTTGATGTTACTGACCGACGGGTTGGCAACACAGTTGCTACCCGTTATCCCGATAATTCCGCTACAATAAGGCTTTCCCCATTTTTCAGACGGCCTTCGTAGCTTGGGTTGTAAACCCAACGCCGTTCTTACCATACCGTTATCGTTGGGTTTACAACCCAACCTACTCTTGAGATACACGCCATGACCGATTACAGCAAAACCGTCAACCTGCTCGAAAGCCCGTTTCCCATGCGCGGCAATCTGGCCAAGCGCGAACCTGCCTGGCTCAAAAGCTGGTACGACCTCAAACGCTACCAAAAACTGCGCCAATTAAGCAAAGGCCGCCCGAAATTCATCCTGCACGACGGCCCGCCGTATGCCAACGGCGACATCCACATCGGCCATGCCGTCAACAAAATCCTCAAAGACATCATCATCCGCAGCAAAACCCAAGCCGGTTTCGACGCGCCGTATGTGCCCGGCTGGGACTGCCACGGCCTGCCGATTGAAGTGATGGTGGAAAAGCTGCATGGCAAAGACATGCCCAAAGCGCGTTTTCGCGAATTGTGCCGCGAATACGCCGCCGAGCAGGTTGCGCGTCAGAAAAAAGACTTTATCCGCTTGGGCGTATTGGGCGATTGGGAACATCCTTATCTGACGATGGATTTCAAAACCGAAGCCGACACCGTGCGCACTTTGGGCGAAATTTATAAGGCCGGTTATCTGTATCGCGGTGCCAAGCCGGTGCAATTCTGCTTGGATTGCGGCTCATCCTTAGCCGAAGCCGAAGTGGAATACAAAGACAAAATTTCCCCCGCGATTGATGTGGCCTACCGTTTCAAAGACAACGCCGCTTTAGCCCAAGCCTTCGGTTTGGATAAAATTGACGGCGACGCGTTCGGCGTGATTTGGACGACAACACCGTGGACGCTGCCCGCCAGCCAAGCCGTATCCGCCGGTGCGGAAGTGGTGTATCTCTTGATTGATACCGCCAAAGGCAAACTGGTCTTGGCACGCGATTTGGCCGAAGACGCGCTCAAACGCTACACTCTTTCCGATAGCGCCCGCGTCTTGGCCGAAACCAGCGGCGACAAGCTGGAAAACCTGCATTTGGAACATCCGTTTATCGAGCGCGATATTCTGCTACTCAACGGCGACCATGTGACCACCGACGCCGGTACCGGCTTGGTGCACACCGCCCCGGCGCACGGCTTGGAAGACTATTTCGTCTGCCTGAAATACGGTATCGAGCTGTATAACCCCGTCAACGCCGAAGGCCGCTACATCAGCGAAGTGCCGCGCGTGGCCGGTATGACCGTATGGGAAGCCAATCCGGTAATCATCGACTGGCTGGCGGAAAACAACCGCCTGCTGGCCAACGGCAAAATCGAACACAGCTATGCCCACTGCTGGCGTCACAAAACCCCGCTGATTTACCGCGCCACCGCGCAATGGTTTATCGGCATGGACAAAGCGGGCAACGACGGCAAAACCCTGCGCGACAAAGCCTTGAAAGCCGTTGACGACACCGAATTTTTCCCGTCGTGGGGTCGTGCGCGCTTACAAGCCATGATTGAAGACCGCCCCGACTGGGTGGTCAGCCGCCAGCGCTACTGGGGCACGCCGATGACCTTCTTTGTGCACAAAGAAACCGGCGATTTGCACCCCGATTCCGCCGCACTATTGGAAAAAGTGGCCGAGCGCATTGAAGAAAAAGGCATCGAAGCCTGGTTCTCCTTGGATAAAAGCGAGCTGTTGAGCGCGGAAGACTGCGAAAATTACGACAAACTGACCGATACCATGGACGTTTGGTTCGATTCGGGCAGCACGCATTATTCCGTATTGAAACAGCGTGAAGAGCTGGCTTGGCCGGCCGATTTGTACCTCGAAGGCAGCGACCAACACCGTGGCTGGTTCCAATCTTCCATGCTCACCGGCTGCGCCTCTATGGGTCGTGCGCCGTACAAACAGCTGTTGACCCACGGCTTTGTGGTCGATCAAAACGGCCGCAAAATGTCCAAATCCATCGGCAACGTGGTTGCGCCGCAAGAGGTGTACAACGAATTCGGCGCGGATATTCTGCGCCTGTGGACGGCTTCCACCGATTACAGCGGCGAATTGGCGATTTCCAAAGAAATCCTTAAGCGCGTTACCGAAAGCTACCGCCGTATCCGCAATACGCTGAGCTTCCTGTTTGCCAATTTAAGCGACTTTAACCCGATTGAACACGCCGTGCCGCAAGACCAAATGGTGGAAATCGACCGCTACGCCCTGATTTTGGCGCGCCAGCTGCAAGAGCACGTGGCGGGCGACTACTACCCGCGTTACGCCTTCCACTTTGCCGTGAAAGATTTGGTGGCTTTCTGCTCGGAAGATTTGGGCGCGTTCTATTTGGATATTCTGAAAGACCGCCTCTACACCACCGCTGCCGACAGCCATGCCCGCCGCAGTGCGCAAACCGCGCTCTACCACATCACCCGAAGCCTGGTGTTGCTGATTGCGCCGGTATTGTGTTTCACCGGCGAAGAAGCGTGGGACATCATCGGCGGCGGCGAGGAAGACAGCGTGTTGTTCCACACTTGGCACGAATTCCCGCCGATGAACGACAAAGCCGAAGCCGAGCTGCTGAAAAAATGGAGCGCCGTGCGCGAAGTGCGCGAAGCTGTAACCGCCGCCATCGAGCCCTTGCGTGCCGACAAAACCGTCGGTTCGTCTTTGCAGGCCGAAGTGGAAATTACCGCGCCCGAACCGACAGCCGGTTATCTCAAAGCCTTGGGCGACGAATTGCGCTTTACCCTGCTGGTATCCAAAGCCACCGTCAGCACCGGCGACGAACCGGCCGTAACCGCCCACGCCAGCCACGGCGAAAAATGCGAACGCTGCTGGCACTGCACCGACGACGTCGGCAGCGTGGCCGAACACCCGACCCTCTGCGCCCGCTGTGCGGATAATTTATACGGCAAAGGCGAAGTGCGCCATTATGCTTGATGATATTGCGGTTTGAGTAAAACGGTAAAAGGCCGTCTGAAAAATTTTCAGACGGCCTTTTCTTTATTCATTTAACGTAAGTTCAGGGTAAGCGTTTTAAATATTTTGATTATTTCAGAATGATATTACATTCCGACAGACAGAAAATCACCCGATTTTCGTCATTCCCGCGCAGGCGGGAATCCAGACGTTTGGGTTTCTGATACCTTGAAAACATTACAGAAATTCCGGGCTTCTGGATTCCCGCCTGCGCGGGAATGACGAATCCTCGCGGATTCTGTCCACCTAAAGAAATACGTTTCTAAAATTTAAAAAGATATTCCATCTACTTATCCTAAGTTCACGTTATTTAAAACGCATTATCAACCTGCATCCAACGGTTTCCACTCATCGCTTTTGCATTTTACCGGCGGCAAAAAGTCCAAGCCCAGCGGCTGCATGTTCCACAAATAATCGGGGTAGCCGTAACGGTCGGCGCGGTTTAGGTCGATTTCGGTTTGGATTTCGTCTTCGCGGCCTTCTTTAATCAGGGTGGCGAAATTGGGGTTAATCAACACAGCCTTGCCGAAGGCGAGAAATTCCGCCCAGCCGGTATTGAGGGCGTTCAAAGCGTCATCGGCGGTAAACAGGTTGCCCACGCCAATCACCGCCGATACGCTCGTGAATCAAATCCAAGCGCGTGCGTGCAGTATCGGCGCCACGGCGGACTTTTTTGTAGAAGTCCCACAGGGAAACGTGCAGGTATTGCAGCGGTTTCTGTTTCAGCGCGTCAATCAGGGCGAAGGTGTCGGTCATGGTAATGCCTTCGGGCTGCGGCTCTTCCGGCGAAAAGCGGTAGCCAATGATGAAATCGTCGCGGCCGTGACGGGCTTTGGCGGCGGTTACGGCATCGACCACGGCCAGAGGGAAGCGCAGGCGGTTTTCTACGCTGCCACCCCACTCGTCGCTGCGGCGGTTGAAATGGCCGGACACAAATTGTTGCAGCAGATAGCCGTTAGCGCCGTGGATTTCCACGCCGTCGAATCCGGCGCGGATGGCTAAGTCGGCGGCGCGGCCGAAGGCGGCAATGGTAGCTTCGATTTCGGCGGCGGTCATGGCGCGGGCGGGCGAAGTCGGGCTGCCGGTGGAGCTGGTGTCGGCGGGAACGTCGGACGGGGCGATTTTTTCCAGGCTGCCGATGGCTTCGTCAACGGCCTGATAGCCGCCGTGGCGCAGTTGCAAAATGGCTTTTGCGCCTTGGCCTTTGATGATATTGGCGCTTTCGGTCAGGCTGTCCAACTGGCTTTCGGCAAAAGCCCCCGGTTCGCCGACAAAGGCTTTGCCTTCGGGCGACACCAGCGTGGCGGCATGATAAACATGCCGAAATCTTGGGCGCGGTTACCGATAAAGGTGCGCTCGGCAGCGGATAAGGTGCCGTGCCCAGTGGGTCATCGGGGCGACCACAAGGCGGTTTTTGATTTCAATGCCGTTGTTGAGGGTATAGATTTGGAACAGCGGCGCGTATTTGGCGTGTGTCATGCGGTACTTTCTCAGTGGTGAAGGAATATTTTGACAGATTGGGCGGAACGCGCGGGATTCAAGTTTTCAGACGGCCTTTTACACAGCGCCCGTCTGCTGGCATAATATGCCTTAACAAATTTTAATACTCACAAAGGCCGTCTGAAAAATGTCTTCCAAAATCCCGTCGCTGCTCGGCGGCGCCATGATTATCGCCGGTACGATTATCGGCGCGGGCATGTTTGCCAACCCCACCGCCACATCGGGCGTGTGGTTTACCGGTTCGCTGGCGGTATTGATTTACACCTGGTTTTCCATGCTCACCAGCGGCCTGATGATTTTGGAGGTCAACACCCACTACCCGCACGGCGCGAGTTTCGACACCATGGTCAAAGACCTGCTCGGGCAGGCGGGCAATATCGTCAACGGCGTGGCGGTGGCGTTTACGCTGTATCTGCTCACTTACGCCTATATCTTCGTCGGCGGCGATTTGACCGCGCAGGGCTTGGGCAGCATTATCGGCGGCGAAGTAGCGTTGCCGGTCGGCCAGCTGGTGTTTTTCTTTGTTTTGGCGTTTTGCGTGTGGGCATCCACGCGCTTGGTTGACCGCCTTACCAGTATCCTGATTGGCGGTATGGTGCTGACTTTTGTATGGGCAACGGGCGGACTGATTACCAGCGTGAAGCTGCCGGTATTATTTGATACCGCCGCGCCTGCCGCCACGCAATATTGGATTTATCTGGCCGCCGCGCTGCCGGTATGTTTGGCCTCATTCGGCTTTCACGGCAATGTCTCCAGCCTGCTGAAATACTTTAACGGCGACGCACCCAAAGTGGCCAAAGCGCTGAAAGTGGGCACACTGATTGCGCTGGTGATTTATGTCTTGTGGCAGCTGGCGATTCAGGGCAACCTGCCGCGCAATGAATTTGCGCCGGTGATTGCGGCGGAAGGCCAAGTGTCGGTATTGATTGAAACCCTGTCCAAATTCGTGCCGACCGGCAGCATGGGCGTGGTGTTGTCGTTTTTCGCGTATATGGCGATTGCCACCTCTTTCTTAGGCGTGACGCTGGGCTTGTTCGACTACATCGCCGATATTTTCAAATGGGACAACTCCGCCGCCGGACGCAGCAAAACCGCAGCGCTGACCTTCCTGCCGCCGCTGGTTTGCGGCCTGCTCTTCCCCGCCGGTTTTGTCGTCGCCATCGGCTATGTCGGCTTGGCGGCAACGGTGTGGACGGCGCTGATTCCTGCCATGCTGCTCTACAAATCGCGCCAAAAATTTGGCACGGGTACGCAATATCAGGTCAAAGGCGGCCTTGGGCTGATGATATGGGTATTTTTGTTCGGCCTGATTAACATCGCCGCGCAAGTATTGAGCCAACTGGAATTAGTGCCGGTGTTTAAAGGCTGATGACCGGAATCACAAGGCCGTCTGAAAGATTTGCTTAAATATTTACCAAGCAAATCTTTCAGACGGCCTCGTTGTTTGCCCGATACAATCCGCCCAACGCATTTTTTTATGCCCCGCTCTTGCCAATCCTATCAATAATGCATACTATTCGCTTCTTAGAACATCCGTTCTAAATTCAGAAAAAGACGCTTCCATGTACGACAACATCCGCTTCCATACCGACGAAGGCTATCCCGAAAACCTGCCGCCGGAAAACGCCGCCACCCATATCGGCATGTACTGGCAATGGGCGGCTGCCCAAGGCCTGACCAATCCCGTGTGGCAAACCGCGCCGGAAACCGCCGACGATTTCGCCGCCATGCAGCAAGGCAAAATCAGCGGGGCGCAGTTTCTGCTCAAACATATGGACGGCGCATTCACGCCCGAAGATTTTACCGAGCTCGGTCAACGCTTTACCTCGTTTTATTACGACGATGAAGAAGACGGCTACGGCGCGTTTATGGAAGATTACGTGCGCACGCTCGACACTCCTTCGCTCGGCGGCTTCTACTGCGTGGCCGATACGCCGGAAAACTACGCCGCCCTCGCTCCTGTTTTTCAGACGGCCTTCGAGCGTTGGCGCAGCAGCTTGAAATAAACATTCAGGCAGCCTTGGCCGTCTGAATCTCAAAATAACAAAAACATCATGACCTCAAATCTTGCAATCGCCATCAACTGCTTCCGACGCGGCGGCGGGATGGAAAGCTATACCTTCGATTTGGTGCGCGGCCTGACGGCGCAAGGTACGGCGGTGGACATCTACGCCGCCCAAATCGACCCGACCGTCCCCGAATATCAGCTGGTTAACGCGCATAAAATCAATCAGACGCTAGTGCCGAAAAAGCTGCGCCCGTTTCTGTTTACCCGCCAGCTGCGCCTGGCGCGCGCCCACCGCCGCGAACCGCTGATAGCCTGCAACCCCAGCGACCATGCCGATATTTTCGTTTGCGGCGGCACGCATTTGGGCTATCTGCAAAACATGGCGCAAACGCCGAATCTGATTGACCATCTGACCATCCAGCGCAACCGCAGCAATTACGCCAGCGCCCAATCCATCATGGCGCATTCGCATTTGATGAAACGGGAATTGGTAACGCTCTACGGCGTGCCGTCTGAAAAAATCCGCGTGGTACACCCGCCCGCCGACACCGCCCGTTTTTACCCCGACCCGGCCGAAGCCGCCGCCACCCGCGCGCGCTACAGCTGGCGCGATGATGAAACCGTGTTCCTCTTTCCCTCTACCGGTCACAAACGCAAGGGTTTGGATTTGCTGGCGGATTTTTTCGAGCACACCGACTTGCCCGTCAAACTGGCCGTTGCCGGCTCGCCCCTGCCGCGCCCGATGAACAACGTCGTTTCGCTCGGCTTCTGCCAAAACATGCCCGAACTCTACCGCGCCGCCGACTACACCGTTATGGCTTCGTTATACGAACCCTTCGGCTTGGTGGGCGTAGAATCCGTATTGTGCGGCACCAAAGTCGTGCTGTCCGACAACATGGCCTGCACCGAAGTCATGAATGAGGAAGCCGGTTTCTTCTTCTCGAGCCAAGATCCGGCAACGCTGGCGGCAGCAATTAAAGCAGCAGTATTGCTCAAACAGGGGGGGGTAAAGCATAAAATTGCTAATCCGCTGACTGCCTTGACGTACAATCCGACTTTAGCCCACCATATCGCCACCGTTTACCAAATGCTCGAGGCCGTCTGAAAAAATGGCGCGGCCTCTAAGGACACTCCATGAAACTCATTATCCTCGACCGCGACGGCGTGATAAACCAAGACCGCGGCGACTTCGTCAAATCCGCCGACGAGTGGATTCCCATTCCCGGCAGCATGGACGCCATCGCCTTTCTGACCGAAGCCGGCTACACCGTCGTCGTCGCCACCAACCAATCCGGTATCGGCCGCAAATACTTCACCATGCAGGATTTGAACGAAATGCACGCCAAAATGCACCGCTTGGCAGTGCAGGCCGGCGGCGTCATCGACGGCATTTGGTTCTGCCCGCACACCAACGCCGATAATTGCAACTGCCGCAAACCCAAACCCGGCATGATACAAGACATCCTTGAGCGCTTTCAGGCCGAAGCCGCCGATACCTGGCTGGTCGGCGACAGTCTGCGCGATTTGCAGGCCATCGCCGCCGTCGGCGGTAAAAGCGCGCTGGTTTTGACCGGCAAAGGCAAAAAAACGCTGACCACGCAGGAAGCCGAGCTGCCGGAAAACACGCAGGTCTTCGACAGCTTGATGGCGTTTTCGCAATACATTATGCAGCAGGAGCGGGAAAAACAGGCATAATCTGCTTTTCAGACGGCCTGTCTGCTTTTAAACCGAACAGGGTGTGTACCGTAGGCACACGCCCTACACCGATTCCCACAATCCTTACCCCAAAAAACCATGCTCCTTATCCGAAATCTGCTCTACTGGCTGATTCTCTGCGTCAGCCTGATTATCCTCTTCCCCTTTATCCTGCTGGCCGCGCTCGTGCCGCACGGTGCGCACCGCATGGCGCAGGTGTGGGTGCGTATCCTCAACTGGTCACTCAAACACGTTATCGGCCTCAAATACCGCTTAATCGGCGCGGAAAATATTCCCGCTGCGCCGTCGATTATCTGCGCCAAACACCAAAGCGGCTGGGAAACCCTTGCCTTGCAGGAAATCTTCCCGCCGCAAGTGTATGTCGCCAAACGAGAGCTGTTTAAAATCCCCTTTTTCGGCTGGGGCTTGAAGCTGATTAAAACCATCGGTATCGACCGCAGCAACCGCCGCGAAGCCAACGACCAGCTTGCCCGGCAAGGCTTGGCGCGGAAAAACGAAGGCTACTGGATTGCCATTTTCCCCGAAGGCACGCGCATTGCGCCCGGTCAGCGCGGCAAATACAAGCTCGGCGGCGCGCGCATGGCCAAACTGTTTGAAATGGATATCGTGCCCGTTGCGCTCAACAGCGGCGAATTTTGGCCGAAAAATTCCTTTTTGAAATATCCGGGCGAAATTACCGTTGTGGTCGGCAAACCGATTGCCTACGACAGCGGCAGCGAAGCCGACATCATGGGCGAATGCGAGCAATGGATAGAAGCGCGTCAGGCAGAAATTAGCGGCCAAGGGCCGTTTGCGGCGACAAAGGCCGTCTGAACCCATGCCCGACTACACCTACACCTTTTCAGACGGCCAAACCATCGCCATCCTTCTCAAGCGCAGCGCCAAGAAAAACCTGATTCTGCGCCCCGTTGACGCGCACACCGTCAGCATCAACCTGCCGCCTTATGTCAGCGGGCGGCGTTTGCAACAATGGCTGCGCGACAACGAGCCATTGCTGCGGCAAACTCTCGCCAAAACCCCTGCGCAAGCGGCAAGGCCGTCTGAAAACGCCCTGCCCGATTGGATTTGGTATCACGGCGTTCAGACGGCCTTGCGCGAACACAGCGCCAGCGTGATTCAAATCATGCCGTCTGAAATCCTGTTGCCGCACAAAAGCCCTGCCCAACAAAGCCTTCACCTGCGCCGTTTCCTGCACGAGTGTGCCTCCGAATATCTGCTGCCGCGCTTGGCGCGACATGCCGCTACCTTGGATTTGCACCCCGCCGCCCTGTCGCTTTCCAACGCCAAGACCTTCTGGGGCGTGTGCCGCGCCCGCACCGGTATCCGCCTCAACTGGCGGCTGGTCGGCGCACCGGATTTCGTCGCCGACTATGTCTGCGTGCACGAACTCTGCCACCTGCCCCATCCCGACCACAGCCCGCGCTTTTGGGCATTGGTCAACCGCCACACGCCGCACACCGAAGCGGCAAAGGCTTGGCTCAAAGCGCACGGCAAAGCATTATTTGTATTGGGCTAAAGGCCGTCTGAAAGCACAAAGCCGTCTGAACGGAAATCCGTTCAGACGGCTTTGTGCTTGTATCATACAAGCGGTGCGGCAAACCGGCGGCGTTCCGATGGAAACGGTGGAAACCTCATCAGATGACAAGTGGAAACGGTACACCAATTTGCCGCACTTCCCGACAATACGGTAAAAACCTGCTTATTTTGCCGGTTGCAGCGCAGCGGCTTCTTTCGCCAGCTGGGTAATGGCAGCCCAGTCTTTATTGGCAACGGCCTGTTTCGGGGTCAGCCATGAACCGCCGACGCACAACACGTTCGGCAACGCCAGATATTCCGGCGCGGTGGCGGCGGAAATGCCGCCAGTCGGGCAGAAGCGCACTTCGGAGAACGAGCCGTACAGCGCTTTGAGCATGGCTTTGCCGCCGACCACTTCGGCGGGGAACAGTTTGAGCGTATCCAAGCCGTGTTCCAACGCCAACATCAGTTCGCCCGGAGTGGCGATACCCGGAATCATGCGGATGTTGTTTGCTTGCGCTTGGGCGGCTTTGGCCAGATTGATGTTGAATCCCGGGCTGATGGCAAACTCGGCACCGGCGTCAATCACTTGGCTTAATTGCTCGCCGTTAATCACCGTACCGGCACCGACAATCGCGCCTTTGACTTCGCGCTTCACTTGGCGGATGGCTTCCAAGCCGTGTTCGGTGCGCAGGGTGATTTCCAAAGTCGGAATGCCGCCTTCGACCAAGGCGCGCGCCAAATCAACGGCGGTGGAAATGTCGTCGATGGCAATCACCGGCACCACGCGGCCGGCTTGCAGAATTTCGCGTGCGGTTAATAAAGACATGATAAATGCTCCTAAAGTTTGGTGTTGAATACAGAATGCCGCGTAGGTTGGGTTGCAAACCCAACAGAACGACTGCTTTGTTGGGTTTGCAACCCAACCTACACGATTGTTTTTTCGATTCTACAAATAATTTCAGACGGCCTTTTTACTACTAAGACATTAAGGCCGTCTGAAAAAACATCATTTAGATGTTTGGTTCACAGATTATTTCTCATCGCTGAAATACACTTTTTTCAGCGCCAATTCCATGCCTCGGAATTCGGCCAAGCCGCGCAGACGGCCGATGGCGGAATAGCCCGGGTTGTTTTTTTTGCGCAAGTCGTCCAGCATTTGATGGCCGTGGTCTGGGCGCATCGGAATCGGACGGGTGTCGCCCGCGTCGCGGCGGCGTTTTCCCTCGGTCAGCAAGGCTTTGATGACGTGGAACATGTCCACATCGCCTTCCAAGTGGGCGGCTTCGTGGAACGACAGCGGATTTTCTTCGCGCTGGGTAGAACGCAGGTGGGCGAAGTAAATGCGGTCGGCAAAGGTTTGCGTCATGCACACCAAATCGTTGTCAGAGCGCACGCCGTAAGAGCCGGTGCACATGGTAAAGCCGTTGGCTTTCAGCGGCTGGGTATCGACATACCACTGCATGTCTTCGATGGTGGAAACAATGCGTGGCAAGCCCAAAATCGGACGTGGCGGGTCGTCAGGGTGAACGGCCATGCGGATGCCGACTTCCTCGGCTACCGGAATGATTTCATTCAGAAAATAAGCCAAGTGGGTGCGGAATTTTTCTTTGTCGATGTCTTTGTAGCGGTCAAGCTGGGCTTGGAACTGCGCTAAAGTGTAGCCTTCTTCCGAACCGGGCAGACCGACAATGATGTTGTTGGTCAGCTTGGTGATGTCCTCTTCGCTCATGTTGTCGAAGTAGGCTTTGGCTTGCGCTTTTTCTTCGTCGCTGTATTCCGCTTCCGCGCCGGGGCGTTTCAAAATGTGCAATTCAAACGCGGCAAAGGCGATTTGGTCGAAACGCAGGGCTTTGGAGCCGTCGGGCAGCTCGTAAGCCAAGTCGGTGCGCGTCCAATCGAGTACCGGCATAAAGTTGTAGCACACGGTATCAATGCCGCATTTGGCCAGGTTGCGGATGGATTGTTTGTAGTTGTCGATGTATTTTTGGAAATCACCGGTTTGGGTTTTGATGTCTTCGTGAATCGGAATGCTCTCGACCACGGTCCACACCATGCCTTTGGCTTCAATCATGTCTTTGCGTTCTTGAATCTCCGCAACTTCCCACACTTCGCCGTTGGGAATATGGTGCAGTGCGGTCACAACACCGGTTGCACCCGCCTGACGCACATCATCTAAAGACACCGGGTCTTTCGGGCCGTACCAACGCCATGCTTGTTCCATAATATTGTCCTCTCTTTGATGGTAAAACGGGCTTATGCCTTATATATAAGGATAAGGCAGCATATCGGCACCCTACAAGCACCGATTTTCAACATGCGGGATTTTAGCACTATTTCTAAATTGGCATACCAAATTTTTGGTAAAATTTGATTAAATGCAAAAACCGTTTGATTTTGGTGTACCAAAATCTGATAATAGGATAATATTACGTTCAGTTACAGAGCGCAGTATATCCGTTGCCCTCAACTTAAAATTTAATTTGGAGAATCTCAATCATGGATATCGCAAAAAACCATTCGTTTAAAGACAAAGTTGTGGTCGTTACCGGCGCAGGTGGCGTGTTATGTGCTTATTTTGCCAGAGAAATTGCCAAAACCGGCGCCAAAGTCGCCCTGCTCGACATCAATTTGGAATCGGCCGAAAACTACGCTGCCGAAATCCGCGCCGAAGGCAATATCGCCAAAGCCTATCAGACCAATGTTTTGGATTTGGAAAACATCAAAGCCACACGCGATGCGATTGCCGCCGACTTCGGCACTTGCGACATCCTGATTAACGGCGCGGGCGGCAATAACCCGAAAGCCACTACCGATAACGAATTTGAAGAATTCGACCTGCCCGCCGGTACCAAATCATTCTTTGAGTTGGATAAAGGCGGTATCGAATTCATCTTCAACCTCAACTACTTGGGCACTTTGCTGCCGACCCAAGTGTTCGCCAAAGACATGATTGGCAAAAAAGGTGCCAACATCGTCAATATTTCCAGCATGAACGCCTTTACCCCGCTGACCAAAATCCCGGCCTACTCCGGCGCCAAAGCCGCCATCAGCAACTTTACCCAATGGCTGGCGGTTTACTTCTCCAAAGTGGGCATCCGCTGCAACGCCATCGCTCCGGGTTTCTTGGTAAGCAACCAAAACCGCGGCCTGCTGTTTGACGCCGACGGCAATCCGCCCCCCCGCGCCAACAAAATCCTGACCAACACCCCGATGGGACGCTTCGGCGAAGCCGACGAATTAATCGGCGGTATCTTGTTCCTGATGGATGAAAACTACGCCAGCTTCGTCAACGGCGTGGTATTGCCGATTGACGGCGCGTTCTCAGCATACAGCGGCGTATAAAAAGGAGAGTAGAAATGGCAGAATGGCAAAAAAAAAACATGATTTTATCGTGTGCGTCGATTCAGACGGCTGCGCGATGGACACCATGAACATCAAACACGAAAAATGCTTCGGCCCGCTGGCTGCGGAAGCCTTCGGCATTACCGATGTGCCGCGTTTCATCGAAATTTGGAATAAAGTAAACCTGTTTTCCGCCACACGCGGCACCAACCGTTTCAAAGGTTTGATTTACACCTTGCAACAATACGGTTACGAAGGCGATTTTTCTACGCTGACCCAATGGGTAGAAACCTCGCCCGAGCTGTCCAACCGCGCCTTAGCGCAACAAATTGAAAAAACACCGAGCAAAGATTTATCCACTGCTTTGGCTTGGTCGGAAGCGGTTAACAAATCCATCAAAACCCTGCGCGGCAATGACGCGCCGTTCCCAAACGCCCGCCGCTCTTTGGAATTTGTCCACCAATTTGCCGACGTCGCCGTGGTCAGCTCCGCCAACAACGAAGCCATCGTTGACGAATGGAACCGCCACGCGTTAATGCCGAATGTCGATTTGGTGTACGGCCAGGAAGAAGGCAGCAAAGCCTACTGCTTGGGCTTGTTGAAACAATACGGCTACGAAGGCAATAAAATCCTGATGGTCGGCGACTCTCCGGGCGACTTGGATGCCGCCAAATCCGCCGGTACATTGTTTTTCCCGATTTTGTTCAACCACGAAGACGCTTCTTGGGACGAACTGGTACTGAAAGCCTTAGGCAAATTGGTCAACGGCGAATTTGACGAAGCGTATCAGGCCGATTTGGTAAACTGCTTTAATCAGAATATGGCCGGTTAAGCAATCGCCGCCGTGCTACACCGCCTTTCCCGCTCAAGCGGGAAAGGCCGGTACAAAAAATTTAACCGCAGGTATAACCGATATTTTTTCAGACGGCCTCATTTACCGTCAGGCCGTCTGAAAACCCAGTTATTTATTGTTAGGAAATTTGATATGTCAACATTAGTAGATTTAAGCAAAAAGCCTTACAACCTGAGTCAGGCTGATATTGATTGGGTGGAAAACACCATCGCTTCCATGAGCTTGGAAGAAAAAATCGGCCAACTCTTCGTCAACATGGGTTCCAGCCGCGACGAAGCCTATCTGACCGAAACCGTACAGAAATATCATATTGCCGCCGTGCGCTACAACCCGGGCAAATCCTAAGAAGTGTACGACCAAAACTATATCTTACAAACCAAAAGCAAAATCCCGCTGCTGATTGCTGCCAACACCGAAGCCGGCGGCAACGGCGCTTGTACCGACGGTACCGAAGTCGGTTTGGAAGTCAAAATCGGCGCCACCGGCAATGCCAAATACGCTTACGAAATGGGTCGCGTCTCCGGCGTAGAAGCCGCCGCCATCGGCTGCAACTGGAGCTTCGCGCCGATTGTGGATATTTTGTATAACTGGTGCAACCCGATTATTTCCAACCGCTCTTTCGGCAACAATCCCGACATGGTGTTGGAAATAGCTCTGGCCTACATGAAAGGCATTCAGGAAAGCGGCATTCTACCCGCCGCCAAACACTTCCCGGGCGACGGCGTGGATGAGCGTGACCAACACTTGTCTTTCAGCGTCAACAGCCTCTCTTGCGAAGAGTGGGACAAAACCTACGGCAAAGTGTACCAAGGTTTGATTGACGCCGGACTGCCTTCCCTGATGGCCGGTCACATCCACCTGCCCGCTTACGAAAAACACTTCAACCCCGATTTGCAATTTGAAGACTGCCTGCCTGCTACATTGTCCAAAGGCATTCTGACCGACTTATTGCGCGGCAAAATGGGCTTCAACGGCTTGGTTGTTACCGACGCCAGCCACATGGTCGGCATGACCGGCGCCATGAAACGCAGCGATATTCTGCCGACTTCCATCGCCGCCGGTTGCGACTTGTTCCTGTTCTTCAACGATCCGGACGAAGATTTCGGCTACATGATGAACGGCTACAAAAACGGCGTGATTACCGACGAGCGCCTGCACGACGCGCTACGCCGCACCTTGGGCTTGAAAGCCAAACTCGGCCTGCACACCAAAGCCAAAGAAAACATCCTGCCGCCGCAAGCCGAAGCGCTGGCAAAAATCGGCCTGCCGGAAAACAAAGCCTTGTTCCGCGAAGTGGGCGACCAAGCGATTACTCTGGTGAAAAGCAAAGAAGACATCTTCCCGGTAACGCCTGAAAAATACAAACGCATCTTGTTGGTCAATGTAAAAGGTACCGACGGCGGTTTCGGCAAAATGGTGGCCAGTGCGTCAAAAAGCGCAACCGAGATTCTGAAAGAAAAACTGACCGCCGAAGGTTTTGAAGTCAGCATTTATGTTTCGCCGATGGACAACATCGCCAAGCTGTCTGACGAAGACCAGGTCAAAACCATCCGCAACGAATATGCGCAAAAACGCCCGATTGCCGATCTGACTGACAATTACGATTTGATTATCAACGTCGCCAACGTACAAATGAGCACCGTACAACGTATCGTATGGCAAGCCACCAAAGGTACGCCGGACATTCCGTTCTACGTTCACGAAGTGCCGACCATCTTCGTATCGGTATTGTGCCCGTTCCATTTGGCCGACGTGCCGCAGGTAAAAACCTACATCAATGCTTACGACGGCAAAGAGCCTACCCTCGAGCTGTTGGTTGACAAGCTGATGGGACGCTCCGAATTTAAAGGGGTCAGCCCGGTTGACGCGTATTGCGGTTTCCGTGATACCTACATTTAATCCAGCAATACCGAGTGTGTCCGCAGCGCGGATTTGAGCCGGAAGTTTTCAGACGGCCTGCGGACGCAGCGTAACAGTTTCTTCATTCTCCTTTGGAGCTTAATTATGGACTCTGCAAACAACCCCCGTCCGTTTGGCATGCGCGATAAAGTCGCCTATATGTTCGGCGACCTCGCTAACGACATGACCTTTATGATGTCGGCGTTTTTCTTAATGCTGTTCTACACCAACGTCTTGCACATCGAAGGCTATGTCGTCGGTATCATCTTCTTAGCCGCCCGCTTTTTCGATGCCTTTACCGACGTCGCCATGGGTCGTATCGTCGATACCATCAAACCTTTCCCCGAAGGCCGCTTCCGTGGCTTGGTTCGCCGCGCCGCGCCGTTTGTGTGTATCGCCGGTTTCCTGCTGTTTGTCCACGTCGTTAAAGACTGGCCTTACTGGGCAAAAATCGTTTACGTTACCGTAACCTACATCGTTTAGGGCAGCTTCTGCTATACCGCCGTCAACATTCCTTACGGCTCTATGGCAACCGTCATCAGCGCCCAACCGGAAGACCGCGCTTCTCTGTCTGTATTCCGCAGTATCGGCGGTACTGTTGCGCACTTGGCGATTTCCCTTATCGTACCGCTGGTTGTGTATGAAACCATCGACGGCAAAGAAGTCATCATCCCGCATATGTTTACCGTCATCATGGGTGTATTTGCCGTATTGACATACATTTTCTACCAAATCTGCTGGCGCAATACTGTCGAACGCGTGCACCTGCCACAACAGGTCAAAGCCGACGACCACAACATCATGGACACCCTGAAAGAAATCGGCGGCAGCTTGGCGACCAACAAACCGCTGAAAATCTTTATCGGCGTAGCGATTGTCTTGCTGTTGGCTACCCTGTTGATCGGTACCATGAACCCGTATCTGTACATCGACTACTTCAACAACAAACAAGGTCTGGCTTTTGCCGGTATTTTGAATACCATCGCCATGATCTGCCTGATTCCGTTTACCAGCAAAATCGTTAAAAAATTCGGTAAAAAAGAAAGTGCCGCTATCGGTACGCTGTTTACCGCCATCCTGTACGGTTTGATGTTTGTCTTCACAATCCAAAACATGTGGGTTTACCTGGATCTGGCTTTGGTTGCCGCATTCGGTCTGCAATACTTTATGATGATTATCTGGTCGTTTATCGCCGACATCATCGACGCGCAATACCTGAAAACCGAACGTCACGAAGACGGTGTGATTTACGCGGTTTACTCATTTGCCCGTAAAATCGGCCAGGCTTTGGCCGGCGGCTTGGGCGGTTTTGCCCTGAGCGCCATCGGTTGCACCGCCAGCGCCGAAGCGCAAACGCCTGAAACCATCAATGCCATTTACAACTTTGCCACCTTGGTACCGGCCGTATCCTGCCTGATTATCTGCCTGATGCTGCACTGGTATCCGCTGTCTAAAAACGTGGTACTGGCCAACTCTGCCGAAGTAGAAAAACGCAGTAAAGCTGCTGCCGCCAACCAATAATCCGGTTGCAACAGGCCGTCTGAAAACCGATATTTTCAGGCGGCCTTTACCACGTAAAATCAAACCGTTTTAACCCGAAGCAATCCAAGAAAGAAACCACCATGAAAAGCTTTATGAACCCGCAGGATTTCCTGCTCTCCTCCGACACCGCCCAACGCCTGTATCACGAATACGCCGCCCCGCAGCCGATTTTCGACTACCACTGCCACTTGAGCCCGAAAGAAATCGCCGAAAACCGCCAATTCTCCAACCTGGCTGAAATCTGGCTGGAAGGCGACCACTACAAATGGCGTGCCGAACGCAGCGCGGGCGTACCCGAGCAATACATCACCGGCGATTCCACTTGGGAAGAAAAATATCAACATTGGGCAAAAGTCGTGCCGCAATGTATCGGCAATCCGATTTACCACTGGGTACATCTGGAATTGGCACACCCCTTCGGTGTGACCGGCAAAATCTTCAGCCCCGAAACCGCCGGCGAAATCTGGAACCAATGCAACGCCTTGCTCGCCACCGACGCCTACCGCGCGCGCGGCATTATGCAGCAGATGAACGTGAAAATGGTCGGCACCACCGACGACCCGATTGACGATTTGCAATACCATGCCCAAATCGCCGCCGACAGCAGCTTCGACATCACCGTCGCCCCGACTTTCCGCCCCGACCGCGTGTTCAAAATCGAACGCGACGACTTCGCCGACTACATCCGTCAGTTGGGCGAAAAAACCGGCGGCAAAATCGAAAGCTTCGGCGATTTGAAACAAGCCCTGCTTGCCCGTCTGCAACACTTTGACGAACACGGCTGCAAAGCCTCCGACCACGGCATGGA
Source organism: Neisseria perflava (assembly GCF_024170405.1). Taxonomy (GTDB): domain Bacteria; phylum Pseudomonadota; class Gammaproteobacteria; order Burkholderiales; family Neisseriaceae; genus Neisseria; species Neisseria perflava_B. Next base: position 5,178 of record NZ_JALJYC010000030.1, on the reverse strand, counting down.
AGTGGTGCGCTTCGCCAAAATCCCGAGCGACGACGTCTTGACCGCCATCCTGCAAAAACGCTTGCGCGGCGAAGTATTGAGCGAAGAAGAAAACAACCAATACACCGCCGCCGTCTTGGTCTTCTTGGGCAAACAATACAGCCGTCTGAATTGGGTAATGCAATACCACATCGGCGCCATCCGCAACAACAACAGCCGCATGTTCAAATTACTCGGCGCGGATACCGGCTTCGACAGCATCGGCGACCGCCCGTTTGCCGAATCCCTGTCCGCCCTGCTCGACAACATGGATCAAACCGACGAATTGCCGAAAACCATTTTGTACTGCCTCAACCCGAGCGACAACGAAATGATGGCGACCATGATCGGCAACTTCCAAGGTGGCGGCGTGGCCGGCAAAATCCAATTCGGCTCCGGCTGGTGGTTCAACGACCAAAAAGACGGCATGGAACGCCAACTGCAACAGCTCTCCCAACTGGGCTTGTTGAGCCAATTCGTCGGCATGCTGACCGACTCGCGCAGCTTCCTGTCCTACACCCGCCACGAATACTTCCGCCGCATTTTGTGCGAAATGCTGGGCAAATGGGTGGAAAACGGCGAAGCCCCGAACGATATGGACTTAATCGGCGGCATGGTGAAAAACATCTGCTACGGCAATGCCAAAGCGTTTTTTAAATAATCCGCCAAGCGTTTCCTAATGAAACACCGCAAAGGCCGTCTGAAAACGAAAATGTTTTCAGACGGCCTTTTTTTCAGGACAAACTATTGCGGACATTGTGAAGGCGGCAGCAAAGCCGGATATCCAATCCCAAATCAATATAGCAGAATCACTAAAAAACCAAACTGAGTAGGTTGGGATTTCATCCCAACCTACACGGTGCTTATGGTTTGGTTTTTAACTCATTCTACTATTAGCCCAAAACAAATGCCGTCTGAAAATTTTTATTTTTCAGACGGCATTGTCATCTATGTAAACTTAAACACCCACCGACAACGGGCTGGCATTAAACAAATACCCGTCAAAATTCGGATCTTCCAAGTCAGACAATTCAAAAATCGTTTGTTTCACGTTTTCCAAATGCTGCCACATGGCTTTACGCGCCATTGCCGGATCTTTGCGCTGGATGGCGGTTAAAATGGCCTCATGGTCGCCCAGCCAATTTTTACGGTATTCAAAATTACCGATGTATTCATGCAAGCGCTCCCACATCGGGTTGTAATTGCGGTAATCCCATAATTCTTTCTGGATATGCATTAATACGTCGTTTTGCGTAATTTCGGCCAAACAGTAATGGAAAGCGCGGTCTTCTTCATAATCGTCCTGGCCTTTATCCAGGGTTTCGCGCTCTTTTTCCAACAGTTTTTTCAACTTAATCACATCGTTGCGCGTGGCTTGGATAGCGGCAAATTCGGCAATGCCGCTTTCCACCATCTGTCGTGCCTGCAGCAGCTCAAACGGGCCGATGTCGTAATCCACATTGACCTTCGGCTTATCTTTATCTGCATTTTCCCTAGGAAAATCCAACACATAAACGCCCGAGCCTTTGCGGACTTCCACCAATTTTTCCAATTCCAGCATAATCAACGCCTCACGGATAACCGTGCGGCTGACTTTATATTGCTCGGCAATCTCTCTCTCGGGCGGCAGTCGTTCCCCGACTTTATATTTGCCCTCGCTTAATTCTTTTTTGAGGCATTCGCCGATAATTTTATATGAGCGGTTTATTTTTGTTGCGTTCATGGTACGTTTCCGATACCTTATTCATTAATAACTGGCATACTAAATTATGCCACATCACATCCGTTTTAAAAAGGCCATCTCTTTTTAACTGGTTCATTGAAATGAAATAAAATCCAAATAAATCAAAAGAACCGTTAGCTTCAAATTATATAATACCGCTGTTTATATTGGTATATATCTCCTATTACCTACCCTAAAATTTAAACATCTGCTGATAAAAATCAAACAAAAAATGCCCAAACCGCCGTTTTCCGATTACGTTTTCCCGTATTTTTCCCTATAATCCGTGTATGCATCCATTAATGAAGTGTTGATTTTTGTTTAAAACTTGCGATTGCTGATGTTCCCATGACCCCACAATCCGCTTTCTCATTAGGAGTTAAAAAAATGAAGAGAACCCTGATTGCATTGTCCCTGCTGCTGATTTCCGGCCACGCCTCATCAGAAGTTACCCTCTACGGCCGTATCAAAGTCGGTGTCGAGTCCACTTTCGGCAATAAAGTCAATGGTCAAAAAGTGAATACCACCACTGATGTCGTGGACTACGGCTCCCGTATCGGCTTCAAAGGCTCAGAACCTCTGGACAACGCTCTGACCGCCATTTGGCAGATGGAGCAATGGGTCAGCGCGACAGGCAGCGGCAGCAGCACCAAAACATTCGGTACGCGCGAATCCTTTATCGGCCTGAAAGGTGATTTCGGCGAAGTGCGATTGGGTTACCAACACGGCCCGTTGCGCTGGATGTGGGATGCCAACTTGTGGGAATATGTCCACCCTGCCGGCGGCATGTCCATCATGGACAACAGTACCGACATCTACCGCCGCCGCGTCGGTTTGATGTATATGACCCCGAAATGGAAAGGTTTTGAAGGCGAATTGTTTGTTTCCCCGAGCGATAATAACGGCGACGGCAGCAAAGATGCCACCATCTACCAAGCCGGTATGAAATATGGCTTCCAAAACGGCCTATTTACCACTTTGTCAGCAGGTTATGCCAAAAACGGCCCGAGCAACATCGATACCAAAGCCGATGGCAGCAAGCGCGATGCCTATCAGGTTTACGGCGACATCGGTTACCGCAAAGATCCGTGGTATGCGGTACTCGGCTACAAATATTCGCGCAACGCCGATAAAATCCCCACTTCCGACTTCTTAGGCAGCGGCACGACACCTGTTGACGCCTCCAACGGCGTAGCCGACTATATCCACCAATCCAACGACTTGGCGCTCAGCGTGTCTTACCTATACACACCGCGCCTGAAGCTGAAAGCCTCCGCCGCATACGGCTGGGGCTGGGAAGGCATTGGCCTGCCTGACAGCAACGGCGAGCAAGCCAAATCCAAAATTTGGGGCAATGGTAAATATGTTCACGGCGTAGTAGGCATCGACTACTACTTCTCCAAACGCACTTTTACCAACTTCCAATACGGCTATCTGCAAGCCGGCGACAGCGCCCACCGCTACCGCTCAAATATCCTCAGCTTGGGCATGGTGCATTTCTTCTAATCGTTAGCCAAAATTTTCTGTTACCACACCAAAATCCCCTTTGCGCATGACCGCTGCAAAGGGGATTTTGATAAGCAAGCATTATGCTCAATCTATCTGTTACATGATTAAGACACTTTTCTTCAATTTCTGTCAACTTATCATACCAATTCTTCTAAAGACCGTCTGAAAAAAGCATCTGCCTATTGATAGATACCTATTTTATGTTTTAATTTAACCATTTGATTAATAAGATATTATCTTAATTCAACCCGCTACCATTCCAATCTTTTATTACGCTATCCTAAGCAGCTCCCAACTACCGTTCTCACTAATCCGTTATCTCCTGATAGATATCAAATAAAACCCTGCCTATCTGGGTATTTCCCGGTTTTCATTCATAGGCTTTTACACTATACTTCTCTGTATGCATTCATTAAGGTATTTTTAATTTTTGTTAATGTTTTTTTGACGGTTTCCCATCGCGGACATAGCCGTTAATTAAAGTATTTACCTTATTATCCTTGAAGGAGCATCGCAATGAAAAAGACTCTGATCGCATTGGCGCTTGCCTGCATCTCCACCGGCGCAATGGCTGAAGTCAAACTGTACGGTACCATCAAAATGGGTGTTGAATCTTCTTTCGGCAATAAAGCTAATGGCAGCAAAGTCAGCAGCGCTACTGAAGTGACCGACTACGGTAGCCGTATCGGTTTCAAAGGTTCCGAACACTTAGACAACGGTTTGGATGCTATTTGGCAGGTGGAGCAATGGACTCGTATCGGCACCAGCGACAGCAAATTCGGTTCGCGCGACTCCTTCATCGGCTTGCAAGGCAAATTTGGCCGTTTGACTGCCGGTTATCAACACGGCCCGCTGCAATGGATGGGCGACACCAACGTATGGGAATACAATCCGCCTAACTACGCCGCCGGTATCTACGCCATGGATAACGGCACCGATGTGTACGCCCGAAAAGTCAGCATCCAATACACCACCCCGAAATGGAACGGTTTCCAAGGCCGTTTCTACGTATCGCCCAGCGACAATAACAATGACGGTGATGGCTCTGAAGCCACCATTTACCAAGCCGGCGTGAGCTACGATCATAAGAGCGGCTTCTTCGGCGCAGTGAGCGGCGGCTACATCAAAGGCGGAGCCAGCAATAAAGAACTCAAAGCCGACGGCAGCAAAAAAGACGCTTACCAAGTTTACGGTCATCTCGGCTACGGCGATCGTGGTTTCAACCCCAACAAACCGTGGTATGTTGCCGCTGCATACAAATATTCTCGCAACGTGGATAGCTTGAGCTCAACCGATTTCTTGGCGTTGAATACCACAGCCGCCGCCAATGGCGACAAAACCTATATCCAACGTTCGCAAGACGCTGACTTGGTGTTGACCTATATGCTGAACCAGCATGTCAAACTGAAAAGCACCGTGGCATTCGGTTGGGACTACCACTCTATCGACCCGAGCACCCAAGCCATCGAAAAAATGTGGGGTAACGGCAAATACATCCAAGGTATCTTGGGTGCGGATTATGCCTTCTCCAAACGTACCATCGGCAATGCCCAAGTCGGTACGTTCCACGCCGGTGACAGCGCACACCGCTACCGCACTAACGTCTTGAGCGTCGGTATGATTTACCGTTTCTAATTTGAGAAATTCCCAAAAAACTTGCTGATTCCACCCATTATCCCTAGGCAGTCTCTGTCTGGGGATTTTTTTATGCATGATACGCACAACCCACTACCTCAGCCCTTTGCAACGGTAAAATGCCGTCTGAAACCCATCTAACACGGACAAACCCAAAATAACGTGAGTTCGGGATGAGCAGATAGAATATCTTTTTAAATGGGGCTGTACTAGATAACTAGATTTATTCAAAATCATTTAGAATAAATCCCATGAAAAAAAGTCGACTGAGCCCTTATAAGCAAAACAAGCTA
>NZ_JALJYC010000029.1 GCF_024170405.1 Neisseria perflava | reverse complement strand
GCTTGTTTTGCTTATAAGGGCTCAGTCGACTTTTTTTCATGGGATTTATTCTAAATGATTTTGAATAAATCTAGTTATCTAGTACAGCCCCTTAATTTTAGTCAGACATCATTCCATTTATTTTCGCCTGTCAAAAAAGGCCGTCTGAAAAGAGCAGATGAGAAATCAAAGATTTCCCCGGCTTTTCAGACGGCCTTATCATGGCTTAATCAAGCGGCGGTTCAGCCCAACACCTTACGCGCACCGGCAAACAGGCGTGCCCAGCCGGATTGTTCGCCCGTCCAGTCTTCAGGTTTCCAGCTCATTTGCGCGGCGCGGAACACGCGTTCGGGGTGCGGCATCATGATGGTGATGCGGCCGTCGGCGTTGGTGACACCGGCAATGCCCGAGGGCGAGCCGTTGGGGTTGAGCGGGTAGGTGTCGGCCACTTGGTTCTTGCCGTCCACATATTGCAGCGAAATGCCCAATCCAGCCGGGATTTGGCCGCCGGTGCGGGTGAAATCGGCGCGGCCTTCGCCGTGGCTGACGACCACGGGCAGGCTGCTGCCGGCCATTTCGTTCAGAATCAGTGAGGCGGATTTGGGCACATTCACCATGCTCAGGCGGGCTTCAAACTGCTCGCTCAGGTTGCGGCGGAAATTCGGCCAGTTTTCTGTGCCCGGAATGATGTCGGCCAGATTGCTCACCATTTGGCAGCCGTTGCACACGCCCAAAGTCAGTGTGTTCGGGTTGGCAAAAAACGCGCTGAATTGGTCGCGTAGGGCGGGGTGGAACAGGATGGATTTCGCCCAGCCTTCGCCCGCGCCGAGTACGTCGCCGTAGCTGAAACCGCCGCAAGCCGCCAGCATTTGGAAGGTTTCCAGCGACACGCGGCCGCTCATCAGGTCGGACATATGCACATCATAGGCATCGAAACCGGCTTGGGTAAAGGCGGCGGCCATTTCGATTTGGCCGTTGACACCTTGTTCACGCAGGATGGCGATTTTCGGTTTGACGCCGCTGTTGATAAACGGCGCGGCGATGTCTTCGTTGACATCAAAGCGCAAATCGGCAAACAGGGCGCTGCGCGCGTTGTCGGCGAGCAGGGCAAATTCGCTGTCGGCGCAGGCGGGGTTGTCGCGCAGTTTTTGAATCGCGTGGCTGGTTTCCTGCCAGGCCTGTTGCAGATTCAGACGGCTAAAGCTATAAGATTTTTCTGGCTGATTAATCCCTAAGCGATAGGAGATGCTAATTTTTTCTGATTGGTTAATTGAACCAATTATATGTACACCTTGCTTTTGTAAAAAGTCTTCATTAGTAATAGTGTATTCAGATTTCCACAGTTTGGCCTTTATTAACAAACGCTTAATTTCAGGTAAATCTGATTTTCTAATTTGTAAAACAGCGCCTAGTTCCTCATTAAATAATGCTCGAGTCACAATCTGATTTTCGACTTTGGAATTGGGTAGTGTGTAACCATTCCAGCGGTCATTAATAGAAACTTCATTCAAAGTTGTTTCAAACAAAGAACTTAAATCCACATCCAACCCCACACGGCTGGCAAACGCCATTTCCGCCAGTGTTGCAAACAGGCCGCCGTCGCCACGGTCGTGGTAGGCCAACAGTTTGTCTTCGGCGACCAGCTGCTGGATGGCGTTGTAGAAGCCTTTCAGACGGCCTGCGTCGTCCAAATCGGGCGCTTCGCCGGTTAAATTGTTGTACACCTGACCCAAAGCCGAGCCGCCCATACGCGCTTTGCCGAAGCCCAAATCAATGGCCAGCAACACGCTGTCGGCGACGTTTTTCAATTCAGGGGTCACGGTTTTGCGCACGTCTTTGACCGGCGCAAACGCGGAGATAATCAGGCTCAAAGGCGATACCACGGATTTTTGTTCCGCGCCGTCCTGCCAGACGGTTTTCATCGACAGCGAGTCTTTGCCCACCGGAATGCTCAAGTCCAATGTCTGACAGATTTGCGAAGTGGCTTCGACGGTGCGGTACAGTTTTTCGTCTTCGCCGGCGCTGCCGCAGGCGGCCATCCAGTTGGCGGATAGCTTGATGTTGCCCATGTCGCCGATATTCACGGCGGCGATGTTGGTAATCGCTTCGCCCACGCACATACGGCCGGAGGCGGGCGCGTCAAACAGCGCCACGGTCGGTTTTTCGCCCATAGACATCGCTTCGCCTTGGTGGGTGTTGAAGCCCATCATGGTGACGGCGCAGTCGGCTACGGGGGTTTGGTAGCGGCCGACCATCTGGTCGCGGTGGGTCATGCCGCCCACGCTACGGTCGCCGATGGTAATCAGGAAGTTTTTCGCAGCTACGGCCGGCAGGCGCAACACGCGGTAGGCGGCTTCTTTCAAATCGATGCCGTCTGAAACAAAGGTTTGGGTTTGGCGGGATACTGTGGTGTCGCTGCGGGTGGTTTTAGGCGGTTTGCCCAGTAACACGTTCAGCGGCAAATCCACCGGATTGTTGTGGAACAAATCGTCGCGTACCTGCAAATGGCCGTCGTCGGTGGCGGTGCCGACCACGGCAAACGGGCAGCGTTCGCGCTCGCAGATGGCGCGGAAAGTGTCCAAATCTTGTTCCAAAATCGACAATACATAGCGCTCTTGCGATTCGTTGCACCAGATTTGCAGCGGGGTCAGGCCGTGTTCTTCCAGCGGCACGTCGCGCAGCTTGAAGACCGCGCCGCGGCCGGCGTCGTTGACCAATTCGGGGAAGGCATTGGACAAGCCGCCCGCGCCCACATCGTGAATCGAGATAATCGGGTTTTGATCGCCCAGCTGCCAGCAGCGGTCGATGACTTCTTGCGCACGGCGTTCGATTTCGGGGTTGCCGCGTTGTACGGAGTTAAAGTCTAAAGAAGCGTCGTTGGTGCCGGTATCCATAGAGGAAGCCGCGCCGCCACCGAGACCAATCAGCATGCCCGGGCCGCCGAGCTGAATCAGCAACGCGCCTTCGGGAATTTCGTCTTTATGCGTCTGCTGCGCCTGAATGCTGCCCAAACCGCCGGCAATCATAATCGGCTTGTGGTAGCCGCGCACTTGGCCGTCGAATTTGTCTTCAAAGGTGCGGAAATAGCCCAAGAGATTCGGGCGGCCAAATTCGTTGTTGAACGCCGCGCCGCCGATGGGACCTTCAATCATGATGTCCAAGGGCGAAGCAATGTGGCCGGGCTTGCCGTAGGCCTGTTCCCACGGTTGTTCCAAACCCGGAATATTCAGATTGGACACGGTAAAGCCGGTCAAACCCGCTTTCGGGTGCGAACCTTTGCCGGTAGCGCCTTCGTCGCGGATTTCACCGCCCGCGCCAGTGGCCGCGCCCGCAAACGGGGCGATGGCGGTGGGATGGTTGTGCGTTTCCACTTTCATGATGATGTGGGTGTCTTCTTCGTGGAAACGGTAGCCCTGGTTTTCATCGGCCTGCGGGTAGAAACGCTCGATTTTGCCGCCTTCGATGACAGACGAGTTGTCTTTATACGCCACGACCGTACCTTGCGGGTGCGCTTCGTGGGTGTCGCGTATCATGCGGAACAGGGATTTGGGCTGTTTTTCGCCGTTTAAAATAAAATCGGCGTTGAAAATTTTGTGGCGGCAGTGTTCGCTGTTGGCTTGGGCAAACATCATCAATTCCACATCGCTCGGATTGCGGTTTAAGATTTGATAGTTTTCCACCAGATAATCGATTTCATCGGCAGACAAGGCCAAACCCAATTCGCTGTTTGCTTTCACCAGCGCGTCTTTGCCCTGCGCCAACACGTCAACAGTTGAGAAAGTTTGCGATTCATGGTGGGCAAACAGCTTGGCCGCGTCTTGGATAGACGGCAACACGCTTTCGGTCATGCGGTCGTGCAGCAAAGCCGCCCACTGTTGTTTTTGCGCAGCGGTCAATGCGCCGCGCAGCCATACCGCCATGCCGCGCTCGATACGCTCAATGTCGGCAATGCCGCAGTTTTCCGCGATATTGGTGGCTTTGGAAGCCCACGGCGAAATCGTACCCAAACGCGGGGTAATCAAAAAGAGGTGCAGGCCGTCTGAAGCGGCAGGCACGTTATCAACGCTTTGCGCATCCAACAGCGCGCGCAGTTGGCCGACGGTGGTTGCGTCCAACGCTTTTTCGCTGCTGACGAAATACCAAAATTCGCTTTCCAGCTTCACTTCGGGCAGGCCGAGGGCGGCTGCTTTTTGAAACAGTTTTTCAACACGGAAATCAGACAGGGCGGCCGCGCCGCGCAAGGGCAAAACAACAGACATGGATACGGTTCTCAAATGCGGTTGGAAACGCCCGTATTATACGCGCAATACGGTGTTTTTGCTTGACTGTTTGCGCTGGCGGGTAGGGCGGATGTCGTCCATTTTCAGACGGCCTCAAGCGCAGGATTGAATAAAAAAAGGCTTTGTGCTAATTTCGTTTTCGGATAAACGGTTTTTCAGACGGCCTAAGCATAGCGTAAGGCCGTCTGAAAAATATTTAATGAAAAAAGGAAACCGACATGAAAAAAATCGAGGCGATTATCAAGCCCTTCAAACTTGACGACGTGCGCGAGGCGCTGACCGAAATCGGCATTACCGGCATGACCGTCAGCGAAGTCAAAGGCTTTGGCCGCCAAAAAGGGCACACCGAAATCTACCGTGGTGCGGAATACGCCGTGGACTTTCTGCCGAAAGTGAAAATCGAGCTGGTGTTGGCAGACAACGATGTCGAACGCGCCATCGAAGCGATTGTCGAAACCGCCCGCTCGGGTAAAATCGGCGACGGCAAAATTTTTGTCTTGCCGGTGGAAGAAGCGATTCGGATTCGCACGGGGGAACGCAGCGAAGCGGCGGTGTGATGATTTGGTTGGAATTTGTATAAATAACGTGAGTTTGGGATAAGCGTTTTAAATATTTTTTATTATTTTTAGAACCATACGATATCTCGGCAGACAGAAAATCGCCAGATTTTCGTCATTAGCTTCGCCAGTCCGCTACGCCCCCCGCGCAGGCGGGAATCCAGAAGCCTAGCATTTCTGCAATGTTTTCAAGGTATCAGAAGCTCAAACGCCTGGATTCCCGCCTGCGCGGGGGGCGTAGCGGACTGGCGAAGCTAATGACGAATCCGCGAGGATTCTGTCTGTCAAAAGGAACATGTTTCTGAAATTTAAAAAGATATTCTATCTGCTTATCCCGAACTCACATTAAAAATAAATGAAAGGCCGTCTGAAAATATTTTCAGACGGCCTTGTTCGCATTTCAGGTTCTCAAACAACCCTTAAATCTCAAAATCCCCAGCCTGATTCCCGCCGCGAATCATACCCGCTGCAACGGTATGGTTGGTGGCTTCGTCAATCAGGATAAACGCGCCGGTGGCGGGATTTTGCTCGTAGGTGGTGGCGTTCAGTGGTTGTTGGGTTTTCAGGCTGACGTGGCCGATGTCGTTGAGCTTCAGCTCGGTGGCGGATTCCACTTGGCTGAGGGTATTCACGTCCCACACATAGGCGATTTCGCTGATTTTCACCGCTGTGGTTTGGGTGGTGTGTTTCAAGAGGTATTTGCGGCGGGTGTTGAGCGGAATGTCGTCAAACCAGCACAGCGCGGCTTGGAATTGCTGCTCGGGCGCGACGGGGCTGTCGGCGGCGACGATGGCGTTGCCGCGCGAGATGTCGATGTCGCGGTCGAGGGTGAGGGTCAACACTTCGCCTGCTTCGGCGCTGTCGGTTTTGCTGTTGGGGTTGTAGATTTCGGCAATCTTGGCACTTTGGCCGTTGGGCAGGACTTTGACTTCGTCGCCGACGTTCAGACGGCCTGCTTCGAGGCGGCCTTGGTAACCGCGAAAATCGTCGCTGCTGCTGCCGTCTTGACGCGCTACGCGCTGCACGGGGAAATGGGCACTCAGGGCAACAGCGTCGGTGCGGGAAACGGGCAGGCTCTCCAACAGCGGCAAGAGCGGCAGACCTTGATACCACGGGGTATTGGCGCTGGCGTTGACAATGTTGTCGCCTTGCAGGGCGCTGATGGGCAGGAAGTGCACGGCGGCTTTCAGGCCGATTTGCTGCGCCAGTTTTTGGTAGGCGGCGGTAATGGCCTCGTATTTGGCTTGGTCGAAACCGAGCAGGTCGAGCTTGTTCACCGCCACGATGATGTTGGGGCAGCCCAAGAGTTTCAAAATGGCGCTGTGGCGTTTGGTTTGCGGCAGCAAAACGGGTTCGTCGCCGGAGAAATCCACGCGGGTGGCGTCCACCAAGACAATGGCGGCGTCGGCAGTAGAGGCGCCGGTTACCATGTTGCGGGTGTATTGCTCGTGTCCGGGGGTATCGGCGATGATGAATTTGCGTTTCGGGGTGGCGAAATAGCGGTAGGCCACGTCGATGGTAATGCCTTGCTCGCGCTCGGCGGCCAGACCGTCGGTCAGGCTGGCAAAATCGGGCAGCTCGCCGTTGGCAGCGGCTTGGTCGAGTTTGTCGAGCTGGTCGGTCAGCAGGGTTTTGCTGTCGTAGAGCAGGCGGCCGATAAGGGTGGATTTGCCGTCGTCAACGCTGCCGGCGGTAATGAATCGTAATAATGGTGCGGAAGGGGCGGTCATGGCGTGTCCTTATTTTCTCAGATTAGGCGTTACTTTAAACAGCCTGCCGCAAAAAGGGAAAGAATGGTTGGTTTGATGTAAAGATGTTTTTGTTATATCAGAAGGTCTGTTGGCATTTCATCACGCGGCATCTTTTCGGTAAAAAAACGCGCCTACTGCGTTGCAACTGCTCGCAAGGTGTCCAACCTTGCTGCGCGTTGCGCCTTGCATCCGCGTTTTTTTACCGAAAATCTGCTTCGCGGATGAAACGCCAACAGACCCTAAAGGCCGTCTGAAAATTTCTGATTTTCAGACGGCCTTATTGATGTCAGACATCACTTTGTATTGTTGGAATCACAGGAATGGCTCAGCCGCGCACCTGCCCGTTACCCAACACCACCCATTTTTGCGAGGTCAGGCCGTGCAGACCGACCGGGCCGCGCACGTGGATTTTGTCGGTGGAAATGCCGATTTCCGCGCCGAGGCCGTATTCGAAGCCGTCGGCAAAACGGGTGGAGGCGTTGACCATCACGCTGCTGCTGTCCACGGCGCGTAAGAAAATCTGCGCGTCGGTATAGGATTCGGTAACGATGGAATCGGTGTGGTGGCTGCCGTGGGTATTGATGTGGGCGATGGCCTCGGCCAAATTGTCCACGATTTTAACCGCCAACACGGGCGCGAGGTATTCGGTGTCCCAATCTTCTTCGGTGGCCGTCTGAATATTAGGCAAAATCGCCAAAGTACGTGCGCAGCCGCGCAGTTCCACGCCTTTTTCGGCGTATTTTTCGGCCAGCAATGGCAGGATTTCGGCGGCGCGGTCGGCGTGCACCAGCAGCGTTTCCATGGTGTTGCACGTGCCGTAGCGCGAGGTTTTGGCGTTGAAGGCGATGTTAACCGCTTTTTCGGAGTCGGCGGCGCGGTCGATATACACATGGCAAATGCCGTCAAGATGTTTGATGACTGGCACGCGCGCTTCGGCGGAAATGCGCGCCACCAGCGATTTGCCGCCGCGCGGGATAATCACATCAATAAATTCGGGGCTTTGCAGCATGGCGCCGACGCTTTCGCGGTCGGTGTTTTCAATCAGGCGCACGGCATCGGCGGGCAGGCTGTTTTCAATCAAAGCCTGCGTAATCAGTTTGGCAATCGCCATATTGCTGTGAAACGCTTCGCTGCCGCCGCGTAAAATGCAGGCGTTGCCCGATTTGAGGCACAAGGCCGCTGCGTCAACGGTTACGTTCGGGCGCGATTCGTAAATAATGCCGATCACGCCCAGCGGCACGCGCATTTTGCCGATTTGCAAACCGTTGGGGCGCAGGCGGAATTCATCCATCTCGCCCACCGGGTCGGGCAATGCGGCGATTTGACGCAAGCCTTCACACATGCCGTCCATCGTTTTTTCGGTCAGTTTCAAACGGTCGAGCAGGGCGCTGTCTAAGCCTTTGGCGGCGGCGTTTTCCATATCTTGCGCATTGGCGGCAAGAATGGTGGCTTGATGGTGCTTAATCAGCTCGGCCATGCGCAGGAGCGCGGCGTTTTTCTGCGCGGTGGTGGCGGTGCTCAAGGTATAAAAGGCTTGCTTGGCGGCAGCGGCGGTATGGCGGACGTATTCTTGAATCGCGGACATGGTTTCGGCCTGAAAATAATGAAAAAGATTTAGCGATAATAAGGCCGTCTGAAACGGAATTCAAGCATAAAGGCCGTCTGAAAATATTTCAGACGGCCTTGCTGTTTAGAATTTGTATTTCAGCCCCACCGTGGCGCTGTACTGGCTGGCTTGGGTATTGTCGGTATTGAGCTTGCCCAGATAGTTGTAGGACACGCCCGCATCGACGGCGAATTTTTCTTTGAAGGTGTATTGCGCACCGGCGGTTACGCCTGCGCCGAGGCGGATGCGTTCTTCGTAAGTTTGGTAGCTTTCCGAACCGGGTTCGCTGCCGTTGTCGAGGCGCAGGCGGTTGAGGCCGAGGCGGGCGCCGGCGTAGGGGGTAACGGCGCTGCTGTTGCGAAAATCGTAGATGGCGGAAAAGCCGATGGATTGGACGCTCAGGTTGGCTTCTTCGCCGCCGGCGGAGGTGTCGCCGCGATCCAAATTATTGAACACGGTGTAGTCGGCGGTATAGCGGGTATTGGCGCCGTTGCCGATGTTGATACTGGCGTTGGGTAATTCGTTGCCGCTGCCGGTGGTGTTGCCGTTGCTGTTTTCCGTTTCGACGGTGGGCACGGTGGGGCGGAGCGTCTCGATGGATTCTGCCGCTGCATGGTTGCCTGATAGCGCCAACAACCCGATTGTTATCCATGTTTTCATCGTTTCGTCCTCCATCATGCGGATTCTGTGGATTATCATAACACTGTGATAATCAAATGAAAACTGTTAGGGGCTGTTGGCATTTCATCATGCGGCATCTTTTCGGTGAAAAAACGCGCCTGCTGCGTTGCAACTGCTCGCAAGGTGTCCAACCTTGCTGCGCCTTGCGCCTTGCAATCGCGCCTTTTAGCTTCGCTGAAACTGCGTTTTCCCTCGAAAATCTGCTTCGCGGATGAAGTGCCAACAGCCCCTAGGCCGTCTGAAAGGAAATTCGATTCAGACGGCCTGACGGTTTTATAACAGGCTATTGGTTTTGCGCCAATTCGCAGGCGGCGTCATCTACCATTTGCGGCGTGAGCTTGTTGAGACAGTCGGTGTGCCCCAGCGGGCATTCGCGTTTGAAACAGGGCGAACATTCCAAATGCAGGCTGACAATTTTGGCTTTTGGGGACAAGGGCGGCGTGTGGTCTGGGCTGGACGAGCCGTACACCGCCACCAGTTTGCGGTCGAGCGCGGCGGCCAGGTGCATGAGGCCGCTGTCGTTGCAGACCACCGTTTCGGCGCAGGCGAGTAGGTCAATCGCTTCGGACAAGCTGGTTTGTCCGCACAAATTGCGGCACTGATTGCCTGTTTGCGCATTGATTTCTTCGGCGGTGGCAAAATCTTTTTGCGAACCGAAGAGCCAAATCTGCCAGCCTTGCGCCAGATAGCGGCGGCCGAGTTCGGCAAAATGGCGTGTTGGCCAGCGCTTGGCCGGGCCGAATTCGGCGCCGGGGCAGAAGGCCAAGACCGGTTGGGCGGTATTGAGGCCGTGTTTGGCTAAGGCCGCCTGCTGGCTGGCGGGGTCGATTTTGAATAAGGGATTGTCAGAATGGCCGTTGAAAGCCGCTTGCGTGGGGTAGGCTAATGCGGTGTAACGATCCACCATCAGCGGCAGCGCGGCTTTATCCAGCTTGCGGATGTCGTTGAGCAAAATATAACGCGATTCGCCGACATAGCCGGTGCGCTGCTTAATGCCGGTGGCAAAGGCGATGACGGCGGATTTGAGCGAACCGGGCAATACGATGACTTGGTCGTAACCGCGCTTGCCCAATTCGCGCCCGACGCGCCAACGCTTTTTCAAATCCAAAGCGCCGTGGCCGAAAGGATTTTCAAAGATTTCGTTGATTTCGGGCATGCGCTCGAATACGGCCATCGACCATTTTGGCGCGAAGACGTTGATGGTGCAGCCGGGGTTTAATTCGTGCAAACGGCGGTAAAGCGGCTGGGTCATGACGCAGTCGCCAATCCAGCTGGGGGAAATAATCAGAATTTTTTTGGACATGGGAAAATGTGGGGTAGGTGGTTCGGCTGTTATTTTAATACAGAATAAAGGCCGTCTGAATATTATGCGGTGTTTTCAGACGGCCTTAGGTATAAAAAAGACGAATCAGGCTCGGGGAGAAGCTAAGGCGGTGCGTTCAAGGTATTTTTTGGCAAACAACACCAGCCAGCTGGCGGCGATAAAGCCGAAGGTGTAGGCCGACAGGCCGGTTTGCGCGACGGCGTATTGGATGATGACGGCCAAGGCAATGCCGAGCACGACGTAAATCAAATCCAATAGGCGGTTGCCGACAAAGGCGCAGGCGACTAAGACGGCGGAAAAACCGTATAAGCCGTTGGCCAGGCTGTTGCCGTTGATGTTAAACAGCCAGGCGGCCAATGCCGTGCCGAAAGTGGCGGCAGCCGTTCCCCACATGGCGGCATGGGGAGAGCTGATGGCGATGCCGGTAAATAAAAACAAGCCGGTCAGCAGCGATGAGCCGAAGTTGACTTCCGCCCAAGCGTAGAGCGGCTCGATGGCGGCGTTTATCGGGTCGGTATAGTCGGCCAGCGGCGGCGTGGTTTGCGCTAAACCAAACAGGCCGAAATGCGCCACGCCCCAGCAGAATGCCCAGCTGGTTAAGACAAACGGGAAGGTGTAGGCGGGGCGGCCGGCTTTCATAAAGACGCGCATAATCAAGGTGGCGACAACGGCGGCAACAGCGCCTAATAGCCATACTGTCAGACGCGAAGGGTCGTCTTCGCCAAAGGTGAACAGGGCGCACATCATGGCAAGGCTGGCATTGAAGCCGTAAAGCCCCTGCTGGATTTGCTCTTCAGGGAATTTCAAGCCCTGCGCGGTAAGTGTGCCAATCAGCGAACCGAGCAGGCAGGCAACGCCCAGCGCCCAGTGACTGAAAAACATGCCGATGGTAATCAGCAGGCCGGAAAAATAGTTTTCCTGCAAGAAGATTTGGCCGATACCGGTCAGGGTGGTTTGAATCAGTTTCATGATAAGAATAAAAACGCCAGAAATTAACGGAAAAAGACGGCGGTTTGCGGTGTAATCTGGCCGCTGTGGAGCTGGCCGACGGCCGCTTGCAGCAGCTGTTGCAAATCTTGGGCATTGTTGGCCAAAGCGCGCAAACACAATACTTGCTCATTGGCTTGGGTAACGCCCCATAAAATGTTTGAATCGGCAAAAGATTCCGACAGCGCCGCATACACATCATCAACTTGCGCACGGATTTCAGACGGCATTTTGCCGCTGTCGGCGTAGAACAGATTGAGCTGGTGGGTGTAGCCTTCCATTTGGCCGATAACATTGAGCGGATAGTGCGCCAGTTGCCATTGGATGTTGTCGGTAATCCATTCGCGCCCGTGGTGGCGGATATTCAAATGCGACGACAGGCGGGCGAAGGCGAATTTTTCATCGCGCAATACCCGTCCGGCGGCGATGATTTCGCCGTAGAGCAGGTTGCAGTGGTCGCCCAAATCAATATCGGTGGTTTGGATGAGCGTACTGCCTTCGTGCAACACCAAAGGGTGCGGCAGGAAACACAAACGGCTGTGCGGCTGCATACGGATATGCGTGCGCTGCTCGGCTTTATCGCCCTCGCGCATACTCAAGACGCGGGTAAAGGCTTGGGTAAACAGCGACAATGCGCCGTGTTCGCACACCTCGATTTCGGTTTCGATAATATCCCCCGCCAGCAAACCGGGTGAGGCGGACATCTGCACCGCACGCAACATGCCGTCGGCTTGTGTGGGCAGCGGCAGCAGCTTTAAGGGCGGCGTGACAAAACAGTTTTTCAGCGTGGTCTTGCCTTGTCGGATTTGGGTATCGAGGGTGAGTTTGGCGTGCATAGGCGGGTCAGGGAAAGGGTGGGCAGATTTCAGACGGCCTTGAGGCCGTCTGAAAAAACATGGTTTTAAAAAATGCGTAGGGTGGAATCCACCCTACATGCCGTCTGAAAATCAACGTACCAAACCGGCCGGTTCTTCGACATTTTCCAACAACGCGTATTTTTTAATCCAGCCGATTACATCGGCCAAATGCTCGTCGGTGCGCAGGTTGGTGAAGACAAACGGCTGGCCGCCGCGCATACGGCGCGCGTCGCGTTCCATCACTTCCAAACTGGCGCCGACAAACGGGGCGAGGTCGGTTTTGTTAATCACCAGCAAATCGGAACGGGTAATGCCCGGGCCGCCTTTGCGCGGGATTTTTTCGCCTTGCGCCACGTCAATCACGAAAATAGTGACATCGGCCAAATCCGGGCTGAATGTGGCGGAAAGGTTGTCGCCGCCGGATTCGATAAATACGATTTGCACGTCGGGGAAACGCGCCACCATTTCGTCCACCGCTTCCAAGTTCATGGAAGCGTCTTCGCGGATGGCGGTGTGCGGGCAGCCGCCGGTTTCCACGCCCATAATGCGTTCGGCGGGCAACAGGCTGTTTTTGGTCAGAAACTCCGCGTCTTCGCGGGTGTAGATGTCATTGGTAATGACGGCAATGCTGTATTCGCTGGCCATTTGGCGGGTCAGGCGTTCAATCAGGGCGGTTTTGCCCGCACCCACCGGGCCGGCCACGCCGATTTTGATGTAGTTGCGCATGGGAGACTTTCTGTTTTCAGTTGTTATCGTGAGGGAAAAAAGCGCGTGAGGCCGTCTGAAAAGCGAAATTAACAGCCGTTAACAAGGCGATAACCTTGCCGACAGACAGGCTTTTTCAGCCGTCCTGCGTGCATATCAGGCAAACAGCAGACCCAAGCCAACCGCGCCGATGGCAGTACCGGCAATGCGGTTGAACCATACGTTTTTGCTCAGGGCAGTACCGGCAAATAAACCGGCAGCCAGCAGGACAACGGTGCTGACCAGGAAGCCGCCGGCGTAAGCCAAGGCAGAAGAGCCGTGCATTTCCACGCCGTGCGCCACGCCGTGGAACAGAGCGAACACGCCCACCAGCGCAGCGGCTGCGGCAACCGGAATGCGTTTGGCCCAAGCAGCAGCCAAACCAATCACCAAAACAGAGGCGGCAATGCCTTGTTCCATCATCGGAATTTCACCGCCGTTGGCACCAAAGGCAAAACCGACGGCCATCATTGCCACGAAACCGGCAGGCAGCGCCCAACGCGCTTTGCCGCCGAGCGAAGCTGCCCACAAGCCCACGCCCAACATCGCCAAAATATGGTCAATGCCGCTGACGGGGTGTACCAAGCCGCTCATCAGGCCGGTATCGGCATGGCCGGGGTGCGCCATGGCAGCGGCGGAAACGGTGGTTAAAGCAATCAGAGTCAGAAATTTTTTCATGATAAAAGTCCTAGTGGTAAAAGGGAAAAATTCAATTAAATCAAACCGGTTTTCAGACGGCCAGGCCGTCTGAAACGGATACGGTCAACTCATATACAGCCGCGAATACAAGCGCTCATGCTGCATGGCGCGGATGTCGCTGGCAATGCTGGCGGCGCCGAGCATGTCTTGGTCGGGGTGCAGACTGGATTCCACCGCTGCGGTAATCGGTTCACGCAGGGAAAACAGAATATCCTGCCCGTCCATCTGGCTGAGCGGAATCAGCTTCACGCCGTTGGTAATCGCGCCGACGGCGGCATTGTAGTAAAACGCCGTCAGGGTTTCTTCTTTGGGCAAGCCTTCCAACGCGGCAATCATGCCGAACACCAAGGGATAAAAACCGTAAGCTTGCTTTTGCGTGATGGCCGTCTGAAAATCCTGCAACAGCGGGTTTTCATCGTAGCGGGCAAAAATTTTCAGCAGGCGCACGCCCAATTTGGTGGCGGCTTCGCGCACTTCGCGCGGTGCTTTGTTGGCGGCGATTTTTTCATCCAACTTCAGCAGCGCGGCGCTGTCGCCGTCGGTTGCGGCGGTGTAAGCCAGCGACACATAAGCACCATCGTTGTGCGCCCAGCTTTGCGCCAGTTGCACGCTGACATATTCTTGCAAATCGGCTTTACTGTTGACAATGCGTTGTTGTACAAAGGTTTCCAAACCGCCGGAGTGGTTAAAACCGCCGATGGGCAGGGTGGGATCGACCAAATGCAGCAGCGAGGTAAGTTTAGTGCTCATGATGATGCCCGTGGCTGTGGGAATGGCCGTGGTCATGGTCATGCGAATGGCTGTGGCCGTGCGCGTGGTCATGGTCGTGCGAATGCGAATGACCGCCGCCGACGCCTTGCGCAGAGTTGGCGCGCAGGGCATGGCTCAAGCGGCGCTGCTCTTTTTTCGGCGCGAAACCGGCGGCTTCCAGCCAGAGGAACATCGGTTGGTCATAGGTTAGCAGCAATTCGTTGCCGTCGAGAAACAGCGGCGAATGTTTGTTGCCGATTTCGTAGCAGGCACGCGCCATATCAGGCAGGGTTTGCGGCGCCAAAACGATGGTGTCGCTGGGCTTGATGACCACGCTAATCGCCAATTTGTCGTCGGCATAGACCAAATCGCCGTGTTCCAAACGCTGGCCTTCTTTGAGCAGGCGGAACGCCATATCGCGCCCGCCGACGGTGGTTTTGCGCAAAATGCGGCGGTCGGCTTCGTACCATTCCAATTCCACGCTGTCGCGCTCGGCAGAGGCGGCAATAGCGGTATCGGCAGGCAGAATATCTTGGATAATTAAGTTCATATCAATATTTTTTTGAATTTTTCAGACGGCCTTCTTGCTTGAAAGGCCGTCTGAAAGCAGGTTAAAACAGGAAATAACGCTGCGCCAAAGGCAGGTTTTTCGCCGGTTCGCAGGTGATCAGTTCGCCATCGACGCGCACTTCGTAACGCTCGGGGTCAACGCTGATTTCGGGCGTGCCGTTGTTGTGAATCAGGTCTTTTTTGCCGATGGTGCGGCAGCCTTTGACCGGCAGGGTTGCTTTTTCCAAACCATATTCGCTGCGGATGTCAGCATCCACGGCGGCTTGCGACACAAACAACACGGCGGTATGCGCCACGGCTTTGCCGTCTGCGCCGAACATCGGGCGGTAAATCACCGGCTGCGGGGTCGGAATGCTGGCGTTCGGGTCGCCCATGCGCGCGTAGCTGATGAAGCCGTTTTTGATGATGATTTCCGGTTTGACACCGAAGAAGGCCGGTTTCCACAACACCAAATCCGCCATTTTGCCGATTTCCACCGAACCGACGTATTGGTCTATGCCGTGGGCGATGGCGGGGTTGATGGTGTATTTGGCGATGTAGCGTTTGATACGGAAGTTGTCGCTGCCGTCTGAATCTTCCGGCAGGGCGCCGCGCTGCTGTTTCATTTTGTCAGCGGTTTGCCAGGTGCGCAGAATCACTTCGGCAGGACGCCCCATCGCTTGCGAGTCGGAACTCATAATCGAGAACACGCCCATGTCGTGCAAAATATCTTCGGCGGCGATGGTTTCCGGACGGATACGGCTGTCGGCAAAGGCCACGTCTTCCGGCACGCGTTTGTCGAGGTGGTGGCAGACCATCAGCATATCCAAATGCTCGTCGATGGTGTTGACGGTGTAAGGACGGGTCGGGTTGGTCGAAGCGGGCAATACGTTCGGGTACATCGCCGCTTTGATGATGTCCGGCGCATGGCCGCCGCCCGCACCTTCGGTGTGGAAGGTGTGAATCACGCGGCCATTGATGGCTTTCATGGTGTCTTCCAAGAAACCGCCTTCGTTGAGCGTGTCGGTGTGGATGGCGACTTGGATGTCCATTTCATCGGCTACGCCCAGCGCCGCGTCAATCACGGCAGGGGTGGCACCCCAGTCTTCATGGATTTTCAAACCCAATGCGCCGGCGCGGATTTGCTCGCGCAGCGGCTCTTTGGAAGCGCAGTTGCCTTTGCCGAAAAAGCCCAGGTTTACCGGATAAGCGTCGGCGGCTTGCAGCATACGGCGCATGTTCCACGCGCCCGGGGTGACGGTGGTGGCGTTGGTGCCGTCGGCCGGGCCGGTGCCGCCGCCAATCATGGTGGTAATACCACTTTCAATCGAATGGGTAATTTGTTGCGGGCAGATATTGTGAATGTGGGTGTCGATACCGCCGGCGGTGACGATGAGGTGGGCGCCGTTATGCACTTCGGTTGACGCGCCGATAATCATATTGGGCGTTACGCCATCCATGGTGTCGGGATTACCGGCTTGGCCGATACCGACGATTTTGCCTTCGCGGATACCGATGTCGGCCTTGATAATGCCGCTGTGGTCGATAATCAATACATTGGTGATGACAAAATCCAATACATTTTCATTGTCGCGTGATTCAGTGGCCGATTGCGCCATGCCGTCGCGCACCGATTTGCCGCCGCCGAATTTGCATTCGTCGCCGTGGGTCAGCAAATCTTTTTCCACGGTGGCAAACAGGCCAGTATCGCCCAAGCGCACTTTGTCGCCGACGGTCGGGCCGTAAGTGGCGGCATATTGCGCACGCGGAATCACCAAGGCGGGTTTGCCGGTATCGTTGGCAACGGCCACTTTGCCATTGGTGTCATTGTGAAAGCCGTGTAAAACCTGATTGCCGCCGAAAGAGACCAGCTCAACGGTTTTGCTCTCGCCCGGCTCGAAGCGCACGGCATTGCCGCTGGGCACGTTTAAGTGAAAACCTTTGGCTGCCTCGCGGTCAAACTGCAGCGCGGCATTGGTTTCAAAAAAATGGTAATGCGAGCCGACTTGAATCGGGCGATCGCCCAAGTTGGCTACGGTCAGGGTACGGGTTTGGCGGCCGAGATTGGCGGCCACATCGCCTTCGGCGGTAATATATTCTCCGGGAGTCATGATGTTCTTTCCATTTGTCGCAACGGTGTCTGCTGTATGACAGAGGCCGTCTGAAAATTATTCGGGCTAATCGGCGTAAGCGCGGTTTAGCGGACAGGCTGGTGTACGGTCACGAGCTTGGTACCGTCGGGGAAGGTGGCCTCGATTTGCACTTCATGCACCATCTCGGCCACGCCTTCCATCACATCATCTACCGTCAGCAGCGTAGCGCCGTATTGCATTAATTCGGCCACGCTCATGCCGTCGCGGGCGGCTTCCAGCAGATGGCTGGAGATATAGGCGACGGTTTCAGGGTAATTTAATTTCAAGCCGCGTGCGCGCCGTTTGGCCGCCAATTCGCCGGCCAAAAACAACATCAGCTTCTCTTGTTCTCGAGCACTCAAATGCATGGCAATGTCCTTTTGTGGGAAATCCGGCAATCGTTCGTTTGTCGGAAACAGTAATATATAAACAAAATATCGGTGTCGTTGGTACAGTACGGTCGGTACAAGCGGCCGTACTGAGGACGGATTAATTGGGATTGTCCGCCATTTCAAAAAATATTGTCAACAATTCTATTTTTGGCTTAGGCGTATTTTACGTTATGCAATCAATATAAATGTATTTAATACTTTGATAAGTAATCACAAAATAAAATAATATATGTGGATGGTAAGATGAAGTTTTACAAAATTTGTAATCGTTGACAGTGGTGCGGTAAAAGAAAGGCAGTTGTATTTTTTTGACAGATTTTTGGTGAGATTTTGTAAGAAAAGTAGTAGGAATCAATGTGTTCGAGTCTTTTATAGACGGCATATTGTTTAAATGAAAATAATCAATCAAATTAGCATGTTTGATTGATTTATTTGTGTATCATCAAGCTAAGGCAGCCGGCAGCCGATAAAAAAGGCCGTCTGAAACCGGGCATATTCCCCGATTTTCAGACGGCCTTTACGTGTTTTATCCACTGCCGGATGGTTACAGCCTTACCTGTTCCACCCCGCCTTGATTGGCTTTTTGTACAAATTCGTCCAACCAGTTTTTACCCAAGATATGCTTGGCCATTTCGATGACAATGTAGTCGGCGGGCATGTCGTTATCGTCGGCGTAGCGGCTGAGGCCTTGCAAGCAGGCGGGGCAGGAGGTGAGCATTTTGACTTTGTCGCCCGGGGCGGGGGCGAGTTCGGCCAGATTTTTTTCAATCTCTTCCTGCTTGCGGAATTTCACCTGCGTGGCGATGTCGGGGCGTTTGACGGCAAACATGCCGCTTTCGCCGCAGCAGCGGTCGCTCAAGACGACTTTCTGCCCCATCAGCTCGCTCGCCATTTGGGTGGCGTTCATGGTTTTAATCGGGCTGTGGCAAGGGTCGTGATACAGGTATTGCTGGCCTTGCACGCCTTCGAGTTTCACGCCTTTTTCCAGTAAAAATTCGTGGATGTCGATAATGCGGCAGCCGGGGAAGATTTCTTCAAAGCGGTATTTTTCCAACTGGTCGTAGCAGGTGCCGCAACTGACGACGACGGTTTTGATGTCGAGGTAGTTGAGCGTGTTGGCCATGCGGTGGAAGGAGACGCGGTTGTCGGTGGTCATTTGTTCGGCTTTGGCTTTGTTGCCGCCTGCGTCTTGCGGGTAGCCGCAGCACATATAGCCCGGCGGTAAGACGGTTTGCACGCCGACGTGCCACAACATCGCCTGCGTTGCCAGACCGATTTGGCTGAAAAGCCGCTCCGAGCCACAACCGGGGAAGTAGAACACGGCTTCGCTGTCTTCGGCGGTTTGCGGGTTGCGGATAATCGGAATGGTTTTGTTGTCTTCAATTCCTAACATGGCGCGCGGGGTTTTGGCGGGTACGCTTTTGGGCAGCGGGCGGTTGATGAAATGAATCACCTGCTCTTTGACCGGCGCGGCGCCGACGGTGGCTTTGGGCTTGGCTTTCTGCTTTTTCACGGTCGGCAGCAGCTTGCCGATTTTGTAGGCGAAATTTTGCGCCGGAAAACCGGTTTTAATCATCGCGCCGCGTAAGAGTTTGATGGCTTTCGGGTTGGTGGTGTTGAGGAAGGCCATGCCCATATCGGCGGCGGGGATAAAGCGTTTGTGGCCGGAATCGGTCAGGTAATTGCGCACGGCCACGGTTACGTCGCCGAAGTCGATGTTGACAGGGCAGGGCTTGACGCAGCGGTGGCACACGGTGCAGTGGTCGCTCAGGTCGGTGAGTTCTTCAAAGTGTTTTACCGATACGCCGCGACGGGTTTGCTCTTCGTATAAAAACGCTTCGGTCAACAGGCCGACGCCGAGGATTTTGTTGCGCGGGCTGTATAAGAGGTTGGCGCGCGGCACATGAGTGGAGCAGACGGGTTTGCACTTACCACAGCGCAGGCAGTCTTTTACCGAATCGGCGATGGTGCCCAGCGCGGATTTTTCCATAATCAACAATTCCACGCCCAAAAGTTCAAACGATGGTGTGTAGGCGTTGCGCAGGTCGCTGCCTTTCATCAGCTTGTGGCGGTTGAAGCGGTGGTCGGGGTCGATACGGTCTTTATAGTCCCAGAAGGGCTGCATGTCTTCGTCGCTCAAAAATTCAAGCTTGGTAATGCCGATACCGTGTTCGCCGGAAATCACGCCGTCCAAGCTGCGGGCGAGGCGCATAATGCGGTCAACGGCGCGGTAGGCCGTCTGAAGCATGTCGGCGTCGTCGGAATTGACCGGCAGGTTGGTGTGCACGTTGCCGTCGCCCGCGTGCATGTGCAGCGCGACAAACACGCGCCCGCGCACCACGCGGCTGTGGATTTTTTGCAGGTTTTCAATGATTTTGCTATCGGCCTTACCGCTGAAAATCTCGCGTAGGGGGTTCACAACATCGCTTTTTACCGACACGCGCAGACGGAAATCGCGAAAAGCGATAAAGCAGCTTTCATTGTCTTGCGCCGCTTCATCGGCATGCACCGCTTTGCCGTAACGCGCTTTGTAGTCGGCCAGCGGCGCGTCCATATTTTCCAGCAACCATTCCCAACGCTCTTTGACGGCGGCAACATGCGCGAGCGCGTGTTTGCCGCGATCGCCCAACAGCTCGCTGCTGGGCAGATCTGTGCCCATATTATCGACCGGCAGACGGCCTTGCAGGTAATCGAGCAGGGCGCGGCACAGCGCCAGTTTGTTTTGAATGGATAATTCGATGTTGATGCGCTCGATGCCGTCTGAATATTCGCCCAAACGCTCCAGCGGGATTACCACGTCTTCATTGATTTTAAAGGCGTTGGTGTGTTTGGCGATGGCGGCGGTGCGGCTGCGGTCGAGCCAGAAAGTTTTGCGCGCTTCGGGGCTGACGGCGATGAAACCTTCGCCGTCGCGTTTGCGCGTCATTTCCACGATATGCGCGGCCACTTCCTCTACTGCCGCTTCGTCATCAGACACTACGTCTGCCAACAAAACCATTTTCGGGCGGCCGCATCCCGCCGCTTTGGTGGCGTAGCCCACGGCGCGGACGTAGCGCCAATCCAAATGCTCCAAACCGGCCAGTTTCACCGATTCATGACCCAGCAGGTAATCGCGGATTTCCACGATAGACGGCGTGGCGTTGGCGACCGTGCCGAAAAATTCCATACACACCGTGCGCGTGTGCGCGGGCATGCGGTGCAACACAAAGGCCACGCTGGTAATAATGCCGTCGGTGCCTTCTTTCTGCACCCCCGGCAGGCCGCTCAAGAATTTGTCGGTCACGTCTTTGCCCAAGCCGACTTTGCGGAATTTGTGGCCGGGAATTTCCAAACGCTCGGTTTTCACGATTTTGAGGCCGTCTGAAGACAGGGTATGAATGTCGAAAACAGCGGTTTCTTCGTCGTGAATCTTGCCGAAATTATGCCGCACGCGCTCAATGCGCAGCCATTCGCCCTGCGGGTTGACCATCTGCCAGTAGGCCAGATTATCGAGTGCCGTGCCCCACAACACCGCTTTTTTACCGCCCGCGTTCATCGCCACATTGCCGCCTACGCAGGAAGCGTCGGCAGAAGTGGGATCGACGGCAAACACCAAACCGGCCTTGTGCGCAGTTTCTTCCACGCGCCGCGTGACCACGCCCGCGCCGCAATGGATAACAGGATGTTTGCCTTCCAAGCCGGGCAGGGCGATGTATTGCACGCCGTTGTGAATATCCAATTTTTCGGTATTGATGACCGCACTGTTTGCGTCCAGCGGAATCGCGCCGCCGGTATAGCCCGTGCCGCCGCCGCGCGGGATGATGACCAAATCCAATTCGATTAAGGCTTTTACCAGCGGCGCGACTTCGGCTTCGCTGTCGGGATTGATGACCACAAACGGATATTCCACGCGCCAGTCGGTCGCGTCGGTTACGTGCACCACGCGGGCGAGGCCGTCAAACATAATATTGTGCGGCTTGGTAATCTTGCTCAAACGCTCCAAAACCTGCTTGCGCTTGCGGCGCGTGGCTTCAAAGCTGTCGTCAAAACGCTGCACCGCCGCCTGTGCCGCTTCCACCAGTAAATCCACTTGCGCGTTTTCATCACGGCGCTTTTGGATTTCGCTCAAACGGTGGCGTATTTCGCCCACCAGCGCCTCGCGGCGGTGCGGATGGTCGAGTAAATCGTCCACCAGATAGGGATTGCGCTCCACCACCCACATATCGCCCAATACTTCAAACAGCATACGCGCCGAACGGCCGGTTTTGCGCTGGCCGCGCAAGTCGTTCAAAATCTGCCAAGCCGATTCCCCCAGCAGGCGGACGACGATTTCGCGGTCGGTATAGGAAGTATAGTTGTAGGGAATTTCGCGGATACGCTGTGGGGCGGTGGTTGAGGTCATGGCTGGTGTTCCGTAGAAAATATTATTTTTTGCTTTTTTGCCGTCTGAAAACAGCAGGCAGGGATGTGTGAAAGTTTGCTACTTTAATCCAGTTTGCCTTGTTTTACAATGGAAAAGCAGACGTTTTCTTAGTCTTTTTCGTTCTAAGAATGAGACTGAAAGCGATTTATATTGTTGACAATTTCTACTATCTGCGCAGAAAGCGGCTGCGGGGCTTGGTATTTGCCGCAAAAGCCGTTATAATGCGCTTCTCAACGGCGGGTCTCCCCGCATGGTTATTCGGAACAACGGGTCAGGGGCGGAAGCCAGCAGCCCACTCTGATGCGCCAGTGCCGGGGGTTTGGCTCGCCACCCTATTTAAAAACACCGACTGATTTTTGTCAGTCGGTGTTTTTTTATGTAGGCCGTCTGAAAATCATTTTGCATTTTCAGACGGCCTTTGCTTTCGGCTTTCAATTATTTGTTTATAAAAGTATTTCTTGCTGGAAAAAACGGGTTTGCAAAATTTCGGCCAGCAGGTCGAAAACCCGTTTAATCCGCGCGGGGGTAACGGTTTGTTGCGGGCGGTAGAGGTAAACCGGCCATTGGATTTTCGGCAAATCGGGCAGCAGCTCTACCAATTCGCCCCGTTGCAGATAGGGGCGGCAGGCCCATTCGAGTAACTGTACTGCGGCCACGCCGGAAAGTGCGGCTTGCAGATTGCTGTGGATGTCGGATGAAATGAAACCGGTTTTGTAGGGGGAAAACTGCACGTTGTTTTGAAAACGCCACGGCCAAAAGCGGCCGGTATTGCCGTTCATCATTTCCGAAAGCGGAAAGCGGCGCTGCAAATCGCTAACATCGGCGGGCAAACCATAGCGGCGCACATACTCAGGCGAGGCCACGATTTTTTCATGGGTTTGTCCCAGCCGACGGGCAATCAAATTGCTGTCTTCCATCACGCCGACACGCAGGCCAATGTCGATTTTTTCTGTCACCACATTCAAGCGCGCGTTATCCAGACGCCAGTCTAAAACAATCTCGGGATAAGGGCGTAAAGCCTGCATTAATTCTGCCAGTAACACTGTATCGCAGGCGATTTCGGGGATGGTAATGCGCACCGTACCGGCCATTTCTGCGCCGTTTAATTTCGATGATGACGCAAACAACTGTTCGCTTTCGTCCAGCAGGGCTTTGGCACGCGCAAAAAAGCGGCTGCCGAAGTCGGTCAGTTGCACTTGACGGGTACTGCGTATAAACAAGGGTTCGCCCAAATCATCTTCCAACTCGCTGATGACGCGGCTGACCACCGACGGCGACACGGCCAAGCGGTGGGCGGTCTCTTTGAATTGCAAAGTGTCTGCGGCGGAGCAGAAGATTTTCAGGGCTTCAAAACGGTTAAGCATAATTCTGATTTTTAAAATTATAAATTGCAAAATTATAGATAGACGTGCAATTATAACGCGCCTAAGATGGAATGCAAGTCATCGCAAGGAGCGGAAAATGAAACGGAATACGGATTTATTACAGGCTGGACGAGTGGCCGTGATTACCGGTGCGGCAAAAGGAATCGGCGCGGCATTGGCCGAACATTTTGCCCGTTTGGGGCTGAGATTGTGCTTGCTGGATAATGACGGCGCGGCCTTGGCGCAGTTGGCGGAGCGCTTGGATACTGAAGTCTGCTGCATAACCGGAGATGTTTGCGATACAGCAGCCTTGACCCGTTTGCGGGATACGGCGTTTGACCGCTTTGGAGAAACCGCAATTTTGGTGAATAACGCCGGTATCAGCGCAGGTGCCGATCCGTGGCACGATATGGTGGCATGGCGGCGGCAGATGGAGGTTAATTTCTTTTCGATTGTGCAGACGCAGATTTTGTTTGTCGAACCCATGCTGGCGCAGGCCGGACGAAGTGCCATTATCAATTTAGGTTCAAAAGAAGGCATTACCACGCCGCCGGGGAATGCGGCCTATTCTGTGGCGAAAGCAGGCGTGAAAGTGTTGACCGAACAGCTGGCGCATGAGTTGCTTATGGCGGCGGGTGATAAAATCACGGCACATTTGTTTGTGCCCGGCTACACCTGGACGCCGATGAATTTCCCTCATCAGGATTTGAGCAATCTGGCGGACAAGCCGGACGAACCGTGGACGGCGGCGCAATTAATTGATTATTTTATACCGCGTTTCGAGCAGGGCGATTTTTATATTCTTTGTCCGGACAATGCGGTAAATGCTGAATTGGACGCGCTGCGCCTGCAATGGGCGGCGGATGACTTGATTTTGAACCGTCCGGCCTTATCGCGCTGGCATCCGGATTATCGGGAGGCTTTTGCCGCTTATGTTTCAGACGGCCTCGCCAAAAACAATCATGTAACAGGAGCAGCAAAATGAATAAATGGGCTTTAGTAACCGGCGGTTCGGCCGGTATCGGTTTGGAAATTGCCAAACTGTTGGCGCAAGACGGTTATGATTTGCTGATTACCGGCGCCAGTGAACGGGTGTTTTCCGCTGCGTCTGCCTTAGCAAATCCGGCCATCGAAGTGACGCCCTTGCAGGCAGATCTGTCCACAGCGGCGGGCAATGACGCGGTATTGGCAGCAGCAGAAAAATACGGTGCACCGCCGGAAATCGCGGTGATTAATGCCGGTATTTGCGTGGGCGGCGCTTTTATCGATCATACTTTGGCCGAACATTTGCAAGTGATGGATTTGAACATGGGTTCCCCCGTCCGCCTAACTTATGGGCTGTTGCCCGATATGATTCGTGCCGGAGGCGGTAAGTTTTTGTTTGTCAGCTCTTTGTCTGCGACAACGCCGACGCCTTACGAAAGCGTATATGGGCCGACCAAAGCGTTTTTAAGCTCGTTTGCCAACGGTATTCGCGAAGAGTTGAAAGGCACAGGCATTCAAATTACGATTTTGCACCCGGGCGCAACCGCAACGGAATTTCACGCCCGTGCCAGTATGCAGACCACGGCTTTCGGGGATAACAGCTGGAAAAACGATCCCGTATTGGTGGCCAAACAAGGCTATGACGCATTAAAAGCGGGCGTGAGCAGCGTGGTGGGCGGCGATGAGATAACGCAACAGGCTTGGTTCACCAACAAAACCTTGTCGGAAGAAGAAAAAGCCCGTATCCATGCCGAACGCGCCATGCCCAATTCCCCTTTAAAACGGGGCGTGTAGCGTTTCGCCGCATACTTGGAATCCGCCGCAAAAGGCCCTTACATTCGCATTTCAAGTGCAACATCGGAAATTAACGGTTTAAATATCCCCAAGAACAAACTGCCCGGTGTTTCATAGCCGAGCGTTTTTCTTGGACGGTGGTTCAGTTGTT
>NZ_JALJYC010000028.1 GCF_024170405.1 Neisseria perflava | reverse complement strand
GGTAAGGGATTACCTGAAGTCAGACGGCCTGCAATGTGCATAATTAACCGTGTTTGATGTTACTGACCGACGGGTTGGCAACACAGTTGCTACGCGTGGCTGGTGTGGGGTTTAATTGGCATGTGGGTAATGGTAGTAACGGTTGGGGTTTCGGGAATGCGCTCCCTCTCCCACGGGGGAGGGAGTAGGCTGCTGAAGGATTAGGCGCTGCTTGCGCGGTTTCTTGCGCCGACGTTATCAATATCAATCAAAAATGCCGTCTGAACATCCAGACGGCATTGCTATTTTCCCAATCTCAACCCTTACCGCCCAAACACCCAAAACGTGAGGCTGTAAGCCGGTACGTCAATTTCTCCGGCTTCTACCACCAAGCCGTTTAATTCGGGCAGGATGTTGTCGGCGCCGACAAACAGGCGTTGGCCGTTAAGATATACGTCCGCCGAATCGAGGCCGTCTGAAGTGAGGGTGTATTGCATGGCGTTTTGCGGCAGATTAACGCTTACGGGTTGGTTGCTGCTGTTAATCAGTAAAACGCATACGCCGTCTGAATGCTGTTTGCTGTTGTGGGCAAACAGGTACACGCCGCTTTGCTCGGGTTGGGTGCCGCTGTCTAAGACGCTGCTGCCCATCAGTTTGTTCCACAGCCAGGCTGCCCAGTAGTCGGGTTTGGGGGTGAGGCTGTCTTGCTCGATAAGCGAGTATTCGCTGGCGCAGAGGGTGTTGTGCATATGCACATGCAGACCGTGGCGGGCGTTGCCGGCGAGTTGGTAGAGGTAGCGGAAGGTGTCGCGGTAGGTGGCCGCGTAGGGGTCGCCGCCGCCGGCTTGCCCGGTTTCTGTGTTCCAGATGGGCGCGGCGGGCAGGTAGCGGTCGCGCAGGGCGGTGTGGGCGGCGAAGATTTGGTCGGTTTGGGTAAGCCGCTCGGGGGTCATGGCGGCTTCGGGGCTCATACCCAAATCGGTATCGCTGCTGATTCGGCACGAAATGGCGTTGTAATAGTGGTAGGAGTAGGCGTCGAATTGCGGCGCGGGGCTGCCGCTCATTAATTCGGAGACGCTCAGGGCATCGGGCGACATGTCTTGCAGCTCAACGAGAGTGTGGGCGCTGACGGCGCCGGGGCCGAGCAGGAGCATATCGGGGGCATGCTGCCGCGCCCAGTCGTGGAACACGCGTTGGTTGTCGGCGAAATTTTGGCCGTTGTAACCGGCTCGGATGCAGCCGCCCGCGCCGGGGATATTGGGTTCGTTAAACAGCTCGGCGGCGGCGATTTTGCCGCCGTGGGTTTGGGTGTAGGCGAGGATTTTTTGCGCTTCTACGGGTGTCCACACGCCTTTATCGTCGCGCACGCCGTCGCTGACGGCAAACGAGGTCACGATTTCGGCGTCAACGGCTTGGGCAAAATCAAGCACGCCCTGCCATTGCTTGGCGGTCAAGACGTTGGCAAAGCCTTGCGGAGCTTGGTTTAGCGGGGTATCGCCGTCGTGGAAGTAAACGGCATTCGCCCAAGTGCCGCTGACGCGCATATAGGCGGGGGCAAGCGCGGCGGCAAGCGCACGCAGGCGCGGGTTGGCAAGGTCGGCTTCGGGCAGCTTTTGATAGAGGGCGTCGTTTCTGACGGAAACGTCGTGCTGCTCTTGTTTGGGGATGTTGATGATGGGCTTGCCGTCGGCATCGTGCGGCATGGATTTGTAGGGTTTCCAAAAAGTGCCGCCGACGATTTCGACCATTTCGACGTTGTAGGATTGGTAACGCGGCGACACTTCGCCGATTTTGGGCATGGCGGCGGGGTTGATGGTCATCGTCATTCTGGAAACTCCTTTATGTATGAATATTTGCTGGATATTTCTTTGAAAATGTTTTGAAACAATGTGTTGATTGTACGGTGTTCGGGGGTGGAATGGCAAGGTTTGACGGGGTTTGTTTCTATGGATTTAAATGGGAATGCCGTCTGAAAATGTTGGGTTTTCAGACGGCATTTTTTATAAGGGGAAAGCGGTGGTGGAATATTAGGCGTTTTGCCCTCTCCCTAGCCTTCCCCGCGGGGGAGGGAGCGCGTTGGCGGAAATGTTATGGATTGCTTGGGGGTTCAGACGGTCTTGGGTGGCTATTTCGTCCTTCCTGTTTTTAATCCTTGCCGCTGTGATCCTGCAAAATTTTCTGATACACCGCCTCGGGCAGGTAGCGGCCGACGGTGTCGCGCCAACCTTCGGGGCCGACCAAGCCTTTGACCATTGTTGACGAAACTTCGGCGATTTCGCGCGGCGGCATAAGGAAGACGGTGGAGATTTCGGGTGCGAGGTCGCTGTTGATGTAGCGCATGGAGCGTTCGTATTCGTAGTCGGCGGCGGTGCGGATACCGCGCACGATAAAGCGGGCGCCGACTTCGCGGGCGTAGTGCACAAGGAAACGGTTTTCAAACACGCTGATTTTGACGTTGGGAAAATCCCGCGTGATGGCCTCGAGCATGGTTTGGCGCTCGGCGATGGTGTAGGTGCTTTGTTTGTCGGGGTTGATGCCGACGGCGATGATGAGTTCGTCAAACAGCGCGGCGGCTTCGCGTATCATCCACAGATGGCCGTGGGTCGGCGGGTCGAAGCTGCCGGCATAGACGGCGCGGCGGGCGGGGATAGTCATGGTGTTGGGTGTGGGGAAAATGAAAACGTCAGGATAAAGGCGGGGGCGGGGAATGTCAAAGCAAAGGCCGTCTGAAAATCGGATTTTCAGACGGCCTTTTGTGTCAGGTCAAAACGAAATTAATCGTCGCCGTTGAGGGACAACAAAATATGCAGCAGGCTGCTGAAGATGTTGTACAGCGAGATAAAGATGGTCAGCGCGGCGCTGATGTGGCTGTCTTCGCCGCCGTCAATCACTTGGCGCACTTGGAACATAATCATCAGTGAGCTGAACAACACAAAACCAGCGGAAAGGGTCAGGCTCAAGGCCGGAATCTGCAGGAACAGGTTGGCGACAATGCCAATCATCAAGACCACCGCGCCCACGGTCAGGAAGCGGGAAAGCGAGCTCATGTTCATTCCGCTGCGGCGCGCCAGCGCGGACATGGTGAAGAACACGGCGGCGGTCATGACGGCGGCGATACCGACGATTTGCGTGCCGTTGTTGACATTCAGCGCGTAGGTCAAGAGCGGGCTGATGAGTACGCCCATGCCGAAAGTGAAGACCATCAGCAGGGTGGCGCCGGTTTTGTTGTAGCGGTTTTTTTCAATCATGAAAATCATGCCGTAGAAGAAAACCATCACGGCGATAAATGACATCCAGCGGCCGCCCAGCATGGCATACAGGCTCCAACCCATTTGGCTGCTGATGAATGCGCCGGCTGCGGCGGGAATGAATGAGAGACCAAGCAGGCGGTAGGTTTTTTGCAGGACGGTGTTTTTTTGTACCGAACCGGCGGTGTAGTCGTAAACGTCGTTTTTCATGGCGTTTGCTCCAATGATGTGTGTTCAAAAAGAAATGAAAGATGATTTTAACAGCAAATCATGAATTTAGGCAGAATATTTCAGACGGCCAGCCACAGCAGCGCCACCCATAATAAAACGCTCAGGCTCCATTGCGGCAGCAGCCTGTCCAGCTTAGACGAAGATGGGGTATTTTTCAGAAAAACCAAGTGGATACGGGTAGCGGCAAGGATAAAGAATGGTAAGGCCGTCTGAAGGCCGCCGTGAAACTCATGCGGCAGCCACGCCAGCCAGCACAACGCGGCGGCGAGCGCCAGCGCGGTATGGTAGATTTTGGCACGGCGCAGCCCCAAGCGGGCGGCCACGGTGTATTTGCCCGCCGCCAAATCGCTGGAGATGTCGCGCATATTGTTGAGGTTGAGCACCATTACGCACCACAGCCCCATGCCGCTGGCGGGCAGGAAAGATAAGGCGTTCAGACGGCCTGTGTGCAGATATTCGCTGCCCAATACCGCCAACCAGCCGAAAAACAAAAAGACCGACACATCGCCCAAACCGATGTAGCCGTAAGGCTTGCGCCCCGCCGTATAACGGTAGGCCGCCAGCAGCGACATGCCGCCGAGCAGCAGCCACAACAGCCAGCTTGCGCCGCCGTTATCCGGCAAGCGGGGCAGGGCAGTGGATAATAAGGCGATACCGAGCAGGCAGCAGATGATTGCGCTTATCGCCAGCGCGGTTTGCATGGCGCGGCGGCTGATTTTGCCGCTGGCGCTCATGCGTGCCGGCCCTTGGCGCAGGGCGGAATCCGCGCCGTTTTGCGCGTCGCCGTAATCGTTGGCGAAATTGCTGAAAATTTGCAGGGCAAGGGTGGTGGCGACGGTCAGCAGGGAAATTTTAAAATCGGCGTGGTGGTGTAACACCGCCAGCAGGCAGCCGCACAGCGTGGCGGCCAACGCCAACGGCAGCGTGCGCAGGCGTGCGGCTTGCAGCCAGGGGGATAAGGTCATGGGCAAACAGTCGGCATAAAGAACGGCATTATAGCGGTTTGGGCGGCGCATACTTTGATATACGGCTAAGTATGGCTAATATAAACTTTGAAACGCATATAAACATCAGGTGGCTGAGCGTAGTCGAAGCCGAAGGTAGGGCTTCGACTACGCTCAGCCACCTGTATGTAAAATATAATTTCTCAGCTATGCTATTAGTGGGTCTGCCGACGATAGCCGCAAAACAAGGCCGTCTGAAAACAGAAGAAATCCCTGTTTTCAGACGGTCTTGCTCATATGATGGCGCTTGCCGTTCACATATTAATCTTGCGGCACATAACCTTGCACGCTGTCCGCGCCGTCGCCGAAGAAATACTGCTCCATCTGCTGAGCCAGATATTCGCGCGCGCGCGGGTCGGCCAGACTCAAGCGGTTTTCGTTAATCAGCATGGTTTGGTAGCGCGTCCACGCCTGCCAAGCTTCTTGCGATACGTTTTCATAAATGCGTTTGCCCAATTCGTTGGGCAGCGGCGGGAATTTCATGCCTTCGGCTTCGCGGCCGAGTTTGACGCAGTGAACCATGCGGGTCATGGCGGTTTCCTTTTGATATGGGTTTGAGACGGCCTATTTTAACGTATCGGGCGGGTATGGAAAAGGCCGTCTGAACATCTGCAGGTGGAAGTTTCAGACGGCCTTGCCAACTATGCGGCTGTGCCGGAATTAATGCGCACCGTCACGCGCCAAGCGGGAATGGGTGTCGTTGTAACGGATGTCACCCGGAACGCGAACGCCGGTCGGGGCAACTGCGTATTTGATACGGTCATCGTGTTTGGCGGAATGGATGGTGGTCGGATAAGTCACTTCGGTCAAGCCGATGATTTGGCCTGCATCGTTGGCGTGATTCCACGGCTGTTGCGGCGCACCTTTGGCGGCGGCGATAGAAGCGGTGGCGGCGATGATGGCGGTAAAGATGATTTTTTTCATGATGTTTTGTCCTTTAAAAATATTTTGCAAACAAGCAGTTGTTGTCTGCATCCGATGAAACGTATTCTAGGCTTTTATTTTGGGGAGATAAATAGGGTTTTAGTTAAAGGACTATTAACTTTTAGGAAACAAAAGGCCGTCTGAAATCGCATGATATTCAGACGGCCTTTAATGATTAGGAGGGAGGCGGCTTATGCCAAAATTCCGTCAGTCAACGGATACATAAAAATCAGCGAGTTACGGCCACTGTTGAGATAGTCGCGGCGGCGCTCTTCGGGCAAATCATCAACCAAAGCCGTCTGAAAACCGCGTTCGGCGAACCATTCGCCGGTGTGGGTGGTGAGGGCGAAGAGCTTGTGAATGTGGCGCTGTTTGGCCTGCTCGAAGAGGTGGGCGAGCAGCAGTTCGCCGTAGCCGCCGTCGCGCGCGTCGGGGGAGACGGCGAGGCAGGCCAGTTCGCCGCAGGTCGGGTCGGCAAAGGTTTTCAGGGCGATGCAGCCGTAGATATGCTCATCGTGTTCCAACACGGAAAAGTTGTGAATCTGCTCTTCCAGATATTTGCGGCTGCGCGGTAGCAGAATGCCTTTTTCTTCCAGCGGGCGGGTCAGCGCCATGATGTTGGGAATGTCGCTGCTGTGCGCTTGTCGGATGCGCACGAAGGAATCGCGGGCAACGGATGTTCCCGCGCCGTGGCGGGTGAACAGCTCACGGATTAAGGCGCCGTCTTCACGGCCGCTGAGGATTTGCGTGCGCTGTACGCCGTGGCCGACGGCGTTGACGGCGTATTGCAGCAGGCGGGTTTGCTGCGGCAGAGCTTGGCCGCTTGCCAGTATGTGCTGCGTTTCGGCAGCGGAGAGGTTGGTTTCCAGACGGCCTTTCGGGTCTAAAATGCCTTCTTCTTCAATGAGGTAGATGAGTTTTTCGGCTTTGAGGGCGATGGCGGCGGCTTCGGCGATGTCGCCCATGCTGAGATTGAAGGTTTTGCCGCTGGGGGAATGCCCGATGGGGCTGATGAGCACCAGTGCGCCGTTGTCGAGGCACAGCTTGATGGCGTCGGTGTCGATTTTGCGCACCACGCCGGTGTAGCCCATGTCTATGCCGTCGATAATGCCGAAAGGTTTGGCGGAGAGGAAATTGCCGCCGGCCACGCTGAGGGGTTTATGGCGCTGCGGGGTTTGCGAAATGCTGCTGCACAAGGCGGCTTCGATGTCGCTGCGTGTCATGCCGGCGACTTGTTTGGCGTATTGCAGGGTGGTTTCGTCGGTAATGCGGCGGCCTTTGCAGTAGCGCGGCGCGTGGCCTTGCGCTTCGAGCATGCGGTTGATTTGCGTGCGCGAGCCGTGTACCACCACCAGTTTCACGCCCAAGCTGGCGAGCAGGTTCAAATCGGCCGCCAATAATTTGAGCGCACTGCCTTCGAGCAGGCTGCCCGCCACGCCGATGACCAGCGTTTTGCCGCGCAGATAATTGATGTAGGGCGCGGCTTCGCGGAAGTCGCGGACAAAACCGACGGATGTGTTCATAAGAGGAGCACCAGATAACAGAGCTGCATAATCAAAACAATCAGGGCAATCAGGCAGGCTAAGGTCCAGTTGAAACCGCTGCTTTTGGCCGCTCCGGTGGAGGAAGAAAGGGTCACGCCATCGAGCAAGTCGGCGATTTCGTTGCGCGAAAGCTGCTTGCGCTGGCGCACCTGCGTACCGATGTCGTGCACCAGCCGCACATTGGTCACGGCGGCAGGCAGCGTATCCGCCTCGGCGGGGTCTTGCACGCTGTCGGCGTGGTCTTTGGCTTTAAACAGCCCTTCGCACTTGGCGCACATGACAAAACCTTGCGCGACGTTGAGCTGGGCGTCTTTAACCCACAGGCGGGTCTGGCAGTGGGGGCAGGTACAGGCCGGCATAATCGTTTACTCGTCGTAATATGTAATATGAGGATTTTTTTTATTATAGTGTTATGCCGTCTGAAAGTAATGCAAGTTATTTCAGACGGCATGGAAAACCGATAAAGACGGTTTGCAGCGGCTGCTTGAGCCAAAACATCAGGCAAAACGGCAGCTTAGGCCACGCCGTAACGCTCGCGGTAAGCTTTGACCGGCGCTAAAAAGCCGCCGAATTCGCTGTTGTTTTGCAGCAGGGTAAACAAATCGTTGAGGTTGGCGATGGAGACCACCGGCAAGCCGTATTGCTGCTCTACTTCCTGCACCGCGCTGAGTTCGCCCGTGCCTTTTTCCATGCGGTCGAGCGCGATGGCGACGGCGGCGGGCGTAGCGCCTTCCGCTTCAATCAGTTTCACCGACTCGCGCACCGACGTACCCGCCGAAATCACGTCGTCGATAATCAACACGCGCCCCTTGAGCGGCGCACCCACCAACACGCCGCCTTCGCCGTGGTCTTTGGCTTCCTTGCGGTTGTAGGCAAACGGCACGTTCACGCCTTTTTCGGCCAACATCATCGCCGTCGCCGCCGCCAAAATAATGCCTTTGTAGGCCGGGCCGAACAGCATGTCAAATTCCACCTTACTCTCGATAATCGCTTGGGCGTAAAACTTCGCCAACTGCAAGGTAGAAGCGCCGTCGTTAAACAGACCGGCGTTGAAAAAATACGGCGACCGGCGGCCGGCTTTGGTGGTGAACTCGCCGAATTTCAACACATTTTGCGCCAGCGCGAATTTTAAAAAATCTTGGCGGAAATCAGACATTTTGGGCTTTCAAAAAAGGGAAACGGAATGACGGAATTATAAAGGATAGTCGGGGAAAGGTTAAGGCCGTCTGAATCATTGAATAAAGCGATGGTTACGTTTGCCAAGCCGTTGCATGGAAATGCTTGAAAATCGGTTACAATGCCGTTTTATTTCAGACACATCAACACCACATCATGCTTAAAATCATTTCCGCCAACGTCAACGGCATCCGTTCCGCCTACAAAAAAGGTTTTCTCGAATACATCGCCGCTTCCGGCGCCGACATCGTCTGCGTGCAGGAACTCAAAGCGCAGGAGGCCGATTTGTCCGCCGACATGAAAAATCCGCACGGTATGCATGGCGAGTGGCATTGCGCCGAAAAACGCGGTTACAGCGGCGTGGCGGTGTATAGCAAACACAAGCCGGACAATGTTCAAATCGGCATGGGCATTGAAGAATTCGACCGTGAAGGGCGTTTCGTGCGCTGCGATTTCGGCAGGTTGAGCGTGATTTCGCTGTACCTGCCCAGCGGTACCAGCGCGCCCGAACGTCAAGCGTTGAAATACCGTTTCCTCGACGCGTTCTACCCCATGCTCGAAGCCATGCAGGCCGAAGGACGCGACATCGTCGTCTGCGGCGACTGGAACATCGCCCACCAAAACATCGACCTGAAAAACTGGAAAGGCAATCAGAAAAATTCCGGCTTCCTGCCCGAAGAGCGCGAATGGATCGGCAAAGTCATCTACAAGCTCGGCTGGGTCGATATGTGGCGCACGCTCTATCCTGAAGAGCCGGGCTATACTTGGTGGAGCAACCGAGGTCAAGCCTACGCCAAAGACGTGGGCTGGCGTATCGACTACCAAATGGTCACGCCCGACTTGGCGCAAAAAGCGCTGTCGGCGCAAGTGTATAAAGACGAAAAATTCTCTGACCATGCGCCGCTGGTGGTGGAATATGATTATTCGGTGTGAGGCCGTCTGAAAAGAACTTGATTCATGAACATGCATGACCTTGAAGACTTAACCCTGTTGCTGGTGCGTGATGCCGACGAGCCGGAAATGTGGATGGACCGCTGGGCGGTAAGCTATCCGACGGTGGCGTTGGTGCAGGTGTCGCGCACGCAAAGTATTGTCGATTGGCAGGCGGCGGTTCAGACGGCCTTTGCGGGCATACACGGCAGGCAGGTGGCGGCGGTAGCGCACGGTGCGGGCGTGTCGGCACTGCTTGCGTGGCTGTATCAGGCAGATATTTTGGCGCAAAAACGGCTGTGCAATCTGATTTTGGTGTCGCCGCTGCTGCAGGCTTTTCCCGACGACGCGGTGCATACGCTGCAACGGGCGCGTTGCCCGTGCCGTGCGGCGCTGGTGGTAGGGGAGAGCGGCGATTACCCGCTTGAGTGGGCGCAGGAAAAAGCGCGGCTGTGGCAGGCGCGGCTGCTGGTGTCGCCGCACCAAGGCCGTCTGAATGGAAACTTGGGCGGCTGGCAGTGGGGCATGAAATTAATGCAGGAAATGTTGTTGAGCGGGTAAAGGGGGAACGGCGTAGCAACTGTGTTGCCAACCCGTCGGTCAGTAACATCAAACACGGTTAATTATGCACATTTCCTGATTCAAAACTGGCAATTAAATTTAGCACTTCTGAGTACATGGTTTCTCTAATTTTGTCATTGGCTGCCAAATTAAGTATTTTTTTGTACTCTGTCGCATTCTCTCTAAAAATACTTTGATAGATGAGATTAGTAAACCTAGCATATTTCCATTGATTTCCATCAACATACAGGTCTAATGCATTAGTAAATTGTTTTCGATAGTTTTCTTCTTGAAAAGCTGCAACTAAATAGTTAGAATCACGTTGATTAATAAGCTTTGTATGTCCCCCAGCACGCTCAGACATGACATCTAGCACAATATCTAAAATGCGCGAACGTAGTAAACGAGCAGGTTCACTATCTGTTAAAAGCATCCCCAAATTTAAGACCGAGCGGAAAGAAAAAACCCCCAGTACACTAGTTTTGGTTCCCTCATTAATGAGGGAACCATTAGATAATTCTTTGAATTCTCTTAAACTTTTAGATTTTAAAATTCGGTATCCACTTTGTTTTAATTCATCTCCATAATTAGATAAGTATCTTTCAATAGTCGCATCAGCTACTTCAAATAAATCCATAACCTGTTGCTTTGTAAAGAATATATCTCCATCAAAAAAGGTGCCATCTAGATGAAGATGTGTTTTCATTTGTTCTAAGGCATATGGATTATTTAAAATATTCTGACGCTCAAAAACTGATGCAGTTAAGTCTTTTTTCATTTAATTCTCCTTAAGTTAAGAAATAAAAATCTCAATGCGCCTCTTCCCAATTCTCCCCCGCGCCCACTTCCGCCACCAGCGGCACGGCCAATAATCCGCCGTCCACCTTAGCCATAATCTGCGGCAGTTTCTCCCGAATCATCTCCAGTTCCGAATCGGCAGCTTCCAACACCAATTCGTCATGCACCTGCAAAATCAGTTTGCTTTCGAGGCCGTCTGAAGATAACCAATCGGATACATCTACCATTGCCCGCTTAATCAAATCCGAGGCCGTGCCTTGCATGGGGGCGTTGATGGCGGCGCGTTCGGCGCCGGAGCGGGCGTTGGCGTTTTTGGCGTGGATGTCGGGCAGATACAGGCGGCGGCCGAACAGGGTTTCGACGTAGCCTTGTTGCGCGGCCTGGTCTTTGGTGCGCTGCATGTATTCGGCTACGCCGGGGTAGCGGGCGAAGTAGCGGTCGATAAAGTTTTTGGCGGAAATATTGTCAATGCCCAGTGCCTTGGCGAGGCCGTATTGCCCCATGCCGTAAATCAGGCCGAAGTTGATGGTTTTGGCGTAGCGGCGTTGGTCGGATGTGACCTGCTCGGGCGCAACGCCGAACACTTCGGCGGCGGTGCGGCGGTGGATGTCTTCGCCGTGGCGGAAGGCTTCAATCAGGGTTTTGTCGCCGGAGAGGTGCGCCATAATGCGCAGCTCGATTTGCGAGTAGTCGGCGGATATGATGGTTTTGCCCGCCGGCGCAGTAAAGGCGCGGCGCACGCGGCGGCCTTCGGGCGTGCGGATGGGGATGTTTTGCAGGTTGGGGTTGTTGCTCGCCAAGCGGCCGGTAATGGCGACGGCCTGGGCGTAGTTGGTGTGCACGCGGCCGGTCTGCGGGTTAATCATTTCGGGCAGCTTGTCGGTGTAGGTGGATTTGAGCTTGGACAGGCTGCGGTTTTCCAAGATGATTTTCGGCAGCGGGTAATCGGGCGCGAGCTGCTCCAACACGGCTTCATTGGTAGAAATGCCGCCCGAGGCGGTTTTTTTCAGGCCTTTGGTGGGAATGCCCATTTTGCCGAACAGGATTTCCTGCAACTGCTTGGGCGAGTTGAGGTTGAACGGCTGCCCGGCCGCTTCATACGCCTGCTGCTCCAATTCGAGAATGCGGCTGCCGAGCTCGTGGCTTTGGCGCGCCAGCTCGTCTTTGTCGATGTGCACGCCGGTGTGCTCCATTTCAAACAAGACTTGGGCGACGGGCAATTCCATGTTTGCATACATTTCAAGCTGTTTGCCGTCCATCTGCGCTTTCAGACGGCCTTCCAGACGCAGCGCGAAATCGGCGTCTTGCGCGGCGTATTCGGTGGCTTGGGCGAGGGCGACGTCGGCAAAGGAAATGGCTTTCGCGCCTTTGCCGCACAGGGATTCGTAGGTAATGGTGGGCAAGCCCAGCCAGCGTTCGGACAATTCGTCCAAACCGTGACCGAGATGGCTTTCCACGATATACGACGCGAGCATGGCGTCGCCTGCAATACCGGCCAGCGCGATGCCGTAGTTGGCAAACACATGCTGGTCGTATTTCAGATTTTGACCGATTTTTTTCAGTTTATTGCTTTCCAACAGCGGTTTCAGACGGCCTAATACATCGTTTAAATCCAACTGCTCCGGCGCGGCGGTGGGGCTGTGGCCGAGTGGGATATACACGGCTTCGCCCGCTTGGAAGGCCATGCTGATGCCGACCAGCTGCGCTTTCATCGGTTCTAAAGACGTGGTTTCGGTGTCAAGAGCTATGGTGTCGGCTTGAGCCAATTTGTCCAAAAGTTCGGCAAACTGGGCTTCGGTGGTAATGGCTTGGTAGTTTAAGGTTTTCGGCGGCTCGGGTATTTCAATGATTTGCCCGGCGGGGGCAGACAAAGCATCCAACGCCGCCTGTTCGCCGATATGCTTCGCGCCAAAAAGGTCGGAGTTGTGGTTTTCGTGCATCTGTTTTTCCGCTTCTTTGAGCCAGGTACGGAAGCCGTAGCGTTTGAATTCGCTGACCAGCTGCGCCCAATTCGGGCTGCGGCGGCGCAGGCTGTCGAGGCCTTCGGGCAGCTCGCCGTGCAAATCCAAATCGGTTTTGATGGTGACGAGTTCGTAAGAGAGCG
Source organism: Neisseria perflava (assembly GCF_024170405.1). Lineage (GTDB taxonomy): Bacteria > Pseudomonadota > Gammaproteobacteria > Burkholderiales > Neisseriaceae > Neisseria > Neisseria perflava_B. The sequence goes on along the minus strand of NZ_JALJYC010000028.1, from coordinate 13,409 downwards.
GCAGCTGCGGCAAGGCCGTCTGAAGGTGTTCGCCGACTTTGCCTTTGATGTCGGCGGCGTGATCCATCACGCCTTGCAGCGAGCCGTAGGCATCCAGCCATTTGACGGCGGTTTTCGGGCCGCATTTTTCCACACCCGGCACGTTATCCACTTTATCGCCCATCAGCGCCAGATAATCGCGGATCTGGTCGGGGCGCACGCCGAATTTGTTTTGCACGCCCTCGATGTTCAACACCTCGCCGCTCATGGTGTTGACCAGCGTGACCTTGTCGTTGACCAGCTGCGCCATGTCTTTATCGCCGGTGGAGACGATGACCTTCAAGCCGTCATCGCCGCCCTGTTTGGCCAGCGTACCAATCACATCATCGGCTTCCACATCGGGAATCACCAACACCGGCCAGCCTATCAGCCGCACCAATTCGGGCAGCGCTTCGGCTTGCGGGCGCAAATCGTCGGGCATGGGCGGGCGCGTGGCTTTGTAGTCGGGGAACAGCTCGTGGCGGAAATTTTTGCCTTTGGCGTCAAATACGCAGGCGCAATAATCGTGCGGATAATCGGCACGCAGGCGGCGCAGCATGTTCAACACGCCGTAAAGCGCACCGGTGGGCGTGCCGTCGGGCGCGGAGAGGTTTTGCCCCATCGCGTGATAGGCGCGGTAGAGATAGGAAGAGCCGTCAACAAGCAGCAGGGTGCGGATGGGTGTGTTCATGGTGTAGGCCGTCTGAAAAATAATGAAAGATGGGGAGATTATAAAGGAAATAGCCGTCTGAAAACGGCGTGTTTTTGACACGGTTTTCAGACGGCCTTGTCTGTGCTTACAGGTGGTTGGTTTAGGCCAGATAGGCTTTCAACATCCACAGTTGCTTTTCAACATCGGCGACAAAGTCGGACAGCAGTGCATCAGTAGCGGTATCATCGCCGACGGTTTCCAAGCCTTGTTGCGCTAGTTGTAAGAAAATTTCAAAAGAGGCTTTCAAGTTGGCTAACATTTTTTCATTTTCCAACTCATCAGGCGCCAAGACTGTAATTTGGTTTTGAGCAATGATTTCTTCGATGGTTAGGAGTGGGGCGCTGCCGATAATCAACAGGCGTTCTGCAAATTCATCCTCTTGATCGAAGCCCCAGTTGTAGAGGTCTTCAAAGGCTTTGTGCAGGATGTAGAAACTACGGCCTTTAACGGTGTAGTGATATTTTTGCATTTCAAAGGTGAAGGTTTTGACGCTGGCATGCAGTTGTTGTAATACAGTTACCGTATTCATTTTAATTTTCCTTTTGTGGTTGAAGAACGTGAAAGAATAGTACAACTACGGCTGTTGAAAGGAAATAGGTGATTAATTGAAATTTGTTATAGAACAATATTAAAAATAAATAGTACAACAAAAAAATATAAGCATAACAAAGAATCAGGCCGTCTGAAACGCTGTATGTGGATACGAATGCAGCATTTCAGACGGCCTTTTGATTGCTTAAGGTGCGTTTAGCGCAAAGCTTTCAAACAATCCTTCACCAACTTCGGCCCTTGGTAAATCAAACCGCTATATACCTGCACCGCCGTTGCGCCGAGGTGGATTTTTTCTTTGGCGTCGTCGCCCGACAGAATGCCGCCGACACCGATAACCGGCAGGGCGCCGTCGAGGTGTTCGGCCAATAATTGCAAAACCTGATTGCTTTTTTCGCGCACTGGGCGACCGCTCAGGCCGCCTTGTTCGCCCGCGAGCGGATGGCTGCCCAAAGACGATTTGTCGATGGTGGTGTTGGTGGCGATAATGCCGTCCATTTCCACTTGTTTCACGACATGGGCGATGTCGGCGATTTGCGCCTCGTCCAAATCGGGGGCGATTTTTACCGCCAGCGGTACGTATTTTTCATGTGCGGCAGCCAGCTGCGCCTGCTTGTTTTTCAGCGTTTCCAACAGGGCGCTCAACTCGTCGCCGCCTTGCAGCGCGCGCAGTTTTTTGGTGTTGGGGGAGGAAATGTTGACGGTGATGTAATCGGCGTGGGCGTAGGCTTTTTCCAGACAAATCAGGTAATCATCGGCCGCGTTTTCAATCGGGGTAACGGCATTTTTGCCGATATTGATGCCCAACACGCCTTTGTAGCTGCTTTTAGCGATGTTTTGAATCATCTTGTCGATACCGTCGTTGTTGAAGCCCATGCGGTTGATGATGCCTTGATATTCGGGCACGCGGAACAGGCGCGGCTGCGGGTTGCCCGGCTGCGGCTTGGGCGTGACCGTGCCGATTTCGAGAAAACCGAAACCGAGCGCACCCAGCGCGTCGATGTAGTCGCCGTTTTTGTCGAGACCGGCGGCGAGGCCGACGGGGTTGGGCAGGCTCAAGCCCATCAGTTTGGTCGGCTTGGTGCGCTTGTCGGCGAGGGGAATCAGGCCGAGTTTGTGCACGGTTTTCAAGCTGTCTAGGGTAAAGTGGTGGGTCTTTTCGGCGTCGATTTTGAACAAGAGGTTGCGGGCGAGGGAATACATATTGTGCTTTCGGTGAGTGTTGGGGAAATGCACGTATTTTACCTGAAAAACAGCGAAAGGCCGTCTGAAAGGAAGTTTCTGCACGGCGAACAGCGTTTCAGACGGCCTTACCGATTTTCAGTAGAATGTGGGATTCAGCCATTTGTTTTATCTAAATGTAGGCTCGGGATAAAATAAACGCATCAATCAGCCTGAAATGGTGGGTGTTCCTGCAATCTGTCCTCTCCCCCGTGGGGGAGAGTTAGAGAGAGGGCGTATCGAGGGATTAATGAAATGTTGTTTAAACCATAAGCGTTTAGCCCTCTCCCCAACCCTCCTCCACAGGGGAGGGAGCGGTTGACTGAAAAATCAAACTTTGTCAGGATATTTTCCCCGAACGCACGTTATTTAATTTTGTTATCCACACCTTTCATTGAAAACCACCATGCGCCGTTTACCTGCTACTTTCCTGCTTGCCCTCCTGCCGCTCGGCTTCCTCGCCGTGATGGTGATTGCGCCCCTGATTGCGCTGGCGGTTTACGACGGCGGCGGTGCGGCATGGGCGGTATTGCGCGATGATTATATGCAGCGGCGCGTGCTGTGGACGGTGTTTCAGGCGGCGCTGACCTGCGGGGTGACGCTGCTTTTGGGCGTACCGGCGGCGTGGGCGTTGGCACGGCTGGACTTTATCGGGCGGCGGCTGGTGTTGCGGCTCTTAATGCTACCCTTTGTCATGCCGACGCTGGTGGCGGCGATGGGCGTATTGGCGCTGTTTGGCGCGCACGGCCTATTGTGGGCGGGTTGGCAGGATACGCCGTATCTGCTGCTCTACGGCAATGTGTTTTTCAATCTGCCGGTGTTGATACGTGCGGCGTATCAGGGTTTTTTAAACGTACCGGCGGCGCGTTTGCAGACGGCGCAAACTCTGGGCGCGGGCGCGTGGCAGCGGTTTTGTTATGTGGAATGGCCGGTGTTGCGGCCGTGGCTGGCGGGCGGGGCGTGTCTGGTGTTCCTCTATTGCTTTTCCGGCTTCGGGCTGGCGCTGCTGCTGGGCGGCAGCCGTTATGTCACGGTGGAAGTGGAGATTTACCAACTGATTGCGTATGAACTCGATACCGCGCAGGCGGCGGTATTGGTGTGGCTGGTGTTGGCGGTAACCGCCGTAGCCGGTTTGCTGTATGCGCACATCAGCCGCCGCACCGTTGCCGCCAAATCGTTGCTGCCGCCGCCTCCGCACGCGCCACGCTCTTGGGGCGAACGGATGTTGCTGGGCTATACGGCGGCATTGTTGCTGCTGTGTTGTGCCTTACCGCTGGCGGCGGTGTGGGCGCAGGCTGTGGCGGCAGGCGGGTCGTGGGCAGTGTTGGCGGAGGGCGAAACGCTGGCGGCGGCGTGGAACACGCTGCGTTTTTCCGCGCTGGCGGTCATCGCGGCGGCGGTATTGGGCGTGGCGCATGCGGCTTTGGCGCGACGGGCGGCGTGGGTAAGGGCGCTAACTTTTCTGCCGTTTATGGTGTCGCCGGTATGCGTGGCCTTCGGCGTGTTGCTGCTTTACCCCGACTGGACGGCTTCGCTGCCGCTTCTCATCGCTACTTACGTGCTGTTGGCCTATCCCTTTGTGGCCAAAGACGTATTGGCGGCGTGGGACGGTCTACACCCGAATTACGCCGCCGCTGCGCGCAATTTGGGCGCGAACCGTTTTCAGACGGCCTTGTATGTGACCACACCTTTGCTCAAACCGGCTTTGCGCCGGGGTTTGACGCTGGCGGCGGCCACCTGCGTGGGCGAATTTGCCGCCACGCTGTTTTTGTCGCGCCCCGAATGGCAGACGCTGACGACCTTGATTTATGAATATTTGGGGCGGGCGGGCGCAGACAATTACGCGCGGGCGATGGTGTTGACGGCGGTGCTGATGGGCTTGGCGCTGGCGGTGTTTTTGTGTTTGGATGAGAGGGAAAAGGCCGTCTGAAAAAATTTTATATTTTCAGACGGCCTGCGTGTATTTTACGCTTCCGAGTGTTCGGATTCCGCCGTCTGTCTGCGGGTATTCTCCTGCGCCATTTCCTTTTGCCATTGCGCTAGCAAATGCTTGAACGCTTCGGGGTCTTCGTAACCGCCTGCGATGGCGGCTTCCAGCCAATAGCAGGCCAAAGGAAGATTGAGGGGAACGCCTTGGCCGTAGTAGTACATCCGCGCCAAATGGTATTGCGCAGTGCTGTCGCCTTGTTCGGCGGCCAACTCGAACCAGTAGGCGGCGTTTTTCGGCGCAGCGGGAACGCCCTGGCCGTAGTAATACATCATGCCCAGTTGCGCGGCGGCGCCGCCATGCTGGTATTCGGCGGCTTCGAGGTAGAGCTTGCGCGCGCGGGTGTAGTCGGCGGTCTGACCGCGCCCTTGGTGGAGTGAGAGAGCAGTTTGGTAGGTCTGCTCGATTTTTTGGCGCAGCAGGGCGGCTTGTTTGATTTGCTCAAACTGCTGCGGGTGGTACAAAGCGGCGTCGGCCAGCAGTTTTTGGAAAGCGGCGCTGTTGCCCAGCTCGGTGGACTGGCGGTAGTAGCTTTGCGCGGCTTGCGGGTCGGCGGGTATGCCCAAGCCGTAGCGGTTGATGTCGCCCAGCAGACGCAGGGCGTCGGGATGGTGGTGTTCGACGGCGGCACGCGCAAGCCGCAGCGCTTGGGCGGGATTGCGTTCGGTAAGTGTGCCGGTGAGGTAGTGTTGCGCCAGCGCAGCTTGGGCTTCGCCGTCGCCTTGTTCGGCGGCGGTTTGATACCAGCGCAGGGCGTCGGGACGGCCTTGCGCGGCAAGCAGGCCGCCCAGCATGGTTTGGGCGGCGGTAATGCCGTGCTCGGCGGCTTGGGTCAGGTGGAACACGGCTTTTTCCGTGTCGGCGGGCGTGCCGATACCGTGGAGGTAGATTTTGCCCAGCTGCCAATGGGCAACGGATAAACCTTGTTCGGCGGCTAAATGGTAGTAACGGCGGGCTTGATCGAAGTCGGGTTCGCTGCCAAGATGATAATGCAGGGCGAGAAAATATTGGCCGAAGGGATGGCCTTGCTCCGCGACAAAACGCGCCCAATACACGGCCTGCGGGTCGTGGTGGTTGGCGTAGTATTCGAGCAGGTGCAGGGCGGCGGGGAGCATGCCGCCCTCGGCCAGCATCGCGTATTGTTGCAGGTGTTTGCCGAAGGGTTTGCCCTGCGCTTCGCGCACGCGCAGCAGGTTGAACGCGGCGGGGGCGTGTTTGTGCGCCGCAGCCATTTCCAGCCAGGCGGCGGCTTCGTCGAAACCGGCCTGCTGTTCCAGCAGAATCATACCGGCTTGGAACGCGGCGTCGGCATGCCCTAAACGGGCGGCCTGCTGGTACAGGGCAAGCGTTTGCGCACCGAGCGGGTCGCGCCCGGCATGCTGCTGCGCCTGCCGGTAGAGTGATTCGGGGGCGGCGGAGGTCATTATTAGAAAGAGATAAGCGTCGTAATGCGGGTATTATACTGTTTTTTGTAATTTATCGTTAATGGAAATGGCATGTGCGGACAAAATGCGGGACGGCCGTCTGAAATGCGGCGGGTTTTGGCTGCTAGGCGGTTTTCAGATGGCCTCTTGGTTATGGGCAGACGGAAAATCGGGATAGTTGACGCGGCTGTAAAAATTGCCGTTGATTTGAGTCACGTTGATGTGGAACATGCGGTAGGCGTGGAACAGTTTGGCGTCCGGCGGCGTAGGGTGGTTCCAAAAATCCGCCAAGCGGCCTTGGAAGGTCATGCCGGGAATGTCGTAATGGGCGCGTCCCAACACTTTGACGGGCATGTTGTGAATCAGGGCGGAAAGGCCGCTGGTGCTGTTAATCGTCACCATGCCGATACCGTGGCGCAGAAAGACGGGCAACGGTACGTCGTGCACATAGGTAATGCGGCCTTTGAGTTGGGGATGTTTTTTGACAAAGCGTTTGATGTCTTTTGCGTAATCGACAAAACCCCGGTCCATCGGGTGGTGTTTGATGATGAGGTTGATGTCGGCTGGTGCATGGGTGGCAAACGAGGTCAATACGTGCAGCAGAAAACTGCGCACGGATGAAAAATCGCAATGGATACGCACTTGGCTGTCGTTGAACACTTGCAGCGGCACCACGAAAAATTTGCCGAATTTACCCGCTTCGATGTGTTTGGACAGGGTCATGTCTTCCAGCCAATAGCATAGGCGCTTGAAGCCCGACATCGTCCATAGCTTGATGTAGTGGCTCAAATTATCAGCGCGGTGGTGGATATAGTGGGGGTATTTGCGCTGGTTGAGAAAGCCCTCGATGTAGTAGCGGACGGCGCTTTTTGCCATCGGCCAAAAACCGCCGGGCACGGGCTTGGGCGCGTGATAGGTATGCTCCGCCAACAGCGGATATTGTGCTTCAAAAAACACGCCATCGCGCGGCAGCGGCGAGTAGGCGTTGACACCGGTTTTTTCTAAGGTAATGAAATACGGGCGGAAATAGCCTTCTTCAAATGCCCAAAAAGGGATGTTGTATTGTTCGGCGACCTGTTTGGCCAAAAGATGATAAGGGCGGGTGTCGCCGAAGCAGACCAGTGCCTGGATATTGTGGTGGGTAATATAGCTGCCCAGATGGGTGCTGAAGTGCTCGTAGGTATCGAGATACGCCGATGTGTTGGGCGTATCTTCTGGGTAGAAGTATTCGTCGCCCGCATTAAAATTGAATTTGTGGACGTTTTTGCCGTGTGCGTTGCCGAGCCATGCTGCAAACTGATGAAAAAAAGCCCCGACGGAGCCTTGCAGCAGCAGGATGTTGTCGGCAGTCTCGACCAATTCTTGGAGGTAGCTGGGGGTGGGACGGTTCATTTGGGTAATGTATCAGGTTGCGCTTCCCTTAATAAGCTAACTTAAGCGGGCGGGGGTGAGTAAGAGAGAAGCGTAGTTTTTTAATATTGCAACCGGTTTGGACAAACGGCAGACATTTTTGGCTGCTAGGATACGCCTAATTGCTCATTGCGGTAAAGCGACGACGGCAATATAGAATCAGTATATCGGGAAAACATGACATCCGAGAGAAAGATGCTATCGTAATGAACGGTATAATTGCTTGATTTTACCGAGCTGCTTGGACAAAAAGCTGCGTTGTAACTTTATGTTGTTTTTTTGCAATGCTTTTTGTTGTTTTAAGACATCAACGGCAGTTTGGGCATCAATCATCTGCCGCGTATCGGGGTGGATATAGTTGGGATAGTAAACCAACGCACCCGCAATCAGCTCGGCCAATTTCAGACGGCGTGTGCGGCGCGGTATGGGCAATACATCGTCGGTCAGCCCCCAGCCGGCGTAAAACGGCAGCCCGTAGCAGCTCACCTTTTTGCCGCGCAGCAGCGCCTCAAAGCCGGTGAGCGAAGTCATGGTGTGCACCTCGTCGGCATGGCGCAGGCAGGTCAGAATATCCGTTTCGGCGGCGGTTTGGTCGGCATAACGCGCCACGTCCTCGGGCGCAATCTGCCCCGTGCGGTTGCCGCTGACCACATCGGGGTGCGGTTTGTAAATAATATAAGCATCGGGGCGGCGCGCGCGCACCGCTTTGAGCAAATCCAAATTGCGGCAGATTTTCGGCGAACCGTAGCGGATGGAAGCGTCGTCCTCCACCTGCCCGGGCACCAAAATCACCGTTTTATCCGTCTCCGGCGCGGTAAACGCGGCACTGCCGACATTGTATTTGCTGATGTTGCCCTCGGTCAGCGCGTTTTGCAGCGACAAGGCCGTCTGAATATCGCGTTCGGTAAAGTGCTGGTGTTGCAGGATATGCTCCAGGCGCGAGGGCGTTTCGGCGTTGAAATAAATCCCCATATCGTCAATTACCAGCGACAGCGCGGGCACCAGATTCGAGCCCAGCCCGACCGAGCGGATAAAGCCGTCTTCCATACGCAACAGCGGCAAACTGCGCTGCGCGGCAAAATCCGTAACGGCCTGTCTGCCGTTGCCCCAGGCTAGAATTTTCGCGTCCGCTGCAAAATCCGTTTGCGCCAGCTTTTCCACGGATTTCACAAATTTCAGACGGCATGAGGGCGCACGGAAAAACGGTTTCACCACCGCCCGTTTCCACAGCGACATGCCCACGCAATACACTTCGCCGCGCAATTTGTCATTCAAACGCCGCGCCGCCGCCAAATAATCAATCACATCGAAAATATCGCCCGCTTCGCCGGTGTTCGGATTCAGATAACGGCTGTATTGCAGATACGCCGCCGCAAAAAGCTGCTCCAGCGAACGCGGCGCACGCCGTCCTTGTGCCGCCAAATCTGCCATATCGGGATGGCGGTCATCGCTCACGCCCCAGCCCGCGTACCACGCCCGCCCGAAGGTTACCAGCGGCTTGCCGCACAGCAAGGCCTCAAAGCCCATCTGCGAGGTCACGCAGTACACTTTATTGACCTGCTGCAATAAAGACAGCGGGTTCACATCTTCTGCCAGCAGGCGCACTCGACTGTCGCCCTGCGCCAAATCCGTCAGATAGCCGCGCTTTTTGCCGCACAACACATCGGGGTGGGTCTTCACCCAAATCTCGGCCTGCGGATTTTCCGCCAAGGCCGTCTGAAACATTTCTTGAAACGTAGATTCGTCTGCACCGCCGTAGCGCAGCGCCATGTCGCCGAAAGTTTGGTCGATGATTAGCACGGTGTACGGGCGTTTGGGCGTATTTTCAGACGGCCTTGCCATTGCAGCAGCCTGTGTTGCCACATTCAGGCCGTCTGAAACGGCTGCGGCTTGTCCATCATCTTTATTGTTATTGAGGTTGGTGCGGTCGCCCGCTACCGTTTGCACCGCATAACGCTTGGCCAAAGCCTCATCCCAAGCCGGCGCCTGATTATATTTGGACAAACCGTGCGCCAAAATCAAATCCACCGCCTGCCGCGCCTGCGCGAGCAGTTCGGGCGGCATAGCGTCCGCCGCCAAAATCAGCTGCTCCAAGCGCGAAGGGCGCGAGGTGTCGTAATAAATCCCCACATCGTCCACCACCAAAGCCAGCGGCGGCCAGCCCGTTACCCCCAATCCCGCCGAGCGTAAAAAGCCGTCTTCCAAGGCCACAAACGGCAGCCCCTGCTGCGCCGCATACGCGCGCGCCTGACGGGTTGTCGGGCGCAAACCCCAGCCCATCACCACCTGCGCCCCTGCTTTATTTTTTTGCAGGACAAATTCAGGCAGGAACGCAGCCAAATGCGGAATACGGCGGATGCCGCGCGAAGGAATGTAAGCGGTTTTCACAATGGGTCTCAGTATGGCAGTAGGGGTTGTTTGGCAGAAAAGGGCGGCAGGCCGTCTGAAACGGCATTCTAAATGGAAGTGGGTAGGTTACGAAAGGGTAGAACATGAATATCTCTAATGTAATTACATTACATATAAATAAAGACGGTGATAAGAACCGTAGTGATGTATTGTATCTAAAATAGCAGAATTGTTGACAATGTCATGTAATTTTTTTAAATTTAAATATTTGAATGTCATTTTGTGTTGATAAAAACGCCGAGCAAATCAGCGTGATTTTTACCCTTGTAAAAAAGTACAACAAAGCAATAATAAAGCATACAAACTTTTACATTTATGCAGCTTATTAATAACAAAATAATGCAATAATGAGCATATAACACAATAAATTTAAATGTAGAAAACATAGTTCAGCAGTAATTATACTAAATTATATGACGTAAGAATTTATGTGAAATAAAGTTAATATACCGGATGGTCGGTAGGATTTTCGGATGAGTGGGTAAGCGTAAGGAAAGGAGGTGTGTAAGCTGTGGATAGAGAAAAGGGTAACTATTATAGGAGGTAGAAAATTCAGTTATCATGCAATTTGAAGAATGGCGTTTCTATATTTAGATTACATAAATAGCAGTAAATTATGCGGGAAATGCCGTCTGAATTTTTTAAAGAATTACAGGCCGTCGGCAGTGGGTGACGGCTCTTGATGAAAAGAATGAATCGAAATATCCATTTTTAAATTTATAAAAGAGAGTATTTGAAATGAAAACCATGTTGAAAACCATCAGCGCAGCAGTTCTTGTTTTGGCTGTAACCGCATGCGGCAATACCGGTTATCCGAAAGAGAAATGGACGAATTTCCGTAGCAATACCGTCCAAGAACAAGTCGCCGAAGGCGATACCAATTTGGTTTTCTTCCGTGGTGAGACGGGAGACCTGAAAAAAGCCGTCAATATTTATGTTAACGGCGAATACCACGCCTCTCTGCAACAAGACGGTTATTCACAACTGGAAGTGTGCGCCCAGCCGCAGCGCATCGGCGCGTATGTAACCGGTACCGACAACCGCTACGAAGGCAAAGCTACCGGCGGTCAGACTTATGAGCTGCCCAACGGCCAAGTGGCTTATTTCCGCGTGGTGGATGACGAAGCCGGCCAAGCCGTCTTGCAGCCGGTTGACGCCGAAACCGCCAAAAGTGAAATCCACGGCGACAAATATCAAAACAACACCTTGTCCCGCGTTGACAAGGAATCAACCTGCGCCCCGCGCGAACTGAAAAAATACGTGTTGAATGCAGCCGCATTGTTCCCGTTCGACAAATCAGACAGTAAGAGCATTCTGAGCCAAGGCCGCAACGAGCTTGCCGCCATTGCCAACGATATCCGCCAACATCTGGGCAATATCGTCCGCGTCGAAGTCATCGGTCATACCGACCCTGACGGCAAAGCCGAATACAACCAAAAACTTTCTGAAAAACGTGCCCAAAGCATCGCCCAACTGCTCGCAGAATCCGGCGTTGCGCGCGACAAAATCCAAGCCATCGGCCGTGGTGAAAGCGAACTTCTGGTCAGCGGTTGCAAACAGAAAAACCGCGCAGCCCGCCAAGCCTGCAACCAGCCTAACCGCCGCGTTGAAATCAAACTGTTCGGCACTCGCCAACAACAGCAATAACAACAACTAACTTACCAAAAATTACGGAGTTTTAAATCATGGCCAGTAAAAATATTACTTTGAAAATCAATGACGCTAAAGAAACATTGAAAATTGTTGATTTCAATACGGAAGGCAAAGAAGCAGTACGCGTTCAGGCGCAGAAAAACGTCAATTACGAATTAATCGACCAGGGCACAGGTTTCGGCCCGGAAAACATCATGACCAAACGTGTTGGTCAGGATTTGTGCATCGCATTTGAAGGCGAAGACATCAACGAGCCTGATTTGATTATCGAAGGCTATTACGCTGCTGACGGCAAACAAGGTTATGCCGAAGGCAACAGCAACCTGATTATCGGTTTGCACGAAAACGGCAAATACTATCCGTATGTGCCGGAGAGCGGCCAGACAGAAGACGCCGTCAGCATGTTGGCCGAAGAAATGTTTGCCGGCCAAGCGCTGGGCGGCGATGAAATTGGCGCATTGTGGTGTTTCAATCCGTGGTGGCTGCTGGGTTTGGCTGCGTTGGCCGGCGGTATTGCGGCCTTGGCAGGTGGCAGTAGCAGCAGTCATAAGGATACAACCGTTGGTGCGGTTGATTCGACTGTTGCCGCTGATTCATCTACCGATACCGTTGACATTACCGGTTCGACCACCAGCGTATCCGAAGGTGCGACTGTAACCATCGCATTGGCTGACAGCGAAGGCCATACTGTAACCGTTACTGCGACCGTATCTTCAGACGGCACTTATGCCGTTACTGCCGATACTTCCGGTTTGACCGATGGCGATGTTACTGCCTCGACCGCAACAAGCGATAAAAACGGCAATACCGTTACCGATACCGATACCGTTGAGCTTGACCAAGTTGATGGTGCAACTGATACCACTGCCACCCCAGATAGCAGCAATGACACCATTGGTATTACCGGCAGCACCACCGACGTGGCTGCGGGTACCACCGTTACATTGACCATTACCGACAGCGAAGGCAATACCGTGACCGCCACCACCACCGTGGCGAGTGACGGCACTTACTCAGTGACTGTGGATACCAGCGACCTGACTGACGGTACTGTGACTGTCGATACCGAGACCACCGACAACAACGGCAATACCGTGACCGATGCGGATACCGTTGAATTGGATCAAAGCGGAGGTGCGACCGACACCACCGCCACTGCCGACAGCGACACCGACAGTGTAGCCATCACCGGCAGCACCACCGACGTGGCTGCGGGTACCACCGTTACATTGACCATTACTGACAGCGAAGGCAACACTGTAACTGCCACCACCACCGTGGCTTCAGACGGCACTTACTCTGTCACTGTGGATACCAGTGATTTGACTGACGGTACCGTGACTGTCGATACCGAGACCACCGACAACAACGGCGAGACCGTGACCGACACCGACACAGCGGAGTTGGATGCTGTGGACAGCAGCACCGACAGCACCGTGACTGCTGACAGCGACACCGACAGCGTGACCGTGACCGGCTCGACCACCGACGTAGCGACCGGCGAAACCGTGACCGTGACCGTGACCGACAGCGAAGGCAATACCGTTACTGCGACCACGACCGTTGCTTCAGACGGCAGCTACAGCGTGACCGCAGACACCTCCGACTTGAACGACGGCACCGTGACTGTCGATACCGAGACCACCGACAACAACGGCAACCCGGTAACCGACAGCGACACCGTGACCCTGGATCAAACCGAGGGCGGCGTAGACAGCACAGTGACCACCACCGAAGACAGCAGCGACGTTGTGATTACCGGCAGCACCACCGACGTAGCCGCCGGTCAAACCGTGACCCTGACCCTGACCGACTCTGAGGGCAACAGCGTCACCGCGACCGCGACCGTGGCGAGCGACGGCACCTACAGCGTGACCGCCGACGCCGGCGAGCTGACCGATGGCGACATCACCGTGGACACCGCCGTGGTAGACAACAACGGCGAGACCGTGACCGACACCGACACAGCGGAGTTGGATGCTGTGGACAGCAGCACCGACAGCACCGTGACTGCTGACAGCGACAC
>NZ_JALJYC010000027.1 GCF_024170405.1 Neisseria perflava | reverse complement strand
CTACGAAACGGATATGGAGATCCAAGGGTGCATTCTGAGGCAGGCAGCCTGTTTGGTTGCTATGATATATTGATTTCAATATACAAGGGTGTGTGCGGTATGCATGTACCCTACGCATTTATTCAGGCTGCCAATTCCGAGCATTGTCCATATCGCGCATAATCTGCGCTTTCAGGGCTTCCAGACTGTCGAATTTTTCTTCGTCGCGCAGTTTGTGCAAAAAGCGCACGCTGAGGCGTTGGCCGTATAAATCGCCTTCAAAATCAAACAAATGAACTTCCAATTTTTGCGCACGGCGGCTGTTGCTGACAGTGGGGTTGAAACCGAAGCTAGCCGCGCCGCGCCGCGTGCCGAAGCTGCCCTCGGCTTCCACGACAAATACGCCGTTGAGGGCGTAATGGTAGGGCGGAAGCTGCACGTTGGCGGTGGGCGAATTGATGGTGCGGCCTAATTTTTTGCCGTGTTTGACCTTGCCGCTCAAGATATAGTCGTGGCCGGAGAGTTTGCGCGCGTAGTCCAAACGGCCGTCTGAAAGGGCTTGGCGCACGGCGGTGCTGCTGGTGCGGATGTCTTCCACAATCACTGACGGCGTGCGCTCGGTCTGCATATCGCTTTGGCGGCTCAACATGTCGAAATCGCCCTCGCGTCCGGCGCCGAAGCGGAAATCGTCGCCGATAAGCAGGTATTTGGTGTTCAAATCGCGGCGCAACAGCTTGTCGATAAATTCCTGCGCCGGAATGTCGGCAAATTCTTGCTTGAAGCGCAACACCCACACCGCATCCACGCAATCGGTTTGGCGCAGCAAATCCAGCTTGGTGCGCAGCGGGGTAATGCGGTAGGGCAGCGGTTTGGCGAGTTTGCGTGCGAAAAATTCCTTCGGCTGCGGCTCGAACACCACCGCCACCACGGGCAGATTCAGCGCGTCGGCTTTGCGCTTGAGCTGTTGCAGGATGTGTTTGTGACCGAGGTGCACGCCGTCGAAATTGCCGATGGTTACTGCGGCGCCCTGCGCAAATTGGGGTGCGTGGTGCTGACCGAGCCAGATGTTCATGGTAGTAAGTATGTGTGTGAAAATTGCAGACTATTGTAAACGCATTTGTGATTGGGATAAATACGTAATCGGGAATGGCGCGGTGTTTTGCCGCGAAATGCCGTTAAACGGATTGGGTAAGGGGCGTGAGGCCGTCTGAAAATTTTTCAGACGGCCTTAGGGTCTGTTGACAATTCATTCGCGAAGCAAGATTTGGTGTGGAAAAGCGCGGATGCAAGGCAAGTACTCACAGAGGGCGTTTTTACACGCTACGCTAGTAAAACCAGCCAGCGCAGCAAGGTTGGACACCTTGCGAGCATTTTTAACGCGGTAGGCACGTTTTTACGCACAAATATTGCCGCGTGATGAAATATCAACAGCCCCTAGAGTTTGCCAGACTAAAACGGCGCAACCTTTACCGCCTCCACGCGGTAGCCGACTTGCCGCAGGCGGCGGATAAGCCCTTGCCCGCCGAACAAATGCGCCGCACCGACGGCAATCAGGGTCGGGCGTTGCGGCAGGATGTCGATGAGGCGGGGCAGCCAGCGCTGGTTGCGTTCGGTCAGCAGCTTTTGGTACATCAACGTCTGCCACAAGGCGCGGTCTTGCGGCGGCAGGTATTGCAGCTGTTTGTCGGGGTTGCTGATGTCCGCCCATATTTTTTTCGCGCGTTGGTGGCGGTAGTCGTCAAACAGGGTTTGGCTGTCGTTTAAAAAATCCTGATGGTGTTGCGCAAAGCTGTCGAGCGCGCGCAAAACGGCGGCTTCGGGCAGGGCGTTGAAATAATACAGCGGCTCGACGCTTTCCAAGGCGATAACAGGTTTTTTTTGCTGTTTGGCCGTCTGAATCAGGAGGTTGTCTATGCCGAAGCGGTAGGAATAGCCATTAGGGTAAAACTGGCTTTCGATGTTCAGCCACAGCGCCCATGGTTTGAGCTTGAGCTCGGGATTGAGCGTGATGGCGTCGCCGCCTTGCTGCAATACTCCCTGCAAGGTGCGCAGGCGCGTTTCGCCCAAAGTCTGCGTGAGCGGACGGGTGTCGTACATCAATAACATCAGCTGCCGGGTTTGCGCATTCGTGAGCGCGTCGGCATCGGATTCGACCACCAGTTGCGCGGTTTGCCGGAGGACGCGGCGGTAGGCGGCGGGCAGGGCGGTATTGGTTTTACCCAAATGCACCGTTCCCAAGAGGTAGGAGTCGGGGCGGCCGCTTTTGTTGATTTTCCACAGGAAGGTATCGGCCTCGGGCGCGTCATCTTGGGCAAAGGAAAAGGCGGCGGAGAATAAGGTCAATATCAACAGCAACAGGTGGCGCATAGGGACTCCGTGGCAGTGGTCAAAAAGCAGAACAGGTAAAAGGCCGTCTGAAAACGATGTCGGCAACAGACGGTTTTCAGACGGCCTGAGGGCGGATGGGTTTACCACCACCAATACGGATGGCGGCGGAAGGGGTAGTAGTCGTCCCAATCATAATAGCGTTGGATTTGGCGCAGTTTTTGCTGGGAGATATAGTTTTGCCACGCCATTTTGTAGCAGGCTTGGAACATCGGGGCAGACACTTTATCGATGTATTTCAGGCGGAACGCCTGCTGTTCCGCGCTCAAAGGCGTAGCGGGCTGTTGGTTGGAGAGGGCGAACTGCTGCTGAATCAGCTTCGCGGTTTCTTGGTCGCACTGGGCGGCCAGTGCAACCTGCAATTCCTGCTCATGGCGCTTTTGCGCTTCGGCGCGGGCGGCTTTTTGTTCGGGTGTGGTGGCACAAGCGGCCAGCAGTAGCGCGGCGGTGGCGGTCAGGGTCAGACGTAGGCGGTTCATCGTGCGGCTCACAAATGAAATATTCAGGATTTGAATGTACGCCATATGCGTTTGCTTTTGCAAGGGAAAAATGGTTTTGTCACAAAATGCCGACAGCAGCGGGGGCGAATGCGCGTTTTCAGACGGCCTGAAATGACCGGCATGGCGTATCGGTTTTATAATAACGGTATGCCTGCCGTATGGCGTGAGGCCGTCTGAAAATCAAAATCCTCAAACCCGATATTCTATATGAACGAATCCAACCTGCCCCCGAAAACCCACAAAATCATCCCGCGCGGCAAACGGCGGCGGCAGCGTTCGCACACGCCTCCGTTTTGGCAGGCCGATCATCCCTATTTGCGCGAGCAGCAGATTTCGGACGCGCGTTTCCGCCGTTTGGGGTACATCATGGCATTTTTGGCAGGGGCGATTAATGCGGGCGGTTTCTTTGCCTTTGCCCGCTACACCTCGCATGTAACCGGCTCGATGTCGCAACTGGCCGACACGCTGTATCTGCGCGACTGGGGCATGGCGGCGGTAGCGTTTATCAGCGTGTTGTGTTTTATTGCCGGGGCGTCGCATTCGAGCTGGGTAATTTTTTGGACGCAGCAGAAGCGTTTTCGCGGCAGTTTCGGTTTTTCCATGTGGCTGGAAGCGCTGTATCTGCTGATATTCGGCTTGTTTGGCGTGACAGCGTTGAAATTGGACGTGGGTTTCGGCGGCATGGTCATGCCTTCGCTGGGGCTGTTTTTACTGTGTTTCATTATGGGCATGCACAATACCGTGATTACGCTGCTGTCGGGCGGCGCCATCCGCTCGACCCATATGACCGGCTCGGCCACGGATTTGGGCATTGAGTTGTCGAAAATCCTGTATTACGCCAAGCAGCAGCACCCGCGCCTGCCGCATGTGCGCGTCAACAAGCAGAAAATGCTGCTGCTGGGCGGGCTGATGTGCGCCTTTCTGGTCGGCGGACTCATCGGCGCTTGGGGTTATCAGACCGTCGGCCACCATTTTGCCCTGCCGGTGGCGCTGGTGTTGTTTGTCTTGGGGGCGGGTTCGGTTGGCTACGATGTGCGCCTGCGCTTGAAATTTATGCTGGTGCGCCAGCTCAAAGCCTATGAAAAGCGCAAACGCGGTCAGAAAAATATGTAAAGAAGGTAAAACGGCCGTCTGAAAAACGCGGGCTTTTCAGGTATGAACGGTCATCGCTGAGGGTAGAAGGGTTAGCCTTTGCGCAACTGTGTAATATCGGGTTAAACAAACTTTTAAGCGTTTGAAATGTCCGCTATCATGATTCCGTTTTAAGGCAAAAATGCCCTGTTATCCTATCTTTCAGACGGTCTTTGCTGTTTGGAAAAAATTTTAAAAAGGAAAATCCATGAATATCTTGAAACCCCTGACCTTTGCTGTATTGGCTGTACCTTTGGCACTGGCAGGCTGCGTGACCGACCCCGTTACCGGCCAGCAAAAAGCCAGCAAAGCCGCTACCTACGGCTTGGGCGGCGCAGCCGTCTGCGGCATTATCGGTGCCCTGACCCACAACAGCCGTGGCGCACGCAACTCTGCGCTGGCTTGCGGCGTTGTCGGCGCGGGTATCGGCGGTTACATGGACTACCAAGAGAAAAAACTGCGCCAAAGCCTGGCCAATACCAACATCGACGTGCAACGCGAAGGCAACCAAATCAAGCTGATTATGCCTGAAAACGTGACTTTCGCCACCAGCAGCGCCGCTTTGAGCGCCAACGCGCAAGACGCTTTGGCTAAAGCCGCTGAAACCCTGGTTCAATACTCGGACACCACCATCACCATCAACGGCCATACCGACAACACCGGTAACGATTCCATCAACGAGCCGCTGTCGCGCCAACGCGCCCAATCCGTGTCTTCTTACCTGCAATCACGCGGTGTGGCGGGCAGCCGCATGACCACCGCCGGTTACGGCTCGCGCCAACCAATTGCGTCTAACGCCACCGCCGAAGGCCGTCAGCAAAACCGCCGCGTTGAAATCCTGATTAATCCGGATCAACGCGCCATCGACGCTGCGCAACAGCAACAAGGCCAATACTAATCGCCGATATTAATCTGTCTGCGGTTTAAACCGCAGACGCGATAAGGCAAAGGCCGTCTGAAAACCGATTGGGATTTCAGACGGCCTTTGTTTTTTATAGTTGAATTACTTAAAAAAAACAAACCATCGATAAGGTGTAGGTTAGGTTGTAAACCCAACATTTCCCTAAACTTCCGTTGGGATTTCATCCCAACCTACGCAGTTTGGTTTTTTACTTATTACACTATAATTCAAAGCGCTATGCCGTCAAACGGTTTCCCTTTGCGCCAAAACGCCCATTTCGATTGTGGCGTGACCACCACTTCGCCGCCGTTTTCGCCATCAGTCGCAATCACCAATTCTTTCAGACGGCCTGCGCACACTTCTTGCCACAGCGGTGCAAACCAGCGCGTTTCCCAGCTTTCTAAAATTTCCTGATACGCCCACACATCGCCGGTTTGCGCGGTGGCGATTAAATCGTCTAAAAAAATCAGGCCGTCTGAAACTTTTTGCCCCTGTTCGGCCACTATCTCTTGCCAGGCCTGAAAATCGTAAGGCGCGTCTGCTTTCAGGCCGTCTGAAGATTGCGCCCACGGGCTGTCTGAGGCGGTCAGAATGGCGGTTTGGCTGCCGACCAAATCTGTCCACAGCCATAAGCCGTTGACGGCGGGTTGCTTGCAGGCGATGCGCTTGCCATTGAGCGGATGGCCGTGCAGCCACATTTGGATTTCCGTCTGCTTGCCCAGCCATATAAGCGCGTTCGCGCCTTCCGCCGCTTCGGGATTGCCGATTTGCCCGCAAACATCCAACACGGGCGCGACCTGCCAGTCGGGTTCGGACGGCAGCGTTGCCAGCCATAAATCAGGGCGCCAAGGATAAAACCGCCAGCTGTCTTGCGCGTAAAACGCGCTTAAATCGGCGCACAGCCGCTCGGCTTCGTCGGGCAGAATACCGATGTGCTCCCCGCCGATCATGCTGACATGGTTCATGCCCATCTGCTGCCACAGCGGGCTGGCAAACACGGCAATCTGGTGTTCGGGCAGATTTAACGCACGCTTGGCTTGCGCCAGCAAACTGCCGCGCCACAGGTAACGCGCATAAAATTCAGAAGGCCTTTGCGCGTGACGTTGTAAACGGCCGTAGCGCAAGATTTGGTTAAATGCAGGCAGCTTGAGCGGCGGCGGGGTTTCGTCCGGACGGCGCAACAGGGCGGGCAGGGCAAGGGTTAGCTTCATTAGGGGTAAAATTCGGGGAAAAGGTTATTTTACGCGAGAATACGCAGGGATAAAAAGGGCTGGCAGTTGGCATGCCCCAGCATTTTTCAGACGGCTTGAAAGCGGAAAATATGCCGTCATATTTATCAATCCGAGCGTAAATTTCTTAAAAAAATGGTGTGAATCAAAGGAATATCTAAGATAATAAGAGATTATGAATGG
This sequence comes from Neisseria perflava, assembly GCF_024170405.1. Classification (GTDB taxonomy): domain Bacteria; phylum Pseudomonadota; class Gammaproteobacteria; order Burkholderiales; family Neisseriaceae; genus Neisseria; species Neisseria perflava_B. The sequence continues at coordinate 28,330 of NZ_JALJYC010000027.1, read as the reverse complement.
TTGTTTATCTTATCGGTTGTGACGATAGGCCGTCTGAATGCGGCGGATAAGATAAACAGTTAGTAATAACAGCGCGTTTTATGCGCGTGCGCGGCGTTGCCCGGCAATGCCGTCTGAAAAGGATAACTGAGTGAATAAACCGAGCCAAACTTCTTTTCTCAACCGTTTTTGGAACAACAAGCCCATGCGTTGGTCGTTGTTGGGCATTCTGCTGCCCGTCTCTGGCGTGATGACCGCTTATGCCGTGACCGAACCCATGCCGACCAACCAAGGCTTCAAAGTAGAGCGCGTATCGGAAGAATTGCCGGCGGTGCACATCGACAACAGCGGTTTCCAATCGAGCTATTGGGTGCAGGAAGTGGTGCAGCAGGGCGATTCGCTGTCGGACGTATTGACCCGCATGGGCGTGCCGCAGACCGACATCAAGCAGATTATGGCGAAAAACAACGCCGAGCGCGACATGAAAAACCTGCGTACCAACCAATCGGTCAATGTCCGCGTGGACGCTTCTGGCGAAGTGACCGACGTGCAGTTTTTTACCGATGAAGAGCTGGAACGCAACTTGGTGGCGCTGGAAAAAGTCAAAGGCAAATGGCAGGCTTCCACTTCCGAAATCGACATGCAAACCATGCCGACGCTGCGTTCCGTCAAAATCCGCAGCTCCGCCATCGGCGATATGTTGCGCGCCGAAATTCCGTCGGAAGTGTATATCCAGCTGAAAGAAATTTTTGCCGACAGCTTCGATACGCAGGATTTGAAAGAGGGCGACACCATTCGCCTGCTGTATAACAGCATGTATTTCCGAGGCCAGCCGATGGCGGTGGGCGACATTATCGCCGCCGAAGTGGTTAAGGGCGGCAAAATCTATCAGGCCTACTATTACAGCGCAGGCAAGGGCGACGAAGAGAACGGCAGCTACTACGACCAAAACGGCAAATCTTTGCAGCAAAAAGAAGGCTTTAACTACGAGCCGGTGGTTTATACCCGCATTTCTTCCCCGTTCGGCTACCGCGTGCACCCCGTGTTGCATACCGTGCGCATGCACACCGGTATCGACTACGCCGCTCCGAGCGGTACGCCGATTCGCGCCCCGGCCGACGGCGTGATTACTTTTAAAGGCTGGAAAGGCGGCTACGGCCATGCCGTGATGATTACCCATGCCAACGGCGTGGAAACGCTTTACGGCCATATGAGCGCATTCTCAACCGCTTCGGGTAAAGTGCAGGCGGGCGAAGTGATTGGCTATGTCGGCTCTACCGGCCGCTCCACCGGCTCACACCTGCACTACGAAGCGCGTGTCAACGGCCAGCCGGTCAACCCGACCACCGTGGCGCTGCCGACGCCGAAACTGACCACCATCAACATGACCGCTTTCCGCCAGCAGCAGAAAGCCGCCAATGCAACGCTGGCTGCCGTGCGCGGTTTGCCGGTATCCGTGGCGCAGTTGGATTGATGTTTAACATTCAGGCCGTCTGAAAAGGCAAAACAACTACTTTTTCAGACGGCCTGAAACGGAATTTGCCCGGCAAACCTGCGGGCGGATGAAAAATCCGTTATAATTAACGTTTCGATTTTCCGCAGTCAAAAGCGTTTCGCGGAAACAACATTCAGGCGGTTTGTTGCCGTAAAATGCCGTTTTTTCAGAAATGTACTTGAAATGACACCGCATTTTATGGTATAAATCGCGTTTTACTATTTTAGAAGTTTGGAGACTAACCATGGCACGAGTTTGCAAAGTGACCGGTAAGCGCCCGATGTCTGGCAACAATGTATCACACGCCAACAACAAAACCAAACGTCGTTTTTTGCCTAACTTGCAATCACGTCGTTTCTGGGTAGAAAGTGAAAACCGCTGGGTTCGCCTGCGCGTATCTAACGCCGCATTGCGCACCATTGACAAAGTAGGCATTGATGTCGTATTGGCTGATTTGCGTGCTCGCGGCGAAGCTTAATTTAACGAACGCTTATATTAAGGATTACTGCAATGCGCGATAAAATCAAATTGGAATCAAGTGCCGGTACCGGTCACTTTTACACCACCACTAAAAACAAACGTACTATGCCCGGCAAACTGGAAATCAAAAAATTCGATCCGGTTGCCCGCAAACACGTTATTTACAAAGAAACCAAATTGAAATAATTTGAATTTTTTTGAAAAAATGCAAAAGCCTCTGTGGATACAGGGGCTTTTATTTTTATGCCGATTTTTAAGGAAATAACGGTGTGAGATAGACAAAGGCCGTCTGAAAGTGAAATTTCAGACGGCCTTTGCTGTAAGCGCAACTTCTTAACCTGTTAACTGCTTAGTAATCAGTTTTTTCAACGGCGGGAAGTTGTTGCTGGCGCGCAATACCAGGCCGCGCAACAGTTTGGCCGGGGCGGTTTCATTGGTAAACAGTTTCAGCAGCATATTGGTACCGTGGTAAATCGGATGGGCGTGCAGCATATGCTTGCTGTTGTATTTTTCTAAGAGCGAAGCGGCACCGATGTCTTGGCCGCGCTGTTCGGCTTCGATAACCAGTTTGGCTAAGGTATCTGCGCTGGCCAAGCCTAAATTGAAGCCGTGGGCAGTTACGGGGTGCATGCCGACGGCAGCGTCGCCGATAAGAGCGCTGCGTTTGCCGTAGAAGCGTTGGGCAATCATGCCGACCAAGGGGTAGTTGTGGAAGGTGCTGACGACTTCCATATCTCCCAAGCGGCCTTTCAGTTGCGCTTTAACGGTAGCGGCCAATTCTTCATTGCTGAGGGCTTTAATGCTTTCGGCTTTGTCGGTATCGACGGTAATGACCGTATTGGTGAGGTATTCTTCTAGTGGCAGCAGGGCAATGGTGCGGCCGTAGTGGAAGCATTCGTAGGCGGTATGCTGGTTGGACAGGGTGTGTTTCATGCGGCCGACAAACATGGTGCGGCTGTAATCGTGCATATCGCAGGAAATACCGAGTTGGCGGCGGGTTTGCGAGAAACGGCTGTCGGCAGCCAAAAGCAAGCGGCCGGTCAGAACATCACCGTTTTCCAAAATGACTTGCGCTTCGTTGTCGTCGGTTTTGACTTCTTTAACGGATGTGTTGGCTAAAATAGTCACATTCTCTAATTTGGAGACCACTTCATATGCGGCCTTGCGGATGTTGTGATTGGAGATTAGATAGCCCAAACAGTCGGCCGGCTCGCCACGCGCCTGGGTGGGTTGCGGAAAGTGGAGTTGGTAATCGGATTGGCCGTTTAATACTTTGGCGTCGCGCAGCGGGTAGATTTCGTTTTGCGGAATTTTTTCCCACATGCCCAAACGCTGCATGATTTCGCGGGACAAATGAGTCAGGGCGATTTCGCGGCCGTCATAAGGCGGGTTTTGCAACACTTCCAGCGGGCTGCGTTCGATAAGGGTAACGGTTAGACCGCTGCCGGCCAATTCTGCGGCAAAGCTCAAACCGGCGGGGCCTGCGCCGACGACGAGAATATCGCTGTGTAAACTCATGGGATTGTCCTTTGGTAAAATCGGTGGATATTGAGGTATTCAGACGGCCTAGTGTACTGTGTTTTGTGTGTGATGAGGCCGTCTGAAAAGGTTGATAGATTATAGCAAAATCCTTGATAGAATTATGCAAAGATTAGCAAGGGATACGGCTTTTTACTTTGGGCTTAATATAGGTCAAACCCCTTACTGGCAACCGTGGTTGGGGAAAAATAAGATAGAAAAAGAAATAGGGATTTATCGGATAAAGAAAAAGCTGCGTTTCCTAAGAAACGCAGCTTTTTGATAAGCCTAAACTTATTCTTCGCCGGTGTACGGGCGGATGCTGACGGTTTTGCGGTTCAAAGCGCCTTTGGTTTTGAACTCTACGTAACCGTCTACTTTAGCAAACAGAGTGTGGTCTTTGCCCATGCCTACGTTGTCGCCGGCGTGGAATTTGGTGCCGCGTTGACGAACGATGATGGAACCTGCCGGAATCAGCTCGTTGCCGTAGGCTTTAACGCCCAGGCGTTTGGCTTCTGAATCGCGACCGTTGCGGGTGCTACCGCCTGCTTTTTTACTTGCCATTTGTAATACTCCTAAACTTGCTTAAAATTAGGCGATTGCCACGATTTCAATTTGGGTGAAATTTTGGCGGTGGCCTTGGCGTTTTTGGTAGTGTTTGCGACGGCGCATTTTGAAAATGCGGACTTTTTCGCCACGACCATGAGCAACCACTTTAGCTGTTACTTTTGCGCCTTCGATAAAAGGTGCGCCTACTTTTACAGATTCGCCGTCAGCAATCATCAAAACTTCAGTCAGTTCGATTTGGCTGTCGAGTTCGGCTGGTATCTGTTCTACTTTCAATTTTTCGCCAACGGTAACTTTGTATTGTTTACCGCCGGTTTTTACGACCGCGTACATACTCAACTCCATGAGAATTTGGTTAAATCAACCGCACACCATTGTGCGGAATCGGCTATTCTATGGGTATTTGTCTGTTTTGTCAAAGATTATTTCCGTTGCGCGGCGCAATGCCGTCTGAAAGGTGCAAGCAGACGGCCTTTGCTGCTATAATCGCCTGCCGTAGAGGATATTTTTACCACACATTTTTTCAAGAATCCCGCCATGCTCGAAAACCTGCCTTATTTCCAACGCCATTTGCCCGACGATTTGGCTAAAGTCAATGTGGTGATTAACCAGGCCGTCCAATCGGATGTCGCCCTGATCTCCCAAATCGGCACCTACATCATCAGCGCGGGCGGCAAGCGTTTGCGCCCGATTATCACGATTTTGGCCGGTAAAGTAGTGGGTTATGATGACGATAAATTGTATTCGCTGGCGGCGATGGTGGAGTTTATCCACACTTCCACTCTGCTGCACGACGATGTCGTGGATGAAAGCGATTTGCGTCGCGGCCGTAAAACGGCGAACAATCTGTTTGGCAATGCGGCGGCGGTGTTGGTGGGCGACTTTTTATATACCCGCGCATTTCAATTAATGGTCGGCTCGGGCAGCATGAAGATTTTGGAAGTGATGGCGGACGCCACCAATATCATTGCCGAAGGCGAGGTCATGCAGCTGATGAATATCGGCAATACCGATATTACCGAGGCGGAATATGTGCAGGTAATCCAATATAAAACCGCCAAGCTGTTTGAAGCGGCGGCGCAGGTCGGTGCCATTTTGGGCGGTGCCACGCCCGAGCAGGAGCAGGCGCTGAAAGACTACGGCATGTATGTCGGCACGGCGTTCCAAATCATTGACGACGTGTTGGATTATTCCGGCGATACCGATGAAATCGGCAAGAATGTCGGCGATGATTTGGCCGAAGGCAAGCCGACCCTGCCGCTGATTTACCTCATGCGCAATGGCAGCGAGCAGGCGGCCAACGATGTGCGCCATGCTTTGGAAAATGCCGACCGCAGCTATTTTGACAAAATCCATGATTATGTTGTCCGTTCCGACGCATTGCCGTATTCCGTCAGCGAAGCGCGTAAAGCGGTGGATAAAGCCATCGAGTGTTTGAATGTGCTGCCGGACAACGAAATTACCCAAGCCATGCGCCAGCTGGCGCAGGAATCTTTGGCGCGGGTATCTTAAGGCGGGTGCAGCATGAATTTCAGCTTTGTGCCGCTGTTTCTCGTCTGCCTGATTTTGCTCGGTGTATTGAGCAACAATAGTTCGATTACCATTTCCGCCATTGTATTGCTGCTGATGCAGCAGACTGCTTTGGTCAAATACATTCCGTTGGCGGAAAAATACGGTTTGACGGTGGGGATTATTTTTCTGACCATCGGCGTATTAAGCCCGCTGGTTTCCGGCAAAATCCAGATTCCGAATTTAAGCGCGTTTATCAATTTCAAAATGCTGGCGGCGATTTTGATTGGCATTTTTGTCGCCTGGGTGGCCGGGCGCGGCGTGCCGTTGATGAGTACGCAGCCGATTTTGGTCACCGGTTTGCTGCTGGGGACGATTATCGGCGTGGCTTTCTTCGGCGGCATTCCCGTCGACCCGCTGATTGCGGCGGGACTGCTGTCGCTGTTTGTCGGCAAAGCGGTTTGATTTTTACTTTCTCGCCATAGTTCAACGGATAGAACGTATGCCTCCTAAGCGTAAAATACAGGTTCGATTCCTGTTGGCGAGGCCAAAATAAAGACAAGGCCGTCTGAAACATTTGTTTCAGACGGCCTTGTCTTTATTTTTATAGTCGTTCCACGTTAGTTTGATACAGCGTTGCTGCGCCTTGCTGCCTTGTCTCAATCTAAATTGAAACGACTATATTTAGGATTTTTGCACCGATAATGCGGGGTTGCCGTTTTGTTCCCGCTGTTCGATTGAGGTGAGTTTTTTAGTTAATAGATTGAGCAAAACACCATAGGCAGGCAGGAAGAAAAGGGTGCAGATGGCGAGTTTGAACAGATAATCGACAAAGGCGATTTCCGGCCAGTGTGCCGCCATAAATTCGTCGCTACCGGCATAAAAGGCGATACCGAAAAACATCAGCGTATCCAGCGCATTGCCGAAGAATGTAGAAGCGGTCGGCGCAATCCACCAAGATTTCAGACGGCGTAATTTGTTGAACACGAAAATATCCAAAATCTGACCCAATGCATAGGCGGCGAAACTGGCTAAGGCAATGCGGCCGACTACCGTATTAAATTCGGTGAGCGAGGCGAAGCCCGTCCAACTGCCGTTGCTGAACAATACGGAGAATACATACGATAGTGCCAGAGCGGGGAACATTACCCAAAAAATAATCCGGCGCGCCAAATGGGAGCCGAAAATGCGCACGGTCAAATCCGTTGCCAAAAAGACAAACGGAAAGGTAAAAGCGCCCCAAGTGGTGTTGATGCCGAGAATTTGGAAGGGAAACTGCACCAGATAATTGCTGGCGGCAATGATAACGATGTGAAACAGCACCAGCCAAAACAGGGCTTGCTTTTGCTGGCTTGGGGTAAAACGATACATGAAAAGACTTTCTTAAAGCAGCGTTCAGACGGCCTTAGTATGAAAAAAGGCCGTCTGAAAAAATAGAGGGAAATAGGTAAAGAGACAGGATATGCGTTTACTGCATATCGTGTTCAAACAGACGCTTGCGGGCGAGGCTTTCAAACTCTGTACCTGCTTTGCCGTAGTTGGCAAACGGATGGATGGCAATGCCGCCACGTGGTGTAAAATTACCATATACTTCAATATATTTAGGATTCATTAGCGCAATCAGGTCTTTCATGATAATGTTGACACAATCTTCATGAAAATCGCCGTGGTTGCGGAAGCTGAACAGATACAGTTTCAGCGATTTGCTCTCCACCATTTTGACATCGGGAATGTAGCGGATGTAGATGGTGGCAAAGTCGGGCTGACCGGTCATCGGGCACAGGCTGGTAAATTCGGGGCAGATGAATTTGACGAAATAGTCGTTGCTGGGATGTTTGTTGTCAAACGCTTCCAATACTTCCGGCGCATATTCGCTTTTATATTGCGTGTTTTGATTGCCCAAAAGCGTAATGCCTTCGAGCTCTTGAGAATTGCGGGACATGAGTTTCCTTAGTTTTTTAATGTGGGAGGTTTTCGAACCACGAACCGCGCATTTTAATACAAACCATGCGCAAGGTGTGAACAATTCGCCGCAATGCGCAAGCGCGCAAGGGTACGGTGGGCGGATAATTCGGAAAATCAGGGGTAAAGGCGCATTATCCGGCTGCTAGTGTCAACTGCTTATTTTATGTCATTTTTCAGACGGCATATCAAAATGATGGCAAACAGTTATGCAAAATGCAACCCGTTTATAAAGCAAGCTAACCGATTATCAGATTTTCACTTAGAAAAATAGTCATCTAGATTAGTATGGCGGCAGTATATTGAAGCAGCCAGATTTGCCATCATTTATATACATGGATGTATGGAAAATCGCTTTCTATCTAATAAAGAGAAGATATTATGAGTTTTTCACAAGCCGAATTAGTCAATGCCCTGCACCTGCTGTCCGGACGCCTTCCCGAGTTTTCCGAGCAGCAAACCCAAGTCAGCCGCCTGTTGCGGATTGTTACCGAGCGCTTGAGCAGCCACCTCAATGAAAGCCTGAAATCGTTTGGTATCAATGAAAACCTGTGGTTTGCCATGATGGTGCTGTATGTCAGCCCGAATAGCGAAATCCTGCCCTCACGCCTGAGCGATTTGATGGATTTGACCCGTACCAGCGCAACCCGTCTTTCCGATGAAATGGTGGCGCACGGCTGGGTTGAGCGTCACATCAACCAACAGGACCGCCGCCAGATTGTGCTAAAATTAACGCCCGAGGGTGAAGCCTTTATCCAAAACGTCTGGCCGCAAATCTCTACGCAGAGCAGCGATGTATGGGAAGACTTCACCGGTGATGATTACGAACAGCTACAATACCTGTTGGGCAAACTGCTCAAGCGTTTGGGCGGTTAAACAGAAAACGGGTGTCGGCAGACAGACGGAGTTTTTATGAAGTTTTATTCGGGCAGCCGGTATGTTTCCGTGGCCGCTGCATTATTGTTGGCCGCCTGCGCCCGTTTCGGCGCCCAGCCGCCTTTAGCCGAGCCGGTATCCTACCGATTGCCCGAAAGCCGCAGCCAGTTGGCGCAAGACAAATGGTGGCGGCAGCTGCATGATAAAACTTTAAACGGTCTGATTGCCCGCGCCTTGCAAAACGCGCCGGATTTGCGTGCGGTGCAGGCACGGTTTGAGCAGGCTCAGGCGCAGTTGGGCGTAACTTCGGCCGCTTCGCGCACGCAAGTCGGGCTGTCTGCGCGAGGCGTGGGCGTTTATACCGCGCCGAAGCCGAGTTCGGCCAATCTGGATACGGACAATACGCTGGTAGTGGCCAATGTCGCCCTGCAAGGCAGTTGGTCATTCGATTTTTGGGGTAAAAACCGCCAGCAAATCGCCGCCGTTTTAGGTCAGCGCCAAGCGGTGGCTTATGAAGCCGAGCAGGTGCGCCTTCAGTTGGCTAATGCGGTAGCGGCGCAATATTTTGTGTGGCAGTCGTTAGCTGCGCAGCAGGATTTGCTGGTGCAGCGTATCCAGTTGGCCGAGCAGAGCCATCAGCTTGTCCAGCGCCGCATTTCGGCGCAACTGCTGCCGCCCGAAGCTTTATACCCGATAGAATTGTCGCAGCAGCGCTTGGCATTAGAACAACTCACGCTGACCCAGCAAACGGCTAAAGTACGCAACAGCCTTTCCGCTCTAACAGGTTCTGCGCCCGACAGCTTGGGCTTGCAAGCGCTGGAGAAAGCGGTTTCTCCGCCCGCGTTGGCAACCGATAAAATTTATGCGGACTTATTGGCAGCACGGCCGGACATTGCCGCGCAAAAGGCTTTGCTGGAAGCCAAAATGCATACGGTTAAAGCAACTGAAGCCGAGTTTTATCCCAACATCGAATTGAAAGTATTGGCCGGATTGTCGCATATTGATGCTTTTGATGTGATACACGGGCGCACTTCCGGTATGCTGGGCGTCTTGCCCGCTTTGCACCTGCCGATTTTTACTTCCGGCGCGTTGCAGTCGAAGCTGGCCGGTAAGCGTTCGGAATATAACGAGCAAGTGGCCGTTTACGACCAAACGGTGTTGAACGCCATGCGTTCGGCGGCGGATGCGGTGGCCGATTATCAGGCGGCGCTGGCGAAGCAGCCGGTGTGGGAAAACATGCTGGCCACTGCGGATAAGTCGGTTCAAACGGCGCGAAACAGAATGAAATCAGGTTTGGACAACGGCCTGCCGGTTTTGCAAAAGCAAGACGAAGCCTTGCAGCTGCATATGCAGGCAGTGGTGCAGCAGGCAGAGCTGCTGACGGCTTGGAGCAATCTGCATGCCCAGTTGGGCGGCGGTTTTAAAATTTAACGCTTTCTTTTTCAGACGGCCTGTCATATCGACAGGCCGTCTGAATTTTTGCCGGCGGCATATCATGCGGCCGCCGACAGTTACTTGCTTGAGTACAGGAGCGGTTATAGAATGCGGCATTCGTTTTGACATATCCGACAGGGATAAACAATCAGAAACGGCGGCATATCAAGCCGCCCGGATACCGTTTCAGACGGCATGCCGCATGGTTTTCCGAGCCGATAAACAGGATATGTATAGCGCCGCAGGGCGGCTTATGGGGATGATGATGGATAACAAGCAGGATAAAGCGCAAGAGGGCGGTCACGAACCGAGCCGACCGGTAAAAGCGCGGGCGGTTTCGGGCGCACCCAAGCGCCGCAAACGCAATCTGACGGTGGCAACGCTGCTGTTTATCGTGGTGGCGTTGGGCTTGGCGCTGGCTTATTTTTTGTTGTGGCAGCATTCGGAAGAAACCGAAGATGCGTATGTTGCCGGGCATTTGGTGCAGATTACGCCGCAAGTGTCGGGTACGGTGCGCAAAGTCATGGTGGACGATACCGATGTGGTGAAAAAAGGCGATGTGCTGGTGGCTTTGGACGACAGCGATTTCCAGCTGGCGTATGACCGTGCGCAAAACGAGCTGATTCAGGCCATCCGCCAAAACAAACAGCAAACCGCGCAAAGCAGTCAGGCCAAAGCGCAGGTCTTGCTGCGCAAGGCGGATTTGGCACGGGCGCAGGCGGATTTGCGCCGCCGCGAATCCTTGGCCGGTACTGACGCGGTATCCGGCGAAGAATTGAGCCATGCGCGCGCAGCCGTGGTGCAGGCGCAGGCGGCGTTGAAAGCGGTTGAGGCGGAAGAGACTTCAGCGCAGGCGGCGTTGGGTAACAATATTCCCTTGCGCCAGCAGCCAACGGTTCAGACGGCCGTCAGCCACATCAAAGATGCCTGGCTGAATTTGCAGCGCACGCAAATCCGTTCGCCGATGGGCGGGCAGGTAGCCAAACGCAGCGTGCAGGTCGGCCAACGCGTGGCGCAGGGTACGCCGCTGATGGCGGTGGTGCCGCTGAATAATTTGTGGGTGGGCGCCAACTTTAAAGAATCGCAGCTGCGCAAAATGAAAATCGGCCAAACGGTTAGCATGACGGCGGATTTGTACGGCGATAAGGTGGTGTACCACGGCAAAGTGCTGGGTTTGTCGGCCGGTACGGGCAGCGCGTTTTCACTGTTGCCGGCGCAAAATGCCACGGGTAACTGGATTAAAGTCGTGCAGCGCGTGCCGGTGCGTATCAGCTTGGATGCTGCCGAATTGAAAGCCAATCCGCTTCGGGTCGGTTTGTCGATGTCGGTTAAAGTTGATGTGGCTTCAGCCGGTAGTGGCAAAAGCATGACGGCGGCTGTCGGCAGCAATACGGTGCAGCCCGAGGCCGACAGCGTGGATTGGACGGCCGCCGATGCGCTTATCGAGCAGATTTTTAACAAATACGCGAAGTAATTCCGTTTTCAGACGGCCTCTGCGGGTGCACGAGGCCGTCTGAATTTTTGATTATCAAGAACGCAAATACATCATGAATCATCCCCTCCCCCCTTGCAAGGCTTGCGGCTGGTTTGGGTCACGCTGGCGCTGAGTTTGGCCGTTTTTATGGAAGTGTTGGACTCCACCATCGCCAATGTCGCCGTGCCGGTGATTGCCGGTGATCTGGGCGCGGCCACCACGCAGGGCACATGGGTCATTACCTCGTTTTCAGTGGCCAATGCGATTTCCATTCCGCTGACGGGTTTTTTAGCCAAACGCTTCGGCGAAGTCAGATTATTTGTCTATGCGGTATTGGGTTTTGTGCTGATGTCGTGGCTGTGCGGCTTGGCACCGAACCTGACCCTGCTGGTAACATTCCGCGTCTTGCAGGGCTTGATTGCCGGGCCGCTGATTCCCTTGTCGCAAAGCCTGCTGATGGCTTCGTATCCGCCGGAAAAGCGGACGTTGGCGCTGGCTTTGTGGGCAATGACGGTAGTGGTTGCGCCGGTGTTGGGGCCGATTTTGGGTGGCTGGATTTCGGACAACTGGCATTGGGGCTGGATTTTCTTTATCAACATCCCCATCGGCATTGTTTCCGCCTTGGTTGCCCGCTGGCAGCTGGGCAAGCGGGAAACGGACATTGTGAAAACGCCGGTCGATTATGTCGGCCTGATATTGATGGCACTCGGCGTGGGCGCGTTGCAGATGATGTTGGACAGGGGCAAAGAGCTGGATTGGTTTGCTTCGACCGAAATCATGGTCTTGGGCGTAACGGCGCTGGTCTGTCTGACCTATTTTGTGATTTGGGAGTTGGACGAACCTTATCCGGTGGTGGATTTGTCCTTGTTTAAAAACCGCAATTTCACCATCGGCGTGTTGACTATTTCGCTCGGCTTTATGGTGTATATGGGCACGTTGACGCTGCTGCCGCTGGTATTGCAGTCGGATTTGGGCTATACCGCGACTTGGGCGGGGATTGCCGCCGCGCCGGTGGGCTTGCTGCCGATTGTGTTGTCGCCGGTGATTGGTAAATTCGGCCACCGCATCGACATGCGCCTGCTGGTTACGGCCAGTTTCTTGGTGTTTGCTTTCGCCTTCCATTGGCGCACGGATTTTTACGCCGACATGGACATTGCCAATGTGATTTGGCCGCAATTCTGGCCGGGCTTGGGCGTGGCGATGTTTTTTATGCCGCTGACAACAATTACGCTGTCGCAGATGAAAGGTTCGCAGATTGCCGAGGCCAGCAGCCTGTCGAATTTTTTGCGCGTGTTTATGGGCGGGGTCGGCGTGTCTATTGTCAGCATGATGTGGGAGCGGCGCGAGGCGTTGCACCATACCCGCCTGACGGAGCATTTCACGCCGTATTCCGCGCAGTTTCAGGAAGCGCTCAGCCAAATGGCGCAGCAGGACATGGGGCGCGAACAGGTCGTCGGCAGCATGGTGCGCACGATTACGCAGCAGGGCTTTATCATCGGATCGAACGAGATTTTTTGGGCGGGCAGCATGCTGTTTTTGCTGATGATTGTGGTGGTGTGGTTTGCCAAACCGCCTTTTGGCGGCGGACATTCCGGCGGACATTAAATCATGCGGATAAGCCAAGGCCGTCTGAAAAATTTTTCAGACGGCCTTGGCTTATTTTCATCTAATGTTGGTTCTCTAAATAGCGGTAAGCCGCTTCCAGCATGGCCTGCTGCTCCGTTTTATGGCCGTATTCGGCTTCGATATTGAGATAGCGGCGGTGGTTTTGCGCCGCATAGACCGATAACGAACCATCATCGGGTACGCTGCCGGTTTGCTGCACCACATTGAAACCTTGTTCGCGGAAAAAATCAAAAGCGGCGCTATCGAGGACGTAAACATAATCGTCTTCGTCGTTTTGCGGGTGGATGGATACCGGCGCGTTTGCGCCCGCCAAATCGCCGAAATAATAGCTCTCGATGTCGGTGGCGCCGTTGGTGTTGTTGTGCAGCGCGATGACGGCGTGCGCCGGATTCAGGTAGCGTTGCAGCAGCTCGTCGGCAAAAGCGGCGGTAACGGCGGCGGTTTCCTCGGTATCGCGGCCGTGTTCGGATAAGGTGGCACGCCGCCCTTGCTCGGTATAAATGCGGTTGGGGTCAAATTCTACGGATAGGCCGTCTGAATGGAACGCAATGCGCCGCCGCCCGCGCTGCTCGATGGAGAGCAGGCAGCCGCGTCCGCGTTGCGCCAATACCGCCAAGCCCACTTTTTTGGCCGTGGTTTCGTTTTCATGCGGATGAAACAACAGCACATCATCAGGTTCGGCGGCGCAGTAGCGCACGATCTCCACCGTATCCGTTGCGCCCAACGGAAAAGATTGGCGGCTGACGCTCAAGTCGGCAGCAAAGGCGGGGACGATGGCGGCCGCCAGCCAGTACACAAGCCAGCGCTTCACGCTTTATCCCAGGTCGAATACGGGTGTTTGCTCAGATAGGCGTTGGTAAAGCGGCCTTCCGAGGTAATCTCTTCGCCCAGCCAGTCGGGGCGGGGAAACGGGGTGTCTTCAGACGGCAATTCCAGTTCGGCTACCACCAAGGGCGCGTTGTCGCCGAAATATTCGTCGATTTCAAACCGGAAACCTTGATAATCCACCAGATAGCGGTATTTTTCCATTTTAAACGGACACATCGTCGCCATCATGGTTTCGGCGTCGGCCAGCGGAATTTCGTATTCAAATTCGCTGCGTGACACATCGGAAATATAGCCTTTGAGCGTCAGCCAGGCTTTGTCGCCGACAATGCGCACGCGGATGGTGCGCTCTTTTTCCACGCTCAAATAGCCTTGGCGCAGCGTTTTCGGCGCGGAAGCGGCGGCGCGCCAGGCGTCGTTTTGCAATAAAAAGCGGCGTTCGATTTCAACAGACATTCAGACGGCCTCTCAGAAGGGTTTGAATACCACCAGATACAGGGCGGCAAGCATAAAGAAAACGGGCATTTCGTTAAACACGCGGTACCATTTGTGGCTGTGGCGGCAGGCATGTTGCGCAAAGCGGCGCAGGTGGGCGCGGCAGATGTGCTGGTAGCCGATTAAAAAGACGGCCAGCAACACTTTGACATGCACCCAGCCTTGTCCCCACCAGCCGGTCACAAACGGAATTGCCACGCCGAAAATCACCGCCAGCCAGCCGATGGGCGACATGAATTTATACAGGCGTTCGGCCATGCCCAAGAGCCGCGCATATTCCACCGGCTCGCTTTGCGGGTTGATTTGCACGAGGTTGACATAAATGCGCGGCAGGTAAAACAGCCCCGCAAACCAAGAAATCATAAAGAAAATGTGCAACAGTTTAAACCAGAGATACATTTCTAGACGGCCTCAAAAACGAATGCGTTATTGTAGCGGCAAATGCCGTCTGAAAACCAATGCGGCGGCATTTTATTTCAGACGGCTTGCGATGAAACAAATTTATGCGGCTCAAGCGTAAAAGGCTATTTACACCCATATTTGCAGGATTCATATTCTCGGCAGGCGGTAAATTTGCTAAGATAATATGATAATGAACTATGCGTAATGAAATTAAAATTAATGATATATAGGCAAGGCCGTCTGAAATACCGCTTGGCCGTGCCGACAAACCGATAACGGAAACAACAAACAATGAAACAATTTGAAATCAACGGCGGCGTGAAAAAACAGCTCAACGATTATTTGGCCGCCGAGAAAACCGACTTGAAAACCGCGATGGACGATGAGCGGCGCAACGGCGAAATCGCCGCCATTATCCACGCAGGCTTGCCGATGATGGTGCGTAAAATTTACTCCTTAGAGAAAATGCAGACGTTTTTCTGGACGAAAAAAGATCTGATGGTCGAATTTGTCGCCATGCGGCTGGCCGGTGCAGACAAAAAAGCCAAAAGCAGCGCGAAGAAAAAGCGTTAAACCCTGCTCAAGCCACGAGGCCGTCTGAACGAATCCCATCTGTTCAGACGGCCTTTGCTATAATCGGCCTATTATGATTTGTGATAAAGATGAAAAGCGACGCTGATATGAACGCACCCAACCCCACCATCGCCGCCATCGCCACCGCACCCGGGCGCGGCGGCGTCGGCGTTATCCGCTTGTCGGGCAAAGATTTGCTGCCGCTGGCGCAGCAAATCAGCGGCGGCAAAACGCCCAAACCGCGCACCGTTTTATACACCGATTTTTTTGACGGCGACAGCCAGCCCATCGACAACGGCTTAATGTTGTATTTTGCCGCTCCCGCCAGCTTTACCGGCGAAGACGTGATCGAATTGCAGGGGCACGGTGGGCCGGTGGTGATGGAAATGCTGCTGGCGCGCTGCCTGCAACTGGGCGCGCGCATGGCCGAGCCGGGCGAGTTCACCAAACGCGCCTTTCTCAACAACAAACTCGATTTGGCGCAGGCCGAGAGCGTAGCCGATTTGATTGACGCCTCCAGCAAATCGGCGGCGCGTATGGCTTTGCGTTCGCTCAAAGGCGCGTTTTCGCAGCACATTCACGCGCTGGTCGATGACCTGATTACCCTGCGCATGTTGGTGGAAGCGACGTTGGATTTTCCCGAAGAAGACATTGATTTTCTCGAAGCCGCCGACGCGCGCGGCAAGTTGGCGGATTTGCAAGGCCGTCTGAAAACCGTATTGGCCAGTGCCGAGCAGGGCGCGATTTTGCGCGAAGGCATGAATGTGGTCTTGGTCGGTGCGCCCAACGTCGGCAAATCCAGCCTGCTCAATGCGTTGGCGGGCGATGATGTGGCGATTGTCACCGACATCGCCGGCACCACCCGCGACACCGTGCGCGAACAGATTGCCCTCGACGGCGTACCGGTGCACATCATCGACACCGCCGGTTTGCGCGACACCGATGATGTTGTGGAGCAAATCGGTATCCAGCGCAGCCAAAAAGCCGTGCAAGAAGCCGATGTCGCGCTGATTCTGATTGACCCGCGCGAGGGCGTGAACGCGAAAACGCAATCCATCCTTAAAAGTTTGCCCGAAGGTTTGAAAAAAATCGAAATCCGCAACAAAGCTGATTTGACCGGCGAAACGGCAGCCGTTGCAGACGGCAGCGCTGCTTTGTCGGGCGCGGACAGCGTGATTACTCTGTCGGCTAAAACCGGCGCAGGGCTGGATTTGCTCAAGCAGGCGCTGTTGAACGAAATCGGCTGGCAGGGCGAAAGCGAAAGCCTGTTCCTCGCCCGCCGCCGCCACCTGAACGCGCTGGCCGCTGCGCAAACCGAATTGGAGCACGCCGCATTGTGCGGCAACAACCAAATCGAGCTGCTGGCCGAACATCTGCGCCTGGCGCAAGTGGCGTGCAGCGAAATTACCGGCGAATTTACCGCCGATGATTTGCTGGGGGTGATTTTTTCGCGCTTCTGTATCGGGAAATAAGGCTCATGCAAACAAGGCCGTCTGAAAACCATGAATTTTCAGACGGCCTTCCGATAAAAAACTGCCTGCTTTTTGACGGCAGGCGGGAAAACGGATGTTTTATTTTAACGGCATGCTATTGACTGAACAGCAGCACAAGCATTAAGATAGCCTTAATGACTGTACTGAGTTTCAGTCTGAAGCAGCCTTTCGACGTGGTCTGTTTCATCTTGAAACCATCCTTTCTAGGGCTGGTTTCGCAATAAAGCCCCACGCCAATGGGGCTTTACTGTTTTCAGCCCCACGCGCATTATAGTTATGCATAAGTGATAAAACAAGGCCGTCTAAAAATTCATGATTTTCAGACGGCCTTGTGCCAGCCAATGGCGGTAAATGCGGTATCGTGCGCTTATTTAAAGCGGTACGCCACGGTTGCCATATAGCTGTTGTTGTTGATTTTCAAATCGTCTTTTTTGTAACGGGTTTGCTCCCATTCCAAACCGGCTTCGACATTCGGGGTCACGGCGTATTTTACGCCGAGGCCGTAGCCGACGCCGTTCATGCCCTCATCCAAGCCTGCGCCGTCGAATTTGCCGTAGTGGTAGCCGACTTTGCCGTAGGCCATCACGTCATTGGTCAGACGGTAGCCTTGCAGGTAGGACACGCCGACATCGTATTTCTGTTTCACATCGCCGAATTGGGTGGAAGCGATGGTGCGGTGTAGCGGTTTGACCGCTACTTCCGCGCCGCCAATCCAGTTGCTGTCGCCAAACTGCATGCTGTAATTGCCGCGCACGGTCACATCGGCTTTGGTTTTTTCGCTCAAGTCGGCATTTTTAATGTCGCTTTTGGCCGCGCCCGCGCCCAGTTCGACGGCGGCGCCGGTGAAGGTGCCGTTGGTATTCAGTCCGGCCGCCATCGACGCACCGGTAGAACCCAGCAACAAAGCAGCCAATACGAGGTTTTTGTTCATGCTCATTTTCATTTTGTTCGCTCCTGTTTGAACAAGCGGGCAGCAAGGTTGCTGTCCTGATGGGGTGCAGTATCGGCGCACGGCAGGGGTGCTGCAACCGCCTTTGCTCGGGCGTTACACGTTTTCGCCTGGGGCTTACGTTTGTAATGCCTGCAAAAATGGCGGTGGGCGGCTGTGTTGGCGGTTGATACCGAAAGGGTCTTGTATTGCAGATAAATGAAAAGATTTAGGAAATTTTATGCCTATGGTTTAGATGAAGGCGGGTAAATCGAATCCGGCGGGGAAATTAGAATTTAGAGTCTAGATATTTTTATTTACATTCGTGTATGTATCTTTTTGGGAAGGAAACGGAAAAATGGGTAACAAAAGAGGCCGTCTGAAATGGATAATCCGTTTCAGACGGCCTCTTTGGTATGGCGCGTTAGCAGTTTCGGCCGGTATCAGCGCTGTTGGTAATGCACGAAAGCGTAGGCAATGCCTTTGGCAGAAACATGGGCTTCGCGGGCAGTTTCTTGCCATTGAGCCGCTGAAAATTCCGGGAAAAATGCGTCGCCATCCACCGTTAAACCGACTTCGGTCAGGCGCAAATCAGTGGCCAGCGGCAGGGCTTGGGCATAGATTTGCGCACCGCCCATGATGATGATTTCTTCGGCATTGCTGCATAAGGCCAGTGCCGCAGGCAAATCGGCGACAACATCTGCACCTTCCGCCTGATAGCCGGTTTGACGGCTGATAACGATGTTTTGACGGCCGGGCAGCGGTTTTTTGGGGAGTGATTCCCAAGTTTTACGCCCCATGACCACAGGTTTGCCGAGGGTATAGGCTTTGAAAAAGGCGAAATCTTCGGGCAAATGCCAAGGCATGGTGTTGTTGTGGCCGATACAGCGGTTGGCGGCGCAGGCGGCAATCAGGGTGATTTTTTGCATAGCGGTTCTTTCAGCGGGAGAAGGACATATGTCATTGTAAACGATTATCGGCAGAAAAAGCGGCGGATGGTGGCTAACGGCGCAGATATGCGGCGAAAAAGCCCGATGTCACGAGTAGTGCTTTTATTCTCAAAAGGAGATAGACAAGATGATTTTCGCCGTTTATCATTAATATCTACCATTTATCGGTAAGATTTATGGCGTCAATTTCAAGGGAGTCAGTGTGATGTCAGGTTCTTATTCGCTTTACCGCTGCGCGGTTTTGTCCACCTCCAGTAGTTCGCTGTCGGGTATTCTCGACCGTGACAGCCCGGTGCAGATTCTGCCGCTGGGTGTCACGATGGGCGATCATACCGCAGCCGATGGCTTTGAAGTCGATAATCCGGTCTATTGCGGCTGGCGGCAGGCGCATTTGGGTGACGTGGTGGGAACGACGCCGCCGCCGCTGGAATATCTGCGCAGCACGTTTTTATATTTGGTTAACCAGGGCTATCATCAGGCGATTGTCACGACCTTGAGCCATCAGCTGAGCGATACGGCGCAGACCGTGCGCATGTTGGCCGAGGAAATTCCGCAACTGGCGGTGCACGTGGTCGATACCGGTTCTTGCTGCATGCCGGAAGGCTTTTTCACGTTGGAAGCGGTGCGCTTGCTGGGCGAGGGCAAATCTCCGGAAGAAACCGTGGATTATTTGGAACGCCTGAAACCGCGCTGCCACATCGTGTTCGGCCTGTCTTCGCTCAAAGCGTTAAACCGTGGCGGTACGCTGGCGCGCTTGGGCGCGTCGTTTAGCGACTGGCTGGGTTTGCGCAACGTCTTGGATTTTTCGTCCGACCGTTTGGCGCATATTCAGACGGCCGGTAACGATGAGGATATGTTTGCCGGTATTTTGGCGCACATGCAGAAGCTGATGGCGGGCAAAAATCCCGATGATTTTGTGTTGGCGGGCATTTATACCGGCAGCGATGATTTGTATCACCAGTTTGCCAATTATGTCCACCGCCAAACCGGTTGGCGTTTGGGCGACGGCGTGCCGGTGTCGGCGGCCGTGGCGGTGCATGTCGGTATCAGCGGCGTGGGTGTCGGTTTGGTGGAAAAATTGAAAGCCTAAAGCTCTGGCGTATTGCATGAAAAGGCCGTCTGAAACGCGATAATCGTTTTCAGACGGCCTTTCGGTTTATTGCGTCAGGCGCACGAAAACATCTTCCAAATCGGTTTCCGGCAGCGCCATGTGGCGGATGGCGACGCCGCGCGCTTGCAGCGTATCGAGTACTTGTGTCAGGTGGGTGTAATTTTCCAGCTTGAGCAAGACGGTATCGTCGCGCTGGCTGATTTGCCATTGCGCCAATTCAGACGGCAGCGGCGCGGCCAGTTGCAGCTCGACGCGTAGGCCGGTTTCGGCGTGCAGCAAATGTTCGGTCGAATCCAGCGCCACCAGCTCGCCGTGTTTGAGCATGGCAATGCGGCTGCACAGGTTTTGCGCTTCTTCCAAATAGTGCGTGGTCAAAATAATGGTGTGGCCTTCTTGGTTCAGACGGCCGATAAAAGTCCACAGGCTTTGGCGCAGTTCGACATCGACACCGGCGGTGGGCTCATCGAGCACAATCACGGGCGGACGGTGCACCAGCGCCTGCGCCACCATCACGCGCCGTTTCATGCCGCCCGACAAATTGCGCGTAATGGTGTCGGCTTTGTCTTCCAGCCCCAGATTGGCGATGATTTCGTCTATCCAAGCGCCGTTTTTATTCAAGCCGAAATAGCCCGATTGCAGCTTTAGCGTTTCGCGCACGGTAAAGAAAGCGTCAAACACCAATTCTTGCGGGACGACACCCAAATTCATGCGCGAGGCACGCGATTGGCGCACCACGTCGTTGCCCATAATGCTGATGTTGCCCGAAGTCAGGCGGCTCAAACCGGCCATGGCGGAAATCAGCGTGGTTTTGCCTGCCCCGTTGGGGCCGAGCAGGGCGAAAAATTCGCCTTGCGCTACGTTGAAAGACACGTCTTTCAGCGCGGTAAAGCCGTTGGCATAGGTTTTGACGGCATGATGGATTTCAACGGCGTTCATGGTTTTTCAATCCGAAAAGAAAGCATTCATTGTATCGCCGCAAGGGGCGGCAAGACAAATGGCGGTTCAGACGGCCTGCGGCTGCGCACCATTGTGGCACAAGGCCAGCGCGCGGTAACACGGCTCGAGCTGGCGGGCAATCAGGCTCAACTGCTGCCACAACACATTGCTCTGGCGGTTGTCGGGAATCTGCGCACGCAGCGTTTCCAAATCGCTTGAAATCTGCGCTGAGGCCGTCTGAAAATCAGCGGCGTTCAAGGCGGACATCCGTTGCAGCAGCGCGGCGATGTGGTCGGCGGTTTTGTTGAACGCCTCGGCAAATGCGTCGCCGCAATCCTGCGCCATCTGGTTGCGGTAGGCGCCGAGTGCGGAAATATAGCCCGTCAGCGCGTAGCTGTTTTGCAGCAGGGTCAGGCCGTCGTTGATTTGGCTGCCGTATTTTTCCGGCTCGCTGCTCATGTCGGAGAGCGTGCTGGAAAGGGCGGCAATGCGCTCGTGCGCTTGGCGGCGCACGGTGCGGTATTCCACGTCGTCGGCACTGCCGTGGCGCAGCTGGTCGAGAATTTCCGCCAGATACGCGCCGTTACCCGCCACCGCTGCGGCGGCGGTTCGGTCGAGGGTGAGGTATTTCCAGTCCGGCCACAAATACGACACCGCCGCCCACGCCAACACCGAACCGACGATGGTGTCAATCACGCGGATGGGCATGGCGTGGTACACGTCCAGCCCCGCCAGCGAAAAGCTGGTCAGCGCCTGGATGGTGATGAAAAAAGTGGAAAAGCTGTATTTATACGAGCGCGTCATGAAAAACAACGTGGTGCTGGCGATGACAATCCATAATTTGGTTTCCACCGAGGGCGTGAAATACGGCACTAACGAGCCGACCACCACGCCCAATACTGTGCCGCCGATACGCTGGTAAACGCGGTTTTTGGTGGCGGAATAGTTGGGCTGGCACACAAACAGCGCGGTCAGCAAAATCCAGTAGCCCAAATTCAGATGGAGGATTTCCACGATGGTGCAGGCCGCCGCCACCACAACCGACAGGCGCACGGCGTGGCGGAATACCGACGAGTCGAAATTGAGCTGGCTTTTCACCGTCTGCCACACGGTTTTCAGATTGCCGGAATCACCAAAGGCAATGCGGGTGTCGGACACGTCTTCAAATTCGTTTTGGCTTTCTTGGTTGGCCAGCGTTTTGAGCTGGTGATCGACGCTGCCAAGGTTGTTCAGCAGTTGGCGCAGGATGTGCACTTCGTAATGCCGCTCGGGATGGCTTTGGGCGTAAATATCCAGCGATTCGCGGCAGCCCGCCATCGCGCGGCCGAGGCGTTTGCTGTATTTGTAGGGGCTGCCGTTGCGCAGTGCCACGGCGACATTGCGGCAGGTCTGCCCCTGCATGGACAGCAGGCGGTGGATACGGAAAATCAGGTCGGTGTTTTTCAGCTTGGCGGCCAAGTCGCTGTAATCGACGTGCGCCGAACTGATACGCTCGTGAATATCCTGCGCGGTAAAATACAGGCGCAACATGCGCACCGTGCGCGGATGGCGGTGTTGCCCGCGCATACGGTAAAACAGCGCGGCGCGGCATTGGTTGAACGCGCTGATGACGTCGGTGTTGCTCATTGCCAAATCAATCTGGCGGTTGCCCAGCCAAGCAGCTTCGTCGGGGTCGAAAAAATCGGCTTTGGCGTCGAAATAATTGCCCAGCGCGTCGTAGGCCGAGGCCACGCTGTCTTGCACCGGCCGGTTGGGAAAAATAATGTGGAACAATAAAGTATAGGCGCTGTACAACACCGTTCCACACAAAATCAGCAGCGGATTGGTCAGCCAGAAGGTCTGCGGCGTGTAGGTCAGCGAGGTGTACACCGCTACCACCAGCGTGCCGAAGGCGAAGGTGCGGTAACGCAGACCGACCGCGCCGAGCAGGGTCATGAAAAATGTCATCGCCGTCATCGCCGCGATATACGGCAGCCCCGTGCCGAGCGTGAATTGGGTAATCAGCGAGCTGGCGGTAAATAAGATTACAGTGATGATGATGTTTTTCAGACGGCCGGTTAAGCGGTTGTCCAAATCCACCAGTCCGCCGGCGATAATCCCCAACACAAACGGCATGGCCAGCTTGGGCACGTTGAAATGCCAAACCAGCGTGGCGGCGGTAAAAACTGTGGCGAAGACGGGCAGGGCGGCAATAATTAGCGGTTTAATCGGCGGTGTTTTCATGACGGCGGAGAAGACGTATCGGAATAAAGGGAATTTTAGCAGGATTTACGCCAAAAGGCCGTCTGAAAACGCACCTGCAAGGAGGGTTTTTCAGACGGCCTTTTGTGTCACGAATAAGCAGTACAACGGCTTACGACATCAGGTTTAAATCGCTGATACGGTCGTAGAGGCGGTCGGTTTGGTTGCCTTCGTCGTGCAACTGGATACGCAGGCGCAAATCGTTGGCGGAGTCGGCCTGGCGCAGGGCTTCGTCGTATTCGATGTAGCCTTTGCTGTATAAATCAAACAAATGCTGGTCAAAGGTTTGCATACCGTCGATGGCGGCGCGATTCATCAGGCTGCGGATTTCCATCAGCTCGCCTTTGAAAATCAAATCCTGCATGGTGGGCGTGTTGAGCAGCAAATCGACCACGGCGGTGCGCTGGGTGCGGTTTTTCTTCACCGCCAAACGCTGGCCGATAATGCCGGTCAGGTTCAATGCCAAATCAATCAACACCTGCTTGCGGCGGTCTTCCGGATACAGGTTGATGATACGTTCGATGGCTTGGGTGGCGTTGTTGGCGTGGATGGTAAACACGCACAAGTGGCCGGTTTGCGCCAGCTGCAAAGCGTATTCCATACTGGTTTCGCTGCGCACCTCGCCGATACACACCACATCTGGCGCTTGGCGCATGGCGTTTTGCACGGCGGTTTTCCAATCGGGCGAGTCAATGCCGATTTCGCGCTGGGTGAAAATGCAGCGGCGCGGTTTGTAGATAAACTCAATCGGGTCTTCGATGGTGATGATGTGCCCCGCCATCTTATGATTGCGGTGATTGAGCATGGACGCCATCGTGGTCGATTTGCCCGAACCGGTCGGCCCTGCCAAAATCAACAAACCACGCGGAGTCAGCGCCAGATTTTTCAGCTGTTCAGGCAGTCCCAGCTCGTCAATATCGGGAATATCTTGGCTGATTCGGCGCAACACCATGCCGACGCGCCCCTGCTCGTGGTAGGCGTTGACACGGTAGCGGGTGTTGCTGCGCGATTGCACCGAGTAGTTTAATTCCCATTGACGGTTAAAGGTTTCCAACTGCTCCGGATTCATGGTTGATTCGACAATTTCGGCGGTTTCCACACCGCTCAATGCTTTGTGCGGCACCGGTGCCAACGCGCCGCTGATGCGCATGGCCGGCGGGAAACCGGCGCTGATGAAAATGTCGGATGCGCCCCGGTTTTCCGCTTCGACACACATTTTGTCCAATAAAGGATGAAGATGGGTACCGATTTCGGCGGGTGTCGGAATATGCACCGGCTGGTTTTTTTGCGAATAGGCCTGCACCATTTCGGCCAGCAGGTCATGTAGGGGAGAAGAAGAATCGCTCATAGGAGTACTCGTTGGCAATCAGGTAAAAATAATAAGCGTAGGAGGGTTTGTGCTTTTCAGACGGCCTGTGGCCAATATGGGCAACAGGCCGTCTGAACGCGTTGGCTAAATTATAAAGTCATCATGACATCGCTGTTTTGCGCCTTGCTGCGGGCGGCTTCCGGACTAATCACGCCTTGGCGCAGCAGCGCTTGCAAGGCTTGGTCGAGCGTTTGCATGCCGTAGGATTGGCCGGTTTGCAGCGCGGAAGTGATTTGGGCGACTTTGTTTTCCCGAATCAGATTGCGCACGGCAGGCGTGGAAATCAAAATTTCGTGCGCCGCCACGCGGCCATTGCCGTCACGGGTTTTCAGCAGCGTTTGCGAAATCACCGCGCGCAGGGATTCGGACAACATGGTACGCACCACTTCTTTTTCTCCCGCCGGAAATACATCGACAATACGGTCGATGGTTTTGGCCGCGCCGGTGGTGTGCAGGGTGGCAAACACCAAGTGGCCGGTTTCGGCGGCGGTTAGAGCCAAGCGGATGGTTTCCGGATCACGCATCTCACCCACCAAAATGACATCGGGGTCTTCACGCAGGGCGGAGCGCAGGGCGTTGTGGAAATTGTGCGTGTGCTGGTGTAGTTCGCGCTGGTTAATTAGGGCTTTTTTGCTTTGGTGGACAAATTCAATCGGGTCTTCGATGGTCAGAATGTGCACAGGCTGGGTGTCGTTGATGTAGTTAATCATCGCCGCCAGCGTGGTGGATTTGCCCGAACCGGTCGGGCCGGTCACCAGTACCAAGCCGCGCGGGTTGTCGGCAATGCGCTGGAAAATACGCGGCGCACGCAATTCGTCGAGGGTTAAGACGGTGCTGGGAATGGTACGGAACACCGCTGCCGGGCCGCGCTCGGTATTGAAGGCGTTGACACGGAAGCGGGCGACGTTGGGCAATTCAAACGAAAAATCCACTTCCAAATCCTGCTGGTAGATTTTGCGTTGGTGGTCGTTCATGACCGAAGTAATCATATTGCCCACGTCTTCGGCGCTCATTTCCGGCAGATTAATGCGGCGGATGTCGCCGTGCACGCGAATCATGGGAGACATTTCAGGGCTTAAATGAAGGTCGGAGGCTTTGTTTTTCACGCCGAACGCGAGTAAGTCGGTAATCTGCATAATGTGGCCTTAGCTTATTTGGATTAGAATAGGGGCAGCCAAGTTTGCAAAACAAGATTGCCAGCCAATCGGCATTATATAAGGAAAAGCATCATGTCGGTATTGCAACAGAATTATCAGGCCGTTTTAGACCACATCGCCCAAGCTGAAGCGCGCGCCGGACGGCAGGCCGGTTCGGTAAAACTGGTGGCGGTCAGCAAGACCTTTCCGGCGGACGACATTCGCAAGGTGTATGCCGCTGGGCAGCGTGATTTCGGCGAAAACTACATTCAGGCGTGGTACGACAAAACCGATACGCTCGCGGATTTGCCGGATATTGTGTGGCATGTGATTGGCGATGTGCAATCCAATAAAACCAAATTTGTCGCCGAACGCGCCCACTGGCTGCATACCGTCAGCCGTTTGAAAACCACGCAGCGGATTAGCGCGCAAAGGCCGTCTGAAATGCCGCCGTTGCAGGTGTGTATCGAGGTGAACGTATCCGGCGAAGCGGCCAAACACGGCGTATCGCCGGATGAGGCTGTGGCGCTGGCGCAAGAAGTGGCGAAACTGCCGCAGATTCAGGTGCGCGGTTTGATGTGCGTGGCCGAGGCGGATGTGGCGGAAGACGAATTGCGGTGGCAGTTCGGCAAAATGCAGACGCTGCTGGCGGATTTGAATGCCGCCGGTGTCCCTGCCGATGTGCTGTCGATGGGCATGACCGCCGATATGGAGATTGCCATCGAATGCGGCGCAACGCATGTGCGCGTAGGCAGCGCGATTTTCGGCAAACGCGATTATGCGCACCAATCATAAATAATAGAAAGCAAAGGCCGTCTGAAAATATATGTTTTTTCAGACGGCCTATATAAACGGTTTTATCTTTAAGGAAAGAGCAATGAAAGTCTATTTTCTTGGTGGCGGCAATATGGCTACCGCCATCGCAGGCGGTTTGGTGAAACAAGGCGGTTATCAGATTCATATGGCCGACCGCAGCGCGGCGCAACGCGAGCGTTTGCAAAACGAATTGGGTGCGGCAACTTATGAAACGCTGCCGCCGCTGACGGATAAGGATGTTTTGATATTGGCAGTGAAACCGCAAGACATGCAGGCCGCGTGTCGCGGTTTGCAGGTAAACGGCGCACTGGTGTTGTCGATTGCCGCCGGTTTGAGCGTGGCGACCATCAGCCAGTATATCGGCGGCTCGCCACGCGTG
Organism: Neisseria perflava; assembly: GCF_024170405.1. Taxonomy (GTDB): domain Bacteria; phylum Pseudomonadota; class Gammaproteobacteria; order Burkholderiales; family Neisseriaceae; genus Neisseria; species Neisseria perflava_B. The sequence continues at coordinate 1,756 of NZ_JALJYC010000027.1, read as the reverse complement.
GTACGGATTATGCCGAACACGCCCGCCAAAGTCGGTTTGGGCGTATCCGGTATGTATGCCGATAAGCCGGTTAGTGCAGAGGATAAACACACTGCCGACCAAATTATGCGTGCGGTCGGCGATACGGTTTGGCTGGACGATGAAGCGCAAATGCATGCCATTACCGGCATCAGCGGCAGCGGCCCGGCCTATGTGTTTTATCTCTTAAACGCCTTAAAAGCCGCCGCCCAAGCACAGGGCTTTGACGAAGCGCAAGCGCGGCAGTTGAGTTTGGCCACGTTTAAAGGCGCGGTGGCGTTGGCCGAGCAGAGCGGCGAGGATTTCGGCGTATTGCAGCAAAACGTCACTTCCAAAGGCGGCACGACTTACGAAGCGATTGAGGTGTTCAAAAAACGCCAAGTGGCCAAGGCTGTCGGCGCGGGCGTGGAAGCCTGCGTTGCGCGTTCGCAGGAATTGGCGCAGCAGTTTGAGGCCGTCTGAATATGCGCGGCGATTTGTTATTGTTATTTTCAGACGGCCTATCCATCTTATGCCTGACCCGCTGCCTGTTGCCGTGGGCAGGTTTGGACAGCCGTCATCCGTTATTGGTATTTTGCACCCGCGCCACAAATTGGCTGGTTCGCCCGCTGCATAAAATCACCCCAGCTAAAGGGCGGTGGGATTGGGCATGCATTTTGGCCGCTTTGCTGCTGTATTACATTGTATTCAGCTTGATGGCGTTTTTGGCACTGCCGCAAGGCTTGGGCGGCAAAATCATTGCGGCCAACATGATATTTGCCTTATTAGGCGTATTGAAGTCAGCGGCTTATGTCTTGTTTCTTGGGCTGCTGGTGCGGATGTTTGCCAGTTTTAGCGCACCTTTCTCGCCGTTGGCTTATGCCTTACAGCGGATTTTTGAACCTTTATTAAAGCCTTTTGCTTTCCTGCGTATTGGGCGCTACGATTTCTCCGGCAGCGTCTTGGTTCTGATATTGTGGTTTTGGCTCGGTCGGGTGTTGCCGCAGTTAACCGTCAGTTTGAATTTGTGGTTGTTGCAATAGCCGTATGCTTAGGGTGTGCAAATGCAAATAAGTGCAAATCGGTCATGAAAATATAGAAGCGCCGTAAAAACATGGTATGATTCGGCCTTCTCAAAGAAGGTAGTTCTTGAGAAATCAATAATAAAGGCCAATGTGCAGCATTTATTTCCAACAAACCGGAGCGAAAGAAATTATTATGGCTAAGCTGACCGAACAAGACATTTTGAATTGGAACGGCCCTGAGGACGATTACATGAATGCCGACCAACTGGCGTTTTTCCGTGCGCTGCTGGTTAAAATGCAGGACGATTTAATCGAAAACGCCAACGCCACCACCGGCCATCTGAAAGAGCATGAATCCGCCCCCGATCCTGCCGACCGCGCCACTCAAGAAGAAGAATACGCATTAGAGCTGCGTACCCGCGATCGCGAGCGCAAGCTGTTGACTAAAGTGCAAGCCACCATCCGCAGTATCGACGAAGGCGATTACGGCTTCTGTACCGATACCGGCGAGCCCATCGGCCTGAAACGCCTGTTGGCTCGACCGACCGCAACCTTATCCGTAGAAGCGCAAGAACGTCGCGAACGGATGAAAAAGCAATTTGCTGATTGAGTATAGTTGCTATAAAGCGATATAAAACATGGGGCTGTACTAGATAATTAGAGCAAATTACCTTTTACTAACTGTTTCAAAATAGAAATTTGAGATTTTATTTCACTGTTGTTAAAACGCCATT
>NZ_JALJYC010000026.1 GCF_024170405.1 Neisseria perflava | reverse complement strand
TAACACTACTCTGTTTTATTTGAGAATTTTATTAATCCGCTTTTACTTCCCATACAAAAATACGCCAACCCTCCCAACAAAATACATCTAAGGCCGTCTGAAATGTTCATTTCAGACGGCCTCTTTGCATGACAAATATCATGTCATCATGACTTTTTTATCTGCCTAAAATAATTTCCAATACAAACTTACTGCCCACATACGCCAATACTAAGCTGATAAAACCGATGATTGTCCAAACGGCGGCTTTTTTACCGCGCCATGCAGTCATACTGTGTTTGAGCAGCAATCCGCCGTAAATCAACCACGAGAGGATGCCGAAAACGGTTTTATGGGTAAAGGTAACGGGTTTGCCGAAAACGCTTTCGGCAAAAAAAGTGCCGCTGACAACGGAATATGTTAGTAGGATAAAACCGACCCACATGCCGCGGAACATCAGTTTTTCCAAACTCAACAGCGGTGGCAGGAAGGAAACCAGAGGGGAGAAACGGCGCTTGTGCAGATTGCGGTTGAGCAGCAGGATTAAAACGGCAAACAAGGTTACGATACCGAATAGCCCGTAAGCCAACAGCGAAGATCCGACGTGCAACATAAATGGTATGTCGTTAATTTGATAGCCGATAAACTTGCCGGGGAACAGCATACCCAGAAGCAGCGTCAGTGTGGCACAGGGATACAGTAGCAGCTGCAATCCGCGCAGGTTGTAGAAATAGCTGCCCATGCAATACATCATCAGCATGAGCCAGACAATCAAACTGATGGAATAGCCGAAACCGGTAATCAGGACTTTATCCTGCAACACAGGCACCAACAATGCCGCACCGTGTACCAGCAATGCCACGCTCAATACCGCCAATTCCAATTTGATGGGATAGGACTGCCCCGTACTGCGTTTTTTTTGGTGTATCCACACGAAACACGATAGCCCGGCATACACCAGCGTCAGGCAAATCAAGATAATCGGCATAACAAACTTTCTGTACGTATATTCATAAACGGTATCCCGCCTTCGCGCCTGTTCTGCATTTTGTCATGAAAAAAATCCGCTTCGCGCAGCTTATGAATCCAAATTCTTAGTGTAAAATGCAACCCATTGTGTCATGTTCAAATTCAGACGGCCTCTGCCGCCGGATTTGGCAATATTTTAGCAAAGAATGCCCTGCCGTGCGCAGGCCGTCTGAAATTTAAAAACAATCAGGATAACCATGTTAGACAATTTAACCAACCGCTTTTCCAGCGTCTTGAAAAACATCCGCGGCCAAGCCCGTCTGACCGAAGACAATATTAAAGAAGCCCTGCGCGAAGTGCGGCTGGCTTTGCTGGAAGCCGATGTCGCGCTGCCGGTGGTCAAAGAATTCATTAACAATGTCAAAGAAAAAGCACTCGGTCACGAAGTGGCCGGCAGCCTGACACCCGACCAAGCCTTTATCGGTGTGGTCAACGACGCGCTTATCGATCTGATGGGCAAGGAAAACTCCTCGTTGGATTTGGCAGTGGCGCCGCCGGCGGTGGTATTAATGGCCGGTTTGCAGGGTGCGGGTAAAACCACCACCGTCGGCAAGTTGGCCAATCTGCTGAAAACTACGCAGAAAAAGAAAATTCTGGTGGTGTCTGCCGACGTGTACCGTCCGGCTGCGATTGAGCAGCTGCGTTTGCTGGCCGAACAGGTGGGTGTGGACTTTTTCCCCTCCGATGTCAGCCAAAAGCCGGTTGAAATTGCCACTGCCGCCGTGGATTACGCCAAAAAACATTTTTACGATGTCTTGATGGTCGATACCGCCGGCCGTCTGGCCATTGATGAAGAAATGATGGACGAGATTAAGGCGCTGCACGCGGCGGTGAAGCCGGTGGAAACGCTGTTTGTGGTCGATGCGATGTTGGGTCAGGACGCGGTCAACACCGCGCAGGCGTTTAACGAAGCGCTGCCGCTGACCGGCGTGGTGCTGACCAAAATGGACGGCGATTCGCGCGGCGGCGCGGCCTTGTCGGTGCGCCAAGTCACCGGCAAACCGATAAAATTCATCGGTGTCGGCGAAAAAATCAGCGGCTTGGAGCCGTTTTATCCCGACCGTATCGCCAGCCGCATTCTGGGCATGGGCGATGTGTTGAGCCTGATTGAAGACGTACAAAAAGGCATTGACGAAGAAGCCGCCACCAAAATGGCGAAAAAGCTGCAAAAAGGCAAAGGCTTCGATTTGAACGACTTCAAAGAGCAAATCCAGCAAATGCGCAATATGGGCGGCTTGGAAAACCTGATGTCGAAAATGCCGGGCGAACTCGGTCAGATTTCCAAACAAATCCCCGAGGGCACGGCGGAAAAAGCGATGGGCAAAGTGGAAGCCATCATCAATTCCATGACCCCGAAAGAGCGTGCCAACCCCGCGCTGATTAAAGCCAGCCGCAAACGCCGCATTGCCGCCGGCGCGGGTACGGATGTGCAGGAAGTCAACAAAATGCTCAAGCAGTTTGAACAGTCGCAGCAGATGATAAAAATGTTCAGCGGCAAAGGCTTGGGCAAACTGATGAAAATGGCCAAAGGCATGAAGGGGATGAAAGGCATGTTCCCGGGGATGTGAGCCATAGCGAGTCCGATACGCAAGGCCGTCTGAAAAACCATAGCGATATATGGTTTTTCAGACGGCCTTTCTCATATCAGTATTCCCGATAACCCACATCAGCAAAAGCGATTAGCCCTATGTCTGCCGTCTGATTACAATCACTTTATTGAAATGAAAACCAACACACAGTCCGTCTCAGGCCAAAACGTTTTACTGGGACAGCCGCATGCAGGAGTACCGACATGAACAACGCCCTTACCGTCGCGCAAACGCGCTATACCGCCAAAGCCTACGATCCGACAAAAAAAATCCCCGCCGCCACCTTGGACACTTTGCTGGAAATCCTGCGCCTGTCGCCCTCTTCCACCAATGTGCAGGCTTGGCATTTTTTCGTAACTGATAAAGAAGAAACCAAAGCCGCCATTGCCGAATCCATGCAAGGCAGCGACGATTACAACATTCCCAAAGTATTGAACGCCTCGCATGTGGTTGTCTTGTGTACCCTTGATGACGTTACCAATGCGCACCTGGACAAAGTCAGCGCCGCCGAAGTCGCCGCCGGACGTGAATCCAACGACAGTGGCCGCCGCGCTTACGTCAACCAATACCGCGCGGCTGGCAAAATCCCCTTGTGGACAGAATGCCAAACCCATATCGCCCTCGGCCAGCTTTTGTGGGCAGCCGCGCTGGAAGGCATAGACAGCACTACCATCGGCGGTTTCCAAGCCGACATATTGGACAAAACCTTCGACCTGTACTCAAAAGGCATGCACAGTAGCGTCATCGTCACCCTCGGCTACCACGCCGACAGCGACCGCAATGCAACCGCGCCCAAAGGCCGTCTGAAAGCGGAAGACGTGTTTACCCGTATTTAAATCTAATCAAACAGCCAACCGACAGGCCGCTTTCAGACGGCCTTTGCCGCTTGACCTCATTTTCAAGGAGCAAAACAATGGCAGCCGCAACCTTAAAAGTATTGATGATTCTGACTTCACAAGCCACTATGGGCGCAGGCGGCGCACCGACCGGCGCATGGTACGAAGAAGTCGCCACCCCGTATTATGTCTTGCAAGACGCAGGCGTACAGGTGGACATCGTGTCCATCAAAGGCGGCAAAGCGCCGATAGATCCGCGTTCACTCAAGACTGCCGGACAAAACCCCGCCAGCGTCGAGCGTTTCCAAAACGACCCCGCCACCTTAAACAAACTCAACCATACCCCAGCCGTCAGCCAAGCCAGCGATAAGGGCTACGCCGCCGTATTCCTGCCGGGCGGCCACGGCACCATGTGGGACGAAGCCGACAATCCGGCGCTGACCAAACTGGTTTCGCAAGCCTGGCGCGACGGTAAAGTCGTCGCCTCCGTCTGCCACGGTGCCGCCGGTTTAATCGGCACCACCGACAGCAACGGCAAACCGATTGTGCAAGGCCGCCGCGTCAATTCGTTTACCAACGCCGAAGAAAAAGGTGCAACCGTGCCTTATTTATTGGAGACCCGCCTGCACGAACTGGGTGCAAAATACGAAAGCGGCCCGAATTTCCAACCCTATGCGGTACAAGACGGCAAACTGATTACCGGCCAAAATCCGGCCTCTTCCGAAAAAGTCGCCCGACTGATTTTGAACGAAATTAAAAAAACGGGGACATTGGCAGTACATTGATACAGGTCGGCACGCTGACTTTCAGACGGCCTATGCCGACAAACCCTAAGCCCTTTTCCTCAACATTCAAAAAAGGAAACCCCATGAATATCCTCTTACTCGACGGCGGCAAAAGTTTCGCCCACTCCCACGGCCGTCTGAACCACACCCTGCACGCCGTGGCCAAAGAACCTCTGACGGCATTGGGTCACGATATCCGCGAAACCGTGATTGACAATGGTTACAACATCGAAAAAGAAGTGGAAAACTTCCTGTGGATGGACGCCGTCATTTGGCAGATGCCCGGCTGGTGGATGGGCGAACCGTGGACAGTCAAACAATACATCGACGAAGTCTTTACCGCCGGACACGGCAAACTCTATCATTCAGACGGCCGCCACCGCACCGCACCCGCCGATGGCTACGGCACAGGCGGCCTGCTGCAGGGCAAAAAACACATGCTGTCGCTGACATGGAACGCACCCATCGAAGCCTTCGACCGCCCCACCGATTTCTTCGAGGGCAAAGGCGCCGACGGCGTGTATCTGCACTTTCACAAAGCCAACGAATTCTTAGGTATGACCCGTCTGCCGACCTTTATCTGCAACGACGTGATTAAAAATCCGCAAATCGAGCAGTTTACCGCCGACTACCGTGCTCATTTGCAGCGTGTGTTCGGTTAACATTCTGAGCAGCATAAGCGCGTCATAAAGGCCGTCTGAAAAATACCCTTTTGTTTTCAGATGGCCTTTTATTTGATAAAAGCTATCAACAATAATTTCCCGATATAGAACTGGCTTAATCTATATAAAAAGTGTACAATTTGTAATATTGCTACAAAGCAAACCCGATGTGTTTTACCATTTATGGCAGACCGCGCTTTTCGGGTTATACCAACAGGGCTTTCAGCCCTTTACACACTGATAATAGGAACTTCATGATGTTGCACACTTCTTTCGCCGCTTTAGCGGCTTTTGCCGTTTTGACAACTTTGGGCGCATTTGCGCTGATTTACGCCAGCGCCGCGCTGACACAGGCAGTTGTAAATAAAAACTAAGCAGTCAGAAAAAAGGCCGTCTGAATATTGATTCAGACGGCCTTTTTCATTTTAACCGTATCAAGCAGCGATTATGCGCCGAATACTTTCAAACGCTCTTCCAGCGGTTGGAATTCTTTGTCGCCGGCAGGTGCGGCAATACCGCCGATAACCATTTGCGCACGCAACGTCCAGCTGTCGGGCAGGTTGTATGCTTTGGCAATGGCGGCATCCGGCAGCGGGTTGTAGTGTTGCAGGTTAGCGCCGACACCGGCAGCAGCCAAAGTTGTCCAAATGGCGTATTGGTGCATGGCATTGCCGTGTTCTGACCAAATCGGGAAGTTGGCGGCGTAGGCTGGGAATTGCTCTTGCAAACCTTTGACAACGGTTTGGTCTTCAAAGAACAAAATGGTCGCGGCGCCGGCTTTGAACATCGCCAGTTTTTGCGCAGTCGGCTCGAATTGCTCGGCCGGTACGATGGCGCGCAATGCGTCTTCGATAAAGCCCCATACTTTTTCATGTTCTGCACCGAAAGCCACCACGATACGGGTAGATTGCGAGTTGAACGAAGACGGGGTGTGTTTCACCGCATGCTCGACGATTTTTTGCACTTCCGCGTTGGAAATCGGCAGGTTTTTGTTTAATGCGTAGATACTGCGGCGGGTTTCAGCCGCTTGTTGTACATCTTGATAAGCCATGTTTGAATCTCCTTGATTAGTGAATACAACTGCTTTGAAAAGGATAAAATCCGTCGAAGTAAACGGGCAGACGGCGGGATAGCGTTTGCCCCGCCCTATGCCGTTTAACCCGGCTGATTATTTTTTGCCCAGTTTGTTGTCCAGCGCCCATGCGCCGCCGCCTGCGGAGGCGATGTAGATAAAGATAAAGCTGAACAACGCTGCGCCTTCGCCGCCGGTCATCAACGGAAACAGCGGATTAGGCGAAGTGTGCGCCATAAAGTAGGCAACGGCCATTTGTCCTGACAGGATAAACGCAACCGGGCGGGTAAACAAGCCCAGTATCAGCAGGATACCGCCGAAAAATTCCAAAATACCGGCAAAACCATACAGCGAGAAAAGTTCTACGCCGGCAAATTTTTCAATATACGGCAGCTGAAACAGCTTGGTCGAGCCGTGCAGCATAAACATATAAGCCGTCACAATACGCAAAATAGACAGCAAAACCGGTTGAAAGCGGGATAAAGCATTCATTTTTTATTTCCATTGAAGTGTGTGTTTTGGGATGAGTGCAGTATAGTCACTTTCATCCGGTTAATATATACTGCTTTTATTAAAACAATATTTCCTGATAAGAAACCATGGATACTTTATTCAGCCTGAAAGTCTTCCGCCAAGTGGTGCAGAGCGGCAGTTTTACCCGCGCCGCCGAGCAGTTGGGCATTTCCACCGCGATGGCCAGCAAACATGTCAGCCATGTGGAAAACCTGATTAAAGCCAAGCTGTTGCACCGTAACAGCCGCAACCTGCACCTGACCGAGGCGGGCGAAGAATACTACCGCCAATGCAGCTACGCCTTGGATACGCTCGATACCGCCGCGCAAAAAGCCGCCGGCGGCGCCGACAAACCGCAGGGCATGTTGCGCGTGACCATGCCGCTGTGGTTTGCCAACAGCCTGTTGAGCCGCTGGCTGGTGGAATACCGCACGCGCTATCCCGAGGTGACGCTGGATTTGCTGCTGGACAACCGCCATGTGGATTTAATTGCCGAAGGTGTGGACTTGGCCTTGCGCGTGTCATCCACTCCTGCGCCGTCGCTGATTGTGAAACCGTTGGCGAAAATCGAATTTGTTTTGGTGGCCTCGCCGGATTATCTGGCGGCAAACGGCACGCCCACCACGCCGGAAGACGTTTCCCGCCACCAAGCGATTCTGCCCAGCTACACCGACCAGCGCCACCTTGACATCCGCCGCCGCGACAACGGCGCAACCGCCGCCATCAGCCTAAAGCCAGTCATGCTGACCGACAATACGCTGATGGTGCGCGAATTGGTAACCGCAGGCGGTGGTATCGGCTACCAGCCGCTGTGGACGGTGCGCCAAGAATTGGAAGACGGCCGCTTGATACGGCTGCTGCCCGATTATGAATTACTGACCGAGCAGCTCAACGCCGCCTATGTCGATCGCGCCTTTTTAAGCGCGAAAGTGCGCAGCTTTATTGATTTTCTAAACGAAAAAATCGGGCAGAGCAGGCTGTAACAACACAATAACAGCGCAACAGCAAGGCCGTCTGAAAACCTGATTTCAGACGGCCTTGCTAATTTTCGAGAAACGGTACGGCAGCAGCTGCGCCCTTTGCCGCCCGCTTACCAAATCTTCGCCGCCGCGTCTTCCAGCCCGGCTTTCATTTCCGCCCCCAAACGGCGGCTCAACAACCTGCTGAAATCATCTTTCGGCGTATAGTTCACCAGTTTCGGCGCTTTCACCACATCGCGCGCCACGCTGTAAATATTGCCGAAATCGTCAATCAGGCCGACTTTTTTCGCTTCTACGCCAGTATAAATGCGTCCGCTAAACAGGTCGGGATTTTCTTTCTCTTTCAGACGGCCACCGCGCCCCAGTCGCACGGCTTTGACAAATTCGCCCTGAATGTCGTTCAACATATCGTTCCAGATTTTAGTCTGCTCCGGCGTTTCGGGGCTAAAAGGATCGCCCATACCCTTGTTGCTGCCCGAGGTTTTCAGACGGCGTTTGACACCGAGCTTGTCCATCAGACCGGTCACGTCAAAGCCACCGCCGATGACGCCGATACTACCGACCACACTCGACGGATCGGCATAAATTTTATCCGCCGCCGCCGCAATGTAGTAGCAGCCCGAGGCGCACATGTCCTCCGCCACCACATACACGGGAATGTCTTTGTGTTGCGCTTTGAGCAGGCGGATTTCGTTAAACGCGGTGTTTGACACCACCGGCGAACCGCCCGGGCTGTTGGCGCGGATAATAATTGCTTTGGCATTGCCGTTGTCGTAGGCCGCCTGCATGCTGTCTCGCAACATTTTGACTTGGTCTTCGTAGCCGCCGCCGATGGTGCCGTCCAGCTCGATGACCGCCGTATGCGCCCCGCCCGCCTGCATGACCGCTTTGCTGCTGTTTTCGCCGCCACGGTTGAGACTGACCAAAAACGCCAGAAATACCAGCAAGGCCACCACCCGCCACAAATTGCGCCAAAAACGGGCGCGGCGGCGGTCTTTATACGCTTCCAGCAAGACTTCGCGCAGGGTGTCGCGCTCCCAAGACGGGCTGCCTGTCGGCGGATTATCGGGATTCGTTTGCCCGCTGTCGCGGCGGATTCGGTATTGCATGGTGTGCGGCTTTCTTTTTTTGATGTGAACGGATTGATTGTATAACAGAATGCCGTCTGAAAAGGATATTTTCAGACGGCATATCGGGGAAATTCATCCGAATATAGGGGATGGGTTCGCACCCTTACCCGATTACCTGCGGCTGTTCCGCGCCATCTCCAACGCCGTTTCCACCGCCACCATCAAGCTGCCCGAATCGGCTTTGCCCGTACCCGCCAAATCCAGCGCCGTGCCGTGATCGACCGAGGTGCGGATAAACGGCAACCCCAGCGTCACATTCACGCCTTTGCCGAAAGAGGCGTATTTCAGCGTCGGCAAGCCTTGGTCGTGGTACATCGCCAACACCGCGTCGGCATCTTTGAGCATAAACGGCTGGAACACGGTATCCGCCGGATACGGTCCGCGCACGTCTATGCCCTCTGCCTGCAATTTTTCCAGCGCGGGGATAATCACCTCGATTTCCTCCCAGCCCAAATGCCCACCCTCGCCCGCGTGCGGATTCAAACCCGTTACCAAAATACGCGGTGCGGCAAGGCCGAATTTGTCGCGCAAGTCGGCGTGTAAGATGCGCGCCACCGATTCCACCAGCGGCTGCGTAATCGCGGCGGCCACGTCTTTGAGCGGCAGATGAGTGGTCACCAAGGCCACGCGCAAGCCGCCACCCGCCAACATCATCACCACCTGCGGCGTGTGGCTTTTTTCCGCCAGATATTCGGTATGACCGCTGAAAAAGCCCTGCTCGGGCAGGCCGTCGTTAATCACGCCTTTGTGCAGCGGCGCGGTCACCATGCCGTCAAACAGGCCGCCCGAAATCCCCTGCTGCGCGGTATCCAATAATTGCAACACATAGGCGGCATTGGCCAGATTGAGTTTGCCCGCTTCGCAAGGCGCGTTCAACGGAATATGCAAAACTTCCAATTCGCCTTTTTCCGGCCTTTTGTCATGCGGCAGGTTCGGATTGAAATCCACCAGTTTGACCGCCTTACCCAACATCGCGGCACGCTGTTGCAGCAAATTTTTGTCGCACAGCACCACCGGACGGCAGTGCAAATCATGAAAAGCCAAATCCAAACAAATATCCGAGCCGATACCGGCCGGCTCGCCGGAGGTGACAGCTAAAACGGGGAGGGTCATGGCAAAGTGTCCTTATTTAAAATGGAAACAATATGCTGCCAGTTTCCCCCAGCACGGCAGGTTTTTCAAGCCCCCACTGTGGTTTGGCCGTCTGAATGCAGCCAAGCCGCTCTATCTTTCCCCTTATCCATTCATAGCGTTTTTCTATAAATGCTTGGTAGTATCATGATTTTTCCCTATAATCCATACGCCGACCTGGTCATTATCCCGTTCAGACGGCCTCAATATTTAAAATACTAATGATAAGCGTTTTTATCTGTGATAACCTTACGGATTGTACGCTTTTATCCGCACACCCTCCCATCATGATCGACATCCAACTTTCCAATTTAATGATTGCTTTCGGCATTACCCTTGCCGCCGGCCTGTTTACCGTGCTCGGCAGCGGCATGGTGATGTTTTCCAAAAATCCCAATCCGCGCGCGCTGGCGTTTGGCTTGGCCTTTGCCGGCGGCGCGATGGTGTTTGTGTCACTGACGGAGATTTTCAACAAATCCAGCGCCGCTTTTGCCGAGGGTTACGGCGCGGATAAGGGTTTTGCCTATGCCACATTTGCCTTTTTGGTCGGTCTCAGCGGCATTGCGCTGATTGACCATTTGGTGCCCAATCCGCACGAAACCCTAGACCCGCACGACCCGAAATTCAAGGAAAACCAGCGCAACCATGTCGCCCGCGTCGGCCTGATGGCGGCCTTGGCCATTACTGCGCACAACTTTCCCGAAGGCTTGGCGACTTTTTTTGCCACGCTGGAAAGCCCTTCGCTCGGCCTGCCGCTGGCCTTTGCGATTGCGATTCACAATATCCCCGAAGGCATTTCCATCGCCGCGCCGGTATATTTCGCCACCCGCAACAAAAAATTAACCGTCTTGGCCTGTCTGGTTTCCGGCTTGGCCGAACCGCTGGGCGCGGTATTGGGCTACACCCTGCTCAAACCGTTTCTTTCCCCCGCCGCGTTCGGCTCGGTCTTCGGCTTTATTTCCGGCATTATGGTGTTCTTGGCGCTGGACGAATTGCTGCCCTCCGCCAAACGCTATTCAGACGGCCACGAAACGGTGTACGGCCTGACCTCGGGCATGGCGGTGATGGCGTTGAGTTTGGTATTGTTTCGGTTTTGAGTTTGGGGAAAATATGAACAAGGCCGTCTGAATGTGTTTTTCAGACGGCCTTGTTTGGTTAGTTTAAATGAAAACAGCAGGTTGGCATAAAATCTCAACAAAAACCCCAAGCCGTGTTGGGTTTGCAACCCAACCTACATCGTTTTCCTCGCCCTACCAATGCTCATAAACTTCGGCATATATACAGCTTCCCGTATGCAAGTTCGTTTCTCCGCGATATTTCCATACAAAAATGCCGTCTGAAAACCATAGGGTTTTCAGACGGCATTTTATTCAGGGTTACAATCCAATCAGTCTTTCAACTTCGCCAACTGTGCCTGTACCTTGGCCATTTTATCTTCCAACTCGGCCAATTCCGCTTTGTCTTTTTCCACCAAATGCGCGGGGGCTTTTTCGGTGTAGCCGGGTTTGCTGAGTTTGGCGTTGAGTTTGTCCAAAGCCTTTTGCAGTTTTTCCGCTTCTTTGGTTAAGCGGGCGGTTTCGGCGGCTTTGTCGATTTCCACTTTCAACATCAGGCGGGCGTTTTGGCACACGGCAACGGGCGCGTCGTCGCTCTCCGGCAGGCTGTCCACCAGCTTGGCTTCGGTCAGGCGGGTCATGGAAGGCAGATATTTGAGCAAATCGGCCAAGTCCGCGCCGCCTTCGACAAACAGCGGCGCTTTCACGTTGGGCGCAATGCCCATTTCGCCGCGCAGGTTGCGCACGGTACCGATCAGGTCTTGCAGCGCAGCCATTTTATCAAAGGCCGTCTGAACGATTTTTTCTTCGTCCGCCACCGGCCAAGCGGCCAGCATAATGCTGTCGGTGTGTTTCGCATTCGCCAGCGGCGCCACGGTCTGCCACAGCTCTTCGGTAATAAACGGCATAATCGGGTGCAGCAGGCGCAGAATCACTTCCAAAACGCGCACCAGCGTGCGGCGAGTGGCGCGTTGCGTGCTCGGACAGCCGGTTTGCAGTTGCACTTTTGCCAGTTCGATGTACCAGTCGCAATATTCGTTCCACACAAATTCGTACAGCGTTTGCGCGGCGAGGTCAAAGCGGTAGGTTTCAAAGGCTTCGGTGACGGCGGCTTCGGTTTGCTGCAAACGGCCGATAATCCATTGATCGACAAAGGTGTAAGCCAGCGGCTGGGTTTCGTCTTGGCCGCAGTCTTTGTCTTCCACGTTCATCAGCACGAAATTGGTGGCATTCCACAATTTGTTGCAGAAATTGCGGTAACCTTCGGCACGTTTGAAGTCGAAATTGATGCTGCGGCCGAGGCTGGCGTAGCTGGCCATGGTAAAGCGCAGCGCGTCCGCGCCGAATACGGGAATGCCTTCGGGGAACAGCTTTTTGGTCGCTTCGACAACTTGCGGCGCTTTTTCGGGGCGGCGCAGGCCGGTGGTGCGTTTGACCAGCAGGTTTTCCAAATCGATGCCGTCAATCAAATCCACGGGGTCAATCACATTACCCTCGGATTTGGACATTTTTTTGCCTTCGTGGTCTCGCACCATGCCGTGAATGTACACATCTTTAAACGGCACTTTGCCGGTAAAGTGGGTGGTCATCATAATCATGCGCGCTACCCAGAAGAAGATGATTTCGTAGCCCGTTACCAAGACATTGCTGGGCAGAAAGGCTTTGAGTTCGTCTGTTTCAGACGGCCAACCCAAGGTAGAAAACGGCACGAGTGCGGATGAGAACCAAGTATCCAATACGTCTTCATCGCGGGTCAGGCCGCTTGTTCCGGCCAGTTTTTCCGCTTCTTCTTGGTTACGCGCCACATACACGTTACCCGCTTCATCGTACCACGCGGGAATCTGATGACCCCACCACAGCTGGCGCGAGATACACCAGTCTTGGATGTTGTTCATCCATTGGTTGTAGGTGTTGACCCAGTTTTCCGGAATAAAGCGCACCGCGCCGCTATCGACGGCGTGTTTGGCTTTTTGCGCCAGGCTCATGCCTTTGAACTCGCTCTCCGGCTCGGCCACTTTACTGTTGTCGGGCGTGGCACTCATGGCGACAAACCATTGGCTGGTCAACATCGGCTCAATCACCGAACCGGTGCGGTCGCCTTTAGGCGTCATCAAGGTGTGCGGTTTCACTTCCGCCAACAGACCTTTCGCGTCCAAATCGGCCACCATCTGCTTACGCGCCGCAAAACGGTCGAGACCCGCATAGGCTTGCGGCAGCGCAAAACCTTGTTGCGCTTCACCTTTGAAATCAAACACTTCGGCTTGCGGCAGGATTTTCGCGTCCAAGCTGAAGACATTAATCAGCGCGGTATTGTGGCGTTTGCCGACTTCGTAGTCGTTGAAGTCGTGCGCGGGGGTGATTTTCACGCAGCCTGTGCCGAAATCTTTTTCCACGTATTCGTCGGCGATTACCGGAATGGTGCGGCCGGTCAGCGGCAGAATCAATTCTTTGCCGATTAAGTGGCGGTAACGCTCGTCTTCAGGATTGACGGCCACGGCCACGTCGCCCAGCAGGGTTTCGGGGCGGGTAGTGGCGACAATCACGGCTTCGCTCGGATTATCCGCCAGCGGATAGCGGATGTGCCACATCGAGCCTTGCTCTTCCACGCTTTCCACTTCCAAATCGGACACCGCCGTACCCAAAACAGGATCCCAGTTTACCAAGCGTTTGCCACGGTAAATCAAGCCCTGCTCAAACAGGCGTACAAACACTTCGGTCACAATCGCGGCGCGGGTGTCGTCCATGGTAAAATATTCGCGTGTCCAATCGGCGGAGCAGCCGACGCGGCGCATTTGCTCGGTAATCGTGCCGCCGGAGATTTTTTTCCAATCCCACACTTTTTCCAAGAAAGCTTCGCGCCCCAAATCATGACGGGAAATGTCTTCCGCACCCAACTGGCGCTCGACCACGATTTGCGTGGCGATACCGGCGTGGTCGGTACCCGGAATCCAAGCCGTGTTGCAGCCTTTCATGCGGTGGTAGCGGGTCAAGCCGTCCATAATGGTTTGGTTGAAGGCGTGCCCCATGTGCAGCGTGCCGGTTACATTCGGCGGCGGCAGTTGGATAGAAAAGGATTCGCGGCTCAAATCCATATTCGGTTGGAAATAGCCTTGCGCCTCCCAATTTTGATAATGCTTACCTTCGATTTCGGCGGGATTGTATTTGTCTAACATAATGAATTCTGTATCTTGAATGTCTGAAAAAAGTTTGACGGCATTATAACGCAAAAAGGCCGTCTGAAACGCGGATAATGGTTTCAGACGGCCTTTTTAAGCCTCAGCCCTTACTTGCTTTTTTCGGCTTTGGATTCTTTTTTCAACGAGGCATACAGCTCGGGATCGCGCTCTTTGAGCAGCGAAGCTACGGCCAAATCGTCACGGTTGACCTTAGCCAAATCCACGCGCTCGATATGCACCAGTCGCAACAGCTCGCGCACAGGCTTGGGCATGTTGCGGCCGGACTCGTAGCGTGAGCCGCCGGATTGGGTCACACCGATGCGACTCCAAAAGTCCATTTGATTCAAACCGAGTTTTTTGCGGATGTCGCGGATATTGTCAATTTTCTCAAAAGACTTCATGATATTCCTTCTTCTCGTATTGTTTGTTGTGGGTTGATGAAACGCGGCATGCTCAGAAGCAAGCTTACTTTTAAAATAAAAGCTCCAGCCGTGTCCCATGATAACTTATTAGACAGTATATTTGAAAGAAGTTTTATCCGTTCTGTGTTCATTTGCATAAATATTTCTGCGGTAAATATTTTGCCGTAAAAATTACAAATGAATCAGCGTATTATGATAATCAGCTAATCGTTTGATTTTTTCTATTTTACAAAAATAAACATTTTAAGCTTTCAGACGGCATGCCGCTTATCGCAGTCATGCCGTCTGAATGTTGCTTACGGGCGGCCGGCAGCCGGGCTGATGGTTAAAATCTCGCAGCCGGTTTCAGTGACCAAGACCTCATGCTCCCATTGCGCCGACAGTGAGCGGTCTTTAGTAACGACCGTCCAGCCGTCGGACAAAATGCGCAAATGGCGTTTGCCTTGGTTAACCATCGGCTCGATGGTGAAAATCATGCCCGGTTTCAACACCAAACCCTGCCCTTTGCGGCCGTAGTGCAAGACTTGCGGCGCTTCGTGGAAACCTCGGCCGATACCGTGGCCGCAAAATTCCTGTACCACGGAATAACCGGCGTTTTCGGCAACCGTTTGACAGGCGTGACCGACATCGCCCAAAGTCGCGCCCGGTTTGACAGCGGCGATACCGGCCATCATGGATTCGTGGGTCACGTCAATCAAGCGTTGCGCGATGGGGCTGATTTTGCCGACGGCGTACATGCGGCTGGAATCGCCGTGAAAACCGTCTTTTTTAATCGTCAGGTCGATGTTGATGATGTCGCCTTCTTTCAGAGGCTTATCATCAGGAATACCGTGGCAGATGACATGATTGATGGAAATACAGCAAGATTTCGGATACGGCGGATTGCCGTAGTTGAGCGGTGCCGGATAACCGCCCTGCACGTTGACATGATAGTCGTACACCAGCTTATCCAGCTCGTTGGTGGTCACGCCGGGTTTGACGAATTGGCCAATGTAATCGAGCGCCTCGGCAACCAACTTGCCCATTTCGCGCATTTTTTCGATTTCCTCGGGGGTTTTGATGATGACTTCATCCATGGCGTTATCCTTGTCAATAAATTCAATTCAGTAATGTTTTTTCAAACGGTTTCAGACGGCCTGCCCTGACGCGGACAGGCCGTCTGAATCATTCTTACCGGCACGACGGCAAAGCCCGACTCCTAATATGCGGACATTGTCCGCCTGCGGCAAGCCTGCCGTCAAACCGCTTAAAACAGATTATCAATCACTTCTTTTTGCTGCGGTTTGGCCGGAGCGGGTGCCGGACGGGGCGCGGGTTGCGGCTTAGGTTCAGCGCGGCGTTCTGCTTTAGGCTCAGGGCGTGGCTCGGGCTTGGGTTCCGGCGCGGGGCGCGGACGGGCAGGCTGGGCTGATTGCTGTTCCGCAGCAGCAGCCGGGGCGTTTTGCGCCGGTTTAACCGCAGTCTGGTTTTCAGACGGCTTACGCGCCTGCTCACGCTCTACCGGACGCGGACGGGCACGGCGCGGCTGCTCGGCAGCGGCGGTATCGCTGTCGGCGCGCGGTTTGGCGGGCGCAGGGCGGGCGGGCAGCAGCGGATTGCGGGAAGCGGTCTGCGCCTGCTCCGGCGTAGCGGGGTTTTCGTTGTTTGGCGCAGGCTGCTGCGGATTGAGCACATCGGGGTTCAACACGATGGCACCTTGCGTATTCGCGCCTTCGGGTTTCCACACCTCGACGCGGTTGGCGTTACGCTCCTGCTTTTGCTCCTGCTCTTCTTGGGCACGTTCGGCGTTACGCGGATTAAACGTGCTGAATACGCCGACCACCAGCGCGGCAATCGCCACCACGCAGACGCCGAGCACGGCAAAAACCAAATGTTTGGGCTTGAGTTGGAATTTTTTTTGTTGTGTGTTTCTGGCCATAAAGAAAATCCGTAATGTATGGAACAAAATCCGCCTGAGGCCGTCTGAAACCGCAATCAGGTTTCAGACGGCCTAAACTTGGGGCTAACCCCTTATTGCTGAATATAGTTTTGATACAGGGTCACGACTTTTTGCACGCCGACGGTAGTGCTGACTTTTTGCGTCACTTTCTCCTGCTCTTCCGGGGTCAAAATGCCCAAAATATAGGTCACGTCGTCGTAAGTGACGATTTTCACCCGCGCCTGAACAGACGGCTTAATCCCCAGCAAGGTGGTGCGCACTTTGGACGTGCTCCACGTATCGGCCGTTACATTGCCAAACGTACGCGCTTGCGAAGCCACGGTGATGTAGTTATACACCCCTTCGGCGGCCTGCTCGGAACGGGCAATCTGCTCGACAAACTGTTTCTCGCCCTCGGTCGCCACTTGGCCGAGCAACAGCAGGCGGCGGTTGTAGCTGACAACATTCAATTTGGGCGTATAGCCGGTGGTTTGGTTGTTTTGGCGCAGATAGGAGAGCGCGGTATTTTCCACGCGCACGGCCATCACATTATCATCGGTTTGCGCACCGGTGGTGCGGCGGTCAACGGCAGATTTGGTGCCGACGGCAGCACCGCCGACCAGTGCAGTCACGCAACCGCTCAGGGTAACGGCCAGCAATGCGGCGGCCAATATCGGTTTGGCAGAGTGTTTCAAGTCCATAAACATCCTTTCGCAGGGTGGTAACGGGTTTTCAGACGGCCTGAAGCTAAATCTAAAATCCTCAAGCCGAGGCCGCAAGCTGAGGCCGTCTGAAAAATACTTACATATCTTCAAACAGCGTGCTGTCGATACAGTCGCACATCGCGTGAATCAGCAGGATATGGTTTTCCTGAATGCGGGCGGTGCGCGGATACGGCACGTTCAGCAACACATCGTCGTCTTTGAGCATGGCGGCGATTTTGCCCCCGTCGCGGCCGGTCATGGCGATAACGTGCATATCACGCTCGTGCGCCGCTTTGATGGCTTCGATAACATTGGCGGAATTGCCGGAAGTGGACAAGCCGATTAACACATCACCAGCGCGACCCAGCGCGCGCACCTGCTTGCTGAACACATGGTCAAAACCGTAATCGTTGCCGATGGCGGTCAGCGCCGAAGTGTCGGTAGTCAACGCGATGGCGGCCAGCTCCATGCGTTCTTTTTCAAAACGGCCGGTCATTTCGGCGGCGAAGTGCTGCGCGTCGGCAGCCGAACCGCCGTTGCCGCAAATCAGGAATTTGCCATCGTTCATCAGGCACTGCATTAAAAGCTGCGCCGCCTGCACGGTCGGCTCGACCAATACTTCGGCAGCCTGCTGCTTGGCTTTAATGCTTTCGTCAAAATGCGCGGCCACGCGCTCTTGTAATGTTGTCATTGAAGAATCAACCTGTAATATTCTGAATCCATTCGGGTGGAGCGTCGCCCTGAATCAGCACCGCATCCAAGCGGCACGGCGCGTCATTCAAGCCGTGTTGTTGCAGATAATACGCTACACTTCGTTGCAGTTTCAACAGTTTGGACGGCGTAATGCTGTATGCCGCCCCGCCGAAACGGGCATTTTTGCGGTATTTTACTTCAACAAACAGAATCGTGTTACCGTTTTTGACAATCAAGTCGATTTCGCCGTAGGCGCAATGCCAGTTGCGTGCCAGCAGCTTGCAGCCCTGCGATTGCAAAAACGCCAGCGCCGCATCTTCCCCTGCCGCGCCCTGCTTGTGGTTTAAGCGCATATATTCCCCCGTGTATAATAAGCTCATCGTATTCTTTTTTCAGACGGCCTAAACCCATGATGCAAAAACACTATCAAAAAGCCTGCGACAGCCTGACTGCGCAAACATTATACGTGGTCGCCACGCCCATCGGCAATTTGGCCGACATTACCCTGCGCGGTTTGGCGGTATTGGCGAACGCCGACATCATCTGCGCCGAAGACACCCGCGTCACCGCGCAATTATTGAACGCCTACGGCATACAGGGCAAACTGGTCAGCGTGCGCGAACACAACGAGCAGCAGATGGCTGACAAAGTCATCGGCTATCTTTCAGACGGCCTGAAAGTGGTGCAGGTATCCGACGCGGGCACGCCCGCCGTGTGCGACCCCGGCGCCAAGCTCGCCGCCCGCGTGCGCGAGGCCGGGTTTAAAGTCGTGCCGGTGGTCGGCGCCAGCGCGGTGATGGGCGCATTGAGCGTGGCGGGTGTGAGCGAACCGAATTTTTATTTCAACGGTTTTCTGCCGCCCAAAGCGGGCGAGCGGCAAAAGCTGTTGGCCAAATGGGTAGAAGCCGATTATCCGATTGTGATGTTTGAAACGCCGCACCGCATCGAAGCCGCATTGGGCGACATGGCCGCGCTCTTCCCCGAGCGCACGCTGGTTTTGGCACGCGAAATCAGCAAAACCTTTGAAACCTTCCTCAGCGGCAGCGTGGCCGAGATTCAGACGGCCTTAAAAGACGACAGCAACCAAATGCGCGGCGAAATGGTGCTGATTCTGCACCCCGCCGTCAAGAAAAAACACAGTGAACTGCCCGAAGCGGCGCAAAACGTGATGAAAATCCTCGCCGCCGAACTGCCCACCAAACAGGCGGCGGACTTGGCGGCAAGAATCAGCGGCGAGAGCAAAAAAGCCTTGTATGACTTGGCGTTAACATGGAAACAGGGTTAACAGCCGAGGCCGTCTGAAACGTATTTCCGCCCAAACGCAAAAATACGCTTGCCAAGCGGCTGATAAGGTGTTTATAATACGCTCTTATTCGGAATGTAGCGCAGCCCGGTAGCGCACTTCGTTCGGGACGAAGGGGTCGGAGGTTCGAATCCTCTCATTCCGACCAAATATGAAAAACCGCTTTGATGTCAAAATCAAAGCGGTTTTTCTTTATTTCGGTTTTCCTGCTTCACGCAAACGGTTTGCAGTTTTCTGCAAGGCTTGGGTGCGATGGCGGTAATGCAAATTCCAACAGCGGTGGTAGTCATCACTGTACGCTTTCGCAATCAGGGTGCAATCGTCATGGACATATTCTGCCCATGCTACGCTGCCGATACGGAAACGGCTTTTCTGCTCTTCGCTTTGCAGCAGGTTGTTTACCTCCCGCTGCGCTTTTCGCATTTCTGCCGAATAGCGGCTGTTTTCAGATAAAATCTGCTTTCTTTTTTCGCCCATCATTTGAGCAACGGGTTTATCTTCTTCATACTCATCCAGCGTATAAGCCATACGATCCAAGCGCAGAAAGGGCTGTATCCGGTATGGCCATATGTTTCCGGGTTCAAGCAGCGACTTCCTAAGCAGGTTGTGGCGGCGGCGCATTTCTTCTACTTCCGGTGGTGTCAGGCGTTGCTGCCAAACTTGACCCGTAATGATTTCTTTATTATTGGCCGCGTGTGTTTCAGACGGCTGGCGCGGAAAGGCGTCTGACCAGATTCCTGATGTTTCTTGCGCGTGTGCCGACAACGCCATGCCTAATGCCAACACGCCGGTTAAATACATTTTCATTTCCGTTTCTCCTGTAAACAGGCCGTCTGAAAATAACTTTATTTGCAGACGGCCTCAATCTATCTCAAACCCTTATATTACTTCTTACCCAACTGCGGCAACACCGAGCCTTCGCCCAGTTGCAGCAGGCCGCTTTGCGAATAAATGCCCAGTTTGGCGCGGGTATCGACGATGTCGAGGTTGCGCATGGTCAGTTGGCCGATACGGTCGAGCGGGGTAAAGGCGGCGTTTTCCACTTTTTCCATAGACAAACGCTCGGGCTGGTAGGTCAGGTTCGGCGATTCGGTGTTGAGCAGGGAATAGTCGTTACCGCGACGCAGTTCCAGCGTGACTTCGCCGGTAATGGCTTTGGCCACCCAGCGTTGGGCGGTTTCACGCAACATCAGCGACTGACTGTCAAACCAGCGGCCTTGATACAGCAGGCGGCCGAGGCGCAGGCCGTTGATTCGGTATTGCTCGATGGTGTCTTCGTTGTGAATGCCGGTCACCAAACGCTCGTAGGCGATGTGCAGCAGCGCCATGCCCGGGGCTTCGTAAATGCCGCGTGATTTGGCTTCGATAATGCGGTTTTCGATTTGGTCGCTCATGCCCAAACCGTGACGGCCGCCGATACGGTTGGCTTCCAAAATCAGTTCGACGGGATCGCTGTATTCCACGCCGTTCAAGGCAACGGGCACGCCTTCTTCAAAGCGCACGCTGACTTCTTCGGCTTTGACTTCGACGTTTTCATCCCAGAAAGCCACGCCCATAATCGGTTTGACGATTTTGATACCGCTGTTGAGAAATTCCAAATCTTTGGCTTCGTGGGTAGCACCGAGCATATTGGAGTCGGTGGAGTAGGCTTTTTCTACCGACATTTTGTAGTTGAAGCCGTTTTCAATCAGAAACTCGCTCATTTCGTGGCGGCCGCCCAACTCGTCGATAAACTGCTGGTCGAGCCACGGTTTGTAAATGCGCAAAGCGGGATTGGTCAGTAGGCCGTAGCGGTAGAAACGCTCGATGTCGTTGCCTTTGTAGGTCGAACCGTCGCCCCAAATGTGGACGTCGTCTTCTTTCATGGCCGACACCAGCATAGTGCCGGTTACGGCGCGACCCAAAGGCGTGGTGTTGAAATAGGTCAGGCCGCCGGTGGTCACGTGGAACGCGCCGCATTGGATGGCGGCAATGCCTTCGTGCGCCAACTGCGCACGGCAGTCCACCAAACGGGCGGCTTCCGCGCCGTATTCCATGGCTTTTTTCGGAATGGCGTTGTAATCGTCTTCGTCGGGCTGGCCGAGGTTGGCGGTGTAGGCGTAAGGCAGCGCGCCTTTGAGTTTCATCCACAACAGCGCGGCGGAAGTATCCAGGCCGCCGGAAAAGGCAATACCGACTTTTTGGCCGACGGGCAGGTGTTGCAGGATGGTATGGTTTTGGCTCATGGGGAATCCTTGGGTTGGGCGGATAAAAGGTTTATTATAATGAAATCGTTAACAATCCGCTAGGCCGTGCAAACGAATGCAAACCGCGTTATTATCAATTTATCCGCCGTTTTCAGACGGCCTGACGAAAGATTACCCATGAACACCCGTTTCAACCTTATCATCATCGGCGACGAAATCCTGCACGGCAGCCGCACCGACGCGCATTTTGCCTTTTTCAAATCCTTATTGGAACAACACGGCTTGCAGCTTAATCAGGTGCAATACCTGCCCGACGAGCCGGATTTGTTGGTCACGCAGCTTCAGCGCAGTTTTTCAGACGGCCTGCCGACCTTTGTGACCGGCGGAATCGGCGCGACACCCGACGACCATACCCGCTTGGCGGCGGCGGTGGCCTTGGGCGTAAAACTGGAACGTCATCCGGAAGCGGCGAAACTGATAGACGGCGTCACCTTGGGCAAAGGCGAATCTTTAGATTCCCCCGAACACCACCAACGCCTGAAAATGGCGGATTTCCCGCAAGGCGCGGCGCTGGTGCCCAATGCGTTCAACAACATCGCCGGTTTTTCCATCCGCGAACATTATTTCTTCCCCGGTTTTCCCGTGATGGCGCAGCCGATGGCGCGCTGGGTGTTGGAAACTTATTACGCCGACCGTTTCCACCAAACCGAGCGCGGACACCGCAGTGTGTATGTGTTCGGCCAACCCGAATCACGCGTCGCGCCGGTTATGGAGCAAATCGAAGACATCTACCCCGGTATCAAGGCATACAGCCTGCCCACCGTCGGCCGCACCGCTTCAGACGGCAGCAAAATCGCGCCGAACATCGAGTTTGGCATTAAGGCCGAAGGCGAGGCGTGCAAATTCCTAGATACGGCGTGGGCGGATATTTTGGTGGCGCTGAACGATTTGGGCGCAGAATTGAAAACCCGATTGCCCGAATAAGCCTAGCGTTTGCCGATTCCTGCAAGGCTTATACCGCCTTGTCAAAGGTTTACCTCAAAAAGACAGGTACTGCTACGCCTTTAGCAGTAGAATAAGCCCGTTACATGACGTAACAACATCCCTTTTACCCACCAACAAAAAGAAGGAGAATGACATCATGTCTAAAATTTTAATCATCGTCGGCAGCTTGGCGCAAACTTCGGTAAACAAAGCCGTTGCCCGTTTTATCGCCGACAAATATGCCGGCAAATTCCAGTTTGAATTTGCCAAATCGACGATTTACCGCTTTACACGCAAGACCGCGACGCCGATTCGCCCGCTTCCTACACCCGCCTGCGCGAACAAATCAAGCAGGCCGACGGTGTGTTGATTGTTTCGCCGGAACACAACCGCAACGTCCCCGCCGCTTTGAAAAACGCCATCGACATCGCCTCCCGTCCGGCCGGACAAAGCGTGTGGGGCGGCAAACCGGTGGCCATTATTACCGTGTCTCCCACCATGACCGGCGGCATGTCGGCCAACCTGACCATGCGCAACAGCTTTGTGGTACTCGGCGCACCGGTGATGCCCTCGCCCGAAGCCTATTTCGGCTCGATTCACAAATCCCTCAACGAGCAGGGCGAGCTGACCGGCGAATTCGTCATCGGCGCGATTGACGGCTTTATGACCGCATTTGCCGCATGGATTGAGCGTTTCCGTTGATTGGCCACCGTATAAACCATCCGTAAGCCGCCAGTCCCAAACCTTCGGCGGCAGCAGAAAGGCCGTCTGAAAATCTGTATTTTCAGACGGCCTCGGTACACGCTTGCCCCGCTACTGCGGTTTGCGCACATGGGTTGCGCCCAACACCAGCAGCAGGATAACGGCAGCCATCACACCGACGGCCATAATGATGTGCAGGAAAAATTCAGACATAACCAGCTCCTTATGAATGATAAAGTTCCGACGTATCGTGCGTCTTTTGCATGCCGTCTGAAACGCCGGCGGCGCTTCGGCGGCTGAAGTTTGCGCACCCTTTTGCGTTTGCGTTTTACCGATACAACATACCAGCCCCGCGCCGGAATTTCCGCTGCTTTTACCTGTTTTTCCAGAGAGAAAAAAGCAATAATTATCAAGCGTTAATAAAATTATTTATCACTATTTTTTACCCGTTTGCCAAGCCGTTTTAACCTTCCAAAATCCGACCGACCATGCTCCCATTCCGCGCCTATCTGCCGCCCCTGCCCAAATTGCTGGCCTTAACCGCCGCCGTCCTGATTCCGTTTACCCTCGTCAGCGTGATTGCTGCGCGTATTTGGGCGCACGAAGGCTTTGCCTTTGAAGCGCCGCTGATGTTGTGGGTGCACACCCATATCGGCGTTTGGTTTCTGCCGATTGCCACCGTATTGCACTATCTGGGCAAAACCGCGCTGGCCGTGCCGCTGATTGCGTTGGCAGCGGTGTGGCTGCATCTGCGCAAAAAAACCGGCTATGCCGTGTTTGTGATTGTCAGCACCGCGCTGCCGACGGCGGTCATGTTGCTGGCGAAGCTGATTTTCGACCGCCCGCGCCCGCTGCTGTGGCCGCGCATGATTGCGGAAAGCAATACCTCCTTCCCCAGCGGCCATTCTACCTTTGCCGCCGCCGTCGTTACCATGCTGTTTTTGATTTACCGCCATTCGCCCCACCGCCGCGCCATCTTCATCTGCGGCACGCTGTTTGTCTTGCTGATGGGTTTCTCGCGCATTTATTTGGGCGTACACTATCCGACTGACGTTTTGGTTGGCTGGATTAATGGCGTTGCCACCGTATCCGCCGTTTACTATTGTTTTTTCCACCGCTACCTGCATAAACAAAATAAATGAATCCACCCGCTACCCCTTTTTGGCTGCACAACGGCCGCGCCAACACGCTGTTTGCCAAATCGCTGCAAGCCAAACCGCCCGCTTACCGCCGCGAGCTGCTGCCCAACCGCACCGGCCACACCCAAATCGCCTATGATTTTCTCGACGGCGCCGACCCCGCCGCGCCGCTGGTGGTGCTGTTTCACGGTTTGGAAGGCAGCAGCCGCAGCCATTACGCCATCGAGCTGATGAAGGCCGTGCACCAAAAAGGCTGGCACGGCGTGGTGGCGCATTCGCCCGGCTGCGGCGGCGTACCCAACACCCTGACCATTCCCGACCATTCCGGCGAGACCCGCGAAATGGCGTTTGCGCTGGAAACGCTGGCGGCGCGGTATCCGAAAATCTACGCCGTGGGCGTGTCGTTGGGCGGCAATAAATTGGCCAAATATTTGGGCGAGCAAGGCCGTCTGAAAAAAACTGCCGTCCCCTATGCCGCCGCTTCCGTATCCGCGCCCGTGGATTTGACCGAATGCAGCTACCGCTTCGACCACGGCATGACGCGCCTGCTCTATACGCGCCATTTTCTCAGCTCGGTGATTCCCAAAGCGCGGCATTTCAGCAGTTTTCACGAAACCGTGCCGCTCTCGTCCTGCAAGACCATCGGCGAATTTGACGATGTGTTTACCGTGCCGCTGCACGGCTTTGCCGACCGCTACGACTACTACCGCCAAGCTTCGAGCAAACCGT
The DNA here is from genome assembly GCF_024170405.1 of Neisseria perflava. GTDB lineage: Bacteria > Pseudomonadota > Gammaproteobacteria > Burkholderiales > Neisseriaceae > Neisseria > Neisseria perflava_B. The sequence continues at coordinate 10,936 of NZ_JALJYC010000026.1, read as the reverse complement.
ATTTGCGCGACGTCGCCACGCCGCTTTTGCTGCTCAACGCCCGCAACGACCCTTTCCTGCCCGGCGAGGCGCTGCCGACGGCCGAGGAAGTGTCGCCCGGCGTGACCCTGATGCAAACACCCTACGGCGGCCACGTCGGTTTTACCGACCAAAGCGGCGGACATTTAAACATCCGCTGGCTGCCGCAGACGCTGCTGGATTATTTCTCACGCTTCGAATAATCCCGACTGTCAGCAAAAGGCCGTCTGCAAACGATTTTTTCCGTTTCAGACGGCCTTTTTGCTTATTGATATGTTAATATCTGTTATCGCTTAACCTTTTCCGAGATTTCACCCCCATGAATATTACGGCCACAGACATCATTTCCGACATCGGTACGGTTGCCTTCGCCTTTTCCGGCTATCTGGTCGGCGTACGCAAACGCCTCGATTTGCTCGGCACATGGATTGCCGCGCTCTTAACCGCCATCGGCGGCGGGATGATACGCGATGTGTTAATCGGCCGCACGCCGGCGGTGTTTATGGAAAACGGCTCGCTGCTGTTTGCCGCCGGTACGGTGATTATCGCGTGGGCGCTGCGGCTGCAAAACAACCAGCGCCGTTTCTTGTCGGAAGCCTTCGTGTGGGCGGACTCGCTCGGCCTCGTGGCCTTTACCATTACCGGCGCGCAAATCGGCATGTATTACGGCCTCAACCTCTTCGGCGTGATTGTGGCCGGTTTCATCACCGCCGTCGGCGGCGGCATTGTGCGCGATATTTTGGTCAACGACGTGCCCGTGATTATGCGGCAGGACATTTACGGCGCGGTGGCCGTGGTCATCGCCTTTTTGATGTATCTGCTCGACCAAATCGAATCCATCAACCCCTACACCCTCAACCTGCTGTTTATCGCCGGATACGTCTTGCGCATGATGGCCTACAAGCGCAAATGGGCGCTGCCCAAATTCTGATTTTTGATTTTTTTCAGACGGCCTCCGCGCCTATTCAGGCCGTCTGAAAACCATTTACCCGCATTGAATTTGATTGACTGAATGATTCTTGAAAGTCCGACCATGACCGATATTCTGAATAAAATCCTTGCCACCAAAGTCGAAGAAGTCGCCGCCCACAAAACCTCCGTGCCGCTGGCAGAGATCAAGCAGCAGGCCGCTGCCGCCGAACCCGCCCGCGATTTTCTCGGCGCGTTGCACGCCAAACACGCGCAGAAGCTGCCCGCGATTATTGCCGAAATGAAAAAAGCCAGCCCGAGCAAAGGCTTAATCCGCCCCGACTTCAACCCCGCCGAAATCGCCAAGGCGTATGAACGCGCCGGGGCTGCCTGTTTGTCGGTATTGACCGACGAGCAGTATTTCCAAGGTTCGCCCGACTACCTGAAACAGGTCAAAGCCGCCGTCGCCCTGCCCGCGCTGCGCAAAGATTTTGTTATCGACCCGTATCAGGTGTACCAAGCCCGCGCTTGGGGCGCCGACGCCGTGTTGCTGATTGCCGCCGCGCTGGAGCAGGCGCAGATGGAAGAATTGGAAGGCATTGCGCACGAATTGGGCATGACCGTATTGCTGGAACTGCACGACAAAAGCGAGCTGGCCAAATGCCCAAATATGCAAACGCAATTATGGGGCGTGAACAACCGCAACCTGCGCACCTTTGAAGTCTCCTTGCAGCAAACTTTGGATTTACTGCCCGAGTTAAGCGGCAAAACCGTCGTTACCGAAAGCGGCATACGCGGCAAAGCCGATGTCGATTTTATGCAGGCGCACGGCGTGCATACCTTCCTGATTGGCGAAACCTTTATGCGCGCGGATGATATTGAAGCGGAAGTGAAGAAATTGTTTTAAGGCCGTCTGAAAGCGGGGCGGTGTGTGGCGGTATCCACGCACGCGTTTTCCAAATTGACGTTCCTGTCGCCAAGAAATTTACTTGCATACAGGTGGCTGAGCGTAGTCGAAGCCACCTGATGTTTGTATGCATTTCAAAATTACTTAATGTGCGTCTGAGATAAGCGTTTTAAATATTTTTATTATTTTCACAACCATACGAAATCCCGGCAGACAGAAAATCGCCAGATTTTCGTCATTCCCGCGCAGGCGGGAATCCAGAAGCCCGACATTTCTGTCATGTTTTCAAAGTATCAGAAGCTCAAACGTCTGGATTCCCGCCTGCGCGGGAATGACGAATCCTCGCGGATTCTGTCTGCCGAAAGAAACACGTTTCTGAAATTTAAAAAGATATTCTATCTGCTAATCCCGAACTCACGTTACTTAGCCATCAAACAAAAAAGGCCGTCTGAAAAATATTTTCAGACGGCCTTTTATATGGCTAAATCCTTATTTTTTCAAACTTTCCATATCAATCACAAAGCGGTATTTCACATCGCTTTTCAGCATGCGTTCATACGCTTCGTTAATGTTTTGCATATCAATCATTTCCACTTCCGGCAAGACATTATGTTCGCCGCAGAAATCCAGCATTTCTTGGGTTTCTTTAATGCCGCCGATGAGGGAGGCGGCAATCGAGCGGCGGCCGAACACCATCGGTACGGTGGAAATGCTGCTTTCGGTGTCGCCGACTAAACCGACCAAGACCAGCGTGCCGTCGAGCGCCAAAGTCGGCACATACGGTTTCAAATCATGGGCATAGGGCACGGTGTCGATAATCAGGTTAAACTGATTGGCGGCAGCGGCCATAGACGCTTCATCGGTGGAATAAATCACGTGGCTCGCGCCTAGCTTGTAAGCGTCCTGTTCTTTGCCTTTGGAGCGGGTGAACAGGCTCACTTCCGCGCCCATCGCTTTGGCCAGCTTGATGGCCATATGACCCAAGCCGCCCAAGCCGACAACGGCCACTTTGTCGCCCGCTTTCACGTTCCAGTGGCGCAGCGGCGAGTAGGTGGTGATACCGGCGCACAACAAAGGCGCGACGGCTTTGGTGTCGAGGTTTTCCGGCACGCGCAAGACAAATTCTTCGCGTACGACTATCGCGGTACTGTAACCGCCTTGGGTCACGCTGCCGTCCACGCGGTCGTGGCTGCTGTATGTGGCGGTCATGCCGTTTTCGCAATATTGTTCCAAATCATGCTGACACGGGCTGCATTCTTGGCAAGAATCTACCATGCAGCCGACACCGACTAAATCGCCGGTTTTGTATCGGCTCACTTTGCTGCCGACGTTTTTCACGCGGCCGATGATTTCGTGGCCGGGCACTACCGGATACAGTGAAAACGCTTCGCCCCAGTCGGCGCGGGCGGTATGCAAATCGGAGTGGCACACGCCGCAATACAAGATGTCGATTTCAACATCGTTGTCGCGCAGGTCGCGGCGCTCGAAATCAAACGGCGCCAGCGGGCTGGTCGGGCTTTGGGCGGCATAGCCTTTAACGGGGATAGTCATGGGGAATACTCCTGTTTGTTTGTTGCGTAACGGCGCCATGATACGCCCAATCGCTGCGATTGAGTATCACAAAATCTATGGTACAGTGTATAAAAATTTACCATAAAAAAGCGCACAGACCGTCTAAAAAAGAATAAAAATCACTGTCCAAATAAAGAGTTACCCGACGCAACCAAACCTTACATACTAATTATTTAATTTATCAATCAAAAAGAGTATATTAATAGCCATAGAAAGACGGTATGAAAAAAGGAACACGCCCTGCCATTTCTGCCTTGTTTATGTTGTCCCAACAAAAAGGAGTAATATCATGAGTAGCGTAGCTTTTAAACAAAATGTCAGCCTGACCAGCAGCGGTTTTTCCGCCGAAGCCGTCCAAGCCGTATCCAAAGCCTTAAACGGCGTATTGGCCGATGCTTTTGCCCTGTATCTGAAAACCAAAAACTTCCATTGGCACATCAGCGGCCCGAACTTCAAACAATACCACGAATTGCTTGACGAATAAGCCGGACAAATCTTCGGCATTACCGACGACATTGCCGAGCATGTGCGCAAAATCGGCGGCATTACCTTGCATTCCATCGGCGAAATCAGCCAAAACCAACACATCAAAGACAATAATGCAGTAGGCTTGTCTGCCAAAGAAATGTTGACCGAACTGCTGGCCGACAACCATCAATTTGCCAACGAATTGCGTGCCGCGCATGAAGTAACCAGCAAATACGACGATTATGCGTCCACCAGCGTGATTGAAGAATGGATTGACGATGCCGAACGCCGCGCTTGGTTCTTGGCGGAAACTTTGGAATCCGACCATAAAGAATCAGGTTAACACCTTAGGCGCTGGCTGATTGGGCAGCAGAATCAGTTATCGCTGAGTAAAAACAAGGCCGTCTGAAAATCATAAGATTTCAGACGGCCTTTGCCGTAGCGGGTTGATTCGTAGGGAGGGTATTCTTGCCCGCTGCTCATTCTCAGCATGAGATAAACTGTCAAAAATCGGACAAAACAGGGCAAAAATGGCCCACCTTACATCGACCACGACACCCGCTGTATTCCCCAATAAATCAAATGCCGTCTGAAAACCCAATCAGTTTTCAGACGGCATTTGATTTTCTCAAGAACGCAAAACTTAATGCGCTGCCGGATTGTCGAGTTTGACTTCGCCGTTCATCGCGGCGGTCAGTTGGTCGGCGTTTAAGGCTTTTTCCCAACGCGCCACGACGACGGTGGCCACGGCGTTACCCGCCAAGTTGGTCAGGGCGCGGCATTCCGACATAAAGCGGTCGATACCCAAAATCAGCGCCATGCCTTCCACGGGTACGCTTGGCACGACCGACAAAGTCGCCGCCAGAGTAATAAAGCCCGCGCCGGTTACGCCAGCCGCGCCTTTGGAGCTCAACATCGCCACTAAGAGCAGCGTGATTTGCTGCATGATACTCAGGTCGGTATTGGTCGCCTGCGCGATAAACAGCGCCGCCATCGTCATGTAGATATTGGTGCCGTCGAGGTTGAAGGAGTAGCCCATTGGTACCACCAAGCCCACCACGGATTTTTCGCAGCCGGCTTTTTCCATTTTCTGCATCAGGGTCGGCAGCGCGGCTTCGGATGAAGACGTACCCAACACCAGCCACAGCTCTTCGCGGATGTATTTCATCATTTTGATGACGGAGAAGCCGTTGTAACGCGCCACTACGCCCAAAATCACCACCACAAACAAAATCGAAGTGATGTAGAACGTACCCACCAGCAAGAGCAGGTTGCCGATGGAGGCAATGCCGTATTTGCCGATGGTAAACGCCATCGCGCCAAACGCGCCAATGGGGGCGAATTTCATCAACATCGACACCATTTTGAAAATAGGTGCGGAAATATCCTGCATCAGATTGACGACGGTACGCGCTTTTTCGCCCACGGCCGACAGCGAAATACCAAACAACACCGCCACAAACAACACCTGCAAAATATTGCCTTCGGTCAGCGGGCTGACGATGGTGGTCGGAATGATGTTCATCAAAAAGCCGACGATGGTGCTGTCGTGTGCCTTGGCGACATATTCCGATACTTTGGACGTGCCTTGCAGGGTGGAAGGATCAATGTTCAGACCCGCGCCCGGCTGGATGACATTCGCCACCACCATGCCCACCAGCAGCGCAAGCGTGGAGAAGGTCAAAAAATAAGCCATAGACTTGCCCGCCACGCGGCCGACCGATTTCATGTCGTTCATGCCGGCGATACCGGTGGTTACGGTCAGAAAGATGACCGGGGCGATAATCATTTTAACCAGTTTGATAAACGCGTCGCCCAGCGGCTTCATGCTCTCGCCGATTTGCGGATAGAAGTGGCCGAGCAAAATGCCGACCACAATGGCAAAAATCACCTGCACATACAGAATCTGATAAAACTTGGGCTTCGGCGGCAGGTCGTTTAATTCTTCGGTATCAATTTTCAACATGGTGATAACCTCTGAGTTTGGAAGGGGTTTGTTATTCTTTTCAGATGACATTTAGGCCGTCTGAATCACTGCGGGCAACACGCAAACGAGATGTAGTACGATGTTGTCCAACCAAAAGCTGTAATGTAATGGTAATCATCGGTTAAGACAAACAGAATTTTGATATATTTTTGTAAACCCGTGATAAAAATAAATTTTTTATGCACAAAAAGGCCGTCTGAAACCCATTTATCGGGGTTTTCAGACGGCCTTTTTAGCGGATAAGCAGTTGCCGCGTATTAAATTTCCGTGCGCTTGAAATGGCGCGGACGGAAGCCGAGCAAGCCCAAAGACACGAAATACAAACCCACGCCAATCGCCAGCAGTACACAAAGCTGCGCCACTTTTTGCAGACCGCCGACACCGACCCATTCAAACGGCAGGTAAGTCTGCGCCGCCCACAAGCCCAGCCCCATCACCAGCAGCGCGATGAGCATTTTGCCCAAAAACGCGCCCCAGCCTTTGCCCGGGCGGTAAATGCCGTGTTTTTTCAGCAGGTAAAACAGCAAGCCCGCATTCAGGCATGCGCCCAAACCAATCGCCAGCGACAGGCCGACGTGTTGCAGCGGGCCGATGAAAATCAGGTTCATCAGCTGCGTACACACCAGCGTGAAAATGGCGATTTTTACCGGCGTTTTGATGTTTTGCCGCGCATAAAAACCGGGCGCCAACACCTTAATCATAATCAGCCCGATGAGGCCGAAAGAATACGCCACCAGCGCGTATTGCGTCATCAGCGCGTCGTTGAGGGTAAATTCCTTATACATAAACAGCGTCGCCACCAGCGGGAACGACAACACCGCCAGCCCCACCGCCGCCGGTAAGGTCAGCAGCATACACAGGCGCAAGCCCCAGTCGAGCAGGCCGGAAAATTCCTTGGCATTGCCACCCGCCGCGTGTTTGGAAAGGGTAGGCAGCAGAATCGTGCCCAAAGCCACGCCCAATACGCCGGTCGGCAGCTCCATCAGGCGGTCGGCGTAATACATCCACGACACGCTGCCCGATTGCAGGAATGAGGCGAAAATGGTGTTAATCACCAGCGAAATCTGCGCCACGCTCACGCCCAAAATCGCCGGCGCCATCTGTTTCATCACGCGGTTGACCGCCGGATCTTTAAAACTCAATTTCGGCAGTTTCAAAAAGCCCAGCTTCGCCAGCCACGGCAATTGGAACACCAGCTGCAAAATCCCGCCGACAAATACCGCCCACGCCAGCGCCATGACCGGCGGGTCGAAATACGGCACGAAAAACAGCGAAAACACGATAAACGACACATTCAGCAGGGTCGGCGTAAACGCCGGAATGCTGAATTTGTGAAACGAATTCAAAATCGAGCCGATAAACGAAGACAGCGAAATCAGCAGGATATACGGAAACGTCACGCGCAGCAGTTCTACCGAAAGCTGGAATTTGTCCGCATTTTTGGCAAAGCCCGGCGCAGAGACATAAATAATCCACGGCGCGGCCAAAATGCCGACGGCGGTCACGATCACCAAAATAAACGACAACATCCCCGCCACATGCTGCACAAACGCCTGCGTCGCCTCTTTGGAGCGGGTTTCCTTATACTCCGCCAAAATCGGCACAAACGCCTGCGCAAACGCGCCCTCGGCAAATACGCGCCGCAACAGGTTGGGCAGTTTGAAAGCCACAAAAAACGCGTCCGTCGCCATCCCCGCGCCGAAAGTACGCGCAATAATCGTATCGCGCACAAAGCCGAGTATGCGCGACACCATCGTCAGGCTGCCGACTTTGGCTAAAGCACCTAATAAATTCATGGTTTTGCTTTTCAAAAAAAGGCCGTCTGAAAATACCGCCGAGCGGCGTTGAAACAGCCCGTAGTGATTCGGAAAACAGGGATTGTACCCTGTTTGGCCGCCTATCGTATATCAACCGCGCCGCAAGGCCGTCTGAAAAGAAAACTTCTGTTCAGACGGCCTGCTCCAAATCAGGATCGCCAAGCGAAATACTCGTCCCCAATCTACTGTATAAGGTTTACCCATATCACAAACAATCTGCCGGACAAATTAATAGAAACCATCCGGAAATTAATCTCCGGATGGTTTTCAAAGTCAGCATTATTCCGTGTATTGTCTGCAAAATATTATGGTGTCGGGTACCGTGAAGCATTGCCATGCTTTATTGGCTGACTTTGTCACACTCAAAGTTTTATCAAGAAAAGAGACAGCAACATCCTTGTACTCTACAGCTGGCAGATTGCTGCTTGCTGGATATTTTCGCAGCACATAATGTTGCGGCTGATTTTCGAATATCTGCTGAGCAAATACAGCAACAGTAAAACCACTTTCTGCCTGATATTTCAAATTAGACCAGTTCGCGCCACCTCCGAGCAATTTCTCGCTACATTTATCTTGGATTAGACCAGATTCCTGATGCAAGTCTCCCCATAAACAATTTTGCTTGCCAATATCTGAAGATGATGAATAGGCAGATTGAACACAAAAAACCGATAATATAAAGAATAAGTATTTCATCATATTAAACAACCTTTCTTAATAACAAACGGCATTCGCTTCATTATAATGTCGTTTAAAAATATTTTGCTGCCTTTTGACAAAAGCAGCCGCGCTTTCCCACCGTTAAACAATCTTTTTCATGCCTAGCCATTCATTAAGCCGCTAAAATAGCCTAAAATCCTGTTTTTCCCGATTCTTTCCGAAAGCACATCATGAATCTGACACGCACCACCCTGGCCGCCATGACCCTGCTGGCGCTGGCTGCCTGCAACAGCAAAGTCGAAACCAGCGTACCCGCCGGCGATGCCGCGCAAAGCGCTGCTTCCGCGCCCGTAGCCGCCGCTTCCGCCGCGCCGCAAGGCTTGGTCGAAGGCCAGAATTACACCGTTTTGGCAAACCCGATTCCGCAGCAACAGGCCGGCAAAGTCGAAGTATTGGAATTTTTCGGCTATTTCTGCCCGCACTGCGCCCATTTGGAGCCGGTATTGAGCGAACATGTGAAAACCTTTAAAAACGACACCTACCTGCGCACCGAGCATGTGGTGTGGGGCGACGAAATGAAACCGCTGGCACGCCTGCTGGCAGCGGTGGACATGGCCGGTGAAAAAAGCAAAGCCAACAGCATAATTTTCAACGCCATCGTCGATCAGAAAATCAACCTGGCCGACCCGACCGTATTGAAAGACTGGCTGGCCAAACAAACCACGTTTGACGGTAGCAAAGTTTTGGCCGCTTACGATACGCCCGAAAGCCAAAGCCGCGCCGACCAAATGGAGCAGCTGACCAACACCTATCAAATCAGCAGCACCCCGACCGTGATTGTCGGCGGCAAATACCAAGTGAAATTCAGCAGCTGGAGCGAAGGCATGCACACCATCGACCTGCTGGTGGACAAAGTGCGCGAAGAGCAAAAACTGCCCGCCGCCAAATAAGGCTTAAGCAACGACACACAGGCCGTCTGAACGGGGGCAACATCGTCCGCACCGCCGTTCAGACGGCCTTTTTTGCTGCTTAGCCGCATTATTACCATCAGAATATTTTATTCCAAAATTGAATTTAATCATTTATCTATTTGATAATTATCCTTATATGAATTATTTTTCATCAACCGTATAGCCTTTTGCAAAAATTGGGCGTATATTCCCTCCCCCGAAAATAAAAAGCACAAACAATCCCGACACACATCCTGATATAAGTTCCCCCCCACAATAATCTTTAAAGGATGATTTATGCTACGCCATACCCTGCTGGCCGCCGCCTGCGCTCTCAGCCTGACCACCGCCGCCTTTGCCGAAGAAGGCCATACCCATTGGGGCTACACCGGCCACGAATCGCCGGAAAGCTGGGGCAGCCTGTCACCCGAATTCCAAACCTGCGGCCAAGGTAAAAACCAATCGCCCGTCAACATTACCACCACCGACACCGTCAGCGCCCGCCTGCCGCGTCTGAAATTCCATTACCAACCCGCCGCCGTCAAACTGACCGACAACGGCCATTCCATCCAAGCCGATTACAGCGACGGCAGCAACACTTTAGAAGTCGGCGGCCACACCTACACGCTGAAACAATTCCACTTCCATGTGCCGAGCGAAAACGTCATCAAGAGCCAATCTTTCCCGATGGAGCTGCACTTGGTACACGCCGACGCGCAAGGCAACACGCTGGTATTGGCCGTGTTGTATGAACAAGGCAAAGAAAATACCCGCCTGAACGCGCTGTGGCAAAACCTGCCCGAACAGGCCGGCCAAAGCGTTGCCCTGCCGCAAGCCTTCAACGCCGCCACCCTGCTGCCGAAACGGCACGGCTACTACCGCTTTGAAGGCTCGCTGACCACCCCGCCTTGCAGCGAAGGCGTGACCTGGATTGTATTGAAACACTACGACAGCGTCAGCCCGGCGCAAGCGCAACGTTTTGAAAAAATCATCGGCACACCCAACAACCGCCCTGTTCAGCCGCTGAACGCGCGCATTATTGTGAAATAAACGTGTTTGTTACTGGTTAACAACAGCATGAAAAAGGCCGTCTGAATCAACAGACGGCCTTTCTAATTAGATTATTTACCTAAAATACCGGCTTTTTGTACGCTATTGGAATTACGCATGGTAAACCGTTGAACTACATTATTCTTGTCAAACATCACCACCATTTCTTTGGTTTTTACATCCTGACCACTTTTGAAAATGCCCACAATCGGGATAAAGTTGGTTGCATGCGAAGTGGCCTCGGAATAGCGGTATGTCCAAATCTCATTGCCGCCGTCAGTAAAGCTTACACTGTCCGGCGAACCGAATTTTGTTTCCACCTCATTTTTTGTGGTAACGCCTTCAGTCACCTGCTGTTTGGCCTGCTCCACCGTCAATTCTTTCAGCTTCGTGTTTCCCGAACTGGCGCACGCGCCCAATAAAATAGCGCTCATCAAAATCACAGCTAATCGTTTCATTTTGTTTCTCCTAAAAAAGTGCTTTATGCAATTAGCACATTAAAATTAGGGGCTGTACTAGATAATTAGAGCAAATTACCTTTTACTAACTGTTTCAAAATAGAAATTTGAGATTTTATTTCACTGTTGTTAAAACGCCA
>NZ_JALJYC010000025.1 GCF_024170405.1 Neisseria perflava | reverse complement strand
GTTTTAACAACAGTGAAATAAAATCTCAAATTTCTATTTTGAAACAGTTAGTAAAAGGTAATTTGCTCTAATTATCTAGTACAGCCCCAAAAATAATGGATGGCGCGAAGACAGGCAGCCTAAGCGCCATTATCATGATTAGGCCGTCTGAAAAATAATGTGTTTTCAGACGGCCTGACCCGACAAGCAAAGGAAACCCATGTATTTCGTTGACCGTACCGCCGTGGTACTCAAACCGACCGCCCGTTTTCTCGAATGGCTCAAATCTGCCGATGAAAACATGCCTGATTTAACCGTTGAGCAGCTGCGCACCAACTGCTCGGTGTTTCTCGTGCCGCAATTTGACGAGCCGGAGGCGGTGGTGTCGTATTTTGACGACCGCTATCAGCAGATTTTTGAAGCCGAACTCGCCGGTTGGGACATTGATAAAGCCAAATGGCCGCAAGACATGAGCCTGAAAGCGTTTTGGGAATTTTTCGATATCGAAATCCACGATATGGTGTTGGACATGGAAGAAGCGGATTTGAATATTACGCCCGTGTTCGACAACATGATGTAAGGTGTGAACGCTTTTCAGACGGCCTTGCGCCCGTCGCGGCGTTTGATTTGGCTGGCCTTGCTGCTGCACCTTGCCGCATTCGGCGTGTGCTTGGGTGCATTTTACGGCTGGCCGCGCATAGTCGGCGTGTGCGCCTTGGCATACAGCGCGTACCATGCCCGGCAGGTCATCGGTTTGCGCCGGGCGGATTCGGTGCGCAAAATCATGATTGACAATCAGCAACGTGCCGCCATATTAACCGGAAACAGCGAGGGGAGGGCGGAAAGCGCCGTGTTACACGGTTCGACGGCGGTGATGCGCCATGCTTTGTTTTTGTGTTGGCACACCGGCAGCGGCAAAAATTGGCAGCTGGTGTTGCCCGATATGACCGATGCCGACAGCTACCGCCGCCTGCGCGTATGGGTGCGCTGGTGTCAGACCAAGGAAAATTCGGCATTAAGGCCGTCTGAAAAAGAAACTGCTCACGTTGAAAACTGAGAACACTTCCTAAACGCCGGAAAAAATATTTCTGATTCCTAATGTCCCGTATATCCCGTATATAAATTCATTGATTAAACACCATGAAAACATTACAAGACTGGCTCACCCATTTGGAAACCGCCCACAGCAACGGCCTGATTGACATGGGCTTGGCGCGTGTCGGCGAAGTCAAAAAACGCATGAACCTCAACCCGCAGTGCCCCGTTGTTGTGGTGGCAGGTACCAACGGCAAAGGGTCGGTGTGCGCCTATCTGACGCAGATTTACAAGCAGGCGGGGTATAAAGTCGGTACGCTGACCAGCCCGCATTTGCTGCGTTTTAACGAGCGCATTGCGGTGGACGGCGATCCGGTTTCCGATGAAGCCATTGTTGCCTCGTTTGAGCGCATTGAAGCGGGGCGCGGCGAGATTTCGCTGACTTATTTTGAATTTAATGCGCTGGCGGCAGTGGATGTGTTTATGCATGAAGCCGTGGATGTGATGGTGTTGGAAGTCGGTTTGGGCGGCCGTTTGGACGCGGTAAATGTGTTTGACGCCGATTGCGCCGTGGTGACCAGCGTGGATTTGGATCATCAGGCATTTTTAGGCGATACCGTCGAGCAGGTCGGTTTTGAAAAAGCGGGTGTGTTCCGCAGCGGCAAACCGGCCGTGTGCGGCCAGAATCCGCCGCCGCAATCGCTGCTGGAGCATGCCGCCGACATCGGCGCAAAACTGCTGCTGGCACAGCGCGATTTTGATTATACGGTGCAGGAAAACGTGCAGTGGAACTACCGTTTCCATCCGCAAACCGTTTCAGACGGCTTCGCCCGCAACCGCAATGCCCTGCCGGTTCCCGCTTTGCGAGGCGCTTACCAAATCGGTAATGCCGCCTGCGCCCTGACCGTGTTGGAATGTTTGAACGACAAGCTGCCAGTGGACATCGGCGCGATTAAGCGCGGCCTTTTGCTGGTGGAAAATCCGGGGCGCTTCCAAGTATTGCCCGGCCGCCCGCTGACCGTGTTGGACGTCGGCCACAATCCCCATGCCGCCCGCGCCCTGCGCCGCAGCCTGATTAACTTGGCTTTTGCGCAGAAGCGTACCGCTGTGTTCAGCATTTTGTCCGACAAAGACATCGACGGCGTGTTGGAGATTGTCAAAGATCAGTTTGACGAATGGAACATCGCGCCGCTTAATCTGCCACGCGGCATGAGCGCCGCCGCTTTGCAAGAAAAACTGGCGGCGCACGGCATTGCCAACATCAACGTATTCGACAGCGTGCAGGCCGCATATCAGGCGGCTTTGGCGAATGCGGCCGAAAATGATAGAATTGTCGTATTCGGTTCGTTTCACACCGTTGCCGAAGTAATGGCGGCGTTATAAATTAGGAATTCCCATGTCTGACGATAAGCAAAAAGAAGTGTTGACCGGCTACGAGCTGCTCAAACGCCGCAACCGCCGCCGCCTGGTAACGGCTTCCGGCTTGGTCGTGATTGCAGGTATCCTGCTGGGCGTTGCCCTGAATTCGGGTGACGATGAAACGCAAACCGCCGCGCAAACCGCGTCGGCAACCAAAAGCAGCAATGAAGGCAAACCGGCCGATGTCGCCGAAGCGACCGTTTTAGAGCCGTCTTCTTCCGAAGAAGCGGAGCAGGCTGCTAAAGCCGCCCAGCCGGAAGCGGATGCGCCGGAAGAGCGCGGCGATGTTGAAGTCTTGAAGCCGACTCGCGCCGAAGCGCCGGAAGACTTGGATCCGCCGCTGGTAATCATCAACGATAAAATCGTCGATAGCGATATTAAAGGTTTGGAGGAGTCGGAGCGTATCCAACGCGAAGAAGCCGCCAAACGAGAGGCGGAAGAGCAGGCCGCAGCGGAACGCCGCGAGCGTTTGGCCGAGCAGCGCGCCGTCAAACGCGAGGCGCAGCGTAAAGCGGCGGAAGAGCGCGAAGCCGCTGCTGCTGCGAAAAAACGTGCGGCCGTAGCCAAAGCGGAGAAAGCCGAAAAAGCCGAGCGCGAAGCGGCTGCCGCCGAACGCAAACAGGCGCAGGCCGAAAAAGCCGCCGCCGAACGTAAAGCCGCGAAACAGGCTGCTGCCGATAAAGCGGCCAAACAAGCCGAAGCGAAAAAAGAAGCGGCGGTAAAAGCCAAGGCCGACAGCAAAAAAACTGCTGCTAAAGCCGATGCGAAGGCCGACAGCAAAACAGCTAAAGCCAAAACCGAAAAAACCAAAACGGCAGACAAAAAGCCGTCTGAAAAAGCCAAAACCGAAACCGCGAAAAAAGACAGCGGCAAGGGTGGTAAAGCGTCCATCCAAGCCGGTTACAGCGACAAAGCGCGTGCGCAAAGCCTGCAACGCAAAATGAAAGCGGCGGGCGTGAATGCGACGATTACCGAAATCAAGACCGACAAGGGTACGGTGTACCGTGTCAAATCCGCGCCTTACAGCAGCCGTGAGGCAGCCGGCCGAGATTTGGAAAAACTGCGTTCGCGCAACGGCATTGCCGGTGCGGTGGTGAACGAGTAAGCGGCGGATGGGCGGTATTCCTTTGGCCGACATCATGGCGCTGGGCGTGATTGCGGCATGTGTGTTTATGTCGATGATGCGCGGCGTGATTGCCGAGGTCAGCTCGCTGATTACGTGGGTGGTGGCGTTTGTCGCCGCCAAATGGCTGGCCGTGCCGTTTGCCGAAATTGCATTTTCATCGGTGCAACCGCAGGCTTTGGGTGTGGCCTTGGGCTTTGTGGCGGTGTTTGTATTGGCTTGGGCGGTGCAGCGTTTTCTGCGTTCGCTGTTGACCGCCGCCGTTTCCGCCGTCGGTTTGGGCAGCGTAAACCGCGCTTTGGGTGGAGTGTTCGGCGCGGTAAAAGGCGTGTTGCTGGTCACGCTGGTCGTGTTGGTGGCCGGTTATACCGATTTGCCGCAAAGCGAAGGCTGGCAGGCGTCATACAGCATTCCGTATTTCCAAACGCTGGCGGATACGATTATGCCGTATCTGCCGTATGGCAGCGGCGAGACGGTGGCGCAAGAGCCTTACCCTTATGACGATTAACCGTTTTCAGACGGCCTTATCTGCGAGGCCGTCTGAAAACGGTTTTACAATTTTGCTTTAACTGTTGGTTTCAAATGTTTGTTTCAACTGCCGGGGTAGCCGGTCAATCCCTTTTTTGGAGAGAGTGCAAATGTGTGGTGTATTAGGTTTGGTCAGTCATGAGCCGGTCAACCAATTATTGTATGACGGCTTGCAAATGCTGCAACACCGTGGGCAAGATGCGGCGGGTATCGTGACGGCCGAGGGCAACAAGTTCCATATGCACAAAAGCAAGGGCATGGTGCGCGAGGCATTCCGTACCCGTAATATGCGCGATTTGGTCGGCAATGCCGGTATCGCGCATGTGCGCTATCCGACGGCCGGTAATGCGGGCAGCAGCGCCGAGGCGCAGCCGTTTTATGTCAGCTCGCCTTTCGGTATCGTGTTGGCGCACAACGGCAACTTGACCAATACCGCCGAGCTGTATGAAAACGTGTGCCACCAGCACCTGCGCCACGTCAACACCAACTCCGATTCCGAAGTTCTGCTGAATGTGTTTGCCCACGAGCTGCGTCAGGAAGTATCGGGCAATACCGACCACCGCCTGACCGTGGACAATATTTTCAACGCTGTGAGCCAAGTGCACAAACTGGTGCGCGGCGCTTACGGTGTGGTGGCGATGATTGCTGGTTACGGCATGGTGGCTTTCCGCGATCCTTACGGTATCCGCCCGCTGGCTTTGGGTACGCAAGTGGGCGAAGACGGCAAAACCGCTTACGCCGTGTCTTCCGAATCGGTGGCGTTTAACGCGCTGGCCTTTGATTTGGAACGCGATATTGCGCCGGGCGAAGCGGTGTTTATTACCTTAGACGGCGAATTTTTCTCGCGCCAATGCAGCGACAAAGCCGTGTTGAGCCCGTGTTTGTTTGAATATGTGTATTTTGCCCGTCCGGATTCCGTGATTGACGGCGTATCTGTGTATCAAGCGCGCTTGGATATGGGCGTGACTTTGGCGGAAAAAATCAAACGCGAGCTGCCGGTAGATGACATCGACGTGGTTATGCCGATTCCCGATACCAGCCGCCCGAGCGCGATGGAATTGGCAGTCGCGTTGGATAAACCCTACCGCGAGGGTCTGATTAAAAACCGCTACATCGGCCGCACCTTTATCATGCCGGGTCAGGCTACGCGCAAAAAATCCGTGCGCCAGAAACTCAGCCCGATGGAAACCGAATTTGAAGGCAAGAGCGTGTTGCTGGTGGACGATTCCATCGTGCGCGGCACCACCAGCCGCGAAATTGTGGAAATGGTACGTGCCGCAGGCGCGCGCAAAGTGTATCTGGCTTCCGCCGCGCCGGAAGTGCGCTACCCGAATGTTTACGGTATCGACATGCCGACCCGCGAAGAGCTGATTGCCAATGGCCGCACCGTGGCGCAAATCGCCGCCGAAATCGGTTGTGACGGCATTGTGTTCCAAGACTTAGACGAGCTGGAAGCTGCGGTCAAAGCCTTGAATCCGGAAATCGTGTCTTTCGACTCTTCCTGCTTCAACGGCGTTTACCAAACCGGCGACATCGACGAGGCTTATTTGCAGCGCCTGTCTGCCGAAAAAGCCGGTTGCGGCAGCCTTATCCATCCGAGCAAAATGGAACACAGTATCAGCGTCAGCGGCGACGAAGAGTAATCCGGCTGCGAAGCGCAAAGGCCGTCTGAAAACAGCAATCTGCCATTTTTCAGACGGCCTTTGTGAATGCAGACCCCAAAATACGGCGGAACAATCATGACAGACGAAGTCAAAAACTACATTACCCCTGTCGGCTGGCAGGCTTTGAAAGACGAGCTGTATCATTTGGTCAATAAAGAGCGGCCGGAGATCGTGCAAATCGTCAACTGGGCGGCCAGCAACGGCGACCGCAGCGAAAACGGCGATTACCTCTACGGCAAACGCCGCATGCGCGAAATCGACCGCCGTATCCGCTTTTTAACCAAACGCTTGGAAGCAGCGGTGGTTGTCGATCCCGAGCAGCGCGAAGCGACCGACCAAGTGTTTTTCGGTTCGACCGTGACCCTGCTGCGCGGCGACGGCAGCGAACAGACCGTTAAAATCGTCGGCGTGGATGAAATCGACACCGCGCGTAACAAAATCTCTTGGATTTCCCCGCTGGCACGCTGCCTGCTCAAAGCGCGCGAAGGCGATGAGGTGGTATTGCGCGGGCCGGAAGGCGCGGAGAAAATCGAGATTTTGGCGGTGGAATATATCCGGATTGACTGATAAGCCGCCGTTTATGCGGTCAACCAAGAGGCCGTCTGAAAACCACAGTGTTTTCAGACGGCCTCTTTGCTCAAAACTACCGCTGCCGCGCCTTAAAGCGCGGATTACTTTTGCAAATCACATACACTTTTCCCCGGCGGCGCACGATTTGGCAGTCGCGGTGGCGCTGTTTGGCGGTTTTCAGCGAAGACAAAACCTGCATTATTTTTCCTTTCTGAACGAGTCCATCATATTTTTAAAACGCTGGTTGAAGCGGCTGGCGCGTCCTTCGACATGGTGGTTGCGCTGTTTGCCGGTATAAACCAGATGTGAGGCGGACGAGGTATCCAGCGCAAACAGCGGGTATTCCTTGCCGTCGTGCCAGCGCATGGTTTTGCCGTGGGTATCGGCGCAGGAACGGATCAGCCAGCCTTGGTCGGCACCGCTGTCGTAAAACAAGACGGTGCGGTAGTTTTCAGGATGAATATTCGGTTTCATATAACCTCCTTTTGAAATGTTATAATATAACATTAAAGCAGGCGGTGTCAAGCAGGGCGTATGCTTGTCTGCCTGCGGGTATTGTTGCTCAAATCGAAGCGCCTGATGAAATATCAGAGGCAGGGTGTGAAATTTGGTAAAATACGCACCGGAGGGCAAGCGGTCTGCCCGTCAACAATATAAAGGCCGTCTGAAAACCTTACCGATTCATGCAATGGCCGTTCAGACGGCCTGATTGTTAAGAGCGAAATGTATAAAGTTATCCCGATTATCCATGTGCTGTCCAAGCTGGGGCTGCTGTTTTCCGCGCTGCTGATGATACCGACGCTGATGTCGTTCTTTTTTCTCGACAGCGCGTTTTCTGCCTTTGCCCGCACCGCCGTGGTCACCATTTTTGCTTCCTGCACCATTTGGCTGCTGACCCTGCGCTATCACCGCGAACTGCGCCCGCGCGACGGTTTTACGCTGGTGATGATGTTGTGGCTGGCGTTTGCGGTGGTGGCGGCCATGCCGATATATTTGTATATGCCGCAAATCGGTTTTACCAATGCTTTTTTTGAGGCCATGTCGGGGCTGACCACCACCGGTGCAACGGTGATGACCGGCTTGGATACGCTGGCGCCGTCGGTTAATTTTTGGCGGCACATGCTCAACTGGCTCGGCGGTATGGGGATTATCGTGTTGGCGGTGGCGATTCTGCCGATGTTGGGGGTCGGGGGCACGCAGCTTTTCAAGGCGGAAATTCCGGGCGTGGACAAAGAAAGCAAGATGGCGCCGCGTATTTCCCAAGTGGCAAAAAAATTATGGCTGGCTTACAGCCTTACCACGCTGGCGGCGTTTTTAACGCTGCATTGGGCGGGCATGAGCTGGTTTGACGCGCTGTGTCACGCGATGTCGTCTGTGGCGCTGGGCGGTTTTTCGACACACGACGACAGTATCGCCTATTTCAATTCGCCTGCGGTTGAGTGGACGATTGTGTTTTTTACCGTGTTCGGCGCAGTCAATTTTGCCAGCCATTTTGCCGCCGTCGGCAACCGTTCGCTGAAAGTCTATTGGAAAGACGAAGAATGCCGCGTGCTGCTGCTGGTGCTGGCGGGCAGTATTTTGGCCTCCGCGGTGTATCTGTGGCAGCAGGATTTTTATCCGACGCTGCAAGAAGCCTTGCGTTTTGTCGGCTTTAATTTCGTTTCCATCGGTTTGGCTAGCGGTTTTGCCAACACCGATTTTGCCGCTTGGCCGCTGCTGGTGTCGCTGTGGATGTTTTTTCTGGCAAACGTGTTGGCAAGTTCGGGCTCAATGGGCGGCGGCATTAAAAATGTGCGTGCGCTGGTTTTGTTTAAATTCAGCCTGCGCGAAATGACGATTCTGCTGCACCCGCATGCGGTAAAAACCGTTAAAGTCAACGGCCGCAGTATTCCGGAGCGCATGGCGCTGACGATTATGTCATTTATTTTTGTGTATTTTATGGTGGTGGTGGTGTTCAGCTTCCTGCTGATGGTCACGGGCTTGGATTTTATGACTGCGTTTACGGCGGTGGTGGCCTGCATTACCAATGCCGGCCCGGGTTTGGGCGGCGTCGGTCCGTCGCACAGCTATGCGGAGTTGGCCGATGTTCAAAAATGGCTGTGTACGGCGGTGATGTTGCTTGGCCGCTTGGAGATTTTTACCGTGCTGATTCTGCTGACACCGGCGTATTGGAAGAAATAAACAGATAGGGTAACGGCGAATACCGAGGCCGTCTGAAACAGGTTTACGCTGTTTCAGACGGCCTTTTTGATATATTTCGCAAGCAAACGCTTTGGGTTAACGGCCTAAACCGCCAATTGCGCCAGCAAAGCCTGTTTCAATGCCAACTGATTTTTTGGATTGTCCAAATCCGTGCTGTACACAATAAAGCTGTCTTCCACGCGTTCGTCGAGGGTGGCGATTTTGGCATAGCGCAGGCTGACATTGTGGGCGAAAAAGACTTCAGCGATGTCGGCCAAGAGATAGGCGCGGTTGACGGCGGTGATTTCAACCGTGTACCAGCCGGGGTAGTAGTCTTCTTCGTGCATGATGACCACGCTGGCAGCGATGGACAGATAGCGGCTGCGGCGGCTGATACGGTAGTCGTAGCTTTGGTTTTCCAAGACGGTATGGCCGTGGATAAAGCTGTTTAATTCGGCTTCCAAAGCGCTTTGGATATTCGGGTAGTCGTCGGGGTCGAGGTGCGGCGGCACCTGAACGATAAAGGTATCGAGGATGTAATTGTGTTCGGTAATAAAGGCACGTGCGGCGAGAATGTCGAAACCGTGGCGGCTGAAAATACGGCACAATCGGGCAAACAGGCGCGGGCCGTTGGGCATGAAAATCATCACTTGAAAGCTGTCGCTTTTGGGCAGAATGCGGCTGCGCACCATCGGTGTTTCAAAATCGTGCACCAGATTGGCGGTGTGCCACAAAATTTCACGCGATTGGTGGCGCACGAAATAGGCCGAACCCAATGCCTGCCACAGTTTTTTCTGCTGTTTTTCCGGTGCGCCGGTGCGGGTCAAAAGCTCGACCGCTTCCTGCTGGCGGCGGCTGAAAATGGCGGTGGCGCTGTCGCTGCTGCCCGAAAGATGGCGGCTGGCGGCGTGAAACAGGCTCTCCAGCAGGCTGGCGCGCCAGTTGTTCCACAGCTTCGGATTGGTGCCGCGAATGTCAGCCACGGTCAGCAGGTAAAGTGCGGCCAAGCGCTCGTGGGTCTTGACGCGGCTGCAAAAGGCGCCGATGACCTCGGGGTCTTGGATGTCTTCTTTTTGCGCTACGGACGACATCAAGAGATGGTCTTCCACCAGCCAGGCCAACAGGTCGCTTTCTTCATCGGTCAAGCCGTGGTCGCGGGCGAATTGGCGGGCGTCTTCAATGCCCTGTATGGCATGGTCGCCGCCGCGCCCTTTGGCGATGTCATGTAGAAATGCAGCCAGATAGAGGATGGTTTTCTGCTCAAAGCCCTGCATGACGCTTGAGGCAAACGGATGCTCGTGGCTGTGCGTATCCAAAGCCAAGCGGCGCATATTGTGCACCACGGTCAGAATATGCTCGTCCACCGGATAGATGTGGAACAAATCGTGTTGCAGCAGGCCGACGATTTTTTCCCAGGCGGGCAGATAGCTGCCGAGTACGCCGTAGAGGTTTAAAAAACGCAAAACGTGGGTCAGCCCCGTGCCGTGGCGGAAAAAGCCGACGAAGCGGCGGCGGTTGGCAGGATCGTCGTAAAACGCGCGGTTGATTTTGCGCGTGGCGCCCCACCAGGCGCGCAAGGTTTGCGGTTCGATGGTGGTGATGTCGCTGCGGCTTTGCAGAATGCTGATGATTTTGAAAATGTGCTGCGGCTGTTGCAGGAAGATATCCGGGTCGGCGGCGGCGATTTGGTTGTTGACTTGCAGATAATCGTCGTCGATTTGATGGGTGGTGCGCACCGGATCGGAATACACGCGGCCTTGCAGCATGGGCAGCAGAATGCCGTTGAGCTGCTTGACGGTTTTGATGGCGCGGTAAAACACGCGCATAAGTTTTTCGCTTTTGCGCTGGCGGCTGTCGTGGCGCCAGCCCATGTATTCGGCCACTTGCGCCTGCAAATCGAAAATCAGCCGGTCTTCGGCGCGTTGGGCGCACAAATGCAGGCAAATGCGGATGATGGAAAGCTGTTTGTAACCGTGGGTCAGCATGCCCGCTTCGGTGCGCGTAAGAATGCCTTGCGCCATCAGCGAAGACAGACGCGTATCCAATCCCTGCGCTTTGGCAATCCACAGCATGGTGTGGATGTCGCGCAAACCGCCCGGGCAGCTTTTGATGTTCGGCTCGAGCAGAGCGCCGGAACCTTGCGATTTGGCGTGGCGCTGCTGCATTTCTAAAAGTTTGGCGCCGATAAAGGTGCTGACGTCGCGCTGTTCGGCCATGCGCGTCAGCAGCGTGTCGGCCAGCGTTTTGTCGCCAAACAGAAAACGTGCTTCCAAAAAAGCCGTGTCGCCGGTAATGTCGTCGCGCACGCTGGCGCACAATTCCTCTACGCTGCCGCTTTTGAGCGCGGGCTTCAGCTTCATGTCCCACAGCGTTTGCACGAATGCGGCGATTTTTTCCTGCAGGCCGTCTGAAATTTTATCTTCGGCCACAATCGCCAAATCCAAGTCGGAATGGGGATAGAGTTCGTTGCGGCCGAAACCGCCGGTTGCCAACAGCGTCAGGCCGCTGTCGGCAAACAGCGTTTGCCATAAGGCAGACAGCAGCTTATCCGCCGCTGCGCCGTAGTCTTGAAAAAAGGCGGATGGCTGGTTGATGCTGATAAAACGGGCAATGGCGGCTTCGCGTTGTTGCTGGAAGGTGGCGCAGTCGGTATCGAAATCGGTGGGCATGGTGCGGAATCCGTGAGGAAAATAGCGGGGTAGGGAATTTCAGACGGCCTTATCCGCCAGCAACTGTAAGCGCGTTTGCGGCGGCAGCAGCAATTCGTAAGCGGGAATGCCCAATGCCGTGGCCATTTTGTCGATGTTGGAAAGGGCGATGTTCCAACGCTTGCGCTCGACGGCGGAAACGTAGGTGCGGTCAAGACCGCATTGCCGCGCCAGCTCTTCCTGCGACCAGCCTTTGCCGACGCGGAATAGACGCATATTGTAGGCCAATACCGCGCGTAAATCGTGTTCGTCGGGCAGCTCGGTGGGGGCGGTCAGTTTGTTGCTCATCTGCTTGTCCTTATCGGGGTAACAAGCAGATTTTAATTGACCCTGCCGCCAAATAAAAGCCAAAAAAAAGGGGTGGCTAACGCGGCCACACCCAAACACACACACATCAAGAGGAAAGAGATAACTAGGGCAATAAAACATGCTTCATCAAAGCAAAAGATTTTATTGCGGGAAATCAGGGGAACGTGTTATCAAAGTTCCGATAAGCGTGATTATAGATGAAAATCGTTTGCAGGCTTTGATACAAGTCAAGTTCGCTATGATTTAGAAAATATATTTTCCGAATTAAACTTCTAAATGGCTTTCAAGTGCAGCTCGTAAGCGAGGCCGTCTGAAAAAATGCCGGATGATGGCAAATAAAAAGCGGTTTTCCAGATAAACTGAAAAACCGCTGCTTTCAGACGGCCTAAGCCAATTTGGCCTTAATCAAATCCTGAACTTGCGTCGGATTGGCCTTGCCTTTGCTGGCTTTCATCACTTGGCCGACGATGGCGTTGAGGGCTTTTTCGTTGCCTGATTTAAACTGCTCGATGGCCTTGGGATTGTTGGGCAACACTTCGTCAATCATGGCTTCAATCGCGCCGGTGTCGGTGATTTGCTGCAAACCGTGTTTTTCGATGATTTGGCCGATGGAGGCTTGCGGTTCGTTCCACATGGCTTCAAAAGCTTTTTTTGCCAGCTTGCTGCTTAACGTACCGTCGGCGATTTTGCCCACCAGTTCGGCCAGGCGCGGCGCGGTAATCGGGCTTTGTGCCAGTTCCAAACCTTCTTTATTCAAGGTTGCCGCGAGTTCGCCGTTCATCCAGTTGGCAACCAGCTTGCCGTGGGTTTTATCGGCAGCCGCAGCGGTTTCAAAATATTCTGCTTGGGCGCGGCTGGCGGTCAGCAAACGTGCGTCGTAATCGCTCACGCCGAAGTTGGTTACAAATCGCGCCGCCATTTCTTTGGGCAATTCCGGCATTTCGTCTTTGGCCTGCTGCATTTGGCCGTCTGAAATAATGATGGGCAGCAAATCTGGATCGGGGAAGTAGCGGTAGTCGTGCGCATCTTCTTTCAGGCGCATGACGCGGGTTTCGCCTTTATCGGGGTCAAACAGCATGGTGGCTTGTTGCACCTTGCCGCCGTCTTCCAGAATCTCGATTTGCGCCTCGACTTCGTAGTTAATCGCCGCTTCCAAGAAACGGAAAGAGTTGAGGTTTTTAATTTCGCGGCGCGTACCGAACTCGGCTTGGCCTTTCGGACGCACGGACACGTTAGCATCCACGCGGAACGAGCCTTCGGCCATATTGCCGTCGCAAATATCCAGCCAGGTCACCAAGCCGTGCAGCGCTTTGGCATAGGCCACGGCTTCGGCGGCGGAACGCATTTCCGGCTCGGACACCACTTCTAAAAGCGGCGTACCGGCGCGGTTGAGGTCGATACCGGTGGCGCCGTTTAAGCCTTCATGCACCGATTTGCCCGCATCTTCTTCCATGTGCGCACGGGTCACATTAATGGTTTTGACCTCGTCGCCCACCACAATTTCCAACTTGCCGTGTTCCACAATCGGCAAATCCAGCTGGCTGATTTGGTAGCCTTTGGGCAGGTCGGGGTAGAAGTAGTTTTTGCGGTCGAACGCGTTTTTGCGGTTGATGGTGGCATCCAGTGCCAAGCCCAGCTTGATGGCTTTTTCCACCACTTCGCGGTTCATCACCGGTAACACGCCCGGCAGGGCGCATTCCACTACGCTGGCGTGGGCATTCGGCTCGGCGCCGAACGCGGTTGACGCACCGCTGAAAATTTTGGATTGGGTGTTGAGTTGGACGTGGATTTCCAGTCCGATTACGGTTTCCCAAGTCATAGGGGCTAGTCCTTATAAAGTAATTTTTAATATTTAAGAAAAACGTATCTGCAAATTCAATTTAAAGAAAAATTTGCCGTCTTGTTCATAAACATTACCGAAACCGTGGCGGGAAGAACTCGGCGTATCGAATTTTGTATTCAAAAACAAATAGTCTTCAAATTGGTTGTGGCTGTATAGATGGTAACAGACAATTTCACCGTCTTTCCGAACTACTAGGTAACCACCTGAGGCATCATATTTTCCATGCCAGATTTCGGCAGGACGCATACCGAGTGCTGCTTCGCATAGCAGACGCTTGATTTTATATGAGTAAAAACGGTGTTCGTTTGAGTAATCGTAACCATTGGGATTTTTTGAGCAAACTTCGGCTGCGAGATCTTCGGTTTGAACGGCAGTTCCTGAATAATACTGGCAAAGCATTTCTGCCAAAATTTCAGGCAGCTTACTGTCTATCAAAATCAGATTATTGGAAAAAATCGTACTGCTGACACTTTGAAATTCCAATTGACAGCCTGCTTGTGTCAATGTAGCCATTCTCGCACGGATGTCTTTGCTGCCTTTGGTGTTATAAAGACTATTAACATGATGCACTATGGTGTTGTCGCAATTTTTGATTTCATAAATAAAATTGGTTGCGCCGCTTGCATTGAGCAACGTGGCTTTGCTGCCTAATTCAGATTTAATGCTGAATCCCAATGTTGGACATATGCCTGTTCTAATATCGTGTACCACGATGTGTATATCGCTTTTAGATAAAGACCTTGCACTTAATCGTGTGCAGCCGATCTGGCGCAGAAATTCTTCTATATCGGGAATAGTAAAGGTAGCTCCATCTTTTTTTCCACCACGGCTTCTGATTCCTTGCAGCAGTAACTCCGCATGTTTTTTAAATTCTTTAATTTCTACAGCATGTAGTGCTTCAGGGTTTCCGAAATCGAAAACGACACGCTGCTTATCTCCGGTATAGCCGTATTTTCTGAATCCGTCCTGTTCTTCCCTTAATATATTGATAATGGGTAGCATAATGCCTTCAATTTTATTCATCCTGCCGTCACCCAGATAAAGCTTCCCATCTGCCAGCAGTTTTAATAAAACATAAGGTTCACTCCATTCGCCCTTATTGCCTGAAAATACTTCAGCCATAATCAAATCTCCAACTTTTCCAATATTTTCTCTGCTGTTGCTTGAATAGCCGGCACAGCTACGGAATTGCCAAACTGCTTGTAAGCGGATGCGTCCGCTACTACAATTTTGTACTCTTCTGGAAAGCCTTGCAGTCTTGCCCACTCACGCGGCGTCATTTTTCTGATGCCTTCTCGGTTTACTTTACCTTTGATATTGGTTGTCGGTGTAAAATCGGTAATGCGGTGGTCGATAACCAAGTTACGTTCGCGTCCCATTCCTCCGACAACAATGGCGTTGGCGATTCCATCGTCAGAGATAATTTCATAACCGAAGCCGTTGCCTTTATTTTCGTGTCGCTGTCTGTGCTTTCTCAGCGTATCAACGTACTGGGTAGATAAATAATATTTGGTTGGAACGGTTTCTTTTTCTTTGATGTCTTTAAAAGCCGTCTGAATGCCTGTCGGTTTGGGATATTCGAAATTTGTAATTCCTAAATCTTTCCTGAAACCAACTATAAAAATACGCTCGCGATTTTGGGGAACACCGAAATTTTTAGCATTAAGAATTTCAGGTTCGGGGACGAAATATCCCAAATCTTCACGCAGTGTGTGCAGAATGGTGGTTAAAGTCCTGCCTTTATCGTGATTGGTCAAACCTTTTACATTTTCTAAGAAAAATGCTTTAGGCTGATGGCGGCGGATGATTTCGGCTACATCAAAAAACAGAGTACCCCGCGTATCTTCGAAACCGCCCCTTCGTCCTGCAATGGAGAAGGCTTGGCATGGGAATCCCGCACATAAAATATCAAATTGTTTTGGAATGAATTTTTTGGTTTCTTCCGAGGTAATATCGCCAAACGGAACTTCTCCGAAATTTGCCTCATAAGTCTGTTTGGCCTTTTCGTCCCATTCGCTTGAAAACACACATTCGCCGCCCAAGTTCTGCATGGCGATACGGAAACCTCCGATACCGGCGAACAAATCGATAAATGTAAACGAAGGCTGTGATGCTGTTTGAAAATTGCCTGTATTTTCAAACAATGTGTATTGCGCCGCTTTTTCTTTCAGTTTGTTTCCTGATGGCTGATTATTTTCGGGATAAATCTCTTTTTTCATTGATGGCTCTGTATATTTTTTGTGCGGCAGGTTGGGCATTTTTCGTAATATCCTTTCCCCAAAATCTGAAGACCTGCCAGTCTTCTGCTTCCAGCTGGCCGGTCACTTCAATGTCGCGCCGCATATTGCGTTCGATTTTGGCAATCCAAAATTCGCGGTTGCTCTTCAAGTCGTTTTTACGCTGTTCCCAATCCTTACCGTGCCAAAATTCGCCGTCGATAAAAACGGCGATTTTGTATTTTTTAAAACTGAAATCAGGTTTGCCGAAAACGGTGTTGCTGTTTTTACGGTAGCGCAGTCCAAGCTGCCACATGGCTTTAGCCAGCAAAAGCTCAGGTTTTGTGCCTTTGCTTTTGTTGGCCTGCATGCACTTTTTGCGCTGTTCGGGTGTCAGCCTGTCGGTCATTCGGGCGCTTTCAAATGCCAGTCGCTGTTTTGTTGCACCTGGTGCGCCACATTCAATAATTTGGCTTCGCTGAAATAATTGCCAATCAGTTGCACGCCCACAGGCAGGCCGTCTGAAGAGAAACCGGCAGGCAGACTCATGGCGGGCAGGCCGGCCAGATTCACAGCAATGGTGTAGATGTCGGAGAGGTACATCTGCACCGGATCTTGGATATTGCTGCCGAGTTTGGGCGCGGCGGTCGGTGCGGCCGGGCCGAGAATCAGGTCGCAGCCTTGCAAGGCCGTCTGAAAATCATTTGCCACCAAGCGGCGCAGTTTTTGCGCTTTCAGGTAATAGGCATCGTAATAGCCGTGGCTGAGGACATAAGTACCAATCATAATGCGGCGCTTCACTTCGCTGCCGAAACCTTCGGCGCGGGTGTTGCTGTACATTTCTTCCAAATCGCCAAACTGAGCGGCGCGGTGGCCGTAGCGCACTCCGTCGTAGCGCGACAGGTTGGTGCTGGCCTCGGCGGAGGTCAAAACGTAATAGGCCGGAATGGAAAGCTCGGTTTGCGGCAGGGTCACATCGACCATCTCTGCGCCTTGCTGTTTCAGCAAAACAATGACTTGCTGTAAGGCCGTCTGAACATCGGCGCTGTTGTGACTGCCGAAATATTCTTTTGGCAGGCCGATTTTGATGCCTTTGAGCGGCTGGTTTAAATCGCGGGTGTAATCTTCTTTGGCACGTTCCAAGCTGGTGGAATCGCGCTCGTCAAAGCTCGCCATTGCGTTCAGCAGCAGGGCGCAGTCTTCGGCGGTCTGTGCCATCGGGCCGGCTTGGTCGAAGCTGGAGGCGTAGGCCACCATGCCGAAACGGGATACCACGCCGTAAGTCGGTTTGATACCGGTAATGCCGCAGTGCGAAGCAGGCTGGCGGATGGAACCGCCGGTATCAGAGCCGAGCGCAGCTGGAGCAAGGCGGGCGGCGACCACGGCAGCCGAACCGCCGGACGAGCCGCCGGGGACGTGTTCGGGATTCCAAGGATTTTTAGTCGCGCCGTAGAACGAGGTTTCATTGGTCGAACCCATGGCAAACTCGTCCATATTGGTGCGGCCAAGCGTTACCATGCCTTCATTCAGCAGGTTTTGCACCACGGTGGCGGTGTAGGGCGAAACGAAGTTATCGAGCATTTTGGAAGAACAGGCGCTCTTCCAGCCGGTTTGACAGAAAATGTCTTTAAAGGCAACGGGCACGCCGGTCAGTGCGCCCGCGTTACCGGTGGCAATACGTGCATCGGCCGCTTGCGCTTCGGCCAGTGTCAGCTCTTTATTTAAGGTAATGTAGCCGTTGAGGGCAGGATTTTTTGCCTCGATAGCGGCGAGGTATTCGTTTGCCAGCTCGACAGCGGAGATTTTTTTGGCATGCAGCAGGTCGGCGGCTTGCTTTAAGGTGTATGAGGTCATAACAATCTTTCAGACAGCATCGTTCAGACGGCCTTCTTTTTCGGTAGGCATAAAAAATGCCGAAGGCCGTCTGAAAAATTATTCTTCAATTACTTGCGGTACGATATACAGACGGTTGCGCACTTCCGGCGCAACGGCTTGGTATTCGGCGGCATGGTCGGTTTCGGTAACCTTGTCTTCACGCAATCGCAGGGCGACTTCGTGCGGGTGCGCCATCGGTTCGATGCCGTCGGTATCGACGGTTTGCATTTTTTCAACCAGTGCGAAAATATCGTTTAATTCTTGCAGGGTCTGCGTTTTTTCTTCGTCGTTCAGGCGCAGGCGGGAAAGTTTGGCGATTTTTTCCACATCTTGTAAACTCAAAGCCATAAAAAATCCTTGTCTGATAGCAAATCCAACCTTATTAGGGTATGATTGCGTTTCATCTTCAATGAAATGAAGAATTATAACTGAAAACTTAGGGTCTGTTTACATTTCATCTCATGCCTGTTGTCCGGCGGGGCGGAATGTCGCAGACCCTGATGGTGTCGTATGACAGCAGTTGCGGCAAATTTGTCCGCAGGCCGTCTGAAACCATGTTGTTTATTCATATTTCAAAAATTAAATAACACAAAAGGGGTTCGGCCGTATTTCGCCGCGTGCCATATTCGGAGCGGAAAACGCGCCTGCTGCGTCACAAATACTCGCAAGGTGTCCGACCTTGCTGCGTTTTGTTTCTTGCATCCGTATTTTCCGCAGCCGAATCTGCCGCACGGCAAAACACGGTCAAACCCCTCGGGCAAATGCCCGCAACTCAGGTATTCTCATGTTACGTTTGTTATCCCGTTTTTTTTCAAACGATATTGCCATTGATTTGGGTACGGCCAATACGCTGATTTATGTCCGCGATAAAGGCATTGTGTTGGACGAGCCGTCGATTGTGGCGGTGCAGACCGGCTTACCGGGCGGTAAAAATAAGATTTTGGCCGTGGGGACGGAAGCCAAAAAAATGCAGGGGCGGGCGCCGCGCAATATTGAAATTGTCCGCCCGATGAAAGACGGTGTGATTGCGGATTTCAATATTACCGAACGTATGTTGGGTGTGTTGATGAGAAAAGCAACCCAAGGCCGTTCGCTAGTGCCGCCGCGTGTGGTGATTTGCGTGCCGGGGGGTTCTACTCAGGTGGAGCGCAAAGCCATCCGCGATTCGGTTTTTGCAGCGGGCGCTTCCAGCGTGCATTTGATTGAAGAGCCGATGGCGGCTGCGCTGGGTGCGGGTTTGCCGATTGAAGAAACGGCCGGTTCGATGATTGTCGATATCGGCGGCGGTACGACCGAAATCGGCATTTTGTCGCTGGGCGGTATGGCATATTCGGATTCCGTGCGTGCCGGCGGCGATGCGTTTGATGAAAGCATTGTGCACTACCTGCGCCGCAACCGGGGCATTTTAATCGGAGAGGCAACGGCGGAAGATTTGAAAAAGAAAATCGGTTCTGCCTATGGTCACGACACCATGACGGCGTTGCGGATTAAAGGCCGCGATTTGGCCGAAGGTACGCCCAAATCTGTGGCGGTGACCTCTGATGAAATCCGCGAAGCCTTGAGTGAGCCGTTGAACCAAATCGTGCGCGCTGTGCGTTTGGCACTGGAGCAGGCACCTCCTGAATTGGCCGGCGATATTGCCGACCGAGGTATTATGTTGACTGGCGGCGGTGCGCTGCTGCAAGGGATGGATACGCTGTTGGCCGACGCGACCGGCTTGCCGGTGGGTATTGCCGATCAGCCTTTGAACTGCGTGGCTTACGGTGCAGGCAAGGCGTTGGATTATGTCGGCAAATGGGATGCCGTATTCGCGGAAAATCCCTAAGGTGTCACGCTTATGAAATCATCTTTGCGTTTTGACGCTCAGGGCGGCGGTCTGCTTTTACGCCTGCTGGCGTATGCAGTATTGGCCGTTTGTTTGCTGGTGTTGGACAGCCGCTTTTCAGCCGTGCAGTCGCTGCGCCAAGTAGCGGCAACGGTTTTGTATCCGCTGCAATGGGTAGCCAACCAACCGGTGCGCCTGTATCAGCATATCAGTAATTTAACTCAGTCGCAGGCGGGTTTGCTGGAACAAAACCGTTTGTTGCTGGAGGAAAACGGCCGTCTGAAAACCCGTTTGCAGCGTGACAAAGTCAATTTGAGCGAATTGAGCGAATTGAAAAAGCTGTATGGTTTGCAGCAGCGCGGTATCCGTGATGTGGTAGGGGCAGAAGTGGTGTCCAACGGTAAAGACCCGCTCTCGGAAAAACTGATTATCAATAAAGGCAGCAGCAACGGTTTGCAAAACGGCGATGCGGTCATCGACAAAGGCGGCCTGCTTGGTCAGTTGACCCAGGTACAGCCTTACAGTTCGGAAGTCACATTATTGTCGGCCAATGACAGTATTGTGCCGGTAACGGTTGAGCGTACGGGTGAAAACAACCTGTTGTACGGCAACGGTACCCGTCCGGAATTGCGTTATTTTCCGACTTCTTCTGATTTGAAACCCAACGACATTCTTTTGACTTCCGGTCTGGATAGCGTTTATCCGGCTGGTATTCCCGTGGCAACGGTCAAGGAAGTGGTACGCGCTTCCGGTACGCCGTATTACGCTACCACGCTTGAGCCGTTTGCGGCTTTGCGCGGCAGCCGCTTTGTGTTGGTCGTGTCCCAACAAACGCCTAAAACTGTCCAACCTTGACTTGTTATGAGCGATTTTGACGATTCTTTCCAAATCATGCCGTGGCATGTGATTATCGGCAGCTTTGTCGTGGCCATGTTGCTGGAATTCATGCCTTTCCCGTTTGATGTCTTTTTCTGGCTGCCTGAGCTGACGGCTTTGACGTTGCTGTATTGGTCTATGCACTGCTCGCAAAGGGTAGGGTTGGGTGTAGCCTTTATCGTCGGCCTGCTGGCCGATGTCGGCACGGCGGCTTCTTTGGGCTTACACGCCTTGTCTTATAGCGTGATGGTATTTTTTATTTTAAACCGCCACCGCCAAATCATGCTGTATGGTCATGTCATGCAGATTTTTGTGGTACTGGCTGCATTGTTGTGTAACCAAGCTGTTTTAGTGGTGGCGCGGCTGTTTCTTAATCATCAGATCATCACCTGGCAGAGCTTTATCGCCCCGTTTGTCGGGGCACTGATTTGGCCGCTGCTCAGCCAACTGCTGTTGA
This sequence comes from Neisseria perflava, assembly GCF_024170405.1. Classification (GTDB taxonomy): domain Bacteria; phylum Pseudomonadota; class Gammaproteobacteria; order Burkholderiales; family Neisseriaceae; genus Neisseria; species Neisseria perflava_B. The sequence continues at coordinate 16,925 of NZ_JALJYC010000025.1, read as the reverse complement.
TTATCACCCGTTCTTACCGTAACCGCCGATGAATATGCCGAACCGTAAACCGTCTGCCAAGCCGGTTAAACCTAATGCCGCCGCAAATACGGCGCAACCTGATTTTTTGCTGCGCCTGTTTGTGGCTTTTGTGCTGATTGTGGTGTTTTTCTGCTTGCTGCTGGTGCGGTTTGTCTATCTACAGGTGGTGCGTCATGACGATTTCTCCGGCCAGGCTTCTACCAACCGCATTACCATCATTCCGACACCGCCGATTCGCGGTGAAATTGTTGATATTAACGGCGTGCCGTTGGCAAAGAACTATGCCGTATTTTCGCTGGAAGTGATTCCAAACAAAATTGAAGGTAAGATGGATGACTTGGTGCAGGCGTTGGGCAAATATGTGGACATCAGCGCCACCGATTTGAAACGCTTTAAAAAATACCGCGAGAGTTACCGCAAATACGAAAATGTGCCGTTGAAACTGAAACTGACTGATGAAGAAGCGGCTAAATTAGCGGTACATTTGCACGAATTTAAAGGTGTGGAAATCAATTCTCGCACCTTCCGCGAATATCCTTACGGTAAACTGACTTCGCATTTCTTAGGCTACATCGGCCGTATCAGCGACCGCGACCAAGAGCGCTTGGAAGAAGAAGGGCTGACCGCCTTGTATCGCGGCAGCACGCATATCGGTAAATCAGGTTTGGAAGCGTATTATGAAAACCAGTTGCATGGTGTGCCCGGTTATCAGGAAGTAGAAAAAGATGCCTATGGCAATATTGTCAGGGTGCTGAAAAACGTACCGCCGAAGATGGGGCAAACCCTGCGCTTGGCGATGGATATCCGTATGCAGCAGGAAGCTGACCACATTTTTGGCAACCGCAGGGGAGCGATGGTAGCATTGAATCCGCAAAACGGAGATGTGTTGGCATTTGTTTCCAAACCGTCGTTTGATCCGAATCTGTTTATTGACGGCATTGACAGCGATACTTGGAAAGCTTTGAATGAAGACTGGAAAAAACCGTTAATTAACCGTGTGACCCAAGGTCTGTACCCGCCGGGTTCGACGTTTAAGCCGTTTATGGGTATGGCTTTATTGGAAAGCGGTAAATTAACCCAAAGCACAGTTGTTCCCGCGCCCGGTGCATGGAGCATTCCGGGCAGCCGCCATGTGTTCCGCGATGCAGCCCGACGCGGTCACGGCAGCGCCAATTTGAGCAAGGCGATTCAAGTGTCTTCCGATACCTTCTTCTACCGTATGGGTTATGAGTTGGGGATTGATAAGGCGCAGCCGTATTTAGTGCAATTCGGTTTCGGCCAGCCGACCGGCATTGACCTGCCCAATGAATACAAAGGTGTCTTGCCCAGCCGAGAATGGAAGGCCAAGCGTTTTGCCAAATCCAAAAATAAAGCCAACCGCGAATGGCATGTGGGCGAGATGGTCTCGGTCAGCGTAGGGCAGGGTTATAACGCCTACACGCCGTTGCAGATGGCGCATGCCACTGCTTCTTTGGCTAATGACGGCGTGGTTTATCGTCCGCATTTGGTCAAAGAATTGCTGGATTACAACAATCGCGAGATTACCCTGATTAACCCGAATCCGTCGCACAAAATTCCGTTTAAGCAAGACAATTTCGAATATGTGAAGCAGGCGATGGGTAAAGTGTTGAAACCGGGCGGCACGGCTTGGCGTATCGGTATGCCGCCATACACCATGGGCGGTAAAACCGGTACGGCGCAGGTGGTGCAAATCAAACAGGGGCAGAAATATAATGCGGCGGCCTTGGCCGAACAACACCGCGACCATGCCTGGTTTATTTCGTTTGCACCGATTGCCAAGCCGGAAATCGCCACGGCTGTTTTGCTGGAAAACGGCGGTTGGGGGGCGAATGCCGCGCCTGCCGCGCGCAGTTTGACTGATTTTTATATGCTGAATCTGAAGCCGAATCAATTGCCTGCTGAAGAACAGGCCGACGCAGAGCCGGTTTTTGCTGCAGGTACGAAGAAAACGCAGAAAAAGGTAATGCCGTCGGTTTTTCAGACGGCCTACGGCTTAAATCAGACCGACAATGGAAATGCGGCACAGAATACCGCAGCAGCAAGCGCGGCGGAGGGAAAACATGACGGAAAATAATCATCCGACCAGTTTATGGAAGAAAATCCGCCAAACCGTGTGGGAGCCGATTGACCCGTGGTTGTTTTTTGCGATGTTGGCGGTGTACATCATGAGTCTGTTTCTGCTGTATTCGGCAGACGGGCAGGAGTTCGGCCAACTGGAAAACAAAACCCTGCATACGGTATTAGGTTTTGCCCTATTGTGGTTGGTGGCCAGTATCAAGCCGGAGAAAGTGGCTAAGATTGCGCTGCCGATTTATGTGATTGGCGTGGTGCTGTTGATTGGTGTGGAAGTGGCGGGGGTAACGGTCAACGGTTCGACCCGTTGGCTGAATATCGGTGTCGGCCGTATCCAGCCGTCTGAAATCATGAAAATCGGTCTGCCGATGACGGTGGCTTGGTATTTTCAGCGCTACGAAGGCCGTTTGCGCTGGTATCATTATTTGGCGGCGATGGCTTTGGTGGTGGTGCCGGTAGGTTTGATTTTGAAGCAGCCTGATTTGGGTACAGCCACTCTGATTATGGCTTCCGGCCTGTTTGTGGTGTTCTTCGCCGGATTGCCGTGGAAAGTGATTTTTGCCGCAATCGTCGCCTTCATCGCCGCCTTGCCGCTGATGTGGAACTACGGCATGCATGATTACCAAAAAGCGCGTGTACTGACTCTGCTCGATCCGACCAAAGATCCGCTCGGCGACGGTTATCACATCATCCAATCCATGATTGCCATCGGTTCGGGCGGCGTATGGGGCAAAGGCTGGCTCAACGGTACGCAGACCCACCTCGACTATATCCCCGAATCCACTACCGACTTTATTTTCGCCGTTTTCGGCGAGGAGTTCGGCTTAATCGGCAATACGTTATTATTGCTGGTGTACCTGATTATTCTGGCACGCGGCCTGTATATCGCGTCGCGGGCGAAATCCTTGTACAGCCGCACGCTGGCGGGAGCGCTGACGATGACGTTTTTCTGCTACGCCTTCGTTAATATGGGCATGGTCAGCGGCATTCTGCCGGTGGTTGGCGTGCCGCTGCCGCTGGTCAGCTACGGCGGCACGGCGACTTTGTCGATAGTGATGGTGCTGGCGCTTCTGATGGGTATCGGCAACGAGCAAAGACCCCGCCGCCGGGAGGAATAATTTTCGGGAGGAGTAATGTATGGAGCTGGGTGTTGAGATTTCCAAAATTATCTTGGCACTGATGGTGCTGATTAATCCTTTTGCCACGCTGCCGATTTATCTGGACTTGACCCGCAACCATAGCAAGCGTGAGCGGCGTAAAGTGGCGGGTGTGGCGGCGTTGACAGTGTTTATCGTCATCGCGGTATTTGCCATATCGGGCGGTTTTTTGTTGAAACTACTGGGCATTAGTGTCGGTTCGTTCCAAGTCGGCGGAGGGATTTTAGTTTTCCTGATAGCCATCTCAATGATGAACGGTGATGGTAATCCGGCCAAACCTGATGTTGGTACCAGCGAAGATAATGCCATTACCGTACCGGTTCAGAAGCACAATGCCACCGCCGTGGCGGTGGTGCCGATTGCCATTCCGATGATGGCGGGGCCGGGCGGGATTTCCACGGTCATCATTTATGCCTCTGCTGCCAAAAGCTACCGCGATATTTTGGCGATTGTAGCCGCCGGATTGTTGGTCGGCGTGATTTGTTATCTGATTTTGCGTGCGTCCGACCAAATCAGCAAATGGCTGGGCGATACCGGCCTAAGCATTCTCAACCGTGTAATGGGCATGCTGTTGGCGGCGGTGTCGGTGGAAATTATCGTTGCCGGATTAAGGTCGATTTTCCCGCAACTCGCGGCTTAGGCCGTCTGAAAACGCTTTGCACGAAATTTGATTGAAACAACATATTATCCTTATCCGAATACAAGGCCGTCTGAAAAACATGGATTTCTTTCAGACGGCCTATTAGGGTCTGTTGACATTCCATCACGCGGCATCTTCTCGGCGAAAAACACGGCTGCTGCGTTGCAAATGCTCGCAAGGTGTCCAACCTTGCTGCGCTATGCGCCTTGCACCCGCGCTTTTTCTCTCGAGAATCTGCTTCGCGGATGGATTGTCAACAGACCCTAGTGAATAATAGAAAAAAAACACACAAAGGAGCCGCCATGTTTCACAGTATCAATGCCTTTAACGGAGAGGAACTTTACCAACGGCCGTTTCAGCCGTGGCCGGATTTTGCTGCCGCGCTGACCCAATTACGCACCCGCCAGCAGCAGTTTGCCGCCCTCAGCGTGACCCAGCGCACAGCGTTACTCAACCAATTTGCCGACCGCTTGGATGCAGAAAAAGAGCGTTTGGCGGAAATGGTGTGTGAGGAAGTGGGACGCTGTCTGCACGAATGCCGCGCAGAGCTGAATAAATCCGTCGATTTAATCCGCTATTATGTGCGCCTGGCACCCGAACTCTTGGCACACAAAACCATCGCCACCCAAGCCAGTTTGAGTCAGGTACGTTTCGAGCCTTTGGGTGTGGTGTTGGCGGTCATGCCGTGGAACTATCCCGTATGGCAGGTTTTGCGGTTTGCCGTGCCCGCCTTGTGTGCGGGCAATGCCTGCGCGGTCAAGCCCGCGCCGAGCGTGGGGCGGGTAACGGCGGCCTTGTTTGAGCTTATCGGCGACAGTCTGCCCATGATTCCCGCTTGGTTGGACAACGACGATACCCTGCAAGCCATTGCCGCTGCCGACGCAATGGCGTTTACCGGCTCCACCCGTACCGGCCGCCATCTGGCCGCCCATGCCGGACGCCATCTGAAAAAAAGCGTGTTGGAGTTGGGCGGCAGCAATGCCGTTATCGTTTTGCCTGACGCGGATTTGGCGCAGGCGGCGAGAGAGGCCTGCTATTCGCGTTTCCGCGATGCGGGGCAGTCGTGTAATGCAGCGAAACGGATTATCGTGTGCAATGAAATTGCCGACCGTTTTATTCCGCTGTTTTTGGCCGAATGCGCCAAACTGAAAACGGGCGATCCGAAACAGCCCGAGACCACGCTGGCACCGCTGCACCGCGCCGACTTGCGCCAAAGCGTACACGAGCAGGTGCGCGACGCGTTAGATAACGGCGCGGAATGCTTGATTGGCGGCAAAATGCCCGAGGGGGCGGGCTGGTTTTATCCTGCTACGGTATTGGACAAAGTCAATCCGCGCTGCCGCGTGTATCATGAAGAAGTGTTCGGCCCGGTGGCGATGATTTTGCGTGCGGATAGTACCGGACACGCGGTTGCGCTGGCTAACGATTCTCCCTTCGGCTTGGGCGCAACGATTTATTCCGCCGATACTGAAGCGGCTTGGGGTTATGCCGAAAAAATCCAAGCCGGTTCGGTGTTTGTCAACCGCCATACCAGCAGCGACCTGCGCCTGCCTTTCGGCGGGGTAAAAGATTCGGGTTACGGGCGCGAATTGTCGGAATTTGGGTTGTATGAGTTTGTCAATGTCAAAACCTATTGGCAGAAATAAGAAGGTCTGTTGGCGTTTCATCCACGAAGTAGGGTTTCGAGCAAAAAAGCGCGGATACAAGGCAAGTACTCAAAGAGAGCGGTTTTACACGCTACGCTAGTATAGTTGTTTCAATTTAGTTTGAGACAAGGCAGCAAGCTGCAGACAGTACAAATAGTACGGGTCGGCGAGACTTGCTGCTTCGGCAGCTTAGCCAAGCCCCCTCTTTGAGCAAGGCGCAGCAACGCTGTATCAGACTAAATTGGAACGACTATAAAACCCGCCAGCGCAGCAAGGTTGTGAACACCTTGCGAGCATTTTTAACGTAGCAGACGCATTTTTTTACCGGATGCCGCAGATGAAACGCCAACAAACCCCGAGGCCGTCTGAAAATCCGTTTGTTTTACGGCTTTTCAGACGGCCTTGCGCTATAATACCGCTTCTGATTTTTCCGCTTGTGTGAGGAGCATGCCGCCATGAACGATTATCCCGATATGCCGTCTGAAGACCGCGAAGTCAGCGCCCTGTCGCTGCCGCCGCATTCGATGGAGGCCGAGCAGTCGGTATTGGGCGGCTTGCTGCTGGAGAATGCGGCGTTTGACCGCATTGTCGATGTGGTCGGTGGCGAAGATTTCTACCGCCACGAACACCGCCTGATTTTCCGCGCCATTTCCAAGCTGATTAACGAGCACCGTCCGGCCGACGTGATTACCGTGCAGGAAGCCTTGGAGCGTAATGACGAATTGGAAGCGGCGGGCGGATTTAACTACCTGATTACGCTGGCGCAAAATACGCCCTCTGCCGCCAACATCCGCCGCTATGCCGAGATTGTGCGCGAGCGTTCGATTATGCGCCAGCTGGCGGAAGTGGGTACGGAAATCGCCCGCAATGCCTACAATCCGCAAGGGCGCGACGCGGGGCAGCTTTTGGATGAAGCGGAAAACGCCGTGTTTCAAATCGCCGAAAGTACCGCCAAATCCAAACAAGGCTTTTTGGATATGCCGACGCTGCTGGAAGAAGTGGTGCAGCGTATCGACATGCTGTATTCGCGCGACAATCCCGACGAAGTGACCGGCGTATCCACCGGCTTTATTGATTTGGACAAAAAAACTTCCGGCCTGCAGCCGGGCGATTTGGTGATTGTGGCCGGCCGCCCGTCTATGGGTAAAACCGCGTTTTCCATCAATATCGCCGAGCATGTGGCGGTGGAAAACAAACTGCCAGTGGCCGTGTTTTCCATGGAGATGGGCGGGGCGCAGCTGGTCATGCGTATGCTCGGCTCTGTCGGCCGCCTCGATCAGCATGTGCTGAAAACCGGCCGCCTGCAGGACGAACATTGGGCGCGTCTAAACGAAGCCGTGGTCAAACTTTCCGACGCGCCGATGTATATCGACGAAACCCCCGGCCTGACCGCGCTGGAATTGCGCGCCCGCGCTCGCCGTTTGGCACGCCAATACAACGGCAAATTGGGCTTGATTGTTATCGACTACCTGCAACTGATGTCAGGCTCCGGCCGCAGCGACAACCGCGCTTCCGAGTTGGGCGAAATTTCCCGTTCGCTCAAGGCTTTGGCCAAAGAATTGCAAGTGCCCGTCATTGCCCTGTCGCAGTTGAGCCGTACCGTTGAGCAGCGTACCGACAAGCGTCCGATGATGTCCGACTTGCGCGAATCGGGCGCCATCGAGCAGGACGCGGATTTGATTATGTTTATGTACCGCGACGAATACTATAATCCCGAGTCGCCGGTAAAAGGCCTGGCCGAATGTATTATCGGCAAACACCGTAACGGCCCGACCGGTAAAGTATTCCTGACCTGGATGGGACAATTTACCAAATTCGACAACGCCGCGTATGTACCCGAATCTGCTTTGATGGAAGATTGAGACACAAAGGCCGTCTGAAACAAGCGGATTTCATATTTCTTTAGGTATCAGACGGCATTATCGTTTAGAATGGCTTGGTGCAAATACATGCACCCGCCAATATTAAAAATACCTACACACATTACCCCAATACGTTTTACTGACCGGATACCCATGCCTGAGCAATCCAAAGGTTTTACCCTTATCGAACTTTTGGTCGTGATTGCCATTACCGCAATCATGGCCATTATCGCTTTTCCCAATTTCAACCAATGGCTCTCTTCGCGCCGCGCCGCTACCCAAGCCGAACAAATCGCCAACCTGCTGCGTTTTGCCCGTGGCGAAGCCGTGCGCCTGAATCTGCCCGTGTATGTCTGCCCGGCGCAAATCAAATCAGACGGCAAAGCGCAAAGCCAATGCAGTCTCAAATACATCAATCAGGGCATGTTTGCCTTTGCCGATGTTAATAGCGATGAAGACTACGACAGCGATGACAACGATATTTCCCTGCGTACCTTAATCCTAACGCCGAGTACCGATACCCAAAAAGTAGCCTATACTTTTCAAACCTGCGATTTTTCAGGCGAGTGTACCAGCGGTAGCAATAATATTTGGGCATATTACCCGGATGGCACATTTGGTTACAGCACGGCAATGGGGGAAAAGAGCAGCTTCAACATCGCCCAAGGCTATGTCAAAATCGCCTTGACCGATTACAACGCCGATACCGATGACGAAAAAGCCACCCGCGCCAGCGTGGTGCTGATTGACAGCAGCGGCCGGGTGGAAGTGTGCGCCAAATCCGATACCCGCACTTTGTGCGAATATCCCGAATCCTAATGACAATAAAATGACCATGAAAACACGCTTTTTACAGCCGTCTGAAGGCCGTCTGAACGCTGCCGAAGCAGGGATGACGCTGATTGAAGTTTTGGTGGCGATGTTTGTCTTGTCCATCGGCGTACTGGCTTTGCTGGCGGTACAACTGCGCACCGCTTCCGGCGTGCGCGAAGCGGAAGGGCAGACCGTTGTTTCCCAAATTACGCAGAATTTGATTGAGGGCATGCTGATTAATCCGACCCTGTCGGCGGCAACCGATTCTTCCGGTAGCGTAACCGGCTGGACAGACAAATCCTATACCCGTTATCTGACAGATTCGCAGGCGGCGGCTTCTTGTTCGCCCGCTTACACCACCGGTATGAGCAAAGCAACTCTGGCAACAGCGCAAATCTGCCAGTTCAGCAACGGCCTTTACGCCGCGTTACCGGAAGCCAAGGTGTATTTTTCCATTTGCCAAGATACTTCCGGGGCAACGCCAACCTACGCCGATGGCAGCGTGGATTTTAATTGCGATGGTAACAGCGGCACGACCGTGGTCAAAGTGGCTTGGTTGGCTGATATGGAAACCAGTGATGATGATACATCGAATAATAATTTGAGTGTTTCCGGAAATTATGTTGTTTATACTTACCAAGCCAGGGTTGCGGATTGAAAATGAATAAAAAATATCCGGCTTATTCGCCAATAAAACAGCAGATACAGGGTTTCAGCTTGATTGAGTTTTTGGTGGCCAGCGCGTTGAGCATGATTGTGCTGATTGCCGTAACCTCTACCTATTTTACTGCACGCAATCTGAATACGGCGGCGAGCGGCCGTGTCAATGTGCAGCAGGATTTACGCAACGCCACCAACCTGATTGCGCGGGATGCACATATGGCGGGCAGTTTCGGCTGTTTCAATATGTCGGCTTATACGGCTGAAGCGGTGTTGAATGATGTGGGGGCATCGGTGCAGGGCTTGAATTTGGCGCCTTACGGTTCAAGTGATACGACAGCGGCGCTGATTCCGGTAAAAGAGTTGTCTGCTTCTGATTTCAGCGCGGATAATTTTACCCCGAGCAGCAGCGTTTTATTGTTCCAATACGGTGTGGACTCGGGCAATATCGACGCCATCGGCAGCGAGATTACCAGCGGCGCACCGGCGGTATTCAGCACCTGTTCTACCATTACGCGGCCGTCTGAAACGCCGACAACCGCAGCCGGAATACGCAGCGCTTTAGGTTTGAGCGGTTCTACCGATGACGGCAACATCGGCGTGATGCATTATACCGTCAATGCTTATGCCATCGGGACTTCCGGCGAGCAAACCGGCCTGTTCCGCATACAGTTGGCGGATGACGGCAGTTGGGGCAATCCGCAATTATTGATTGCCGACGTATCATCATGGGACATCAGCTATGTTGATGTTACCGACGACAGCTGCCCGGAGACCGGCGCGACAACGACCGACAGCGAAACTTTTGACAGCACTTCTAACCTATCAACCGACGCGACACCGGCGATGATTCGTATCGTGATTAACGGCGGTTCGATTAGCGCCGATGACGATAATGCCGTTCATGTTTACAATATCGACACCAATGTCAGGGGGGGCAATACATGCGCCGACAGAGCCATTTAAATCCGCCTAAAGCGTCAGCGCAGCAAGGTTTTGCCCTCTTTATGGTGCTGATGATGATGTTGGTCATTGCCTTGCTGGTGGTGGCGGCAACCCAATCTTACAATACCGAGCAGCGGATTAGTTCCAACGATTCCGACCGCAAATATGCCATGTCTTTATCCGAAGCGGCGCTGCGTGCGGGGGAAAGCGCCGTATTGGGTTTGGGCGATGAGGCCGAGTTTACCGAAGATTGCAGCAATGGCTTATGCGCGGCGGTAGGCAGCAGCAGCGCCAGCGCCAGCAATATGGAAATTACCGTTTCCAACGAATCAACAGTCAATGCGTGGGAGCGCGAATGTGATAGCGATACTTTATGTATTGATACTAACGGCTTGACCTATACCGCCAAGGGTGCCAGCCAAAATGCCCGTTACATCATCGAATACATCAAACTCGATTCTTCCGATAATCCGATTTTCCGCGTAACCGCAAAGGCTTGGGGTAAAAACAGCAATACGGTGGTGATGACGCAATCCTATGTGGCTTATGAATAATAAATTGCAAACCTGTTTGGAAAGGCAGCGCGGCTTTACGCTGGTCGAAATGATGATTACCGTGGCGATTGTCGGTATCCTCAGCGTAATTGCCGTACCGTCTTATCAGAAATATGTCGAACGCGGCTATTTGTCGCAGGCGCATGCCGAGCTGGTGGCGGTTAACAACGGCTTTAAAACCGAACTGGTTAAAAATCCATCGCAAACCAACAGCGAAATTCAGACGGCCTTAAGCAAATATTTGGCTAATTTCAGCGGCGATAAAGCGTTGGCGGAAAAATATACCTATTCGGCAGAAATGCCTGACAGCAGCAAAAGCCGCCGTTACAACCTCGTGGCCGTACCGACGGCTTCCAGCGGCTATACTCTGGCGCTGTGGATGGACAGCTTGGGTAATGCCTACAAATGTACCGATTCGGCTTCGGCGCAGAAATATTTGACCGAAGAAACTAGTGATGTCGGCTGCGAAAAAATCGAATAACCGTTTCCCAATAAATCGAAAGGCCGTCTGAAAACAATATATTATTGTTTTCAGACGGCCTTTTTAATCAGCCAGCTTATTTATGCAGACCGCATTCTTTGCTGTCTTTGCTCTCCCACCACCAGCGTCCGGCGCGGATGTCTTCGCCTTCTTTTACCGGACGGGTGCACGGTTCGCAGCCTATGCTCGGATAGCCTTGGTTGTACAAATCGTTTAGCGGCACATCATGCGCTTGGGCGTAAGCCCAGACATCCAATTCTTCCCAATCGAAAATCGGGTTGAACTTGGCAATGTTGCGGCCGTGATCGACTTCTTCAAACGCTAACTCGCTGCGCGTGGCCGATTGGCTGCGGCGTTGGCCGGTCAGCCAGGCGGGTGCGCCCGCTAAAGCACGGTTGAGCGGTTCGATTTTGCGGATATGGCAGCATTGGCGGCGCAGCTCGACGCTGTCGTACATGGCGGTGGTACCGAATTGCGCTTCAAAATCGGCGGCGGACTGCGGGTCGGGGCGGAAAATCTCCAGCTCGGTATGGTAACGCGTATTGGTGGCGGCAATCAGCGCTTCGGTTTCGGGATTGAGTTTGCCGGTATCGAGCGTGATAATCCGCAGCGGCAAATCCAAACGGCGGATGGCGTCGGTAATCACCATATCCTCTACCGCCAGGCTGGAAGCGAAGGCGGCATGGGGAAAGCGTTGGGCAATTTCTTTCAGACGGCCTTCCAACTCAGCGGTAATCACGGGCAGGCGTTGCTGCTCTTCGGGGGTAACGCTTGGAATCTGCCAGAATTTGGGGCGGAATAAAGACATGGTGGGGTGTTCCTGTGGTTTGGTATGTTTTTATAGATTTTCAGACGGCATTGCTGCCAAATTAGACTGCCATTGTCCGCCCGATATGCGCCAAACGGAAAGAACGCTTGTTTATTTGGTTATAACCAACGCTTCCTGCGACGTATCTTCCCATAGTGGCGGCTGCTGGTTTTCAGGTTGCAAATGACTGACGCCGATTCCAATCAGGCGGAACGCGTCGTCATGCTGCGGCGGAATACGCTCGGACAATGTGTGCGCGGCTTGCAGCAGGGCGGCCGAATCGGGTAGGGCGGAGGAGTAGGTCAGACTGCGGGTAATGATACGGAAATCATGCGTTTTCAGCTTGAGGGTCACGCCTTTGGCTTCTACCTGTTTGCGTTTGATTTGCTGCCACAAATCGTCGGCTAAGTGCGGCAGGTGCAGCAGGGTTTGCGCCAGCGGAAAATCGTCGGGCAGGGTAATTTCGGTGGAAATCTGCAAACGCTCGCGCTCGGGTTTGACCGGGCGTTCGTCTATGCCGCGCGCCAAATCGTAGAGGCGGTAGCCGTAGCGCCCGAAGTGGTTGAGCAGCTCGCCGCGCTCGAAACGGCGCAAATCGCCGGCGGTATGCATGCCCAGCGATTGCATTTTTTTCAGGGTAACCTTGCCCACGCCGGGAATTTTGCCCAGTGGCAGCGTTTCCAAAAAGGCAGCGATTTTTTGCGGGTGCAGCACAAATTGGCCGTTGGGTTTGCGCCAGTCGGAGGCGATTTTGGCGAGAAATTTATTGGGTGCGATACCGGCGGAAGCGGTCAGGCCGGTTTCGGCTAAGATTTCGGCACGAATCTGCCGCGCCACATCTTGCGCATAGGGGATGTTCTGAAAATTTCGGGTAACATCCAGATAGGCTTCGTCCAGCGACAGCGGCTCGATTAAATCGGTATAGCGGCGGAACACGGCATGAATCTGCGCCGAGACCTGCCGGTATAAATCAAAATGCGGCGGCACATACACCGCCTGCGGACACAGCCGTTTGGCCGTCGCCACCGCCATCGCCGAATGCAGGCCGAACTGCCGCGCTTCATACGAAGCGGCGCAGATGACCGAACGCGCGCCGTCCCACGCCACCACCACGGGCTTGCCTTTGAGGTGCGGCTGTTCGCGCAGTTCTACCGAAGCGTAGAACGCGTCCATGTCGATATGGATGATTTTGCGCTCGGACATAATGGTTTAATGCAACTGCATAACGCGGTCGGGCTCGGCGGACAATACGCCTTTGATTTGACGAAAATGCGCACCGGCTGCTTCGGCGGAAACGCCTTGCGGCAGACGGACGGCCATACCGTTTAAAGTTTTGTATTGGTATAACACGCTTGCGCCGTAGTCTTGGACGGCCTGCATTAAAGGCGCAGTGCCGACTGTGGCGTCGTAGAAAATAATCAGGTTGCCGCTGACACTGCTTTCGGCCGGCGCGTACACGGCTGCGGTCACGGGCTGCGGTTGCTTGAGCGTATGGCAAGCGCCTAGCAGCAGGGCGGGTAAACATGCGGCGAAAATTTTGGCGTACATAAATAAAAAAGGCCGTCTGAAAACAGGAAAGGGAAAACCTATTTTACCCTGTTTCAGACGGCCTTGTCCTTGCACGGCAAGCGCTTATGCGCCCATCGGCACATCCATCAGCAGGATTTCCGCATCGCCAACGGCGGTTACATCAAAGCCATCGGTGTCCCACACGCCCAAACCGTCGCGCTCGTTTAAGGTAATGTCGCCGATTTTGGCTTGTCCTTTGATAACGAATACGTACACGCCGTTACCGGGGCGTTTAATGTCGTAGCGTTTGCTTGTGCCGTCTGAAAAACGCGCCAAGCTGAACCAAGCGTCCTGATGAATCCATACGCCTTCGTCATCGGGATTGGGCGACAGGATTTGCTGGAAATCGTCGGGGCGGGCGGCCTCGGCAATGCTGATTTGCTGATAACGCGGGGTCAAACCCTGCGCACGCGGGAATACCCAGATTTGCAGGAATTTCACGTCTTGGTCGGCATTGGCGTTCATTTCGCTGTGGGTTACGCCGGTACCGGCGCTCATTACCTGAATATCGCCGTTGCGGATGACGCTGCCGTTGCCCATGCTGTCGCGGTGCGCCAAATCGCCGCTTAGGGGCAGGGAGATGATTTCCATATCGCGGTGCGGGTGTGTGCCGAAACCCGTACCGGCGGCGACATGGTCGTCATTAATCACGCGCAACAGGCCGAAGTGCATACGCTCGGGGTTGTAATAATCGGCGAAGCTGAAAGTGTGGCGGCTTTTGAGCCAGCCGTGGTCGGCATTGCCGCGCGAATCGGCGGCATGGTAAACGGTTTGCATGATTTTTCCTTTGCTGTGTGTATGGTGTTATTGTATGGGCGGGTAGTTAGGAAAACAATAGAATTAATATTGAAGCAATGTTTCTTTTCAGGAAATAAAAGGCCGTCTGAAAAATCATTTTCAGACGGCCTTGAGTATGCATTGAAGCGCTTAACCCATCAGGCTTGCGGCAATTCCATCGCCAATACGGTTTGCTCCTGCTTGGCGCGGAAGTCGGCCAGCTTTTGCGCCAGCTCGGGATTTTCGTTGGCCAGCAGGGAAACGGCAAACAAAGCGGCATTGGCTGCGCCCGCTTCGCCGATGGCAAAGGTGGCTACCGGCACGCCTTTGGGCATTTGCACGATAGACAGCAGCGAATCTTCGCCGCGCAGATATTTGCTCGGCACGGGTACGCCCAATACCGGCACGGTCGTCTTCGCCGCCACCATACCCGGCAGGTGCGCCGCACCGCCGGCTCCGGCGATAATCGCTTTAATGCCGCGTTCGCGGGCAGTTTCGGCATATTCAAACATCAAATCCGGCGTGCGGTGGGCAGACACCACGCGCGCTTCGTATTCCACGCCGAACTGTTGCAGAAATTCGGCGGCCTGCTGCATAACCGGCCAATCGCTGTTGCTGCCCATAATGATACCGACTTGAATCATGTGTTGCTCCGTAAAGGGAATGGTTTGGAAAATAGGGTTTTCAGACGGCCTTTTTCTTGGATAGGCCGTCTGAAAGCGGTAGGGTGGGTTTTAACCTACCGTTTCATATCATGATGGTGGGTGAAAACCCACCCTAGCGGCTACCGCTGTTTAATGCTTACCGCCGCCCGTTTTGCCGCATTGCTGTCGGGATAGGTCTGAATCAGCTTGCGCCAGGTATTGCGGGCGATGTCTTTTTGCTGCATTTTGTATTGGCACCAGCCTATGCTATATAGCGCGTCGGGCGCTTGCGCGCTGCCACGGAAACGGTTGGCATAGCGGCTGCCGATACTGATAACGGATTCGCAGTTGCCCATGCGCAGCTGGCTTTGCAGCAGCAGATACATATTGCGCCGCGCCGCTTCGCTGCCGTTGCCGCCGTCGGATTCTTTCAATACGGCGGCTGCGGCGGCAAAATTGCCCTGACGGTAGTATTTCTGCGCCTGATTGTAAAGGCGCGTTTCGTTGGTGCTGACCGGGTCGGCATCGCTGACGGCGGCGGTGTTACCCGCCAGATAGCTGCTTTTGAGTTTGGCGTCGTTGAGGCGCTGGCCGGTTTTCGGTTTGGGCTTGATTTTATTTTGCCGCTCAAGCTGCTGCACGCGGGTGTGCAGCGAATCCACTTCCCGCTCCAAACGCGCCACTTGGATGCTGAGGTGGTCGATTTGGGTTTGCTCGTTTAACTGCGGATAAGGAATGCCTTTTTTCGGCAGCGGCTCGGCGGTGAGATCGGGCAAAATGGCGCTGTCATCGCTTGGCGGCGGCGCAGAAGTGGCGGCGCAGGCGGAAATAAGCAGGCTGAAAGGGAGAAGGCAAAGGGCAGTGCGGGTGTTCATGCGGTTTATTTTTTCAGTAACAGGGTCAGGCCGTCGCCGACGGGCAGGGTAATCGGCACAATCCGCGTATCCAATGGCAGGTTGCGGTTGAAATCTTGCAAGATTTTTAGGCTGGGCGGGGCATTGGGAACATCGGATTCCATCACGCGGCCGTTTAGCAAAACATTGTCGATTGCCACCACGCCGCCGCTGCGCACCAAGGTCAGGCAGCGCTCGAAATACTGCGGGGTCGGCGGTTTGTCGGCATCAATCAGCGCCAAATCGTAGCTTCCGGCCTCGCCTGCGGCAATCAAGTCGTCCAGCGTCAGCAGCGCCGGTTGCAGGTGCAGCGAAATTTTGTGCACCACGCCCGCCGCCTGCCAGCTTTCGCGGGCAATATTGGTAAAAGTGACATTGATGTCGCAGGCGGTAATGCGGCCGTGTTCGGGCAGGGTCAGCGCCATCGCGGTGCTGCTGTATCCGGTGAACACGCCTACCTCCAGATAACGCTCGGCTTTCAAGAGCCGCGCCAGCCAGGTCAGCAGCGCGACCTGCTCGCGCGCAATCGCCATTTTGCCCAAGCGGTGGCCTTCGGTATGATTGCGCAGCGCGGCCAACACGGGATGTTCCGCTTCGCCTATGCTGTTGAGGTAAGCTTGCAAATCAGGGGCGACATTGGTCGTGGTGGTGGTCATGCCGTCTGAAATCAGTCTTGGTAATAGGTGTAGGGTTTTTTGGCGACTTTGGCGGCTTCAAATTCGGCCTGTTCTTGCGGGTCGAGTGTTACGTCCCACAAAAGATGGCGGTTGTCGAGGCGTTGCTGCGCCAAGTCGGGGCGCTCTTCCATCAATTTGTCTAAAAATTGGGTGGTTTCGGATCTGTAGTTGTACATGGTGTGGTTTCTCCGCCAAACGGTTAAAGGGGATAAACGCTTATTATAGCCGATATTTTTAAGGGCAACAGGGTTTCGGGTATAATGGCGGGCTGTTGCCGCGCAAGCAGTGTCGCGCGGCGTGAACAACCGGCGCAGGCCGTCTGAAATCTTGATAGAGTGTTTTGCTTTTTACTACTGAATATAAGCTAGAGACAAGTTGTAAGTATCTAGTTGAATTTCGGGAACGTATTTTGTTAGGCAGACAGAATCCGCAAGGATTCGTCATTCCCGCATAGGCGGGAATCTAGGCGCTTGGATTCCCGATGTCCTGCAAGCATTCCAGAAGTGTTTGGCTTCTGGATTCCCGCCTGCGCGGGAATGATGAAAATCTGGCGATTTTCTATCTGTTGTTACCCCATGCGGTGTTGAAAATAAAATATGGGGCTGTACTAGATAACTAGATTTATTCAAAATCATTTAGAATAAATCCCATGAAAAAAAGTCGACTGAGCCCTTATAAGCAAAA
>NZ_JALJYC010000024.1 GCF_024170405.1 Neisseria perflava | reverse complement strand
AGCTTGTTTTGCTTATAAGGGCTCAGTCGACTTTTTTTCATGGGATTTATTCTAAATGATTTTGAATAAATCTAGTTATCTAGTACAGCCCCTTTGTTTTTATCCATGAGAGTTTGTTGCTGAATATCAATTTTTAGCAGAGATGATAGTTGTTGTTTTTTTCTATAATCTATAGGAAACATATATGTGTGCTGTATTACTAACTCTCTCAAGAGTCTTACACAAACTGGATTACTTTCTACAGATTGGTACGTTTCTTTTAAAGTCTGAATATCTAAATTTCTATTATTAAATCGTAAATCTATAGCTTGGTATAATAAAGCATAAGCAGGTGTTGGATTTTTAATCCTAAGCTGTTTATAAATCTCCCATGCATCCTTTGAGCCGATTGATGACGCAATCTTTTGTAATGTACTATAAATAACTCCATATGTTATTCTCATGTATATATTTTCTGCATTTTTTCCTATTTCTGTATTAGTCAATGAAGGATGTTCTGAAAGATTCTTTTTGATAAGCTCAATTATTTCATCCTTGAAGTTATCAGATAACTTAATAAAATATTTTAAAAATCTTAGACCTGTTAATATCCCTTCATCAGCTAGATTTTCTAGACTATCTTTTCTTATTGTTGCATATCTGTTACGAATAATTTGTCCTGCAATTTCCATTGCTTTAAATGATTTATTTATATTCAATAAAAGATCTTCTTCAAACTCTTCTTTCTTTTCCATGGAGAAATTTGCAGATTCTTTATCTTCCATAAGCGAATCAAGTTACCGATTATAATTTTCTCTTTCTGTTTGGATATTTCTTTGCTCCATAACTAATGCAGGGATTTTAGAGACAAAATCCATCATAAATCCTAACTCAGGTCTAGTTAATTGGGCTGGGGCATTTTTATTAAAAAGATTTTTAAGAAAATCATTTATTTTTTTCAATACCCAAGGACTTTTTGTATGATGAGTAATAAAAATTAAAATATTTGCATGGTCTTCTTTATATAGTTTTTCTAATACATTAAAGAAAATATTTTTACTTTCTTCATCTGCAGATTCAATAAGATAATCAGCAATCCTTTTTCCTACAAAGAAATAAAAAATATAAGGATATTTGAAACTAATTCTAGTATCTATCGATACTAGAATAGAACATTTTTTTAAATTTTC
Source organism: Neisseria perflava (assembly GCF_024170405.1). Taxonomy (GTDB): domain Bacteria; phylum Pseudomonadota; class Gammaproteobacteria; order Burkholderiales; family Neisseriaceae; genus Neisseria; species Neisseria perflava_B. The sequence continues at coordinate 38,278 of NZ_JALJYC010000024.1, read as the reverse complement.
AATTATTTCTTCGGGGGTTCTCTAGTATAAAATTTTGGCTATATTACTGGAAAAAATCTTTCAATCGGTTATCATCAAGAGCTGCTCCCTCTTGGTAAAGAAAAAAAGCTAACTCTGATAATATATTTATATATTTATCATATTTTTTAATATCTATATTTGCTTTCTGAAAAGATTGATATATTAATTGTTGATAATAATGACCATATGATGACAACTCTAAATTCTGGGTATTAGCAGCTTCCTGCATTTGGAGGAAGATGATTAGATATATAGGCTTTGATGGAACAATATTATTACTAATAATAATTTTCAGTTTTTCACTCAAATCACAAACAGAATCATATAAATCAGAATCGCTAATTGAATCTTCTATCCCTAAAGAAATCCACTTTTTTATTAACTCCTCACGGCGTTGATAACCCAAAAGTCGAAGTTCATGTCGGTTAAACTTATCAAAACCATTTAAATCAGGTAAAATATATTTGAAAGAATCAGTTGCTGTAATTATAACTTTTTTGAAAGTATCCGTAAGCTGATTTAAAAGCTTATCTTTCGCTGAATTATTTAATTTTAGTTTATCAAAATCATCAATTAAAATTGTGCAATTATTTGATTGTTTAAAGTCAGAGTAGGATATGTTTAAATATTGTTTTTGTAACTGATTAGATATTTCTTTTTCTATATTAGATGATTTGATGTCTTCTGCAGACAAAAACAAAGGAAAATCTCCTTTCAATACTAAATCTAAAAATCCCTTTTTTAATAAACTACTTTTGCCTTGTTGTTCTTCTCCAAAAATTATTGAAAATCCTGTACCATGAATAATTTCTTCTGATGATTTTATTCGGTTTAATCTATTTGGGTCATCATTTTCCCATAAAGTAGAAACATCTGGATAGATGAAAATATCTGTTAAAGCAACAGTATCGATTACTCTGTGAGATAACTGAATGTCAATGTCATTTATCTTTTTTAAAAATTCAGGATTTAAAGCATGAGAATCATGAAGAACTTCAGTTATTTGTAATTCGGTTTTCTTTTTTTTATAGTCTCTAAAACTGTTTCTATTCCCTCAACTACGTTGCACCATGCCTCATCAGAGCTACTCCATGATGAGGATGAGACAGCTTTAGCATCTTTAGGTAATGCTTGGAATTTATTCAATTCTTCTTGCTGCCATCGTACCTGTCGTATAATGATAGGAATTAGAGTAGAAGTTCCTTCTTCGTGCTGTTTCATTGCTTGTAGTGCTTCCTTATCCATACAATAGTCAGAAGCAAGAAAATCAGAACTTATTAAAAATAGGATTAAATCACTATTTTTTAAATTATTATCAATCTCATCTTTCCATTCTTCCCCCGCTGAAATGCGCCTATCATTCCATACCTCAATTATTCCTCTGTGCCGCAGAGATGCTAAGTGAGTTTCCAATTCCTTTTTGTATGATTCGTCTTGATGGCTGTAGCTAATAAATAATTTTGTGGTCATATAAAAATCCTTAATATTTGTAATTTCAGAATAGTTGATTGATATGATTAGTTATTATTCTAATGAGTTTTTCAAATACTTCCCAGTATAACTCCCCTTAACCTTAACCACCTCTTCCGGTGACCCTTTGGCAATAATCCGACCGCCGCCGTCGCCGCCTTCCGGCCCTAAATCCACAATATAATCAGCCGTTTTAATGACGTCAAGATTATGCTCAATAATTACGATGGTATTGCCTTTGCCTTTCAGACGGCCTATGACTTCCAATAGTAAGGCGATGTCGGCGAAGTGTAAGCCTGTGGTCGGTTCGTCCAAGATGTATAAGGTGCGGCCGGTGTCGCGTTTGGAGAGTTCCAGCGCAAGTTTGACGCGTTGGGCTTCGCCGCCGGAGAGGGTGGTGGCGGATTGGCCGAGGCGGATGTAGCCGAGGCCGACTTGCGACAGGGTTTGCAGTTTGCGGGCGACGGTGGGGACGGCTTCGAAGAAGGTACAGGCTTCTTCGACGGTCATGTCCAACACTTCGCTGATGTTTTTGCCTTTGTAGAGGACATCCAGCGTTTCGCGGTTGTAGCGTTTGCCGTGGCACACTTCGCAGTGTACATACACGTCGGGCAGGAAATGCATTTCGACGGTAATCATGCCGTCGCCCTGGCAGGCTTCGCAGCGGCCGCCTTTGACGTTGAAGGAGAAGCGGCCGACGTTGTAGCCGCGTTCGCGTGAAAGGGGAACGCCGGCGAACAGTTCGCGTATTGGGGTAAAGAGGCCGGTGTAGGTGGCGGGGTTGGAGCGCGGGGTGCGGCCGATGGGGGATTGGTCAACGTTAATCACTTTGTCGAGGTGTTCCAAACCTTTGATGTCGTCATAGGGCGCGGGCTCGGCTTGGGCGCGGTTGAGCTCGCGGGCGGTGATTTTCGCCAGCGTGTCGTTAATCAGGGTAGATTTGCCACTGCCGGAGACGCCGGTAATGCAGGTAATTAGGCCGAGCGGCAGCTCTAGGGTGACGTTTTTCAGGTTGTTGCCGCGTGCGCCGCTTAACACCAGCATTTTATCGGGGTTGGCGGGCGTGCGTTCGGACGGCACGGGGATGGTTTTTTTGCCGCTCAAGTATTGGCCGGTAACGGAATCGGGGCAGGCGGCGATTTCTGCGGGCGTACCGGCCACCAGCACTTTGCCGCCATGTTCGCCCGCGCCCGACCCCATATCGACCACAAAGTCGGCAGATCGCACGGCGTCTTCGTCGTGCTCCACCACAATCACGCTGTTGCCCAAATCACGCAGGTGTTTGAGCGTACCCAACAGGCGGTCGTTGTCGCGTTGGTGCAGGCCGATGGAAGGCTCGTCCAACACATACATTACGCCGGTCAGACCGCTGCCGATTTGGCTGGCCAAACGGATGCGCTGCGCTTCGCCGCCGGAGAGGGTTTCGGCGGAGCGGCTGAGGGTGAGGTAGTTGAGGCCGACGTTAATCAGAAAGCCCAAGCGGTCGGTGATTTCTTTGAGGATTTTTTCGGCGATTTGTTTTTTATTGCCTTCCAAATCGAGGTGCTCGAAAAAATCTAAAGTTTGCGTCAGCGGCCAGGCGGAGATTTCGTGCAGCGGTTGGCCGCTGACATACACATAACGCGCTTCTTTGCGCAAACGTGCGCCGCCGCAACTCGGGCAGGCGCGGTGGCTTTGGTATTGCATCAGCTCTTCGCGCACGGTTTGTGAGTCGGTTTCGCGGAAGCGGCGCTCGAGGTTGGGCAAAATGCCTTCAAAGGCGTGTTCGCGCTTAAACGTGCCGCCGCGCTCGGAAAGGTAGGTAAATTCGATGGTTTCTTTGCCCGAACCGTTTAACACGATTTTTTGGATTTTGGCGGGCAGTTCTTCAAACGGGCTATCGACATAGAAGCCATAATGCTGCGCCAGCGACTGAATCATTTGGAAATAAAAGGTGTTGCGCTTATCCCAACCCTTAATCGCGCCCGCCGCCAGCGACAATTCGGGGTGGGCGACGATTTTGTCGGGGTCGAAATAATCCATGCTGCCCAAGCCGTCGCAGCTGGGGCAACTACCCATCGGGTTGTTGAAGGAAAACAGGCGCGGCTCGAGCTCGGGCAGGCTGTAGGTGCAGACCGGGCAGGCGAATTTGGCGGAGAACCAATGTTCTTCGCCGCTGTCCATTTCCATCGCGATGGCGCGATCGCCGCCGTGTAAGAGGGCGGTTTCAAAACTTTCCGCCAAACGCTGCTTGATGTCGGCGCGGACTTTCACTCGGTCAATCACTACATCAATATTGTGCTTGATGTTTTTTTCCAATTTCGGCACTTCATCGAGCTGATACACTTCGCCATCGACGCGCACACGCGCAAAGCCCTGCGCCTGTAAGTCGTTGAAAAATTCTACAAATTCGCCTTTGCGGTTGCGCTCGGCCGGGGCGAGTATCATCACGCGCGTGTCTTCGGGCAAAGCCAACACATTATCGACCATCTGCGATACGGTCTGGCTGGCAAGCGGCAGATTGTGCTCGGGGCAGTAGGGCGTACCGGCGCGGGCGTACAAGAGGCGCAGGTAGTCGTGGATTTCGGTCACGGTGCCGACGGTGGAGCGCGGGTTGTGGCTGGTGGATTTCTGCTCGATGGAAATCGCGGGCGACAGACCCTCAATCAAATCCACATCGGGCTTGTCCATCATCTGCAAAAACTGGCGCGCATACGGCGACAGGCTTTCCACATAGCGGCGCTGGCCTTCGGCATACAGTGTGTCAAACGCCAAAGACGATTTGCCGCTGCCCGACAAACCCGTTACCACTACCAATTTGTGGCGCGGAATGTCGAGGTCGATGTTTTTCAAATTATGCGTGCGCGCGCCGCGGATGCGGATGGTGTCGTTGTCGTGGTTGTGGGAATGGTCGTGTGTGCACATGATGATAGGCCGTCTGAAAAAGAGTAAAAACAATGAATCAGATATTGTAGCACTTTTTAAAAAGGCAACCTTGGCGGGCGAGACTGTCTGCTGTTTTCAGACGGCCTGACAAACGGCGCGGCAGGCTGGTCAGGTGTTGTAATCGGACAACCGCAGCGGCGGTTTGGAGCGGAAGTTCGGCTTTTAATTCGGATAAGCGGTATAAACAGCATCGCTTTTTGCGGGCGGATTGGGTAAAATTCCAAGCGTGATGGTTAGGCTAATGACTCAGAGTTGGAAATGACAGAACAAACAGAAAAAAAAGAACCCGTTGCCAGTTTGACGGCTTTTGAACAAGCCGTGCGGGAAAACAATCATGAAGTTTCCTGTCGGGAACTGATTAAAATTTTGCAGGCGCTCGACCGCAATTTCGGCGGTATTCAGGGGATTGAAGCGGAATTGCCGGCGCAATTAAAAAACATGCCGTTTGAAGGCATCCGCCTGTTTGCCACCCGTATGGCGGCGGCAGTCACGACTTTGTTCCAGCAGCCCGATCTGACTTTTTCCGAGCAGGGCGTATTGACGCTGCTGACCTTGCAACGCTGGTTGGCGCTGATTTTCGCCACTTCGCCCTATATCAACGCCGACCATATTCTGCGCTCGTTTGATACCCGTCCGGCCGGAGTGGAGAAAGACCCCAACAGTATCAGCCTGCCGGCTAAAAATCCGAGTGTGATTCAGAAGTTTTTTATTTTGTATTTCCCCGAGTCCAATATCAATTTGGATTTTGAAGTCTTATGGAAGCTGAATCCGGATTTATGTGCGTCGTTGTGTTTTGCCCTGCTCTCGCCGCGTTTTACCGGTACGATTGCCGCGCACGGCAAACACAGCATGATTTTGAAATGGTTTCCGCCCAAGCTGAAAACCATTCAAAACCTCAACAAACTGCCCAGCCGCATTACCCACGATGTGTATATGCACAGCAGCTATGTTTTGGATGCCGACAAACACCGCATTAAAGAAAGTATTAATGAAGTTATCCGCCGCCATCTGCTCGAAGGCGGTTGGAAAGACCGCGACGTGAAGAAAATCGGCCGGATTAACGGCAAACCGGTAATGGTGGTGTTGCTGGAGCATTTCCATTCGGCGCACTCGATTTTCCGTACCCACTCGACCTCATTGCGTGCGGCGCGTAAGCATTTTTACATCGTCGGTATCGGCAGCGATCTGGTGGACAAACCCGGCCGCGAGGTGTTTGACGTGTTCCACCAGCTTGATCGCAATAAAAACACCATCGAGCGCCTGCAATTTGTGCGCAGTATTTGCGAACGTGTGCAACCGGCGGTGTTTTACATGCCGAGTATCGGCATGGATTTAACCACCATTTTTGCCAGCAACACCCGTCTTGCGCCGATTCAGGCCATCGCGCTCGGCCATCCGGCGACCACGCATTCGCAATTTATCGAATATGTGATTGTAGAAGACGATTATGTCGGCTCGGAAGACTGTTTCAGCGAGACGCTGCTGCGCCTGCCCAAAGACGCGCTGCCGTATGTACCGTCCGCTTTAGCGCCGGAAAAAGTGGATTACAAGCTGCGCGAACATCCCGAAGTGGTGCAAATCGGCGTGGCTTCCACCACCATGAAGCTGAATCCGTATTTCTTAGATGCCTGCCGCCAGATTCGCGACAAAGCCAAGGTAAAAGTGCATTTTCATTTTGCCATGGGACAGTCGGGCGGGATTTCGCATTTGTATATCGAGCGTTTTCTGAAATCGTTTTTAGGCAACGACGTTACCGCTTACCCGCAGCAGCCGTATCTGAAATATCTGGACGTTTTGCGCGAATGCGACATGATGATTAACCCGTTTCCGTTTGGTAATACCAACGGCATTATCGACATGGTGACGCTGGGTTTGGTCGGTATCTGCAAAACCGGCCCTGAAGTGCACGAACACATTGACGAAGGCTTGTTTAAACGCTTGGGTCTGCCCGATTGGTTGGTGGCGCATACGGTGGAAGAATATATCGAACGCGCCATCCGTTTGGCGGAAAACCACGAAGAGCGCTTGGCATTGCGCCGCCAGATTATCGAAAACAACGGCCTGCAAACACTGTTTACCGGCGATCCTAGCCCGATGGGTGAGGTGTTGATGGAAAAAGTATCCAAGCTGGAAGGCTATAAAGGCGATTGGTCGCAACAGTTGGTAAACCGGATTAAGAGCTGATATTTTTTCGTATTTTTGATGATATAAAACAAAGGCCGTCTGAAAGACAAAATCGCTTTCAGACGGCCTTTTTAGTTTTTACGACTACGCAAGCGCGGCGTTATTGCTCCGCTTTCAACACCCGCTGACGGCGGGTTTCGCTCAATACCATCCCGGCGGATACGGAAACATTCATGCTTTCGACTGTGCCAAACATTGGAATCGACACCAGCATATCGCAATGTTCGCGGGTCAGGCGGCGCATGCCTTCGCCTTCGTTGCCCATCACCCAGGCAATGCTGTCGGGTAAATCGGCATGGTACAAATCGGCGTCGCCGCCCATGTCGGTGCCGACTATCCAAATGCCGTATTCTTTCAGCTCGCGCAGGGTACGGGCAAGATTGGTCACGGTAATATAAGGTACGGTTTCCGCCGCGCCGCAGGCGACTTTGCTGACGGTGGCGTTTAGGCCGGCGCTTTTGTCTTTGGGTGCAATCACCGCATGCACGCCCATTGCGTCGGCGGTACGCAGGCAGGCGCCGAGGTTGTGCGGGTCGGTAATGCCGTCGAGTACCAGCAATAAAGCCGGTTCGCGCAGGTTTTCCAATACGTCTTCCAAGTGGACATGGTTTTTCGAGGCGTCGATAAAGCCGACCACACCCTGATGGCGCGCGCCTTTGCTGATGGTATTAAGGCGGTCGATGTTGGCAAAGTGCACGCGCACGTTTTCAGCACCGGCTTTTTCCAACACTTCGCGTGTACGCGCGTCGGACTTGCCTTCTTGGATATACAGCTCGGTAATGGATTTCGGATTTTGCCACAGGCGAGCGTTGACGGCGTGGAAGCCGTAGATTAAGCGTTGGTTAGCCATAATTGCGTATCTTGGAAAAAATTTCAGACGGCCATTATACAGGCCGTCTGAATATTCGTGTGGTTTGTTCGCATAGGTGGGGATGTTTATGCGGCGGTTTGCCACGCTTGCCGCAGCAGCCCGAACGCCAAATACCACATCATCACGGCAATCATCAGGCTGTCGAGCAGCCGCCATACGGCTTCACGGCGAAACAGCGGCAGCAGCAGGCGTGCGCCGTAGGCAATGCCGTAAAAACCATAAGCCCGAAGCGGTAATCGCGCCGAGGAAAAACAGCCCTTTTTCAGACGGCCTCAGCGCCGCCGCACTGCCGCCAATCAGCATGACGGCATCAATATACACATGCGGATTCAACAGGGTCAGCGCTAGCGTGGTTGCGGCGGTTTTCCAACGCGAGACAGCGGGTGTATTGCCGCCATCTACGCTCAACTGATTGCCGCCGTGCCATGCCCGGCGTGCGCTCAACAAGCCGTAGGCCAGCAGAAACAGGCCGCCCAGTAGCGACAGCAGCATGGCGGCAGAGCCGTTGTCGGCAATCAATGCGGTAATGCCGAATACGCCCAAGCCGATAAGCGCAATGTCGCACAGCCAACACAGCATTGCCACTAAGCCGCTGTGTTGCTTGAGTAGGCCGCTTTTTAAGACAAAAGCATTTTGTGCGCCGATGGCGATAATCAGGCTGCCTGTAATCATCAGGCCGTTGAGAAGGCGTTCATGTGTTCAACCCATCAAATGACCGAGTACTCCTGCCGAAATCACGCCCACCAATACCGTGGTCAGCATGGAAAAACGGCTGGCGGCGAATACAGTCAGCGCGATGGCAATCAGTTCGTGCGGTTTGTCGGACACAAAATAGGGTGCAATCACCGAAATCAACACGCAGCCGGGCGCGGCTTCCATCACCACTTGCGCACGGCGGCTCAAAGTGCGGTTGCGCAGGGCGAAGAAACCAATCAGGCGGGTAGAATAAGTCACCGCCAACATGCTGCAAAATACCAAAAACGAATCCCAAGCGACGGTCATTCTTGTTCTCCCCACCAATAGGCTGCCAGCAGGCCGGATAAAGCGCCGGCGGGGACGTACCACGCGCCGTCAACGGATAAATAAGTAACGGCGGCGACAATTAGGCTGACCAGCCACGGCCGCGCAGCGGCAAAACCTTCCCACATGCCGCGCATCAATACCAAAAACACCGCCGGAAACGCCATGCCGAAGCCCCATGCCGCCACATCGCCGAACATTGGGCCCACCGCCGCGCCGATGGCAGCAAAGCTGATCCAAAAGGTATAGAAGATAAAACACACACCCATGTAATACGGCAGGTTGAAACCGCCCAAACCGGCGGCTTTGCGTCGCTGCGCTTCAGCCAAGCCCATCGCCCAGCTCTCGTCGCACATAAAAAACAGCGCAGGCATGACTTTTTTCAGCGGCATGCCTTTCATATAGGGCGCCAAGGCCGCACCCATCAGAATATGGCGCGAATTAATCATAAAAGTAACGGTGGCAATCAGCAGAATCGGCAGCGGGTGCGCCCACAGGTTAACGGCGGCAAACTCCGAGCCGCCGGCGAAATTCATGCCGGTCATCATCAGCATTTCTAACCAGCTCATGCCTTTCTGACCGCCTTGCACGCCGAGGATAATTGCCCACGGCAGCAGCCCGATAAGCATGGGCGAGCAGTCTTTCATGCCGCGTTTGAAATCGGATTGGGGAGAAGCGGGGTTCATAAAGTCATTTATAGGGTAACAAACAGCCCGCTATTATACGTTTTTTCAGACGGCATAGGGCTGCGAATGGCTGCCTGTTTCGATTAAGAGGCAAGAGACAGGTAATCCAAACCGATATTGACGGAATATGGAGAGGTCAAGCGGTAGTCTGCGGTTATTACGTTTACATATATAATTAGTCCTTTATAACTAATTCTAAAGAATTATTTTATTAAAACCAAAAAATGATAAAACACTATTCTTTACATCAAGGAACATATTAATGAAAAAATCTGCTTTATTTTTACTTTTGAGCGCGGTTGCCACCCCGCTGTTTGCCGCCGACATTACCGTTTCCGCCGCCGCCAGCTTGAAAGACGCATTCGGCGAAATTGCCGCCAAATATGAAAAACAATATCCGCAAAGCAAAATCAAGCTGAACACCGCCGGTTCGGGCGCCCTGCTGCAACAAGTCTTGCAAGGCGCTCCTGTGGACGTGGTCGCCTTTGCCGATGAAGAAACCATGAGCCAGGCGCAGGCAAAAAATGTGATTGACAAAGCCACCCGCAAAACCTTTGCCTTAAATTCATTGGTGATCGCCGCGCCGAAAAACAGCAAATTGAGCGTAGGCCGTCTGAATGATTTGGAAAGTTACCGCTTTGACCGCATTGCCGTCAGCAACCCGCAAAGCGTACCGGTCGGCCGTTACACCAAAGCCGCGCTGGAAAAAGCCGGCGTATGGGCGGCCATTCAGCCGAAAGTGATTACCACCCAAAACGTGCGCCAGTCGCTGGATTATGTGGCACGCGGCGAAGTGGATGCAGGCTTTGTTTACAATACCGACGCGGCTTTGATGAAAGACAAAGTGAAAGTCTTGAAAACCGTGCCGACGCAGCAGCCGGTGTCTTACCCGATTGCGGTCACTGCCGACAGCAAGCAAAAAGCCGAAGCCAAACGCTTTACGCAGTATGTGTTGTCTGCGCAAGGTCAGGGCGTATTGGCGAAATACGGTTTTAAAAAACCGCGTTAATCAAACCCACAGGGTAGGTTTCAACCCACCGTTTTACTTGCTTTATTTGATTGGGTTAAAACCTACCGCCTTTATCTTCACATCGGCCGTTTTCAGAGTGCAAAGCCTGCCTTTGGTGCGGCCTTTTCCCATTTTATGAACGAATCTCTAATCATTACCTTACTGCTGTCGCTGAAAGTGGCTGGAACTGCCACTTTGCTGAATATTATTTTCGGTACGGCGGCCGGTTTTGCGCTGGCACGTTGGCGCTTTCACGGCCGCAATTTACTGGATACCCTGCTGACCCTGCCGATGGTTTTGCCGCCGACGGTGATGGGCTATTACCTATTAGTGGCTTTCGGGCGCAACAGCGCTTTGGGCGCGTGGTTAAAATCTGCGTTTGGTATCAATCTGATTTTTACTTGGCAGGGTGCAGTCATCGCCGCCGTGGTGGTGACTTTCCCGCTGGTGTTCAAACCGGCGCGGGCGGCGTTTGAGGAAGTGAATCCGCAGTTGGAACAAGCGGCGCGGGTATTGGGCTTGAACGAGTGGGCAGTATTTTTCCGCGTGTCACTGCCCTTGGCCTGGCGCGGCATTTTGGCGGGGATATTGCTGGCTTTTGCCCGTGCATTGGGCGAATTTGGTGCAACTTTGATGATTGCGGGCAGTATTCCCGGGCAGACACAAACGCTGTCCATCTCCATTTATGAGGCGGTGCAGGCGGGCAATGACGCTTTGGCCAACGGCTTGGTGGTGTTGGTGTCGGCAGTATGTATTGTGGTGTTGCTGCTGGCAGGCCGTCTAATGAAAGCGCACGAAGGGGGCAAATGATGCGTTTTGAGATTGAATTGCACAAAAAATTGCCAGGGTTTGAGTTGAATATCGCTTTGCAGTCGGACGCACAAAAATTGGTGATTCTCGGCGCATCCGGCTCGGGAAAAAGCCTGACGTTTCAGATGTTGAGCGGGCTTATCCGGCCGGACAGCGGGCATATCCGCATAGGCGGTAAAACTTGGTTTGACAGTGCAACGCGTACTGATTTGGCAGCCCGGCAGCGCAAAGTCGGCCTGCTGTTTCAAGATTATGCGCTGTTTCCTCATTTGACGGTAGCGCAAAATATTGAGTTCGGTCTGTATCAGGGCATACGCAATCCACCGAAAAGGCCGAATCACGGGCAGGCTGCGCACTCTGAAAAAGCGCAATATTGGCTGGAACGCTTGCAGTTGCAGCGGGTAGCCGGGCATTATCCTAACCGCATTTCCGGCGGGCAAAAGCAGCGTACCGCATTAGCGCGCGCCTTGATTACTGAGCCGGAGTTGTTGCTGCTGGACGAGCCGTTTTCCGCCTTGGATACCGATTTACGGGCGCATACGCGGCAGGAGGTATTGAATATACAGCAGCAGAGCGGCATTCCGATGTTGCTTATCAGTCATGACCGAGCCGATGCGGATGCTTTGGCGGATGAAGTATGGCACATGGACGCCGGTGGGCTGTCGTTAGAAAGAAAATAAAGATAGAAAGATAGAAAATGCCGTCTGAAAAAATTTTCAGACGGCATTTTATTTTCAACAGATAACGGCGATAGCCGACAAACTCAAATCAATTCCAAATCCGGCCCAGCATTTTGTGCACGGCGGCTGCGCAGTTGGATGTCTAAGCGCAAATCATGCGCGGAGTCGGCATTTTTAATGGCCTCTTGAAAACTGATGTCGCCGTTTTCATACAACTCGTACAAGGCTTGGTCGAAGGTTTGCATGCCTTGGGCGGTGGACTTTTTCATCAGCTCTTTGATGCCGTAAATCTCGCCCTTATGAATCAAATCGGCAATCAGCGGCGAGTTGAGCAATACTTCTACCGCCGCCACGCGGCCTTTGCCTGATTCGCGCGGGATAAGACGTTGTGAAATAAAGGCTTGCAGATTCAACGATAAGTCGGTTAAGAGCTGGGTACGGCGCTCTTCCGGGAAAAAGTTGATGATACGGTCAAGCGCTTGGTTAGTATTGTTGGCGTGCAAGGTGGCCAAACACAGGTGGCCGGTTTCGGAAAATGCAATCGCATAATCCATGGTTTCGCGGTCACGAATCTCGCCGATGAGAATCACATCCGGCGCTTGGCGCAGGGTATTTTTCAGGGCAACCGACCAGTTTTCGGTATCCACGCCGATTTCGCGTTGGGTGATGATGGAATTTTTATGCTGGTGGACAAACTCAATCGGGTCTTCGATGGTAATAATGTGGTCGAAGCTGTTTTCATTGCGGTAGTCGATGAGCGAGGCCAGCGAGGTGGATTTGCCCGAACCGGTTGCGCCGGTAAAAATCACCAAGCCGCGCTTGCGCAAAGCGATTTCTTGTAAAATCGGCGGCAGATTCAGGGTTTCAAACTTCGGAATATCGCCGGTAATGGAGCGCAACACCAGCGTTGTCGCGCCTCGCTGCACCATCGCATTGACACGGAAACGGCTGGTATCGGGCAGGCTGATGGAGAAATTGCATTCATTGGTATTGGAAAACTCTTCGATCTGCTTTTGGTTCATGATGGAAAAAGTGATTTCCATGCAGCGCTCGGCGCTCAGCGGCTCATCCGACAGGCGCGTAATTTTACCGTCCACTTTCATGGCCGGCGGGAAATTGGGGGTTACAAACAAATCCGAGCCTTTGTATTTGTTCATATGGCGCAGCCAGCCGAACAGCTCGTCTTTGGGAGTGGGGGGCGCATCGTACATCATGTGTATCAAATCCTTTTTATTTGAAACACATTATATCAAGGATGAAAGGCTTACGCCCGTGTCAGGGCAAATGCGCAATAATATTTCTGTCACAGCCGTTGCAAAATGGAAAAAAACTGAACGGCAGGCATAATGGATAAAATCGGAACAGGATGCGCTAAATCGGATACGGCTTTTGCTATAATGGCGCAAATTTTTATCAGGAAAAGGAATCAGGATGACGATGAAAACGGTTGCTGTGATTGGTGCGATGGCGCAAGAAATCGAGTTACTGAAAGGCCGTCTGAATCATGCGCAGGAAGTGGCATTCGGCAAATTCCAAGCCTATGTCGGCGAATTGTCGGGCAAACGCGTGGTACTGGCTTTGAGCGGTATCGGCAAGGTCAATGCGGCGGTGGCGACGGCTTGGGTGATTCACCAATTTGCACCGGATTGCGTGATTAATACCGGCAGCGCGGGCGGCTTGGGCAAGGGTTTGAAAATCGGCGATGTAGTGGTGGGCACGCAAATGGCTCATCATGATGTGGATGTCACGGCTTTCGGGTATTTATGGGGGCAAGTGCCGCAACTGCCTGCCGCATATGACAGCGATGTCGGTTTGGTTGCTGTAGCCAATCAAGCGGCGGCGGTATTTGAAGGTGCGCAGGTAACTCAGGGGCTGATTGTCAGCGGCGATCAGTTTGTGCACAGCAGCGAAACGGTGGCGCAGATACGCGGGCACTTCCCTGAGGTAAAAGCGGTCGAAATGGAAGCGGCGGCGATTGCGCAGGCGTGTTATCAACTGGAAACGCCGTTTGTGGTCATTCGGGCGGTGTCCGATTCGGCAGATGAAAAGGCCGATGTCAGCTTTGACGAATTTTTAAAAACGGCGGCGGTCAGCTCGGCGCAAATGGTTATGAAAATGATAGAGGCATTATGATGAATTAATGTTTTTTTTGATGATAAAAGAATTTTTGAATTTTGCATAAAATAAACGGCGTTTGTTTGGTAACAATGCCGTTTATTTTTTTGTCGGCCTGAAAATATCAATGAGGTGGTATCTTAGCATCTATATATCCAGCCGGTTTGCCGTGAAATAGAAATACGGGTATGCTTACGGCATGTATTTTCATAATAAACGAGTTGGATACCTCAATGCGTTATACCGTTAACCGCCTGCTCCGGGCGTATCGGATAGGTTAAAAATAGGATGGAGCAGAAGGATTTAAATTGGCTTTGCAGCATAAATTAAAATACCGCAGTGAAATTGATGGCCTTCGTGCGGTTGCCGTGTTGCCCGTTATATTGTTCCACGCCGGTGTATCCCTTTTTCAAGGGGGATTTGTCGGCGTGGATATTTTCTTTGTCATCAGCGGCTACCTGATTACCGGCATTATCCTCAAAGATTGCGACGAAGGTAAATTTTCCATCGTTGATTTTTATGAACGGCGTTTCCGGCGCATTTTGCCGGCATTGTTTTTTGTGCTGGTGTGTATTTATCCCGTCGCTTATATGTGGCTGATGCCGTCTGAAATGAAAGCGTTTTCGCAAAGCTTGGTGGCGGTTTCCGTATTTTCCAGCAATATATTGTTTTGGCTGACCAGCGGTTATTTTGACACGGCAACAGAATTAAAGCCCCTGTTGCATACTTGGAGCTTGGGGGTGGAGGAGCAGTATTACCTGTTTTTCCCTTTATTGCTGCTGCTTTTATACAAAATCAAAAGAAAAAATTGGGCTGTGCCGATGATGGGCTTGTTGACCCTGTTCGGTTTGGCGGCGGCACAATGGGCAGTGCAAAAATATCCGATGGCGGCTTTTTACCTGCTGCCTTTTCGGGCATGGGAGCTGATGGCCGGAGGTTTGGCGGCGGCTTACTTGCGCCGTTATCCTTTGAAAGACACTGCGGACGCCGTCAGTCAATGCGGCAGTTTGGCCGGTTTGGCAGCTTTGCTGATTGCGATTTTTACCTTTGACAAATACATGCCGTTTCCGGGCTGGAATGCTGCAGTTGCGGTTATCGGCTCGGTATTGGTCATCATCTTTACCACGCCGAAAACCTGGGTGGGCAAGATATTGGGCAATGCGGGAATGGTCAGAATCGGCTTAATCAGTTACAGCGCTTATCTGTGGCACAATCCTTTGTTTGCTCTGGCGCGAGTGCGTTCCGAGTTTGAGGTAGAGCCTTATCCGCTAATGGTCGGATTGGCGGTGCTGTCGCTGGTGTTGGCCGATTTTACTTGGCGCTATGTCGAAGCGCCGTTTCGCGATAAAAAGCGTTTTTCGCGCGGGCAGATTTTCCAAATCAGCTTGGTAGGCAGTGTGGCGATGTGCGCCATTGGCTTGGGCGGACATTTTTATTTTCAAAAGCAGGAATACAAATTTGATTATGGTTGGGATCAAGCGGCGCGGCGGCATACCTGCCTGATTCAAGAGGATAATCAGGATAAACAGGATGCGTCATGCTATGAGCAGGGTGAAAACCAAGTATTGCTGTGGGGCGACAGCCATGCGGCCTCGCTTTATCAGGGTTTGTCGGGATTTGCTAAGGCGCGCGGCGTGGCATTGACCCAGCTGACCGAGTCCGCCTGCCCGCCGTTACTGGATTGGACGGCCTCAACCCGCAGTAACTGCCAAGCCATCAATAGCCGGATTATGTCGGAAATTGCGGCCAATCATTATGATACGGTGATTTTGCACAGCATGTGGTTTATGGAAAAAAGCCCGGCCGAAGTTATCCAAATTCAGACGGCCTTATCGAATACCGTGCAGCAGATTAAAGTCGTATCGCCGTCTTCTAAAATCGTGATTATTGGCAATGTACCGCGTTGGTATATTTCGGCCGAACGCGCTTATGAAAAAGAGTTGGAACGCGGTTTGATTTCAGCGGGGCAACACGTTTACGCAGCTGCCATCGTTTTGCCCGAATTGGAGAAAGGGCTGCGCCAGGTTGCGGAACAAGAAGGGGCATTATTTATTGCGCCGAGCCAGTATCTGTGCCAGCAAACCGGCAATGCGCACAAACCTTGTTTGTTGAGTGCCGACGGTACGCGGGAAAAAATGCTGTATATCGATGCCGACCATTTGTCGAAAACCGGCGCGGAAATTTTGGTAGAAGACATGAAAGCGCCGCTGGAAACCGTATTCGGCAAGGCTGCGGCAGAGGGCAAACCGTCTGAAATAGCGGCAACAGCGGCTAAAATAAAGAAAGATATGCAAAAATAGGGTTTTCCGCTAAAATGCGGCATTCACTGTTTTAGTTTGAAAAGGCCGTCTGAACAGGGTTCAAACCGAAATCGCGGATTTCTGTGAAACTGTTCAGACGGCCTTTCGATGAGTAGAGACCAAGCATTATAACAATATGAAAAACATCCGAAATTTTTCCATTATCGCCCATATCGACCACGGCAAATCCACCTTGGCCGACCGCTTTATCCAATATTGCGGCGGCTTGGATACGCGCGAGATGAGTTCGCAAGTACTCGATTCGATGGACATCGAAAAAGAGCGCGGCATTACCATCAAAGCGCAAACCGCCGCCTTAAACTATAAAGCCCGCGATGGCCAAACCTACCAGCTCAATCTGATTGACACCCCGGGACACGTCGATTTTTCTTACGAAGTCTCGCGCAGCCTGTCGGCGTGTGAAGGTGCGCTCTTGGTGGTGGACGCTTCGCAAGGCGTGGAAGCGCAAACCGTGGCCAACTGCTATACCGCCATTGATTTGGGCGTGGAAGTGGTGCCGGTATTGAATAAAATCGACCTGCCCGCCGCCGACCCCGACCGCGTGGCGCAGGAAATCGAAGACATTATCGGTATTGATGCTGTCGGCGCGGTGCAGTGTTCGGCCAAGAGCGGTATCGGCGTGGAAGATGTGTTGGAAGAAATCATCGCCAAAATCCCCGCGCCCGAGGGCGATGAAGACGCGCCTTTACAGGCCATGATTATCGACTCGTGGTTTGACAACTACGTCGGCGTGGTGATGTTAATCCGTATCAAAGAAGGCCGTCTGAAACTGAAAGACAAAGTGCTGTTTATGAGCACCAAAGCGGAAACGCAGGTCGAGCAGTTGGGCGTGTTTACGCCCAAATCGGTGCAAAAGCAGGAATTGAAAGCCGGTGAAGTGGGCTTTCTGATTACCGGCATTAAAGAGCTGGGTTCGGCCAAAGTGGGCGACACCATCACGCTGGCGGCGCGTCCGGCGGAAAAACCGCTGCCGGGTTTCCAAGAGGTGCAAAGCCAGGTATTTGCCGGCCTGTATCCGGTGGAAAGCCACGACTACGAAGCCTTGCGCGATGCGCTGGAAAAATTGCAGCTCAACGACGCCTCGCTGAAATTCGAGCCGGAAGTGTCGCAGGCGCTGGGTTTCGGTTTCCGTTGCGGCTTCTTGGGTCTCTTGCACTTGGAAATCGTGCAGGAGCGCTTAGAGCGCGAATTTGATATGGACTTGATTACCACCGCGCCGACGGTGGTGTATGAAGTCATATTGAAAAACGGCGAAAAAATCGAGGTGGAAAACCCCTCCAAGCTGCCCGATATCAGCCAAATTGAAACCATTCTGGAGCCGATTATCACCGCCACGATTTTGGTACCTCAGGAATATGTCGGTAATGTGATGACACTGTGCAACCAAAAACGCGGCGTGCAGGTAAATATGCAGTATATGGGGCGGCAGGTCATGCTGACCTACGATTTGCCGATGAACGAAGTGGTGATGGATTTCTTCGACAAGCTCAAGTCCACTTCGCGCGGCTATGCTTCGCTGGACTACCATTTCAAAGAGTTCCAGCCCTCGGATTTGATTAAGCTGGACATTATGGTCAACGGCGAAAAAGTCGATGCGCTGAGTCTGATTGTGCACCGCCAAAGCGCGGTACACCGAGGCCGCGAGCTGGCAGCGAAAATGCGCGAGCTGATTCCGCGCCAGATGTTCGATATTGCGGTGCAGGCGGCCATAGGCAGCCAGATTATCGCCCGCGAAAACGTCAAAGCCTTGCGCAAAAACGTCTTGGCCAAATGTTACGGCGGCGACATCACGCGTAAGAAAAAACTGTTGGAAAAACAAAAAGCCGGTAAACGCCGCATGAAGCAGGTGGGCAATGTGGAAATCCCGCAAAGTGCGTTTTTGGCGATTTTGCAAGTGAGTGATAAGTAATGAGCAATAATTTACTTTTAGCCGCTATCGCGGCCTTTATCGTCGGCTTGGTGCTGTATTTCAAAAGCAGCAAAGAGCGCGAGGCAAACGGCGAGTGGAGCGGCGGCCTGCAATGGGGCTATCTCTTGATGATGGTCGGCGTGTTCGGCGTGCTGTCGTTTATGATGAGCTTTACCGCCGTACTGCTGGTGTTTGTGGTGTTTACCGGCGTGGTGTGGCTGGTGCACAAAGGCCGTCTGAAAAAAGACCCTGCCCATCAGGACAAAGGCCATTTTACCGATTACATGAGCGGTTTTTTTCCGATTATTTTAATCGTATTTGTGTTGCGCACCTTTATTGCCGAGCCTTTCCAAATTCCGTCCAGCTCCATGCGCCCGGGGTTGGTGGTGGGGGATTTTATTCTGGTGAATAAATTTTCCTACAGCATCCGCACGCCGATTATCAATAATGTATTGATTCCGACCGGCGACATCGAGCGCGGCGATGTGGTGGTATTCAACTATCCGGAAAATCCGAGCGTCAACTACATCAAACGCGCCGTCGGTCTGCCGGGCGATGTGGTGGAATATAAAAACAAAGTATTGAGCATTAATGGCCAGGTAGTTGCCGATAAAGCCGAAGGTATGCAGACTTATGCCGAAAACACCGCCCAGTACGGCGTGGTGGATATTCAGGCCGAAGCCTACCGCGAGCAAATCGGCAGCCACAGCTTCCAAGTGTTGAAAATGCCCGATCAGCCTGCTTTTATCCCGCAGGCAGTACGCGCAGAATTTCCCTATCGTGAAAACTGCGAATACGCGCAAGACGGTTCGGCGTTTAAATGTACTGTGCCCGCAGGCCATTATTTTATGATGGGTGACAACCGCGACAACAGCGAAGATTCGCGCTATTGGGGCTTTGTCAGCGACAAGCTGATTGTGGGTAAAGCCTTCCTGATTTGGATGAACTTCGGCGATTTCGGCCGGATTGGTACGACCATCCAGTAATTTGGATAATGAAAATGCCGTCTGAAAATTGTGTTTTTTCAGACGGCATTTTTGTATCCTGATATAGGTGTTATTTATTTGGCTTACCCTTTACCGACCCCAAATAAATCGCCAGCAGCGTTAGAGCTGCGCCGCCCCATTGGAGGGCGTTAATTGGTTTGTCCAGCCAGAAATAGTCGATCACCAGCGCTGCCACCGGCTCGGTCAGCAACAGCAAACCGGTTAAGGATAGCAACAACAGCGGAATAGCATACGCAATCAGTCCCCAAGCGAAGCATTGCATGACCGCCCCGTACACCAATATCAAACCAATATCGCGCCAGTTGGTCGGATACAGCGCACCACTGTCAAAAATCAATGCCGGCGCAATCAGCGACAATATGCCGCCTATGCTCAACAACATCATCAGTGGAAACAGCGCGGTCTGCTCGATTTGGTGGGTTTTGCGGATAAAGACCATAGACAGCGCCAACATCGCGCCGGAGGTAATACCGCTGACAAAACCCCACGAGGCATTGCCGTTGTGACCAAATTCCGGGCTGGCAATCAGCGCTACGCCTGCTACTGCCAAAATCAGGCTGAGGATTTGCAGCAGGCTCAGGCGTTCGCGATAAAAGAAAAAGCCGATGGCAGAGAGAAAAAAGATTTGCAGGCTGTTGAGCAGGGTGGAAATGCCCGGGCCGACGGCGTGTATGCTTTCGTGCCACAGTGCCAAATCGAAGGCCAGGAACACGCCCGATAGCAGTGCGGTATAAATGGTTTTAGGGTTGCGTGGCATTTTCTGGCCGAAAAAGCGCGCCAGCAACCAAAAAATTACCGCAGCGACCGCCAGCCGCCAAAAAGCAATGGCATATGAGCCGACGGCGACAAATTTGACAATCAGGCTGCCCAAACCAAAAATAATGCAGCCGATAACCAACAGCGGCGCGGCATGGGAGGATGTGTGTGGTGTAGCCATGAGGTGTATGATATTGGAACGAGACGAAAGCAGAATTTTGTCATAAACGGCATTTATCTGCCATTTGTCTGCCGGTTATCAGCTTCGGACAATACCGTGCAATTCATCATAAACAAATCATGTGGCTTGGGATAAAATCCAATAAAAATTTCGGTAATATCGGATTCGCAACCCGGCATGATTTTATGCTTATGGCTTCTTGTTAAAGAATCTCATGATAAAGGCCGTCTGAAAAATATTTTTTAGACGGCCTAAGTCATTTAAATATCAGGTTTATTTCTCAGCTTCTTCAAAGCCGGCAATTTCCAAACCGAAACCGGTCAGGCCGGAGAAGGATGAGGGGCGACCCAGTACGCGCAGTTTTTTCACATTCAGATTGGCCAAAATCTGCGCGCCGATACCGTAGCTTTTACTGTCCCACTTATAGGCTTGGTTTGCACCTTTGGGCAGGGTGCGGTCGAGCAGGGCGGCGCCGTCTTCGAGGCGGTGCATAAGGATTACCACGCCGCTGTCGGCTTGCTGGATGCGTTCCAAGACTTTGGGCAGCGACCAAGAATGGCGCGGGTTGGGCTGGATAAAGTCCATCGTGCTGAAAGGCTCGTGCACGCGCACCACGGTTTCGCTGCTGTCGGACGGTGTGCCTTTGACCAGCGCCAGATGGGTTTCGCCGGTCAGTTTATCGACGTAAACATGCTGTTGGAACTCGCCCCACGGGGTGCTGACGGGCATGTCGCCCATTTCTTCCAGCAGGCTTTCGGTGCGGCTGCGGTATTCGATTAAGTCGGTAATCGTGCCGATTTTCAGGCCGTGTTCTTCGGCGAATTGCATCAATTCGGGCATACGCGCCATCGTGCCGTCGTCGTTGATGATTTCGCAGATGACGGCGGCGGGAATCAGGCCGCTCATTTGCGCCAAATCCACGCCTGCTTCAGTGTGTCCGGCGCGCACCAATACGCCGCCTTTTTGCGCACGCAGCGGGAAAATATGCCCCGGCTGGACAATGTCTTCCGGTTTGGCGGCGGGGGAGACGGCCGTCTGAATGGTCAGGGCGCGGTCGGCGGCGGAAATGCCGGTGGTAATGCCGTGCGCCGCTTCGATGGAAACGGTAAAGTTGGTGCCGTATTGCGCACCGTTTTTCTGCGTCATCATCGGCAGGCCGAGTTTCTCGACCATGTGTTCTTCCATCGGCAGACACACCAAACCGCGCGCGTGTTTAATCATAAAGTTGATGGCTTCGGGCGTCACGAATTGCGCCGCCATCAGCAAATCGCCTTCGTTTTCGCGGTCTTCCGCGTCGGTAATGATGACCATTTTGCCGGCTTTGATGTCGGCCAGAATTTCAGGGATGGTGGAAATGTGGCTCATGCTGTTCCTCTCTTCTGGGTGGGTTGCAGGCTCGCCGTCTAACCACATATCGGGCATGGCGGCGGACTGTTCGATTTTGCGGGCTTTCTTTTCGCCGAACGATTTGTTTTTCAACAAGGCGGACAATTCGCCCTGATTGATGCCGGTGGCGGCAATAAAGCGGCATTGCTGGCCGCCGTATTTGTCGTTAATCCACCGGCGCAGATTGATTCGGCGCCATTCGGTAATGCTCATGCGTTCTCCTTTGAACGGAACACGCTGCCGATTGTAGGCTGATACGGCGTAAAAAAGCAAATTTGGTAATATTTTTTATTAATTACTTTTTAGTAATATTTGGAACGGTAAAAGGCCGTCTGAAAATGCAGCGGCTTTCAGACGGCCTTACGGCAGAAGGCTTGAATATACGGCGATTGGCGTCATATCTAGAATACTGTTTGCTAAGGAAAATATGATGGGAAAAATATTCAGCCGAGTAGTGGGATTGGTGGTATTGTGTGTGGTGGCGTTGGCGGCGGGCAGTTGGCTTTATGGCCACGCTGACGAACAACCTGCGCACAACGCATTAACGCGCGATGGCGTGGTCATGCAGCTTAAACAGATGAACCGCTTGGAAAGCACGGCGTTTTACATCGACACGATTATCCGCACGGAGAAAAAAGGCGATTGGCGCAAGCTGTGGCAGGACGCGCAAAGCGGGCTGTTTACCGTGCGCGGCAAGGTGTTGGCGGGTTTGGATTTGGACAACTTAACGGCAGACAATGTCAATATCGTGGACGGCAAAGTCATCATCAGCCTGCCGCCGGTGGAAATCCTCAGCGTGGATTTGGAAAATATTGAGGTGTATGACATTCAAACCGGCACGTTTAATTTGTTGCCACCGGATAAGGCGGTGTTTAACGAGGTGCAGCAGGCGGCGCGCAAGCAGGTATTGCAAAGCGCCTGTAAAGCCGACATCCTGCAACATGCCAACCGCCAAGCGCAGGCGCAGTTGGAAAATCTGTTTGCGCTGACGCAGACCGAGGTATCGGTGTATCCGGCGGCAGTGCCGGTGTGTCAGGCTTGAATATAGCAGGGAATCAATTTATGCCGTCTGAAAACATCAGCATGGTGTAGGTTGGATTGCCAACCCAACGCTGCTTTAGTTTGCTTTAGTTTCTGTTGGGATTTCATCCTAATCTACCTCACTATAATTAAAGAAAATTAAAGAAAAGGCCGTCTGAAAACATCAGTGTTTTCAGACGGCCTTTTCTTCAGGAAAATTACTCCCGTTCAACATCCAGCAACGACAGCGGCCGTTGCAGTTTGCGCAGCTCTTCCACCTCATCGAGCAGGCGCATAATCAAGCCCAGCGCGGGAACACCGGCTTCAAAGTCATGCGCGATACGCTGGGCGCGGCGCATGCGGGCGAGTTGGAAACTGCCGAAGCTGCTGTGTTCGGGGGTGTCGCTGACGCTGATGATGTCTTCTTCTACCAGCGCCAGCAGCCAGTCACGGCGGCTGTTGCTGGCGGCGAGCAGTTCTTCAAAGGTCAGGGTAATGTCGGTATGCGGATTCATAGTTGTCCTTTCTTATGCGGAGCGTCCGGCGAAGTGATCGGCCAGTTGCTGCCAAGCGGCGCGGTCGGCTTCGTTTTCGATGGGCGGGACGGTAATGCGGATGTTCAGATACAAGTCGCCCGGCTCTTTGGCGGTGGAAACGGTAATTTTGCCGCCGAGCACGGCCTGCCACGGGGTCACATCAATGGTTTGGTACACGTCTTTTTTGTTTTGCACATACAAATCAGGGCGGGCGTGGAATTTGATGGTCAGATACAAATCGCCGTTGGCGCCGCCGTTGTAACCGGGCAGACCTTGCCCGCTCAGGCGGATTTGCTGGCCTTCGCTAATGCCTTTCGGGATTTTGACATTCAGCGTTTTCGCTTCGTAGGCCACGCGGCCGTAGGCATCGGTGGTGGGGACGTTGACGGTCAGGGTACGTTCCGCGCCGACATAGGCGGCGTAAATATCCACGTCCAATTCGCCGTATTGGTCTTCGCCTTTAATCGGGCCGGTCGGCTGCTGCTGGCGGCTGCTGCGCTGGCTGCGGTTGAACGATGAAAACAGGTCTTCAAAGTTGAAGTCGCCGCTGCCGAAAGGTTCGCTGCCGTCGGTGTGGTATTCGTAACGGAAACCGCCGTTGCCGAAAGGCGTGCCGCCCGCACCAAACGGATTGCCGCTGCCGCCTTGCGCACCGGCATGGCTGTAAGGGTTGGCCAGCATTTCATCGTATTCGGCGCGTTTGTCTTTGTCCGACAGGGTTTCGTAAGCCAAATTGATTTCGGTGGTGCGCTCGGCCGCATCGGGTTCTTTGCTGACATCGGGATGGTATTTGCGTACCAGTTTGCGGTAGGCTTTTTTGATGGCGGCATTATCCGCATCTTTGGCCACGCCGAGTATGTCGTAATAGTTTTTGTCTGCCATAGTCGAGCCTTTATTGATTTAATAATGAATTAATAAAATGACTATGGGGATAAATGTTGATGAAGTCAATAGGAAAAATAAAATAATGCCGTCTGAAAAAACGAATGTTCAGACGGCATTATTCATATCAAATGGGAGAGGTTAGCTGCCCGCTTCGGCATTTTCCGTGCGGTTTGGCAGAATCAGGTTCAAGACAATCGCCAAAATCGCGCACAAGCCCACTCCGGCAAAGCTGAGCGTGCCGATTTTAATCACCATTCCGCCCACGCCGGTGGTCAATACCGAGCTGACAATCACCAGATTTTTCGGCTGCATCAAATCCACTTTGGCATCAATCATGGCTTTCAGACCCAAAGAGGCGATGGTGCCGAACAGCAGAATCATAATTCCGCCCATCACCGGCAGCGGAATCGATGCTAAAAAGGCATTGAATTTACCGAAAAACGCCATGTAGATGGCAAAAATCGCTGCCCACGTCATGATTTTCGGGTTGCTGTTTTTGGTAATCATCACCGTGCCGGTGACTTCGCCGTAGGTGGTCACGGGAGGCCCGCCAATCAAACCGGCCACGCACACGCCCAGACCGTCGCCCGTCAGCGTTTTATCCAGGCCCGGATCTTTGGCGTAATCCTTGCCGGTTACATTGCCGATGGCCATAATGCCGCCGATGTGTTCAATCGCGGGGGCGATGGCAACCGGCAGCATAAACAGCGCCGCCTGCCAGTTGACCTGCGGCGTTTCAAAGTGCGGCACGGCAAACCACGGCGCGGCGGCGATGCCAGAAGTATCCACCAAGCCCAAAACCAGTGCCAGCAGATAGCCCGCCGCCACACCGATTAAAATCGGAATCAGCTTCATCATTTTGCTGCCGAATACCGACACAATCACGGTTACGGCAAACGTAAAGCCCGCCAGCAGCAGCGACTGGGTGTAATCCATCACCTGCTTGCCGCCCGACTGCCCCATCGCCATCTGGCTGGCCGAAGCAGCCACAGACAAGCCGATGACCATAATCACCGGCCCGATGACCACCGGCGGCAGCAGGCGGTGTACCGCTTCCAAACCGCGCCAGCGGATAAGGGCGGCAAACACGAAATACATAAAACCGGCGGCAAACAGGCCGAACATGGTTGACGGCAGTCCCCATTCGCCGACGGAATAAATAATCGGTGCGATAAAGGCAAACGACGAACCTAAGAAAATCGGCACTTTGCGTTTGGTGACGATTTGGAACAGTAAGGTGCCGATACCCGCACCCAGCAGCGCCAGCGCCGGATTCAAACCGGTGAGCAGGGGAACGAGCACCATCGCACCGAAGGCGACAAACAAGATTTGTGCGCCGGAAATGGCTAATTTCAGTTGTTGCATGGTTAAATTCCGTTAAATAAACGGTGGCGATTATACCCGTGATAAAGCATTTTGGATATTTGGGGCGGTGAAACGGCCGCCTAAGCGGGGCAATGCCGTCTGAAAAATTAAAGCCGTTGCCGGAATTTTGTTTATAATGCGGCATTCGCGATATTTGGATATTTTCAGACTGCCTGTCACTGCGCAGGAGATGGCGTTTTCAAGTTTGCCTGTCGGCGGCCGGAAACGTATTGTGGTCGTATGCCGGAGTTGCACACCCGTACGATGTAGCGTATTGCTTTGAAAATTCATTAAAAACGCCGTCTGAATCCACCTTTCCTGTTACGAAAAGAGAACACGACTATGTCAGACAAACAAAAAGTCATCGCCATCGACGGCCCGAGCGCCTCGGGCAAAGGTACGATTGCTTCACGCGTGGCCGCTATTTTGGGTTTCGATTATTTGGATTCCGGCGCTTTATACCGCCTGACCGCGCTGTATGCGCAAAAACAGGAAACGGATTGGGCGGACGAGGCTGCTGTGGCGGCATTGGCCGAGCAGCTGCCGGCGCAGTTTGACGGTCAGAAGGTATTATTGGCCGGAGAGGACGTATCCGAAGCCATCCGCAGCGAAGCCATCGGCATGGGCGCATCGGCCGTGGCGCAGCTGCCTGCCGTGCGTGCCGCTTTGTTGCAGCGTCAGCGCGATTTTCTGACCGGCAAAGGTTTGGTGGCCGATGGCCGCGACATCGGTTCGGTCATTTTCCCAAATGCGCAGTTGAAGATTTTTCTGACCGCCAGTGCGCAAGTACGTGCCGAGCGCCGCGCCAAACAAATCGGCCTGCCGTGCGAAGGCGTAGCATTTGAACGGATTTTGGCCGACATTGAAGCGCGCGATGAAGCCGACCGCCGCCGTGCCGTCGCTCCGCTGCAACAGCTGCCCGATGCGCAATTATTGGATACCACGGAATTGGGCATTGAAGAAACCGTAAAAAAAGTGCTTGATTGGTATAGTAAAGTCTGAGAATTGCTGTATAATTCTCCCGTTTTCTTTCAGACGGCCTTTTGACGGAAAAAGGCCGTCTGAAAAATTTTAATATTTCAACCGTCTGCCGCGCCAAGGGCGGCAGATTTTATGCAACCAACCCCGCACCCCTTGGCGGTGTACCGAAAAGAGAATATATGACTATGGAAAATTTTGCCCAGTTGTTGGAAGAAAGCTTTACCCTGCAAGAGATGAACCCCGGTGAAGTGATTACTGCCGAAGTGGTCAACATCGACCCCAACTTTGTGACAGTAAACGCCGGTTTGAAATCAGAATCTCTGATTGATGTGGCTGAATTCAAAAACGCTCAGGGCGAGATTGAAGTTAAAGTAGGCGATTTCGTAACCGTGACCATCGAATCCGTTGAAAACGGCTTCGGCGAAACCAAACTGTCACGCGAAAAAGCCAAACGCGCTGCCGACTGGATTGCTCTGGAAGAAGCCATGGAAAACGGCGACATCCTGTCCGGTGTTATCAACGGTAAAGTCAAAGGCGGCCTGACCGTGATGATCAACAGCATCCGCGCATTCCTGCCGGGCTCGCTGGTTGACGTACGTCCCGTTAAAGACACTTCTCACTTTGAAGGCAAAGAGATTGAATTCAAAGTTATCAAACTGGACAAAAAACGCAACAACGTTGTGGTATCACGCCGTGCGGTTCTGGAAGCGACTTTGGGCGAAGAGCGCAAAGCCCTGCTGGAAAACCTGCAAGAAGGCGCAGTGGTTAAAGGTATCGTGAAAAACATTACCGACTACGGTGCATTCGTTGATTTGGGCGGTATCGACGGCCTGCTGCACATCACCGACCTGGCATGGCGCCGTGTGAAACACCCGAGCGAAGTGCTGGAAGTCGGCCAAGAAGTAGAAGCCAAAGTATTGAAATTCGACCAAGAAAAACAACGCGTTTCTCTGGGTATGAAACAACTGGGTGAAGACCCGTGGAACGGCCTGACCCGCCGCTATCCGCAAGGTACCCGTATCTTCGGTAAAGTGTCTAACCTGACCGATTACGGTGCGTTCGTTGAAATCGAACAAGGCATCGAAGGTTTGGTACACGTTTCCGAAATGGACTGGACCAACAAAAACGTACACCCGAGCAAAGTGGTTCAACTGGGTGACGAAGTAGAAGTGATGATTCTGGAAATCGACGAAGACCGTCGTCGTATTTCTTTGGGCATGAAACAATGCCAGGCTAATCCGTGGGAAGAATTTGCCGCCAACCACAACAAAGGCGACAAAATCAGCGGTGCCGTTAAATCCATCACCGACTTCGGCGTATTCGTAGGCTTGCCGGGCGGTATCGACGGTTTGGTTCACCTGTCTGACCTGTCTTGGACCGAAGCAGGCGAAGAAGCGGTACGCAAATACAAAAAAGGCGAAGAAGTTGAAGCCGTCGTATTGGCCATCGACGTGGACAAAGAGCGCATCTCTTTGGGCATCAAACAGCTGGAAGGCGATCCGTTCAACAACTTCATCAGCGTGAACGACAAAGGTTCTCTGGTTAAAGGTACTGTGAAATCCGTTGACGCCAAGGGCGCCGTGATTGCCTTGACCGACGAAGTAGAAGCTTACCTGCCGGCTGCCGAATTTGCCGCTGACCGCGTAGAAGACTTGTCCACCAAGCTGAACGCCGGTGACGAAGTTGAAGCCGTTATCGTAACCGTTGACCGCAAAAACCGCAGCATCCGCCTGTCTGTGAAAGCGAAAGACGCTAAAGAAAACCGCGATGCGCTGAACTCTGTTAATTCTGCTGCCGCAGTTGCACACGCCGGTACCACCAGCTTGGGCGACCTGTTGAAAGCCAAACTGTCCGGCGACCAAGAATAAGGTTGCAGCCGACATGACCAAGTCTGAATTAATGGTTCGTTTGGCAGAGGTTTTTGCCGAAAAAAACGGTGATCATTTGATGGCTAAAGATGTCGAGTACAGCGTAAAAGTTTTGGTTGATACCATGACCCGTTCGCTGGCTCGCGGCCAACGAATCGAAATCCGCGGTTTTGGCAGCTTCGACCTGAACCACCGTCCGGCACGTATCGGCCGCAACCCGAAAACCGGCGAACGTGTGGAAGTGCCAGAAAAGCATGTTCCGCACTTCAAACCGGGTAAAGAGTTGCGCGAACGCGTGGACATGGCCTTACAAGAAGGCGCCAATTAATTGAAGTAAGATAAACGCCGCAGCAATGCGGCGTTTTTGCGTGTGTTATCCGCGTGATGACCGGCGTGCAATTTGTTGTAAAGGCTTGGAGGCCGTCTGAAATCCTTTATAATGTCGGCAGGATTGTACCGGCGCGGATAGTGTCGGCTGCATAGCCAAGAATGAAGAATAAGGTTGAAACATGAGTGATAGAGAAAACGTATTTTCCCCGCCTGCGTTTGATAACCATAGTCCGCTAACCTGGTATCAGGCTGCGGCGCAGCAGCCGGGTTTTATCAGCGATAAGGCGCAAGCGTCCGCTATCGAGCATTTAGATAGACTGTGGACGGATTTGATGATGTTCAAGCGCAAGCGCAACCGCTTTTTGGGGCGCAGTCTGCGTTCGCCGCAAGTGCCCAAAGGCCTGTATTTCTACGGTGGCGTCGGGCGCGGTAAAAGTTTTTTGATGGATGCATTTTTCGGTTGCCTGCCGTATAGACGTAAACGCCGTGTACATTTCCATGCGTTTATGACGGAGATTCACACCCGCTTGAAAGGGCTGAAAAGCGAAGCCAATCCGATGAAGGCGGTGGCGGCGGAAATTGCCAAAGAAACGCGCGTTTTGTGTTTTGACGAGTTTCACGTCAGCGATATTGCCGATGCCATGATTTTGGGGCGTTTGCTGGAAAACCTGTTTAATGAAGGCGTGGTGGTGGTGGCGACTTCCAATTACGCGCCGTCCGAACTTTATCCGCAGGGGCAGAATCGCAGCAGTTTTCTACCAACCATTGCGCTGATTGAAGCCAATCTGACCGTGTTGAATGTGGACGGCGGCGAAGATTACCGCTTGCGCACCTTGAAGCCGGCGGAAATTTTCTTTGTGCCCGCCGATGAAGAAAACGAACATAAATTGGCGGTATTGTTCCAAGAAATGTCGGGAACAAGCGGATTAAATCCCGGAATCAGCACCATACACGGACGTGAGATTCCGCATAAAGCCCAATCGGAACGTGCCGTGTGGTTTGATTTTCGCGCCTTGTGTTTCGGCCCGCGCTCGCAGGCGGATTATCTGTATTTGGCAGAGCATTATGAAATTGTGTTTATTTCCGGTTTGGAACGCCTGACCCCGCAGGAAAAAGCCGAGGCGCGCCGTTTGACTTGGTTGATTGACGTTTTATATGATTACCGCGTTAAAATGTGCGCTACCAGCGCGGTGGCAGTGGATGAAATTTATGTCGAGGGCGATTTTGCGCAGGAGTTTACCCGCACCGCCAGCCGTATGACCGAAATGCAGTCGGAGGCTTATCTGGCGCAGGCGCATTTGACTTTGGGTAAAAAGCAGTAATCGCATGATGACAGCCGCCAATCATGCAAGATTTTTGGTAAAATAGCGGCTCTTTGGTTTGCACCACTATATCTTTGAGAATAAGGAGATTCTTATGGCGATTGAACGCACCATTTCCATCGTGAAACCCGATGCTGTCGGCAAAAATGTCATCGGTAAAATTTACAGCCGTTTTGAAGACAACGGCCTGCGCATCGTGGCTGCCAAAATGAAACACCTGACTACCCGCGAAGCGCAGGATTTTTACGCTGTACACAAAGAGCGCCCGTTTTTCGGCGAACTGGTGGAGTTTATGACCAGCGGCCCGGTAATGATTCAGGTGTTGGAAGGCGAAAATGCCGTGGCGAAAAACCGCGAGCTGATGGGCGCAACTAATCCGGCCGAAGCTGCACCGGGTACGATTCGTGCCGATTTTGCCGATTCGCTGAGCGTGAACGCGGTACACGGTTCCGACAGCTTGGAAAACGCTGCGATTGAAATCGCTTATTTTTTCAGCCAAAGCGAAATTTGCCCGCGCTAAATTTCAGGGTAAATGACAGGCCGTCTGAAAAACATGGAAATTCCATCTGTTTCAGACGGCTTAAAGACGTTTATCATTCTTTTCAGACGGCCTGATTGAAAAAGAGGCCATCTGAAAAACAGGCTATTCAAGCAAATCGGTATGTTTCTCGATACGATATGCCGTTTTGCTTGAACAGCTTTCAATGACGATGTAAGAACATGAAAACCAATTTATTAAACTATGATTTGCCCGGTCTGACCGAGCATTTTGCCGCGATGGGCGAAAAACCGTTTCGTGCCAAACAGGTTATGCGCTGGATTCATCAGGCGGGTGCGGCCGATTTTGACGAAATGACTGATTTGGCGAAATCTTTGCGCCAAAAATTAAACGAACAGGCTGTTGTCGGCGTGCCGCAACTGATGACTTCGCAAGAGTCTTCAGACGGTACACGCAAATGGCTGCTGGACGTCGGTACGGGCAACGGTGTGGAAACCGTGTTCATTCCCGAATCCGAGCGCGGTACGCTGTGTATTTCTTCCCAAGTCGGCTGCGCGCTGGAGTGTACCTTTTGCTCTACCGGCCGTCAGGGGTTCAACCGTAACCTGACCGCTGCCGAAATCATCGGCCAATTATGGTGGGCAAATAAAGCCATGGGCGTGACCCCGAAAAACGAGCGGGTGATTTCCAATGTGGTGATGATGGGCATGGGCGAGCCGATGGCCAATTTCGACAACGTCGTAACCGCTTTGAGCATTATGCTGGACGACCACGGCTACGGTCTCAGCCGCCGCCGCGTAACCGTTTCTACTTCGGGCATGGTGCCGCAGATGGATAGACTGCGCGATGCCATGCCTGTGGCTTTGGCTGTTTCGCTGCATGCCTCCAACGATGAAGTGCGCGATAAAATCGTGCCGCTGAATAAAAAATATCCACTCAAAGAGCTGATGGCGGCTTGCCAGCGCTACTTAGTCAAAGCGCCACGTGATTTTGTGACCTTTGAATATGTCATGCTTGATGGGATTAATGACAAGGCGCAACATGCGCGCGAACTGATTGAGCTGGTCAAAGACGTGCCGTGCAAATTCAATCTGATTCCGTTCAACCCGTTTCCGAATTCCGGTTACGAGCGTTCCAGCAATGAAAACATCCGCGTGTTCCGTGATATTCTGCAACAAGCCGGTTTTGTTGTGACCGTGCGCAAAACCCGTGGCGATGATATCGACGCCGCCTGCGGCCAACTGGCCGGACAAGTGCAGGATAAAACTCGTCGCCAGCAAAAATGGCAACAGATTTTGGTTGAGCAACAGGGTTAGGCCAATGAAAAAAAGCGTTTGGCAATTTCTAATAGTTACGCTGGCTTTGTCGGCATGTGCCGGCAAGTCGGGTTCCAGTCATCGTGAGCGCGTTGAGCAAATGTCTAATTTGAAGACGCAGTTGGCACTGGAATACATGAAAGCCAAGGATTACCGCCAGGCAACGGCAAGCATTGAGGATGCTTTGAAAGCCAATTCATCCAACGAAGTGGCATGGCTGGTGCGTGCCCAGATTTATCAGTATTTGAAAGTATCGGATAAGGCGCAGGAAAGTTTTTTGAAAGCCTTATCATTGAAACCTGACAGCGCCGAAATCAACAATAACTACGGTTGGTTTGTATGCAGCGATTTGAATAATCCGGCCGCCTCCATCGCTTATTTTGATAAAGCATTGGCTGATCCAACCTATCCGGCGCCCTATATTGCCAATTTAAACAAGGGGATTTGTAGTGCCAAATTGGGACAGTTTTCTTTGGCGCAGGCTTATTTTGAGCGGGCATTGGCAGCCAATCCTAGTTTTTATCCAGCTTTCAAGGAAATGGCTAGAAGCAAACTGATGGCAGGTCAATTAACTGAAGCAGACTACTATTTCCGCCAGTATCAGAGCAAAGTTGACGTTTTACAAGCGGATGACTTGTTGCTGGGATGGGAATTAGCAACCGCATTAGGTAACATGCAGGCTGCTTATGAATATGAAGCGCAATTACGGGCAAATTTCCCCTATTCGGAAGAATTACAAACCATCACAACAGGGCGTTGAAGAATTTATGCAAAACCAATCAAAAAATACTTATAACCAAGAAGCAGCCAAGGCTTTGGGCGAAGAATTCCGTCAAACGCGGGAAAAATTAGGTATTGATGTTGCTGATGTCAGCAAGCAGCTAAAACTTTCGGTCGAACAGATTCAGGCTTTGGAAAGCGGTGATTATTCATCTTTTTCCGGCATTGTGTTTGTAACCGGTTTTTTACGTTCTTATGCACGCCTGTTTAAAATGGACGAGCAAGAAATAGAAGGCCGTCTGAATACTGTTGTCCCGCAAACTGCCGGTCATACTTATGCAGTTAATCGCGAAAAGGAAAGCAGCTTCAACTATCAGAGTATTGAGAAAAACGGCTTTCCAAAATGGATATTAGGCGTTGCAGCGCTGGCGCTGATTATCGGCGGTGTGTATGTATGGCAGAATAAATCGGATTTTGAAAACCAGCAGCAAAATGCAGCCGACAGCAGCGCGGTGCAAAACAGTTTGCAAGCGCCCGAATTGCAATCCAGCAATATTGCAGTTTCCAAAATGAAGGGTGATGGTACACAAATCATCGCCGCGTCCGAGGCTTCCGCAGTTGCTGCCTCGGCCGCTTCCGAACCCGCTAAACCGACTGTCAGCGTAGGACCTGACGAGCTTTGGATTAAAGTTCAATATCGCAGCAATTTGATTATTAAAGATAAAGACGGGAAAATGGTTTTCAGCCGTATTATTCCGGCCGGTAGCGAACGCCGCTTTAAAGGCGGTGCGCCTTATGAAGTATGGGTAGGGATTGCAGCGGGCGCAGAAGCGAATTATGCTGGAACGGCAATTAATCCGGCTGCGCACCGTGCCGAGGGTGAGAAATCCGCTACCTTTACCGCAGGAAAATAAACCATGAACACACTCAAACGCCGCCAAACACATCAAGTACAAATCGACCATATTACTGTTGGTTCAAGCGCGCCGGTTGTGGTTCAGTCCATGACCAATACCGATACCGCCGATGCCGCTGCTACCGCCCAACAGGTCAAAGAATTGAGCGATGCCGGTTCGGAAATGGTGCGCATTACGGTTAACAGCCCGGAAGCGGCTTCAAAAGTGGCCGAAATCCGTCAGCGCTTGGATGATATGGGGTATTCCACTCCTTTGATTGGCGATTTTCACTTTAACGGTGAGCGTCTGCTGGCTGAGTTCCCAGAATGCGGCAAAGCTCTATCTAAATACCGTATTAACCCGGGTAATGTCGGCAAAGGCGCCAAAGGCAATGAAAAATTTGCCTTTATGATTCGTACTGCTGCTGAAAATAATAAAGCTGTGCGTATCGGCGTCAACTGGGGTTCGCTCGACCAGAGTTTGGCCAAGTGCATGATGGATGCCAATCTTTCTTCCGCCACGCCAAAACCGCCGGAAGAAGTGATGAAAGAAGCGTTGATTGTTTCTGCTTTGGAATCTGCCGAAAAAGCCGTTAATCTTGGTTTGCCGGAAGACAAAATTATTTTGTCATGCAAAGTCAGCGCAGTACAAGACTTGATTCAGGTTTACCGCGAATTGGGTAGCCGCTGCCAATATCCGCTGCATTTGGGTTTGACCGAAGCCGGTATGGGCAGCAAGGGAATCGTGGCATCCACTGCGGCATTGGCGGTATTGCTGCAAGAAGGCATCGGCGATACCATCCGCATTTCTTTAACGCCCGAGCCGGGCAGCTCCCGTACCCAAGAGGTGATTGTGGGTCAGGAAATTTTGCAAACCATGGGCTTGCGCTCGTTTACCCCTATGGTGACCGCATGCCCGGGTTGCGGCCGGACAACGAGTACGGTGTTTCAAGAGCTGGCGCAAGATGTACAAAATTATTTGCGCCAGAAAATGGTGGTATGGCGTACCATTTATCCTGGCGTTGAATCATTAAATGTGGCTGTGATGGGCTGCGTTGTCAACGGGCCGGGAGAAAGTAAATTGGCTGACATTGGTATCAGTCTGCCTGGTACGGGCGAGACGCCGATTGCGCCGGTTTATGTGGATGGAGAGCGTAAAGTCACGCTCAAAGGTGAGAATATCGCCATTGAGTTTCTAGAGATTGTTGAAGAATATGTGAAAACCAACTATTGCGAAGGCGGAGCGAAACGCAATCAGCCTCGTACTATTCCGATTCAATCAGTTTAAGAGTATTTGAAGCGGTAATGTGAGCAAGGCCGTCTGAATGATGATTCAGACGGCCTTTTGCTTAATCAGAAAAATTTAATGATTTGTTTCTGTCGTGATGGTCAAGATTTATGAGATAAACGGATAAGCAGCATGATATAAGCGTTTAATATAAACGGACTTAAATTCCGAAAAACGGCTTATCTTATTTATTCTTTAATGAAAAAAAGTTCCTGCTTTTTTGTTGTACAAATGGCACAATATGACTCTTTTACATAAAATAACTCGCGTTTTTATCAAGAAATTTATAGCAGTTTTGGATTGGAATATTTTCAATGTGAAAATTTTTAAAAATATAATTGATTGAACATAAAAAGAAAAACATCAATATAAAAATTATGCTAACAAAATAATACAAAACATAAATTTGCAAGTGCAATTTTCATTATAGTGAAGCTATCGGAACTTAGTTTTTTATAAAATCGGAAATGCTTGATATGCGTTATTATGCGGCCTCACATTCATCATTAGGCTGCTATATCCATGCAAATTGAGTGTTTGACTTGCTGGATGCCTCGATGTGATGAAGGAATCAGGCCGTCTGAAAAATAACAGGCGTTCTATCAAGCACATTTATTTCAAAATGGGAATTCTGAAAAATGACTAAACTCAAAATCATGAGCGTGGCCGTTGTAGCGCTGGCTCTTAGCGCTTGTACAACAGCCGGCTATCCAAAAGAAAAGTGGGTAGATTTTCGCGCTAACACCGTCACTCAACAAATTGCAGAAGGCGATAGCAATTTGGTCTTCTATCGTGGCGAAACCGGTAATCCGAAAACCGCCGTTAACATCTATGTCAATGGCGAATACCACACTTCTTTGCAGCAAGACGGATATTCCCAACTTGAAGTATGTGCTCAGCCCCAACGTATCGGCGCTTATGTAACCGGTTACGACAACCAATATCAAGGCAAAGCGACTGGCGGCGAAACTTACGACTTGCCTAACGGTAAATCAGCTTACTTCCGCGTAGTAGCAGATGATAATGGACATGCGCAACTGCAACCTGTTAGCGAAGAAGAAGCAACGCAAGAAATCAATCATAAAAAATATCAAAACAATACCCTGTCCCGCGTGGATAAAGTCAATACTTGCGTACCCCGAGAAGCGAAAAAATATGTATTGAATGCGGCGGCGTTGTTCCCGTTTAATCAATCATCTGCTAAGAGTATTTATGCTAAAGGCCGTAGCGAAATTGCTGCCGTAGCACAAGATATTCGCAATCATCCTAAAGCCGCGACTTCAGTTGAAGTCATCGGCCATACTGATCCTCAAGGTAAAAAAGCCTACAACCAAACCCTGTCTGAAAAACGCGCTCAAGCCGTTGGACAACTCTTGGTTGAAGGCGGCGTCCCTGCCAACTTGGTACATACCAGCGGCAGAGGCGACAATGAGTTGCTGGTTACAGACTGCGCCAAATACAAAGGCGCTGAACGCAAAGCTTGTGACCAACCCAACCGCCGTGTAGAAATTAAACTCTACACTGGTCGTCAACAATAAAATATCCACAATACGGAGATAAACCTTAATGTCAAACATCACCTTAAAAATCAACGATTCAAAAGAAACCATTCGTATCGTTGACTTTAATACCGACGGTAAAAATGCCGTTCGTGTCGCAGCCCAGGCAAACGTCAACTACGAATTTGTTGACCAAGCCACAGGCTACGGCCCGGAAAACATCCTGACCAAGCGCGTTGGTCAGGATTTGTATATTGCATTTGAAGGCGAAGATATTGCGACGCCTGATTTGATTATTGAAAACTACTATGCAGCCAACGGCGAAATCGGTTATGCCGATGGCGACAGCAACCTGCTGGTTGGTTTGCACGAAAACGGCAATTACTACGCCTATGTACCTGAAAGCGGTCAACTGAATGACGCCGTTAGTATGTTGGCGGAAGAAATGTTTGCCGGCCAAGCATTGGGCGGAACAGAAGCTTCTGCCTTGGCGGCAGGATTATGGTGTTTCAACCCGTGGTGGCTGCTTGGCCTGGCAGCATTGGCAGGCGGCATTGCGGCTTTAGCTGCCGGTTCTGGTGGTAGCAGTGGCAGCAGCAGTTCTACTGTTGTTGCTAATGGTAGCGCAGATTCCACAGTATCTTCTGATAGCGATAGCAGCACCGTAACCATTACAGGTACAAGTGCTAACATCGCTGCAGGTACTACTGTAACCGTAACTCTGACCGACAGCGAAGGCAATACCGTCACCGCAACTACTACTGTGGCCTCCAATGGTAGCTACAGCATTACTGTTGATACTTCAAGCCTGACAGATGGTTCGGCAACTGTGACTACTGCTGTAACTGATAGCAATGGCAACACGATCACCGATACTGATACAACGACTTTAGATCAAGTAGATGGTAGTGCTGATTCATCAGTAACCACAAACAGTGATACCGATTCCGTAACCGTAACCGGTTCGACCACTGATGTCGCCGCAGGCACCACTGTCACTGTAACTTTGACCGACAGCGAAGGTAACACCGTCACTGCGACCACTACCGTGGCTACAGACGGCACTTACTCTGTCACTGTGGATACCAGCGATCTGACCGACGGCACCGTGACAGTCGACACCGAGACCACCGACAACAACGGCAATACCGTGACCGATACGGACACCGTTGAATTGGATCAAAGCGAAGGTGCGACTGATTCATCAGTAACCGCAGACAGTGATACCGATTCCGTAACCGTAACCGGTTCGACTACTGACGTGGCTGCGGGTACCACCGTTACATTGACCATTACCGACAGCGAAGGTAATACCGTGACCGCCACCACCACCGTGGCGAGCGACGGCACTTACTCAGTGACTGTGGATACCAGCGACCTGACTGACGGTACTGTGACTGTTGATACCGAGACCACCGACAACAACGGCAATACCGTGACCGATACGGATACCGTTGAATTGGATCAAAGCGAAGGTGCGACCGACACCACCGCCACTGCCGACAGCGACACCGACAGTGTAGCCATTACCGGCAGCACCACCGACGTGGCTGCGGGTACCACCGTTACATTGACCATTACTGACAGCGAAGGCAACACTGTAACTGCCACCACCACCGTGGCTTCAGACGGCACTTACTCAGTGACTGCCGATACCAGTGATTTGACTGACGGTACCGTGACTGTCGATACCGAGACCACCGACAACAACGGCAATACCGTGACCGATACGGATACCGTTGAATTGGATCAGACCGAAGGTGCGACTGACACCACCGCCACTGCCGACAGCGACACCGACAGTGCAGCCATCACCGGCAGCACCACCGACGTGGCTGCAGGCACTACTGTCACTGTAACTTTGACCGACAGCGAAGGTAACACCGTCACTGCTACTACTACTGTGGCGAGCGACGGCACTTACTCAGTGACTGCGGATACCAGCGATCTGACAGATGGTACTGTTACTGTGGATACTGAAACCACTGATAACAATGGCAATACTGTTACCGACAGCGACACCGTTGAAATCGACCAGGAAGAAAGCAGCGCAGACTCTACCGTAACAGCGGACAGCGACACCGACTCAGTGACCGTAAGTGGTTCAACTACTGACGTAGCGGCCGGTACCACTGTCACCGTGACCGTGACCGACAGTGAAGGCAACACCGTGACTGCAACCACTACCGTGGCTTCAGACGGCAGCTACAGCGTCACTGTAGATACTTCTGACCTGACAGACGGTACTGTGACTGTGGATACCGAAACTACCGATAACAATGGCAATACTGTTACCGACAGCGACACCGTTGAAATCGACCAGGAAGAAAGCAGTGCGGACAGCACCGTAACAGCAGATAGCGACACCGACTCAGTGACCGTAAGCGGCAGCACCACTGACGT
>NZ_JALJYC010000023.1 GCF_024170405.1 Neisseria perflava | reverse complement strand
TAGCTTGTTTTGCTTATAAGGGCTCAGTCGACTTTTTTTCATGGGATTTATTCTAAATGATTTTGAATAAATCTAGTTATCTAGTACAGCCCCTAGATTTATTGTAACGGATTTGCGGCGGGCGGGGAAATACGGCAAAAAGGCCGTCTGAAAACCGGAAAGCGCGGTTTTTCAGACGGCCTTGCCGCTTTTACCTTATGCTAAATGACCGAACTTGCCGTTATTGTAATCGGCAAAGGCCTGCACCAATTCGGCGCGGGTGTTCATCACAAACGGGCCGTAGGCGGCGATGGGTTCGTCAATCGGCACGCCGCTCAAGAGCAAAAGTTCCGCACCTTCTCCATCGGCTCGCAGCCGGACTATGCCATCTTCATTATTGAAGGTTACGAGTTGGGTTGCGCCTGCTTGTGCCTCATCGTTAAAACACACATTGCCGCGCCGCACGGCGATGGTGAGGTTGTGCTTGGCGGGAACGCTCAGTTCGGCCACGCCGTTCGGGTTGAGCTTCACATCCCATACGTTCAGCTCGGTAAAGGTTTCCGCCGCGCCTTTCACGCCGTCGCGTTCGCCCGCAATCAGGCGCAGACTGCCCGCGCCGCCGGCCAGCTCCACCATCGGAATATCGGCGGCGGCCAAGTGTTGGTAACGCGGCGGGGTGTTTTTGTGGGCGGCAGGCAGGTTTATCCACAGCTGCGCCATTTCAAACAGGCCGCCGCGTTTGCCGAAGGATTCGGCGTGAAATTCCTCATGCACAATGCCCGCACCAGCGGTCATCCATTGCACGTCGCCCTGCGCAATCACGCCGCCTCCGCCGCTGCTGTCGCGGTGCGCCACTTCGCCGTAGTAGGCGATGGTAACGGTTTCAAAGCCTTTGTGCGGATGGGCGCCCACGCCGCGCGGCTGACCCGCGTTCGGCGCAAACTCCATCGGCATGGCGTAGTCAAACATTAAAAACGGATTGGTGTGGCGCTCTTCCGCCATATGGGAAAACAGCGGCGAGACATGAAAGCCGTCGCCCACCCAATGCTTGGTAGGCGCATCGTAAATTTTGCGGATGGTGCGCATGATGATTCCTTTTTCATTTTATTATGTGTGGTTTAACTGCTTGAATATGGTGCCGCCGCCGATTATCACAAGCAGGCCGTCTGAAAACATGCCCAAACCGGTAATCCTGTGGCAGAATCCGCTTTTGACTTTTCAGACGGCCTGCGCCGCTTTCCCATGCTCGAGATTCTTTATCAAGATAACCATTGCATTGCCGTCAACAAACCCGCCGGTATGCTGATGCACCGCTCCTGGCTTGACCGCCACGAAACCCGCTTTGTCATGCAGACCCTGCGCGACCAAATCGGGCGGCACGTATTCCCCGTGCACCGTCTCGACCGCCCAACCTCGGGCGTATTGCTGTTTGCGCTCGACAGCGACAGCGCCCGCGCTTTAACGCAGCAGTTTGAGCAGAAAACCACCATCAAAACCTATTGGGCGGTGGTGCGCGGTCATTTGGGCGACCACGATACCATTGATTACCCGCTCAAATACCAGCCCGACCAAATCGCCGAAGCGCTGACTGAAGCAACTTTGCAAGAAGCCGTCACCGACTACCGCTGTCTGGCGCGTACCGAACTGCCGTTCCAATCGGCGCAGCGCTACCCCACCTCGCGCTATTCGTGGGCGGAACTCACGCCGCACACCGGCCGCAAACACCAGCTGCGCCGCCATCTGAAACATATTTTCCACCCCATTGTCGGAGACACCAATTATGGCGACCTGCGCCAAAACCACGCCGTTGCCGCACATGTCGGCACGCAGCGGCTGATGTTGCACGCACGTTCTTTGTGTTTTCACAGATTGGGCGATGGGAAAGCGGTAGAAATTGTCGCACCGATAGATGAGCAGTGGGCGGTATGGTTGGCGATATTCGGAAAAGAGGAAAACACAGGATAGCAAAAGGCCGTCTGAACAGGTTTTAAAGCGCAATCAGAGATTACGGTAAACCCCGTTCAGACGGCATTGTATGCCTATCGCATTATCATTATAATGCGCGTGGGGCTGGAAACAGTAAAGCCCCAGTGGAGTGGGGCTTTATTGCGAAACCAGCCCTAGAAAGGATGGTTTCAAGATGAAACAGACCTCTCCAAAAGGCTGCCTCAGACTGAAACTCAGTACAGTCATTAAGGCTATCTTAATGCTTGTGCTGCTGTTCAGTCAATAGCATGCCGTTAAAATAAAACATCTGTTTTCCCGCCTTCCTTCAAAAGCAGGCGGTTTTTCTATTTTGTTTTCAGACGGCATTTCCCCATAATTCTGTTAAAATCCCCCACTCAAAAAATTCCAACACCGAAACCCTACATGAATATTTTTTACGAAGAATCCGGCCAGTTTAAAGTGGCTGCGGTTGTGCAGAAAAACGATGCCACCTACCAAGTGGATACCCAACACGGCAAACGCACCAAAGTGAAGGCCAATAATGTGTTTGCTGAGTTTGACGGCGATATGGCGGCGTTTTTGGACAAGGCGCAGGCGGAAGCGGCGGATATTGACACCGATTTGCTGTGGGAAGTGTGCGGCGCGGATGAGTTTAGCGCCGAGGCGATTGCGGAAGAATATTACGGCCATGCGCCCAGCAAAACCGAGCTGGCGGCCACGCTGATTGCGCTATATGCCGCGCCGATGTATTTCTACAAAAAGGCCAAAGGCGTATTCAAGGCCGCGCCTGAAGAAACGCTGAAACAGGCGCTGGCGGCCATCGAGCGCAAGAAACAGCAGGACGCGCAAATCGAGGCGTGGGCGGCGGCCTTGCAGGCGGGCGACATGCCGTCTGAAATCGCGGCGGATTTGAAAACGATTCTGCACGCGTCCGACAAGCAGGCATTGACCTACAAGGCGTTTAGCAAAGCGGCCGAGGCGCTGAAAATCTCCGCTTACGAGCTGGCGAAAAAAACCGGCGGTATCGCCTCGATTCCGCAATACCTGCTCGACGGCTTTGAGATGAAATATTTCCCCAAAGGCACGGGCTTCCCCGAAATTGCCGTGCCCGCATTGGCGGACTTGCCTAAGGCAGACGTGGCGGCGTTTTCGATTGATGACGATTCCACCACCGAAGTGGATGACGCTTTGAGCCTGACCGATTTGGGCGACGGCGTAAAGCGCGTGGGTATCCACATCGCCGCGCCGTCGCTGGCAATCACTCGCGGCAGCGACATGGAAAAAACCATTGCCGAGCGCCAAAGCACGGTGTATTTCCCCGACGGCAAAATCACCATGCTGCCGGACAACTGGATTGCCGCGTTCAGCCTCGACGCGGGTGCATACCGCCCCGCCGTCAGCATTTATTTTGAGGTGGATGCGGATTTCAATGTCGGCGAACCGGTGTGCAGAATCGAAGCGGTCAACATCGCGGAAAACCTGCGTATCCAAGCCATCGATCCGCATTTTAATGCGCAGAACGGTTTGGATTCAGACGGCCAAGCCATGTTTGCCCACCATCAGGATTTGATTTGGTTTTACCAATTCGGCATTGCCCTGCAAAAAGCGCGCGGCAAATACGAAGAAAACCGTGCGCCGCAATACGATTACGGTATTGAGGTGGATGAAAACGGCACGGTGTCGGTATCCCGCCGCGAACGCGGTGCGCCGATTGATACGCTGGTAAGCGAGATGATGATTCTGGCCAATTCCACTTGGGCGCAGATGTTGGACGAAAACAAGCTGCCCGGCCTGTTCCGCGTACAGCCTTCCGGCAAAGTGCGCATGAGCACCCAATCCGAGCCGCACATCGGCATGGGCGTGCAGCATTACGGCTGGTTTACCTCGCCGCTGCGCCGCGCCGCCGACTACATCAACCAAAAGCAGCTGATTAGTCTGATTGACGACACCGCCGCGCCGCTGTTCCAAAAAAACGATGCCGAACTCTTCGCCGCGCTGCGCGATTTCGACAGCGCCTACACCGCTTACGCCGATTTCCAACGCCAGATGGAAGCCTACTGGAGTTTGGTGTATCTGGAGCAGCAGGGCACAAAAGAGCTGGTGGCAACTGTATGGAAAGACGATTTGGTGCGCATAGACGGCCTGCCGCTGGTGGCACGCGCCAACGGTATCCCGTTTGATACACTGCCCAAATCGCAGGTGTTGCTGAACATTACCGAAGTGGATTCGGAGAAACAGTTTATCGCCTTGAATTATGTGAAAGCGGTAGCGCCGCAAAGCGTGGCCGTCTGAATCTAAATGAATAACGGATAACCATCTGACAAAAAGGCCGTCTGAAAACATTTTGCGTTTTCAGACGGCCTTTTCCTATTTTACGACAGATAATCAAAGACTAAGCCTTACGCTGACGTCCCATATCCGCCGCCGCAGTAAACAATACGTCGGTAGAAGAGTTCAGCGCGGTTTCGGCGGAATCCTGAATCACGCCGATGATGAAGCCGACGGCCACCACCTGCATGGAAATATCGTCGGAAATCCCAAACAGGCTGCAGGCCATCGGAATCAGCAGCAGCGAGCCGCCGGCCACGCCAGACGCGCCGCAGGCGCCGACGGTGGCCATCAGACTCAACAGCAATGCAGTCAGAAAATCGACATGGATGCCCAGCGTATTGGCCGCCGCCATCGTCAAGACGGTAATGGTAATCGCCGCGCCCGCCATGTTGATGGTCGCACCCAGCGGGATGGAGATGGAATAGGTGTCCTCGTGCAAATTCAGCTTTTTCGCCAAGGCCATATTAACCGGAATATTCGCAGCGGAAGAGCGGGTAAAGAAAGCCGTCACGCCGCTTTCGCGCAAACACATCAGCGTCAGCGGATAAGGATTACGGCGGATTTGCGTCCACACAATCAGCGGGTTGACGATAAAGGCGATAAACAGCATACAGCCGAGCAGCACCACCAGCAATTTGGCATAGCTGGCCAAAGCGGTAAAACCGGTTTCGGCAATGGTGGTCGCCACCAGGCCGAAAATACCGATGGGGGCAAATTTAATCACCCATTTGACGACGGTAGAGACGGTATCGGCCATATCCGCCGCCACTTGGCGGGTGGTGTCCGAACCGTGGCGGCGCAATGCCGCGCCCAATACCAGCGCCCAAGCCAAAATACCGATATAGTTGGCGTCCGCCAATGCGCTAATCGGGTTGGACACCAGCTTCATCAGCAGACCTTTCAATACCTCGACGATACCGGAAGGCGGCGCGGTGGACACATCGCCGGCAGAAGCCAAAATAATCGTGGTCGGGAAAGCCATGCTGGCGATAACCGCCACCAAAGCGGCGGCAAACGTGCCCAGCAGATACAGCCACAAAATCGGTTTGATATGGGCTTCATTGCCCTCACGGTGCTGCGCAATCGCCGACACCACCAACACAAACACCAAAATCGGCGCAATCGCTTTCAATGCACCGACAAACAAAGCGCCAAACAAGCCAACGGCCAAACCGGCTGAGGGCGCCGCCCAGCCGACCAAAATACCCAAAACCAGCCCGACCACGATTTGTTTGACCAGGCTAATGCTGTTGACCGCATTCATCAGCGGATTGCCACTTGCCATGATTGAGTCTTTCTATGTATGTTAAGAAAGTCTAACATTCTAAAATAAAAAATCTAACACCGTGATATTTTCGGCATACAATCTAATAAATGGCTATTTAGTTTCAAATTTTAATTTTTTTTGTCATTTATTATTAAATATTTTAAAATTAAAAGATTAATCTGCTACACAATTATACAACGCTTATGCCCGCTTGAATGAATTTTGTCAACAATTTGGCAAATCCTGTCCGCCGTTTCCTTTCAGACGGCCTCGGCGCTGCGCTTACCTGCGGTCTCGATTTCAAAAGGCCGCGCAAAAGATGTTAGAATCCCACCTTGAGATGTCTTGTTACCCCATACCCCGTTGTTTTCCGTTTGACCGAATCCGACCCATGACCAAGCCGATTTACCCGCTCATTCTGACCACGCTGTCGCTTGCCTGTGTGCAGGCGCTGGCGGCCGATTCGTTTGAAGCCAAAGCGGATGATTACGAGCGTATCCCCGAATCCGAGCGCCCCAAGCCGCCGACTTCGCCCAATCAAACCGAATCGGTCAAGCTGACGCCCAAATACGCCGTCAACATCGACACCGACAACAGCGATGTCAAATCTGCCCTGACCGAATACCTGCCACTGATTACCCAACAGCAGGAAGAAGAGCTGGATAAAGAGCAGGTCGGCTTTTTGGCGGAAGAAACGCCGGACAA
This sequence comes from Neisseria perflava, assembly GCF_024170405.1. Classification (GTDB taxonomy): domain Bacteria; phylum Pseudomonadota; class Gammaproteobacteria; order Burkholderiales; family Neisseriaceae; genus Neisseria; species Neisseria perflava_B. Next base: position 39,668 of record NZ_JALJYC010000023.1, on the reverse strand, counting down.
CGTCCAAACCATCCTGCGCACCAAAGGCTATTTCAACAGCAGCACCACCGTCAAAGACGAAGGCAGCAGCTATACCGTCAAAGTTACGCCCGGCCCGCGCACCAAAGTTGATAACGTCAGCGTGGCGCTGACCGGCGACATGCTGTCCGACAACGATTTGGCCGACTACTATAAAAATGCCATGAGCGGCTGGAAACAGCCCGTCGGCAGCTATTTCGAGCAAGACAGTTGGAGCAGCAGCAAAACGGCAGTCTTGGCGGCCGTGGCGCGGAAAAAATACCCGCTGGCCAAACTGTCTTCCACCCAAGCCACCATCAATCCGGAAAACAACACCGCCGATTTGAATGTGGTGGTGGACAGCAAGCAGCCGATTTACTTCGGCGATTTTGAAATTACCGGCACAAAGCGCTACCCCGCCAGCGTGGTGGAAGGTTTGGCACGTTTCCATCCGGGTGAGCCGTATGACTTAGACATGCTGCTGGATTTCCAACAGGCGCTGGAGCAAAACAGCCGCTATTCCGGCGCGGCGGTGCAGGCCGATTTCGACCGGCTCGAAGGCGACCGCGTACCCGTCAAAGTGAATGTGACCGAAATGAAGCGGCATAAGCTGGATTTGGGCGTGCGCTACGATTCGGAAGACGGTTTGGGCGGACGCGTGGGCTATGATTACTACAATCTGTTTAATAGAGGCTACATCGGCTCGGTGATTTGGGACATGGACAAATACGAAACCGCCCTTTCCGCCGGTATCAGCCAGCCGCGCCGCAGCAACGGCACATATTGGACCAGCAATATCGGCTACAACCGCTCCACCACGCAAAATCTGGAAACGCGCGCCCTGACCAGCGGCGTTTGGTATGTGCGCGACAAAAACAACATCGACGCGCGTATCGGTTTGGAATTTGTGATTGAAGACCGCAAAGTGCCGACCAGCGGGTTTGTTACCAGCCGCAGCCACGCCACCATGCTGACCGCTTCTTGGCGCCGTCAAAGCATCGAAACCACCCTGCGGCCGGAAAACGGCTATTATCTCGACGGCAAAATCGGCGCGACTTTAGGCAAAGTATTGTCTTCTACTTTTATGGCGCGCGCCTATGGCAGCGCAGGCTATTATTTCACGCCGGAAAACAAAAAAATCGGTACGTTTGTGGTACGCGGACAGGCCGGTTATGTGTATGCCAAGGAAGACCAAGACGTGCCCTATACCCTGATGTTCCGTACCGGCGGCGCTTCGTCGATACGCGGTTACGAGCAAAACAGCATTGGTTTAGACGGCCCGAACGATACCGTTATCCCCGAGCGCGCCCTGATGGTGGCAAGCTTGGAATACCAATACCCGATTAACCAGAGCTTCTCCGCCGCCGTGTTTCACGATATGGGCGATGTCGCCAATAATTTCAAAGACATGACCATAAAACACGGCACAGGCGTGGGTGTGCGCTGGTTCAGCCCGGTGGCGCCGTTTTCGTTTGACATCGCCTACGGCCACCAAGACAAAAAAGTGCGCTGGTCCATCAGCTTGGGCACGCGTTTTTGATTTGACAGCCGCCGCTGTTTAACAGACTATTTTTCAGACGGCCTATCGGCCTTTTACTAGGGTCTGTTGACAATTCATCCGCGAAACAAGATTTGATGTGAAAAAGCGCGGATGCAAGGCAAAAAGCGCAGCATGGTTGGATACCTTGCGAGCATTTTTAACGCAGCAGCCGCGTTTTTACGCACAAATATTGCCGCGTGATGAAATGTCAACAGACCCTAATACAAAGGCCGTCTGAAAACCGCTGCAATCCGTTTACCTTATTCTTTATCTAAATCATGACCGCAACACAGGCAACCGCTCCCGTCCCCTCCACGGCCGCGCCGTCCGAGCGCCCTACCCCGCCGAAGAAGCGCCGCCCTTGGCGCAAACTGGCAGGGGGTTTGTTGTGCCTGCTGCTTATCCTGCTCGGTTTTGCCGCCTGGCTGGTCGGCACGGAATCCGGCCTGCGTTTCGGTTTGTACCAAATTCCATCGTGGTTCGGTGTCAACATTTCTTCCAAATCGCTGCAAGGCACGCTGCTGGAGGGATTTGACGGCAGCGACTGGCTGATTGAAACCGACGGTGCCGATGTCAAAATCAGCAGTTTCCGTTTCGACTGGCTGCCGTCTGAACTCACCCGCCCGCAGCTGCACATTACCAAAATCGTGGCGGGCGACATCGCCATCGTCAGCAAACCCACGCCGCCGACCGAAAAAGAGCCGTCGCAAGGGCTGCCCGACAGCATTGATTTGCCCGTGCCCGTGTCGCTCGACCGCGTGGAAACCGGCAAAATCAGCACCGGCAAAAGCTTTGCCAAGCAGACCGTGTATGTGGAAAAAATTCAGACGGCCTATCATTACGATGAACAAGGACACCGCCTCGACCTGACCGAATTAAAATCGCCGTGGAGCACTTCCGCCGGTGCCGTTGTCGTCAGCCTGAAAAAGCCTTTCCCTGTCAACACCGCCATTTATACCAAAGGCGAATTGGAAGGCGAAACCGTACACGGCACGGTGCGCCTGTGGGGTTCGCTGCAAGACGTCAACACCGATATTCTGCTGGACGGCGACAATGTCCACCTGTTCGCCCGCTCCGTCTTACATCCGTTTGAAACCCAGCTTAACAAAATCGTCGGTGAAATCCACAGCAAAGGCTTCCACGTCAATCCGGCCGCCTTCCTGCCCTCGCTGCCCAAGGCGCAGCTGAATTTCGACGCGATTATCGTCCCCTCCGCCCAAAAAGGCATGGCGCTGGAAGGCTCGCTGGATTTGGGCAACAATCTGGCCGATTTTGCCGACGCCGGCGGCATACCCGTGCGCACCATTTTGGGCGACTTTACCGTGGACAACAACGGCGCCGTTACCATCAAAGACACCGATGTGACCCTGCTGCAAAAAGGCGTGGTCAATGTCGGCGGCACCATCGACAGCGCCGCCAATACGCTGAATTTGGCTTTGGGTATCAATGAAGTCGGCGCAGACGATGCCGTGCAAACCCAAATCGCAGGCCATCTGAACGGCAGCATTAATGTCAAAGGCGCGACCGCTTCGCCCGACATCGAATGGGATTTGAACAGCGGCTTTGCCCGCGCCACCGGCCTGCTCTCCATCGCCACCGACGCGAAACTGGGGCAGCAAACGCTGAATCTGACCCGTTTGCAAATCCTGCCCGAAGGCGGCGGCGAATTGAACGCTGCCGGTTTCTTGGAATTGTTTAAAAACCAGGCGCTCAAGCTCGACATCACCAGCAAAGCCTTCAACCCAGGGCAAATCGACCCGCAACTGCCGCGCGGCAGCGTCAACGGCACGATTGCGCTGACCGGCGAATTGGCAAAACAAGCCTTCGGCGGCAAAATGCAGTTTGCCCCCAGTACGCTCAACAATGTGTCTTTGAGCGGCAAAGCCGATGTGTTGTACGAAAACCAACACTTAAGCCGTGCCGACACCGACATCAAGCTCGGCACCAACGTCATCAACACCAGCGGTAGCTTCGGCAAAGCGGGCGACCGCCTCAACCTCAACATCAGCGCGCCCGATTTGTCCCGCTTCGGCTTCGGCTTAAGCGGCCTGCTCAACGCCAAAGGCTACATCGCAGGCGATTTGTCCAAAGGCACCCAATCGCTGGAAACCGACCTGACCGGTCAGGCGCGCGCTTTCCGTATTGCCGACGTGCTCAACGTCAAAACCCTGGATTTCAAACTGAAAGGCTCGCCCGATACCAGCAAGCAGCTAGCCGCCGAATTGAAGGGCGAACAGATTGTGTTGGCAGGTGAATCGCCGACCGCCATCGACGCGGTTAATCTGTTTGTCAACGGCACCGGCCTCAGCCACCGCATTCACGGCGGCAGCAGCATGGCATTGGACGGCAAGCGCTACAAGCTGGAAATCGATGCCAACGGCGGCCTGAACGCCGACCAAACCCAATGGAAAGGCACGGTCAGCACACTCGACATCAGCGGCGCGTTCAACCTCAAGCTGCAAAACCGCATGACGTTGGAAGCCGGTGCCGAGCGCGTGGCCATGAGTCCGGCACGCTGGGCGGCGATGGGCGGCAGCATCAATCTGCAAAACTTCGTGTGGGACAAAAAAGCCGGCATTACCAGCAAAGGCAGTGCGCAAAACCTGCACATGGCCGAGCTGCACAATTTCTACACCCCGCCCGTGCCGCACAATCTGATTTTGGGTGGCGATTGGGATTTGTCGTACAGCCAAAACGCGCACGGCTACCTCAACATTACCCGTCAGGGCGGCGACATCACGATTTCCGACAAGCAGACACTCGGCCTGAGCGCATTGTCGTTGCGCACCCGTTTCCAAAACGGCCGTATTGACGCCACCGTGGACAGCGCCACCCGCTTCGGCCGCGTGGACGGCAGCGTCGGTATTGCCCAGCAGTTCGGCGGCAATATTGCCAACGCGCCGATAAGCGGCAAGGTCAATCTCAACATTCCCGATCTGACCACCCTGCGCATGTTTATGCCCGCTACCGCGCAAGGCTTGAGCGGCCGCTTTACCACTTCGGCCGTTATCGGCGGCCGCACCGCCGCGCCCACCGTCAACACCACCCTCAACGGCGTTACCAACTACGGCCGCGCCGACGGCAACCTTACCATCGGCCAAGGCAGCGATTTTGCCAACGCGCCGCTGGGCGGGCGGATTAACCTGAACGTGTCGGATTTGGAAGTATTTCGCAACTTCATGCCCGTCGGCCAAACCCTCAAAGGCAACGTCACCGGCGCGATTACGCTGGCAGGCCGTCTGAATGATCCGCAACTGGGCGGCACGCTCAACGGCAATAACCTCTATTACCGCAACCAGACACAGGGGCTGATTCTCGACAACGGCGTGTTGCGCTCGCACCTGCAAGGCCAGCGTTGGGTCATCGACAGCCTCAAGTTCCACCGTGGCGGCACGGTCGAGCTGACCGGCGGCGTGTCACTGGCCGGTGCCGAGCCGGATGTGGATTTCAACATCGTGTTCGACAAATACCGCACCCTCTCCCGCCCCAACCGCCGTCTGCAACTGAGCGGCAAAGCCCGCGTGCAATACAGCCCCGCCAAAGGCGTGGCACTCAACGGCGCTTTGAAAGCCGATTTCGGCATGTTCGGTATGCAGGCCGCCTCCATGCCGACGCTGGATGACGACGTGGTCGTCTTGGGCGACACCAAAAAAACCCAAAGCGCCGCCACACCCATCTACATGGATTTGGATTTGGATTTGAACAACAACGTGCGCTTTATCGGCGCCGGCCTCAACGTGACCCTCGGCGGCAAGCTCAAGCTCACCGCCCGCCCGGGCAAGAGCGTGCAGGGTATCGGCACGATTCATGTGGTGCGCGGCCGTTACAAAGCCTACGGGCAGGATTTGGACATTACCAAAGGCACGATTTCCTTCGTCGGTCCGCTGTCCGACCCCAATCTCAACATCCGCGCCGTGCGCCGCCTGTCGTCTGTCGGCGCGGGGGTGGAAGTATTGGGCAACCTGAGCAATCCGCGTGTCAATCTGGTGGCTGACGAGGCCATGAGCGATAAAGACAAACTGTCGTGGCTGGTGCTCAACCGCACCAGCAGCGGCAGCGACAGCGACAATGCCGCCCTGTCCTCCGCCGCCAGCGCCCTCTTGGTCGGTCAGCTCAACGACCGTATCGGCCTGGTGGACGACCTCGGCTTTACCAGCCGCCAGACCCGCGACACCCAAACCGGCGAACTCAACCCCGCCGAGCAGGTCTTGACCGTGGGTAAACAGCTCACCAACGAGCTGTACCTCGGCTACGAATTCGGCATGACCAGCGCCGAGCAGTCGGCCAAACTGGTGTACCAACTGACCCACGCCATCCAAGCCGTGGCGCGTATCGGCACCGAATCTTCCGGCGGCGAGTTGAAATACACCATCCGCTTTGACTCCCTGCCGTGGCAGAAAAAAGTGCCGGAAGACGGCGACACCGCGAAAGCGAAATAAACATCAGGCCGTCTGAAAAATGATTTTTTTCAGACGGCCTCATATTTCATTTTACGATACAAGGAAACCCCTATGCCTCCCCCCTCCCCCATCATCCTTGACGGCGGCATGGGCCGCGAGCTGCACCGTCGCGGCGCACCCTTCCGCCAACCCGAGTGGTCGGCGCTGGCGCTGACCGAAGCCCCCGCAGCCGTGCGCGATACCCATTCGGATTATATCCGCGCCGGTGTGCAAGTGATTACCGCCAACAGCTACGCCGTCGTGCCCTTCCATATCGGCGAACGCTTTTGGCAAGAGGCCGAAACGCTGGCTGCTACGGCCGGACGTTTGGCAAGGGAAGCGGTGGAACAAAGCGGCAAAGCGGTCAAAGTGGCCGCCTCGCTGCCGCCGCTCTTCGGCTCTTACCGCCCCGATTTGTTTGACGCAGAAGCCGCGCCCGCCCTTGCCGATCCGCTGCTGCGCGGTTTGGCGCCGTATGCCGATATTTGGCTGGCAGAAACGCAAAGCAGCATCGCCGAAGCCCGATTCTGGCAAAGCCGCCTGCCCGCCGACGGCAAGCCGTTTTGGGTGTCATTTACGCTGGAAGACACGCATGAGCACGACCGCCCCGTATTGCGTTCGGGCGAAAGCGTGGCCGAAGCTGCGCAAACAGTAGCAGATTTGGGCGCACAAGCGCTGCTGTTCAACTGCAGCCGCCCCGAAGTCATGCTGGCTGCCGTGCAAACCGCCCATGATGTTTTTAGCAAACAAAACAAAGATATCCTGATAGGCGTGTACGCCAATGCCTTTGAACCGGTAGCCGAAGAGATGAACGCCGCCAACGACGGCCTCGACGAAATCCGCCAAGACACCACCCCGCCCAACTACCTGCACTGGGCGCAAGAATGGCGCGACGCAGGCGCAAGCATTGTCGGCGGCTGCTGCGGTATAGGGCCGGAACATATCGCCGTATTGTCAGAAAAATTGAAATAATGGCAAAGGCCGTCTGAAAACCATTGAGGGTTTTTCAGACGGCCTTTGCCTTTGTGTTAACGCAAACGCTGTCGCATTGGGTGCAAAACCATAAAGCATTTGGATTATCATGTGCCATAGCACAGCTTGAGAAAGGAATAAGCGATGTTCGGACAAAACGGATTTCTCTGGGGTATGTCTTCCGCCGCCTATCAGGTGGAAGGGCATACAAGCGACGACGGACGCGGACGCTGCGTGTGGGACGATTATTTGGAGCGTGACTACTACGGCGGTATCGGCGTGTCCGCACGCGTGGCGATTAATTTTTACGACCGCAAGCAGTATTTGGCCGACCTCAAACTCATGCAGCAGGCAGGGATTAACAGCTACCGCTTTTCGATTTCGTGGACGCGCATCATTCCCGACGGTATCGGCCCGGTCAATCCCGACGGCGTGGCGCATTACCGCCGCTTTATCGAAGACCTCATCGACCACGGCATTCAGCCGATGATTACCCTCTACCATTGGGACTACCCCGCTGCGCTGGCGGCCGGCGGCGGCTGGCTCAACCGCGATTCGGTCAAATGGTTCGCCCGCTATGCCGAGGTGGTGTTTAAAAATTTTGCCGATTTGTGCGAAGTGTTTGTTTTGATTAACGAGCCGACGGTGGACATGGCCTTCCGCGAGGCGCATGAAGCCTTTGTCAACGGCGAAGACCTCGGTGTATTAAACGCGCTCTTGTGCAGCCAAAGTCGCCTGGCCGAACGCTTGAAAACCATCAACCACATCCTGCTCGCCTGTGCCGAAGCACAACGCATTTTCCGCGAAGGCGGCTATGCGGGCGTGTGCGGCGTGGCCGTGCCGTTTTCACCGGTGGAAGCCGTGGAAAACGGCAGCGAGCTGGACATCAAAAACGCGCAATGGGTGGATGCGCTGCTCAACCGCTGGTATCTCGACGCCATGTACAAAGGGCAGTATCCGCAAGACCTGCTCGATTTGCTGGCGGCCACCGGCGGCGACGCGGGCATTCAGGAAGGCGATGCCGCCGCTATCGGCGCGGCGCAGTTCGGCTTTTTGGGGATTAACTACTACGCGCCGTTTTACATCCGTCACGACGGCAGCGGCGAAGACTACGCGCCGACCCTGTTTGACAAAGACGGCGAAATGACCATGAACGGCCCGGTGCGCCCCGACTGCTTCTATAACCTCCTTATGCGGATTAAAAACGACTACGGCAACCCGCTGATATACATCACCGAAAATGGCGCGGGCTTTGTCGGCGAAGATGTTTTGGTGGACGGTAAAATCAACGACGCCGGACGCTGCCGCTACATCGAAAACCATGCCGCTGCCCTTTTGCAGGCGCGGCAAGAAGGAGCCAACGTGCAGGGCTACCATGTCTGGTCGAGCCACGACAACCTCGAATGGCAACGCGGCTACGAAGTGCGCTTCGGCATGATTTATGTGGACTACGACACCCAGGCGCGCATTCCGAAGCAAAGTTTTTATGCGTATAAAAACCTGATTACCAACAACCGCTTATGATTAGGATAAGGCCGTCTGAAACGCTACTTTCCATTTTCAGACGGCCTATCCGCCTCGCCTCCCTTTTTTATCCCGAAAGGAATCTTTGATGAACCGCAAACTCATTCTCGCCCTATCTGCCGCCTTCGCCGCCACCGCCTGCAGCCACGCCGAGCCGCCGCAAAACGCCGCCGACTCTGCCGCCGCCAAACAATGCACCGCCCTCAAAAACGCCCAAATCGCCGACACCCGAATCACCAAAGCCGAATGGTCGGCCGACGGCAATGTCGATGCAGACAAAATGTCCTCGCTGACCGGCGGCGCCACCACCGCCAGCAAAGCCGGTGCGCACTGTATCGTCGAAGGCGAAATCGGCGCGCGCACGGGCGTGGACGGCCAGCACTACGGCACCAAATTCCAAATGCGCCTGCCCGCGCAATGGAACAACAAATTCCTGTTCCAAGGCGGCGGCGGTGTGGACGGCTTTGTCGCCCCCGCGCTGGGCAGCATTCCCGTGCGTTCCTCCACCGCCACCCCCGCGCTGGAGCGCGGCTACGCCGTGGTCAGCATGGACGGCGGCCACCCCAACCCAACCCCCAATTTCGGCACCGACCCGCAAGCGCGTTTGGATTTTGCCTACCAATCCACCGGCAAAGTCACCGCCGTGGCCAAGCAGCTGATTCAAAAAATGTACCAAGCCGCGCCGCAGCACAGCTATTTCATGGGCTGCTCCAACGGCGGGCGTGAGGCCATGATTGCCGCCCAGCGTTATCCCAACGAATTTGACGGTGTGATTGCCGCCAACCCCGGCTTCCGCCTCTCCCGCGCCGCCATCGCCGAAGTGTGGGACACCCACCATCTGCTCAAAGCCGCGCCGAAAAATTCAGACGGCCATAAAATCCTTGCCAACGCCTTCACCCAAGCCGATTTGGACAAAGTCAGCCAAGCCGTACTCAACCGCTGCGACGCCAAAGACGGCCTGAAAGACGGCATCATCAACGCGTGGGAAAGCTGCGACTTCCAACCCGAAATGGCCGGCTTGTCCAAAACCAAAACCGCCGCGCTCAAAGCCGTGTTCGACGGCGCCAAAAACAGCAAAGGCGAACCCATTTACAGCGGCTGGTTCTACGACAGCGGGATTAATGCCGACGGCTGGCGCAAATGGAAATTAGGCACTTCGCAAACCGCCGAACCCGACGCGCGCAACATCACGCTCGGCGCCGGTTCACTCAAATGGTATTTCATGAGCCCGCCCGTGCCCGATTTTGACTTGAGCAAATTCAATTTCGACACCGACACGCCGAAAACCTACGCCACCGGCAAAATCAACGACGCCACCGCCACCGACATGAGCGCATTTAAAGCGAACGGCGGCAAATTCATCATCGTCACCGGCATTTCCGACCCCGTGTTTTCCGCCAAAGACCAGCGCGACTGGTTTGTCAGCATGCAGCGCGACACGCCCGACGCGCAATCGTTCAGCCGCATGTTTATGGTACCTGGCATGACCCACTGCGGCGGCGGCCAAGCCTTTGACGACTTCGACCCGCTCACCGCGCTGGAGCAATGGCACGATAACGGTAAAGCGCCAGAAGTCATGCTTGCCCAAGGCAAAGCCTTCGCCAACCGCAGCATGCCGCTGTGCGCCTATCCGAAAGTGGCAACCTATGTCGGCGGGGATAAGGATAAAGCGGAAAGTTTTGCCTGCCGTTAAAAACAATAGCCGCCAATCAAAACAAGGCCGTCTGAAAACGCGCAATCTGCGGCGTTTTCAGACGGCCTTGTCCATTTTTAAAACAAATCGGAATGCGTTCCCAGCCGGTGTAACTCCACCGCTTCGTCTGACAAGCGGTAAACCAGCACCAAATCGGGCTTGATGCGGCAGTCTCGGAAACCGCTGAAATTGCCGGTCAATGGATGGTCTCTGTATTTTTCGGGTATCAGACGGGCGTACAGCAAACATACCGACACCTCTGTCCATGCTTCGCCGATTAACGACAAGTAATGCTTTTTCAAATCACGCTTAAACGCATTGCTCATCTCAAATCTGCGCTTAGTCACGGCCAATCTCCGCCATCGCCTGATTCAGCGCCTCCAAATCGGCATGACTGCTGTAATCGCCGTTTTCAAAATCAGCGATGCTTTCACGCAACATTTTTTCACCGTTCGCACCCAGCGTGTCGGCCGCCCAGTCAAACGACAGCGGCACTTTGCCGGTTCCCCCGATTTGGTTGAAAAACATCCTGACCGCCTGACTGGGCGTAAGGCCGTATTGCGCCAATACAGGATAAGCACGGGCGCGCAACTTGTCGTCCAGCCGCATATTGAAATTTGAATAACCCATTGCCCTACCTTTCAAAAAATCATTATGTTGCCATTATGATGTAATGACAAATTATATTCAAGTGCAGCAAAAGGCCGTCTGAAACAGATGCGGTTTTCTGCTTTCAGACGGCCTTTCCAAACATCCGTTTTATTCGGTTTTCCACGCCACCATCTGCTCCAGAATCCGCAGTAGTCCGACACGCTCCCCTTCATCCAACTTTTCCAACAGATTCAGCACCTGCCCCGCCTGATCGCGCACCCTGCGGCTGCCGTCATTCAACAAATCCGCCGCATCGCAGCCGAAAATTTCCGCCAACTCCAGCAAACGTACCACCGACAGCCCGATATTGCCCCGCTCCAAGCGTGACACCGCATCATTGCTCAAATCCAAACGCTCCGCCAACTGCGCCTGCGTCATGCCCACCGCCTTCCGGTGCTTCATAATCGCCTGCCCGATGGCCTTTTCAACAGCCTGCTGTGCTTTCAAAGTCATATCCGCTCCTAAGCAGCAACTATCAGACATTCAGACGGCAATAAAAAGAGAATAAATTTCTTATAAATAGGCAAATATTTCTTAATTTAAGCTAAAATAAACCACAGGCATAAGCAAAACGCAACAAACAAAAATTTACACAACCGCACCCGTAGTGCGACATATCCGCGCAACCCGTACCCGAAATGACCTTATGCCCTTTCGAACAAGGAAACCACCATGCTGCAAATCCTACTCGGCATTGCCCTTTGGTATCTCATCTACAAATGGTTTACCAAACACTACACCATTACCGCCAAAGAAAAGCGTTACACGCCCGAAGAGTTTTATGCCTTTCTCGAACAAGAACGGGCAGTGCGCGGCAATACGGTGCATAGGCCAAGTACCAAAGCCGCCGATGAGAATATGCAAACCGTCCGCACCGAAGACGGGCAGGAAATCGATATTGTCTCGGATGAAGAATGGCAAGATTTTTTGAAATGGCGCAAATGGCGGCAGTCGCACCGTTCCACGACAAGCCAATAGCAATTTGATGACATTTACTTTTACCACTTATACGGCAACGCCGTTAACTTTTCAGGAGTTTGACATGAATAGCAATAGCAGAATCCAAGAAATGCTGAAACATTTGAATAAAGAGCAGTTGGAAAAATTAACAGCCGCTATACGCAATACCAAAATCAACGTGTTGTTGGTTGGCGGTACAGGCGTAGGCAAAAGCTCAACCATTAATGCGTTGTTTGATATGGATACGGCAAAAGTTGGTCAAGGCACCAAGCCGGAAACCTCCCAACTGGAATCTTTTGAGTTCGATCATATCGTGATTTGGGATACACCCAGATTTGGTGATTCCGAAGAAAACGATAAGCGCTATAAAGAAGCGATCGTTCAAAAGTTGAATGAAAAAGACAAAAATGGCTTGGCGCTGATTGATTTGGTCTTACTGATTATTGACGGCAGTAGTCGCGATTACAGCTCGGCTTATACCATTATCAAGGATGTTGTGTACCCGAATTTGGGAGAAACAGGCAAACAACGTCTGCTGGTCGGTATCAATCAGGCAGATTTGGCCATGAAAGGCCGCCATTGGAATCATGAAACCAACCAACCGGAACAAGCATTAACTGACTTTTTGGAAGAAAAAGTCCAATCTACCCGAGAACGGATTAAAGCCGATACCGGCTTGGATGTCGAGCCGATTTACTACGCCGCCGGTTACAAAGACGGTGATGAAGAACAGCACCCTTACAATCTGGAAAAACTGCTCAGCCATATTCTCGAACAATTACCCGAGAAAAAACGCTTTGTGTTTATGAGCGATGTTAATGACGATAAGCAGAATTTCTCCAGCAATGATGGGAAAGAAGATTACAGCAAAAAAATTGAAGAAACGGTTGAAGATTCTTTTTGGAACACCATAAAAAGCACGCTTTCTGATTTGGCCGACATGGCACTAAATGCCGTCAAAGAAGCGGCAAAAGAAATGATTACACCGGAAAATGTAAAAACCGTTGCGAAAACATTATTCAGTATTTTTAGTAAAAAATAAAAGAAAGGATTCGACAATGGCTTACCGTGATGATGCCGATTTGGTCTTCTTGAAAGACCTGAAAGCCCGCGATTTGGACGGCTTGGTGCAATGCCTGATTTACGACAAAGACGGCAACAAGCGTTACACAGAAGAATTAAGCGGCAATGACAACTATAAACGCTTTTATCCTAATCATTCAATGTATTGGCGCGAGATTGCGGCAGAAATCCAAACATTCGGCGGCAATACCTTTGCTACTTTAGCCAGATTCGGTAAAGGCGTGCTGTATCGGGAAGTATTAACCGATGTTGCCGACAAATTCAAAGTCAATTACAACAAAAAAAGCCCTGTTGCCAAAATCGAACAGGCATTATTGATGAAGGTATTGGAAGATTCTGCCGAAAAAATGTCAGCGGAGGATTTGGCTGCATTGGCAAAAGAAGCAGGGATTGCGGCAACAGCCAACTTATCCAAAGATGCATTGTTGGCGATTTTGATGACAGCTTTTAAAGCAGGCGGTTTCCAATCCTACAAACTCAGCCTGATGGTTGCCAATGCCACTTTGAGGTTTCTGATTGGTCGCGGCCTCGCTTTTGCCGGTAATGCAGCGTTAACCCGTTCTTTGTCCATCTTAACCGGGCCGATTGGCTGGGCGATTACCACCGTATGGACGGCTGTTGACCTCGCAGACCCAGCCTACCGCGTAACCATGCCTGCCGTATTAAACGTGGCTATTTTGCGCCAGCAGCATGAATGGGAATTGCAACATCTGCGCGAACAGTTTGAAAAAGAGCTCGGATTATAGCCATGTTCCCTTTTTACATCCGTATCTGCTGCCCGAAATGCGGCTGGAAAAGCAGTTGGAATCAGGTTTCCGATGTCATCCATGCCGGTGATATACGCCAACAGAAACACTGCCCGAAATGCAGCAGTGCGGTCAAATCCGAATCCCAAGTCCACCTGCCGTCGCTATTAGGAAAATTGGCTGATATTTTCCGTATTTAACGACCCAAAGGCCGTCTGAGAAACAGAATAAATTTCTGTTTCTCAGACGGCCTTTTATGTTTCCCATACCATCATATCATTGTTTTTAAAAAACTATACCGAATAATCCGCCTCCGGCAATACTACGCGGCAAAGGTCTGCCGCTTCTATCTCTTCCCACATCTGATGGCTGACCACCACCAGCAAGCCGTCGCGCTGGTGGTCGCGCACGGCCTGCCAGACAGTGTGGCGGCTGGCGCTGTCGAGTCCGGCGAAGGGTTCGTCTAAGAGCAGCAGGCGTTTGGGGGTGAGCAGCAGGCGCGCGAGGGCGATACGGCGGGCTTGTCCGCCCGACACGGCCGCGCCGTATTCGCCCAACGGGGTGTCCAAACCTTGCGGCAGCTGCGCCAGCCAGTCTTGCAGGGCGACTTTTTCCAGCGCGGCGGTCAGTTCGCTGTCGGTTGCGTCGGGTTTACCCAAGCGCAGGTTTTGCGCCAGCGTTTGCGCGAAGATGTCCGCGTATTGTGAGAGATAGCCGATTTGCCCGCGCCAGTCGAAATCGCGGCTGTCGGCGCCGTTGAGGGTCAGGCTGCCCGCAAGCGGCGGCAGTTCCTGCGCCAATACCGACAGCAGCGTGGATTTGCCGCAGCCGGAAGCACCCATAATCCAGCAGGGTGTGCCGCTGGCTATGTCAAAAGACACGACACGCGGGCCGATAAGGGCATCGGGCAGTCGGGCGGACAGGTGTTGCGCACTCAGTTTCAGACGGCCTTGCGGCAGCGGTAGGCCGTCTGAAACGGCGGGAGGAACATTGATTAAGGCGTTAATCCGCATTTGCGCGGCGCGGCTGAAGCCGTAGGCGCTGAAATTGCTGCACAGCGGCAAAACGTATTCCTGCAAACCGAATACGCCCAGCAGCAGCGCCAGCAGCCACGGCACGTCTGTCTGCCCCTGTTGCAGGGCGGCGGCGCCGAGCCACAACAGCGCGGCGCACACGGCGGCAAACCACCATTGCGCCAGAAGGCTTAAGATGTTGGCAGTACGGCGGATACGCTGCGCCACGGCGGTGAGCGCGTCGTCGGCCTGCAAACAGGGCTGCTGCTGCGCCGTCCACTGCCGCCACAACACCAGCCGCGTCAGCATACGCAAGGGGTGCAGCAGGGCGCGGCGGCGCTGTTCACCGATTTCGCTTTGGCACAGCGCGTCGCGTTGTCCCAAGCGCAGCGCCGCCAGCGGCAGCAGCAACACGCCGAGCAACAGCAGCCCGACCCACACGCCGCCCGAGGGCAAGGCAATGCTGATAACGGCGGCCAGCAATACGCTCAAACAAGCGGCCTGCAACCAAGGCGCAACTACGCGCAGCGGAAATTCGTCTAGGGTGTCGATGTCGCTGACGAGGCGGTGCATTTGGCGGGCGGAATCTGCACCGCGCCACGGCTGCAAGGGCTGCGCCGCCAAGCAGGTAAACACGCTGACGCGCAGGTTTTTCAACAGGCCGAACACGGTATGGTGTGATACGGACAATTCGCCGTAACGTGCGGCGGTGCGGATAATCGCCAGCATCCGGATAACGGCGGCGGGCAGCATGTAGTTGAAGCGGTGGCTGCCGAGGGCGACCAGCCCCGCCAGCGCGGAGGCGGCAAGAAACCAGCCCGACACCATCAGCAGGCAGACGGCGGCGGTACAGGCGGCCACGCCCAGCAAGCCGCTGATCAGCCACATATCGGTGTGGCGGCGCAGCAAATCGCGCAGGGCAATCGGTTTATCCGCTTGATGTTTTTCAGACGGCATAGTGCGCTCCCTGTGTTGCGGACGGCATGACAATGACTTTATCCAGCCACGGCAGCTCGTCGGCATGGTGGCTGACCCAAATCACGGTTTTGCCCCGGCTGAGGCTTTCCAATAAGGCGTTCAGACGCGCGGCGGTGTCGGGGTCGAGGTGTTCGGCCGGTTCGTCCAGCAGCCACAGTCCGGCAGGGCGCAATAAAAGCTGCGCCACGGCCAGCCGTTGCAGCTGTCCGCCCGACAAGCCGCGCCCGTGTTCGCCCAAGGGCGTGTCGAGGCCTTGCGGCAGACGCGACACCAGTGGCCACAGTTCCACCGCCTGCAACACTTCCGTCAATTCCGCATCGCTTGCGTCGGCTTTGGCCAAACGCAGGTTTTCCGCAATCGTGGCAGGCAGAAACGCCGCGCTTTGCGCTAGATAGCCGACCTGCTGCTGCCATGCGGTTTTATCCAGCGCGACAAAATCGGTATCGTCAATTTTCAGACGGCCTTCATAGGCGGCAAAGCCCAACAGCATCTGCAACAGGCTGGATTTGCCGCTGCCGCTCTGCCCCGCCAGCGCCACCCGCGTGGCGGCGGCGATGTCGGCGGAAAAACCGCTGACGCGCATACGCCCTTGTTCTCCGCGAATACAGATATTGCTCATCGAAATCGCAGGCGGCGTATGACTATCTATTTGTAAAAACGTAGTTTTTTCAGACGGCCTTGCTTGGGCTTCGGCGATGGCGTTCCACAAGGGCAAGAGCTGTTCCGCCGCGCCTTCAGCCTGCGCTTTGGCGTGGTAATCCGCCCCGAGCTGGCGCATAGGCGCGTAAAACTCAGGCGCGAGCAGCAGCAAGAACAGCGCGGCGGTAAAATCGACGGGGATGGTGTTTTTTGCCCACGGAAGAATGCCGAGCAGCCCGAAACCGAGGTACACCGCCACCAGCGCGATGGATACCGAAGCCATCAGCTCCAATACGGCATTGTTAAGAAAGGCGATGTGCAACACCTTCATGGTGCGGCGGCGGTATTGCTCGGCACTGCGGCCGATGTCGTCCGCCGCCAGCGTGTCGGCCTGCAGGCGTTGCAGGGTGGGCATACCGCGCACCCAATCGAGAAAACGCCCGCTCAACTGCGCCAATGCGCCCAGCTGCGCCGCGCTTTGGCGGGCGGTGAGGTGGCCGATGACAATCATAAACACGACTAACAGCGGAAAGGTAACCACAAAAATCCCCGCCACCAGCAGGCTCTGCGTGGCGGCGGCAATGAGCAGCAACAGCGGCGTGGTCACGGCGGTGAGTTTCCGCACCGAATAGCGGCTGACAAAGCCTTCCAGTGCATCAATTTGGTCGGTCAGGCGGCTGCTCAGTTCGCCGTCGCTGCCGTAGCGGTGGCGGCCGCCGCCCAAATGCGCCAAACCGTTTAACAGACTGTGGCGCACTTGGCGTTTCACGCTTAAGGCTGCGCCAAACGCCACATTGTCGCGCAGCAGGTTCAACAGCGGGCGCAGCAGCCAGCAGCCCAGCAACACGGGCAGCCAGTGCGCCAAAAGATTCATATCCAAAGGCTGGCGGGCAAAGCCTTGTTGCAGCCATGCGCCGAAAAGCTGCGCGAGCGCGTAAGACTGCGCCACAAACAAAACGGCTGCCGCGAATGCGAGCAGCCAGCTTAATTGCAGCCGCCGGCGCACGGGTTTCACCCATTGCGCCAGCAGCTTTTTATGGGGCAGAATCTGCCGTTTCATCTTACGACTCGGCCTGTTGCGCCTTAGCCTTGAGGCTGGCGGCGCGTTCTTCCTCAAACTCGCCCCACATCGCATTGACGACGGCGAGCAAAACGGCAAAGCCCAAGCCCAAAACCCATGCAAAATACCACATTGTTGACTCCTTGTTTTCAGACGGCCTTTGCTTTGGAAACAGGAGAGGCCGTCTGAAAAATAATGTTTTAATCTGATTGTGTAAGGCGGGTTGCACCCACCCTAGCGGCTGCTTAATACAGCGTATGGTCGTTTTCGCGGATATACTCGGCGGTCACTTTGCCGCGCATGACGCGGAATGCCCATGAGGTGTAAATCACGATAATCGGCAGCAGGATGCATACCACAAAGGTCATCACAATCAGCGTAAAGTGGCTGGAAGTGCCGTCCCAGACGGTTAAGCTGGAAGCGGGCATGCTGCTGGAGGGCATGATAAACGGGAACATCGCCACACCCGCCGTGGCCGCAATACCGCCCAAACCGATGGCGGAAAACCAGAATGCGGTAAAGGTTTTGCCCATACGCGCCATCCATACCGCCAGCAGCAGGCCGACGTAGGCGGCTGCCGGTACTGCCCACAAAGCAGGTTCGGCACGGAAATTATCCAACCACGCGCCTTTGGCCAGCTCCACGGTTTTGCCCAAGACATCAGGGAAGCCGTTGGTATCAATCACGCTGGTAATGCGGTAGCCGTCGATACCGGCCACCCAAAAACCGGCGGCGGTAAACAATACCAGCGTTATCACAGCCGCTACGGTCATCACTTTAAGCGAGCGCTCGCGAATCACGCCTTCGGTGCGGTGCGCCAGATACAGGCCGCCGTGCGCCAACATCATAAATACAGACACCAGACCGCACAATAAGGCAAACGGGTTGAGCAGCGCCCAAAACGAGCCGGTGTAGTAGGAATACAGGTTGTTGTCGAAATGGAACGGCACACCCAAAAGCAGGTTGCCGAAGGCCACGCCAAAAATCAGCGCGGGCACAAACGAGCCGACAAACAAGCCCCAGTCCCAAGTATTGCGCCAAGTCGGGTTGGATACCATGCTGCGGTATTTGAAACCGACGGGGCGGAAAAACATCGCCCACAATACCGCCAACATCGCCCAATAAAAGCCGGAAAAGGCGGTGGCGTACACCATCGGCCATGCGGCGAAAATCGAACCGGCGCCGGCCACCAGCCAAACCTGATTGCCCTCCCAGTGGGCGCCGATGGAATTAACAATCACACGGCGCTCGACGTCGTTTTTACCCACAAACGGCAACATCATGCCGATACCCATGTCGTGACCGTCCATCACGGCGAAGCCGATTAACAGCACGGCAATAAACAGCCACCACATCACTTTGAAAAATTCATAATCCATGTTGCGCTCCTAGTGTGCGGATTCGTTTTGATAACGGCCGGTACCCAGACTGCCCGGGCCCTGACGCGCGTATTTCTGCATCAGGTACACTTCGACAATCAGCAATACGGTATAGAGGGCGATAAAGCCGCTCAACGACCACCACAAAGACGAAGCCGACAAGGTAGAAGCGGAAACATGCGTCGGCAAGACGCCGTAAATCGTCCACGGCTGGCGGCCGTATTCGGCCACAAACCAACCCGATTCAATCGCAATCCACGGCAACGGCAGGCACACAATCGCGGCTTTGAGCAGCAGCGGTTTTTGGGTGAAATTGTTTTTCACGGAAGACCACATCGCCCAAATAAACAAGCCCAGCATAATCACGCCGCAGCCGACCATCACGCGGAAAATCCAAAACAGCGGCGCTACTTCGGGGACGGTATCCAAAGCCGCCTGGTCCATCATCTGCGGCGTGGCTTTGCCTACGTCGGGCGTGTATTTTTCCAGCAGCAGGCCGAAGCCCAAATCGGCTTTGTGCGCTTCAAACACGGCCAGCGCGTCTTTGTCGTTGCGGTTTTGGCGCAGCGCTTCCAACGAAGTCACGGCTTTGGCGCCGCTCTCGATACGTTGGCGGTTTTCCGCCACCAATTCGCGTATGCCCGGCACTTGCTTGTCAAACGAACGGGTGTTCATAATGCCGCCGACAAAGGGAATCTCGATGGCAAAATCGTTTTTCATTTCCTTTTGGTTGGGGAAGGCAATCACGTTAAACGGCGCAGGCGCGGGTTCGGTTTCCCATGTTCCCTCAATGGCGGCCAATTTCATGTGTTGCGCTTCGCCGGCGCTGTAACCGGATTCGTCACCCAACACCAGCGTAGAAAGAATCGAAGCCAAGCCGAAAGCGGCGGCAATGCGGAAACTTTTTTTGGCAAATTCCATATCCTGCTTGCGCAAGATATACCAGCTCGATACCGCCAACACAAACACCGAGGCGCAGGTATAACCGGCGGAAACGGTATGCACGAATTTGTTTTGCGCAATCGGATTAAACACCACTTCGGCAAAGCTGTGCATTTCCATGCGCATGGTTTCGTAGTTGAACGACGCCCCCAGCGGGTCTTGCATCCAGCCGTTGGCGACGAGAATCCACAAGGCCGACAGGTTGGTACCCAAAGCGGTCAGAATGGTGACGACCAAGTGTTGGCGGCGGGAGAGTTTGTTCCAGCCGAAGAAAAACAGGCCGACAAACGTGGCTTCCAAGAAGAAGGCTAACAGACCTTCAATCGCCAGCGGCGCACCGAAAATATCGCCCACATATTGCGAGTAATACGACCAGTTGGTACCGAATTGGAACTCCATGGTCAGGCCGGTGGTCACGCCCAGCGCAAAGTTGATACCGAACAGTTTGCCCCAGAATTGGGTCATGTCCTTATAGATTTGTTTGCCGGTCATGACATAAACCGATTCCATAATCACCAGTATCCAGCACATGCCCAAGGTAAAGGGCACAAACAGGAAGTGATACAGAACGGTCACGGCAAACTGGAGGCGGGATAAATCGACGACATCCATTTTGGTGAAACTCCTGATGTTGGTGTGAAAGCCGTATGCGAAGCCGTTGTTTTCATAAGAAAAACAGCTTCGACCACACAGCCGGTTTTTTAAATTTCCGCTATTTTACGCTTTTAACGCACGATAGGGAAAAGGAATGCCTGTAAAACCCGATAGGCATAGCGGCCAAGGCCGTCTGAAAATGGCTACATCCCATATTTTGTATTAATTCAAAATAATAATTGTATTAGAATATTATTCCAGAATAAAACACACGTCAACGGTCGTGCAATATTTTGCAGACGGCCTACCTACCCTCCCCTCCTCCACCCAAACCCTTTTTACCCGCAAAGGCCGTCTGAATATATAGAAACTGCATGTTCAGACGGCCTTTGTTTTATAATCCGATTTTTTCTTCTTCCCCACCTTTTAAAATAAGAGAACACTTTATGTCTTCCAAATCCCAAATCGGGCTGGCCGCGCTGACGGCGCTGGTCATCAGCTCCATGATCGGCTCGGGCATTTTCAGCCTGCCGCAAAACATGGCGGCGGTGGCCGGTTCGCAAGCCCTGCTTATCGGCTGGCTGATTACCGGCGTCGGCATTATCTTCCTCGGCATTTCCTTCGCCTGCCTCGCCCGCCTGCGCCCCGAGCTTGACGGCGGCATTTACACCTACGCCCGCGCCGGTTTCGGCGACCTGATGGGCTTTTTCTCCGCGTGGGGCTATTGGCTGTGTACCACCATCGGCATTGTCGGCTATCTGGTGGTGGCGTTTGAAGCCGTCGGCACGTTTACCGACACGCCCGACGCGGTGATTTTCGGTAAGGGCAACACTTTTGCCGCCTTTCTCGGCGAATCAGCAGTGGCTTGGCTGATTTACTGGCTGGTGGCACGCGGCATCAAAGAAGCGGCGGGCGTGAACTTGGTGGCGACGTTTGTCAAAGTGTTTCCGCTGGTTTTGTTTATCGGCTTGGCGGCTTATTTTTTCAAAAGCGATGTGTTTATGGGCGACTGGACGGGCGCGAGTTTGGCTACGCCGGAAAACCCCGACGCAGGCATTTTGAGCCAGGTAAAAAACACCATGCTGATTACGCTGTGGGTATTTACCGGTATTGAAGGCGCGGCGGTGTTATCCAAACACGCCAAAAGCCGCGCCGATGTCGGCCGCGCCACGGTCATCGGCGCATCCATTACGCTGGCGCTGTATGTGGCGATTACGCTGTTGGCGCAGGGCATTCTGCCGCGCTCGGAAATTGCCGCCATGTCCAATCCGTCAATGGCGGGCGTGCTGGCGTATATGGTCGGCGGCTGGGGAAAGGTATTGATTAGCGTGTGTCTGATTGTGTCGGTGGTGTCGTCTTATTTGAGCTGGACGCTCTACGCCACCGAAATCCCGCATATGGGCGCGAAAAACGGCGCGTTCCCCGCCTCGTTTATCAAGCTGAACAAAAACGAAGTGCCGCACGGCTCGCTGCTGTTTACCACGCTGACGGTGCAGCTCTGTCTGTTTTTGGTTTGGCAGACCGGCAACAGCTACGAAGCGCTGCTCTTGATTTCCACCTCCATGATTTTAGTGCCATATTTACTGATTGGCGCATATCTGCTGAAACTGTCATTTGAGCAAAATTTGTCTTTCAAATACAAATTCATCGGCCTGATTGCCACGCTGTACGCGCTGTGGATTGTGTATGCGGCGGGCACGGAATACCTGCTGTTTTCCGTGTTGCTGTATCTGCCGGGCGTGTTGCTGTATCTTTATTCGCAATACAAACACCACGGCAGCTTGCGCTTGAACGGCTATGAAAAAGTGATTCTGCTGCTGTTGGCGGTGTTGGCAGTACCGGCGGTAAATCAGTTTGTAGCCAGCTTAAACGGTTAACCGTATCCGTATAAAACAATGCCGTCTGAAAATCAGTGATTTTCAGACGGCATTGTTTTCTATTCGGGCACACGGTTCAAACGATAAGCCGGGTTCTGTCGTCGGACAGTCATTCCTCTAGGCCTGCCATTGCTGACAGGCTCCAGCAACCTACCCGAACGCTCGGCGAGCCGCGTCAATGCGTTCTGTTTGGTCTTGCTCCGAATGGGGTTTAGCCTGCTGCGCCTTGTTACCAAGTGCACGGTGCGCTCTTACCGCACCTTTTCACCCTTACCTGTGTTCCCCGAAGGAAACCATCGGCGGTTCTGCTCTCTGCTCCACTTTCCGTCGCGTTACCGCGCCCGGCCGTTAGCCGGCATTCTGCTCTTTGGAGCCCGGACTTTCCTCCCCGCAGGCATTACGCGCTGCGCGGCGACTGTCTGTCTGAGCCGTATGCGGGGCGGATTATAGCACGGTTTGAGCAAGGCCGTCTGAATGTGGTTTCAGACGGCCTGAACGCTGACGGTAAAACGGCAGGTTGGATAGTCAACCCAATATTTGAACAAATAGTCATTCGTTGGGATTTCATCCCAACCTACGCTTTTTTGGCGTAACTCAATTCTTCCGCGCCGTAACAAACTCCGCCAGTCCGCGTAAATGAGCGGCTTTGTCGCCAAACAGCTGCAACAAGGCCACGGCGTCGGCCACCAGCGTTTCGGCGTAAGCGCGGGCGGCTTCCAAGCCCATGAGTTTGACATAGGTCGGTTTGTCGTTGTCGGCGTCTTTACCGGCGGTTTTGCCCAGCGTGGCGGTATCGGCTTCGCAGTCGAGTACGTCGTCGATGACTTGGAACGCGAGGCCGAGTTTGGCGGCGTAGTCGTCGAGGCGGGCGATGGCGGCATCGTCCAAATCGGGGCAGGCGAGTGTGCCTAAGACCACGGCGGCGCGGATAAGGGCGCCGGTTTTCAAGCGGTGCATCTGCTCCAATTCGGCTTGGGTCATGGCTTGGCCAACATTGGCCAAGTCAATCGCCTGCCCGCCCGCCATGCCGAGGCTGCCGCCGGCTTGCGCCAATACCGACAACATTTTCAACTGGCGCGCGGCGGGCAATCCGGTCGGGCGGCTCAAGACTTCAAACGCCTGCGTTTGCAGCGCGTCGCCGGTCAAAAGCGCGGTGGCTTCGTCGTATTGCACATGGCAGGTGGGCTTGCCACGACGCAGGCTGTCGTTGTCCATCGCGGGCATGTCGTCGTGCACCAGCGAATAAACGTGCACCATTTCAATCGCGCCCATTGCCTGCTCCACCGCCGCAATATCGGCCTCGCCCAATTCGGACGCGGCCAACACCAACAGCGGACGCAAACGCTTGCCGCCGCCGAGGGTCACGTAGCGCATGGCTTCGTGCAATTTTTCGGGAATTTGTTTTTCAGACGGCAATAAACGCGCCAACACCAGCTCGGTCTGCGCTTGGGCTTTGGTCTGCCACGCCTTCAAATCATTCGTGCTCAAGATTCAGCTCCTTCAATTCGCCGCCGTCCAACACTTGCAGCTTTTGTTCCACTTCCGCCAGCTTGGTTTGGCAGTATTGCACCAGCTCGTTGCCCTCCTGATAGGCGGCTAGCGCCTCTTCCAGCGGCATATCGCTGCTTTGCATGGCTTGGGTCAGGGTTTCAAGGCGTTTGACGGCTTCTTCAAAGGATTTGGGAGCGGCGGTTTTTTTCATGGTATTTCTTCGCAAAGGCAAAGCGGTATTGTAGCATTTTTAAATACGCAAAGGCCGTCTGAAACCTGAAGCGGCGGTTTTCCCGCCGATATTGCGTTATTCAGACGGCTTGGTATCACGTATGGCTTAACGCAGCAATTCATCGGTAATGCGCTGCAAAAATTCCACCCGCTCTTTTTTCACTTCGCCCGCTTCGGCGGCGGCTTTCACGGTGCAATTCGGTTCGGCGCGGTGGGTGCAGTTGTGAAAACGGCACTGCCCCGACAGGTGTTTCAAATCGGGGAAGTAGTGCAGCAAATCGGTAGCAGCGAGATGGTGCAGGCCGAATTCCTGTAAGCCGGGAGAGTCGATTAATTGGGTTTCGCTATCCAAATCATACAGTTGGGCATGGGTGGTGGTGTGTTTGCCCGAATCGAGGGCGGTGGAAATATCGCCGGTGCGGGCGGCTTGGTTGCCCAAGAGCGCATTGGTGAGGGTGGATTTACCCATGCCGCTTTGCCCCAGCAGGATATTGGTGTGGCCGCTCAGCAGCGGTTTGAGCGCGTCGGCGTTTTCCAGCGCACGGGTTTCTACCACCCGATAGCCCAGCGTTTCGTAAAACGCCAGCTTTTCGCGCCATGCGGCGGTTTCGGGCAAATCGGCTTTGTTTAACACAATTACGGCCTGTATCTCCGCCGCTTCCGCCGCCAGCAATGCGCGTTGCAACAGCGCTTCGCTCGGGCTGGGTACGGCGGCAGTGACGATTAAAAGCTGGCTGACATTCGCCGCAATCAGCTTGGTTTTCCATGCGTCTTGGCGGTAAAGCAGGCTTTGGCGCGGCAGGTAGTCTTCAATCACGACCTGTTCGCCGTTAATCGGGCTGATGTGCACAAAATCGCCGCAGGCAAAATCGACGCGCTTTTTGCGCGTGGAGGCTTCGTAGGTTTTGCCGTCGGGGGTGCGCACGATGTAGCGGCGGCCGTAGCTGGTGATGATTTGGGCGGTGTCGGTCATGGCAATCGGTTTCGAGCAGGAAAGCGCTTATTTTACAGGAAACGCAAAAGGCCGTCTGAAAACAATCTTTTGCTTTCAGACGGCCTCGGTCATTTACACACGCTGCGCTTGAATCAAATACGTTTGGCCAGCGCTTCGGCTTTGCCCACATACAGCGCTGGGGTCAATGCCAAGAGTTGCGCTTTGGCTTCGCTCGGAATTTCCAGCGATTCGATAAACACTTTCAATACTTCGGGCGTAATGCCGTCTTTGCCGCGTGTGAGGTCTTTCAGTTTTTCATACGGGTTGGCGACACCGTAGCGGCGCATGACGGTTTGAATCGGCTCGGCCAAAAGTTCCCAAGTGGCGTCCAAATCGGCGGTAATCGCTACCGGATTGGGTTCGAGTTTGTTCAGGCCGCGCAGGTGGGCGGCGAAGCCCAACACGGTATAGCCGATACCCACGCCCATGTTGCGCAATACGGTGCTGTCGGTCAGGTCGCGCTGCCAGCGGGAAACGGGCAGTTTTTCCGACAGGAAACCCAAGACGGCATTAGCCATGCCCAAGTTGCCTTCGGAGTTTTCAAAGTCAATCGGGTTGACCTTGTGCGGCATGGTGGAGGAGCCGACTTCGCCCGCTTTGACTTTTTGCTTGAAGTAACCCAATGAAATATAACCCCAAACGTCACGGTTGAAGTCGATCAGAATAGTGTTTACGCGGCTGACGGCTTGGAAAAATTCGGCCATGTAGTCGTGCGGCTCGATTTGGATGGTGTAGGGGTTGAAAGTCAAGCCGAGTCCGATTTCAACGAAGTTGCGGCAATGGGTTTCCCAATCCACGTCGGGATAGGCCACCATATGCGCGTTGTAGTTACCCACGGCGCCGTTGATTTTGCCCAAAAATTCCTGCGCCGCCAAAATCTTGGCCTGACGTTGTAAACGGGTGACGACGTTGGCGATTTCTTTGCCGACTGTGGTCGGGGTAGCCGGTTGGCCGTGGGTGCGGCTCATCATCGGCACGGCGGCCAATTCGTGCGCCATTTCGGTCAGCTTGGCGGTGATTTCTGCCAGCTTCGGCAGCAAGACCTGCTCACGCGCTTCCTGCAACATCAGGGCGTGCGACAAATTATTGATGTCTTCGCTGGTACAGGCGAAATGGATAAATTCGCTCACCGCCGCCACTTCGGGTACTCCGGCAAAACGCTCTTTGAGCCAGTATTCAATGGCTTTTACATCATGGTTGGTGGTCGCTTCGATGGCTTTGACCGCCGCCGCGTCGTCCAAAGAAAATTCGGCCGCCACTTTGTTGATTTCGGCGATGGTAAAATCGCTGAATGCGGGCACTTCGGTGATTTTCGGCTCGGCGGCCAAGGCTTTGAGCCAACCCAGCTCGACTTTGACACGGGCTTTCATCAGGCCGTATTCGGAGAAAATCGGGCGCAGGGCTTCAACGGATTTGGCATAACGGCCGTCTAAAGGCGACAGGGCGGCAATCGGATTAATCATGGCGGTTTCCTAAGGGAATCAAACAGGGAACGACAGGCGCGGCGCCCATCGGAATAAGGGAAAATTGTTTGCAATTATACATGATTTGCGCGGCAAAGGCCGTCTGAAAACATCAGGTTTCCTGTTTCAGACGGCCTTTTGATATTAGCCTTAGCGGTGCAACACCAGCGCTTTGCCCCACGCCAATACTTCGCGCAGCAGCTTGCGCCCGTGATTCAATCCCGAATCGCCGCAACTGCCGGAGGCGAAGGTCTGCACCGTTTTACCCTGCCAATGCCGCGCCGCCAGCCAGCGGGCGCGGGCAAGGTGGAAACCGTCGCTGACAATAATCACATCGGCCGTATCCGCCAACAGCGGTGCGCTGAAGGCGATGTTTTCGTAGGTGCTTTCCGACTGGTTTTCGATGATGATGTTTTCAGACGGCATACCGAGATTAACCGCCATATCCCGCATGGTTTCGGCTTCATTGGCACCGTCGCCGTCGGTGCCGCCCGACATCAACAGCTTGCCAGCCAAGCCTGCGCGGTATAGCCACACGCCTGTTTCGACACGGCTTTTTAAACAGGGATTGGGTTTGCCGCGCCGGTTGACGGCATTGCCCAACACCAGCGCGACATCTGCTTTTTGCGGCACGCTCTGCGCCGCTTGCCGCAAAGCGGCCTGCTCGCTGCGGTACATGGCATAAACGGCAGCGGAGAACAGGACGAGCGCCATCGCAAACAAGGTTATCAGCATTTTTTTCATCATGTTCCAATTTTGGCAGTCGCAGAGGCTTATAAAACGGCGGGTTAAAAACCCACCTTACACAAAGGCCGTCTGAAAATATTTTCAGACGGCCTTCCATTCCATTACACGCCCTGTTTCAGACTGGCTTCGATAAAGCCGTCCAAATCGCCGTCGAGCACCGCTTTGGTGTTGCCGACTTCATGGCCGGTACGCAAATCTTTAATGCGCGAGGAATCGAGTACATACGATCGGATTTGGCTGCCCCAACCCACATCGGATTTGCCCTCTTCCAGCGCCTGTTTTTCCTCGTTGCGCTTGCGCATTTCCAATTCGTACAGCTTGGCTTTGAGCATATCCATCGCCGCCGCTTTGTTGGCGTGTTGCGAACGGTCGTTTTGGCACTGCACCACAATCCCCGTTGGCTCGTGGGTAATGCGCACGGCGGAATCGGTTTTGTTGATGTGCTGGCCGCCCGCACCGGAAGCGCGGTAGGTGTCGATACGCAAATCGGCGGGGTTGATTTCTATTTCGATGCTGTCGTCCACCTCGGGATACACGAAGACGGAAGCAAACGAGGTATGGCGTTTGTTGTTGGAATCAAACGGCGAGTAGCGCACGAGGCGGTGCACGCCGGTTTCGGTACGCAACAGGCCGTAGGCGTATTCGCCCTCCAAACGCAGGGTGGCGCGGTTGATACCGGCGATTTCGCCGTCGTCTTCTTCCAGAATCTCGAGTTTGAAACCTTTGCGCTCGGCATAGCGCGAATACATGCGGAACAACATGCCCGCCCAGTCTTCCGCTTCCGTACCGCCCGCACCGGCGGTAATGTCGATAAAGCAGTTATTCGGGTCGGCCGGCTGGTTGAACATACGCTTGAACTCGAGGTCGGCCATCTGTTTTTCCAAACCAGCCACGTCTTCTTCTACGGCGGCGAAACCTTCTTCATCACCCTCTTCCACGCTCATTTCAATCAGCATGCGGTTGTCTTCAATACCGCTGGCGATGTTGTCGAGCGTAACGACAATGCCTTCCAAAATTTTGCGCTCTTTGCCGATTTCTTGGGCGCGTTTGGGATCGTTCCACAACTCGGGATCTTCCGACAGGCCGACAACCTCTTCCAAGCGGTCTTTCTTGCCCTGATAGTCCATATACACGCGGATGTCCGCGCTGCGCTGCTCCAAATCATTGAGCGTGTTGTTTAACTGGTTAATGCGTTCGGCTTCCATGATTTTCTTGTGCTTTACTTTCAGATTTTTAGGAGCGTATTGTACGGGATTTGGGTGTTTTTTTCCATGATAAGACAGAAAGGCCGTCTGAAAACAACGGTTTTTTCAGACGGCCTTGCTATGTAACAATCCAATCAATACCGATACGCCGCCAGCTTGCGCTTAATCTCCGGCAATGCCGCACGCGCCGCGTCTTCGCCCAATTTGATGGCACGCGCTTTCTGGTCGAAACCGCCGATGGCGCCCAGTTCCAAAACCTGCGGTTTGATGACCACGTCGGCTTTAGCCAGCTCGCTTTGCAGCGCAGAGGTGCTCATGATGTTGAGCGTTTGGTCGAGGTAAGCAAAAAATCCGGCTTGGGTGTTTTTCGACGGTTTGGCAGAGATGTCCACCGCAATCACGAAATTCGCGCCCTGCCCTTTGGCGGCGGTGACGGGTACGGGCTGCGACAGGCCGCCGTCCACATATTTGCGGCCGCTGATAACGGCAGGCTGGAACACGTTGGGAATGGAGGCGGAGGCGCGCACGGCTTGTCCGGCATTGCCACGGTTAAACGCCACGGCTTTGCCGCTTGCAAAATCGGTAGCAACGGCGGCGAATTTCAGCGGAAAGGCCTGTATCGGTTTGCCGCCGACTTTGCGGTTGATATAGTCTTGCAGGGCTTGGCCTTTGATAAAGCCGCTGGTGGACAGGGTCAAATCCACCAAATCGGTTTTGCCCAACACTTCGGCTTCCAGCTCCAAACGGTCGGGCGACATGCCGGAGGCGTACAGGCTGCCGACAATCGAACCGGCGGACGTACCCGTCACCACTTTTACCGGAATATTGTTGGCTTTCAATACCTTGATGATACCGATATGGGCAAAGCCTTTAGACGCGCCTCCGCCGAGCGCCAAGCCGATAACGGCCTGCGGTTTGGGTTTGGCGGTGGCCGCCGGTTGGGTTTTCGGCGTGGTGGTGGTATTGCTGGGGCAGGCGGCCAGCGTCAGTGCGGCGGCCATAGCCAATGTGGTGCGGAACAAGGTAGTCAAAGCGGACATTTTCAGACGGCCTTTTATCAGGATAATCAAAGGGTTTAGGATAGCATATCTGGGGAGAGGATTGTAGGGCGGGTTTTACCCCTACCACACCAACCAAAATGCCGTCTGAAAACCTTATATTTTCAGACGGCATTAATCATTCAACCATCAATCGTGTTCCCAATCCACATGCTCGCTTAGGAAACCGCCGCTCTGGTGCGCCCATAATTTGGCATACAGGCCGTGTTTCGCCAGCAGCTCTTCATGATTGCCTTCTTCCACAATGCGGCCTTTGTCGAGCACAATCAATCTGTCCATCGCGGCGATAGTGGAGAGGCGGTGGGCGATGGCAATCACGGTTTTGCCTTCCATCATTTTGTCCAAGCTCTCCTGAATCGCGGCTTCGACTTCGGAGTCGAGTGCGCTGGTGGCTTCATCCAGCAGCAGAATCGGCGCGTCTTTGAGCATAACGCGGGCGATGGCGATACGCTGGCGCTGGCCGCCGGAGAGTTTCACGCCGCGTTCGCCCACATGCGCGTCGTAGCCGCGCCGCCCTTTGGCGTCGGAAAGGTTGGAGATAAAGTCGGCGGCTTCGGCGCGTTCGGCGGCTTGGAACATTTGTTCGTCGGTGGCGTCGGGGCGGCCGTACACAATATTGTCGCGCACGGAGCGGTGCAGCAGCGAGGTGTCTTGCGTTACCAAACCGATTTGCGCGCGCAGGCTCTCTTGGGTCACGTCGTTGACGTTTTGCCCGTCGATGGCAATCGTGCCGCTTTGCGGCTCGTAAAAACGCAGCAGCAGGTTGACGATGGTGGATTTGCCCGCACCGCTGCGCCCGATCAGGCCGACTTTTTCGCCGGGTTTGATGGTAAGGTTGAAACCGTTGAGCAGCGGCTTGCCCGCTTCGTAGGAGAAGTCCACATGGTCGAATTTGATTTCGCCACGGCTAACCTTTAACGGCAGCGCACCCGGTTTATCCACAATGGTGTGCGGCTTGGTAAGGGTACTCATGCCGTCGCCGACAGTGCCGATATTTTCAAACAGGCGGGCGGATTCCCACATGATGTATTGCGACAAACCGTTGACGCGCAAGGCCATCGCAGTGGCCGTAGCCACGGCGCCGACTTCGATTTTGCCCTGTTGCCACAGCCAAATGCCCAGCGCGGCGGTAGAAAGGGTCAGCGCGGTATTGACGATAAAGCTGCACGTTTGCAGCGAAGTGGCCAAGCGCATTTGCGCGTGTACCGTGACCATAAACTCTTCCATCGACTGCTTGGCGTAGGCCGCTTCGCGCGCGCCGTGGGAGAAGAGTTTGACGGTGGCGATATTGGAATAGGCGTCGGTAATGCGGCCGGTCATCAGCGAACGCGCATCGGCTTGCGCGGCGGCGGTTTTGCCCAGTTTCGGAATCAAGAGCTTCATCACCAACGCGAAGCCGACGATCCAGCCGAGAAACGGCAGCAGCAGCCAGCCGTCGAGCGCCACCAAAATCACGCCGGAAGTGATGAAATACACCAAAACATACACCACCATATCGGCCACGGTCATCACGGCATCGCGCAAGGCCAGCGCGGTCTGCATGACTTTGGCCGACACCCGTCCGGCAAATTCGTCTTGATAGAAACCGAGGCTTTGGTTCAACATCAGGCGGTGGAAGTTCCAGCGCAGACGCATGGGAAACACGCCCTGCAGGGTTTGCAGGCGCACGTTGGACGAGAAAAACGTCCACACCACGGAAAACAGCATCATCGCCGCCATGCCCGCCAGCGCCCAGCCTTTTTCGGCAAACAGGGTGGACGGCGTATATTGGCCGAGCCAATCGACCACCTTGCCCATAAATTGAAACAGCAGCGCTTCCATAATGCCGGTCAGCGCGGTCATCAGGCCGAGTATCAAAATCCATTTGCGCACACCCGCTATGCTGCTCCAAATAAAGCGGAACAGCCCTTTTTCAGGCGTTTGCGCGGCGGCGGCGGGGTAAGGGTCGATACGCGACTCGAACCAGGAAAATATTTTTTTAATCATTGTGTTGAGCATACGCCCTGTTTTCAGACGGCCTGATTAGCGGGCTGGGCCGTCTGAAAAAAAGGGCTGTTTTGTGGGAATTTTTCAGGATAAGGGAATTGTACCGAAAGCGGCCGGGAAGAGAAAGCGCACAAATGGGAACACTCTGTTGCGCAGGCGGCAACAATCATCTTGTCTCATTTTATCTGCATATTTATAATGCATTTGGGGCTGACAGCAAAAAGCCCCGATTGGAGCGGGGCTTTTTGTTTGAAACCAGCCCTAGAAAGGATGGTTTCAAGATGAAACAGACCGCTTCTAAAGGCTGCTTCAGACTGAAACTCAGTACAGTCATTAAGGCTATCTTAATGCTTGTGCTGCTGTTCAGTCAATAACGGAGTAGCATAAACAAAAAACTTTACGTTCCGCCTGCCTTTAAAAGCAGGCGGTTTTTCCATCGGTAATCAGCAGGCAGAAAACACTTTATTCTTATTTCAACAAATTCTTCAACGCCAACCTTACGCCCTCGCCCACTTCCGTACCCTTGGCAATCCCTTTCACCGCCGCTCTCGCCTCGCGTTCGTTGTAGCCTAGCGCCAACAGCGTGCTGACAATGTCGTCAGTTTCGTCTGCCAGCAGCGCGGGAGCAAACAGGCCGTCTGAAACGGTTTCCGATACCAGCTTGCCGCGCAGCTCCAATACCATGCGTTCGGCGGTTTTTTTGCCGATACCGGGCGCGGACGACAGGCGTTTGATGTCTTCTTCCGCTACCGCCTGCGCCAGCTCGTCGGCATTCATCGCCGACAAAATACCCAGCGCGGTTTTCGCGCCTATGCCGCTGACTTTGACCAACTGGCGGAAAGTGGCGCGTTCGGCGGCCGTGGCGAAACCAAACAATAAATGCGCGTCTTCGCGCACTACCAGCTGGGTATAAAGCTGCACGCTTTCATTCAGCGCGGGCAGGCTGTAAAAGGTCTGCATCGAGACATCGACTTCGTAACCCACACCGCCGACATCAATCACGATTTGCGGGGGGATTTTTTCAACCAGTTTGCCGGTCAGTCTGCTAATCATAGGGATTCCCAAAAGTAAACAAGGCCGTCTGAAAATGCATGATTTTTCAGACAGCCTCCATTGTAACAAAATTCAAATCACGGCTTTTTAGTTTTCTTCCACCAGCACCACCGTCCATTCGTTCGGCTCGGCGGCTTTGGCCAGTAGGCTTTTATTCACTTGGCGGATATCGGGCAGCAGATTGGCTTCGATAAAGGCCACTCGCTCGTTTAGCACGGATTCCAGCAAGCCGGACTGCACACCCAAACATTGCGTGTACTCGTTCAGGCGCACGGGTACGACCGCCCAACCCGATTCAATCAGGCTGTTGATGTAGGCGGCGGTTTCGTAATCGTAGCCGGACACCACGCGGTGTTGCGCCAGAATGTCTTGAAACACCAGCGGATTGATGCTGCCGGCGGCGAGCTTGTCCGCCAACGCACGGTAATCGGCCATAGTCATGGCATAGATATTGAAGGAAAGCATGGATTCATCCTTTCAATGGTAGGAACGGCTTTATTTTACGCCTTTATACCGCCAAACAAAAACGGCCTGTTTATTTTCAAATAAACAGGCCGTCTGAATACAAACATATTTAAATCGCGGTTTGCGGCATGGTACGCGCCACAGCTTCGGCTTCGTCGGCGCGGTTTTGCGCGCTAAACGGACCCATGCGGACGGTGTATTCGTAGTTGCGTTTTTCTACCGATAAATCCGGCTTCATGTTCGCATTGGCGAAATGGCGGCTGGTTTGGTTCAGATAGGCTTGCGCTTCGCGCTCGGTACCGAAACTTTTCAAATCAACAAAAATGTTTTTGGCAGCCGCTGCAGATTTAGCCGCGCCGACCGGCTCGATTTTCACATGAGCCGTACCTTGGTTGACGAAACCCAGCTGGGAAGCGGCGGCGCGGGACAAGTCCATCACGCGGTTACCGTGGAACGGGCCGCGGTCGTTCACTTTGACGATGACGCTTTTGCCGGTTTGGGTGTTGGTGACTTTGACCATGCTGCCCAGCGGCAGGGTGCGGTGGGCGGCGGTCATGGCGTGCATATTGTAACGCTCGCCGCTGGCGGTTTTACGGCCGTGGAATTGATTGCCGTACCATGAAGCCCGGCCAGTTTGGGTAAACGAGGCAGGCATGGCATGCATGGTTTTGTAGGTTTTACCCGCCACTTTATAAACTTTACCGCCGGCGGATGCGGTGTTGAGAGACAAGGCACTGATGGCAAGGCCAAGCAGTGCGGCAGAGAGGGTCTTTTTGCTAAAAGTCAAAACGAGATCCATTCTTGAGTTAATCACGCAATGCGCCGCTGTTTTGGCGCGAAGCGGATCGGCTTAAGACCCTCAGGACGGACAATCCGACAAACAGGCCGTCTGAAAAGACGGCAAACGGGTATTAAGCGGATACGCTTGTCAGAACTTGTAAAAACAAGTTCTCAGACTGATTTTTCAGACGGCCTACACGCCGCCTGCGTAACCGTTTTGCCGCCACGCTTCAAACAGCATGACCGCAACGGTGTTCGACAGGTTCATGCTGCGGCTTTCGGGTAGCATGGGCAGGCGCAGCTTTTGTGCTGCGGGCAGGCTGTCGAGAATTTCAGACGGCAGCCCGCGCGTTTCCGGCCCGAACAAAAACACATCGCCCGGCTGAAATTCAGCTTGGTCGGGACTGGTCGTGCCTTTGGTGGTCAGCGCAAAAATGCGCCGTCCGGCCAACGCCTTCAGACAATCATCGAAATTTTCGTGTACTGCAACCTTGGCAAACTCATGGTAATCCAAGCCCGCACGCTTCATTTTGGCGGAATCGAGCGGGAATCCGAGCGGCTTCACCAAGTGCAAATCCGCGCCGGTATTGGCGCAGAGGCGGATGATGTTGCCGGTGTTCGGCGGGATTTCCGGTTGGTACAAAACGACAGTAAACATATAAATCAGTCACTTATTAAGCGGTTACAATGCCACAAGCAGACACGGGCTGTCAAAAATCTTGGCTTAACTTTTCAATTGGGAACGCGCCAGCGTCCAGCAAAAAATCTGCGCCGCGCCTGATGTTTTCAAGGTTCGCGCCAATTCGCCCAGTGTCGCGCCGGTGGTGAATACGTCATCTATTAACAAAATATTACAATTCTGCGACAGCGTTCTTTTGATTTTGAAAATATTGCGCACATTTCGCTGCCGTTCGTCACTTTTGAGCGTACTTTGCGGCGGCTTGTCCGTGCGCACCAGCGTATCGCGCGGCAACACCGTCCAGCCGTAATGCCGCGCTAATACCGCCGCCAGCTCTTCGCTTTGGTTAAAGCCGCGATACAGCCGCCGCGCCTTGCTCAAGGGCATGGGCAACACATAATCTATGTGTTCCGCCACCAACCAGTCGGGCGCGTGGCGTATCATGATGTCGGCCAATGGGCGGCACAGACTCAAATCGGCCAAGTGTTTGAACTCATGAATCATACTGCTGACGGGTGCTTCGTAATACGCCGACGCCCACAGCCGTCTGAACGGCGGCGGCTTCTGCTGGCACTGCCCGCATACCGCCCCGCCCGCCACACGGCGGAAACACAAAGGGCAGCAGTTGGCCGCGTCGGTAAAGTGCGTCGCCAAATCGTCCATGCAGCCCGCGCACAGGCCGTCTGAAACGCCAGCCGCCGAATCGTGGCATAATACACATTGTCGGGCGCGTATCGACTTGAGTTTACGCCATAAAGTGAGAATATCCATGCCACACGCTGCCAAAAAAGTTTATCTGATACACGGCTGGGCGGCCAACCGCCATGTGTTTGACGACCTGATACCGCGCCTGCCCGCCGATTGGACATGCCGCGCCCTCAACCTGCCCGGACACGGCGGCGCACCGTTTGACACACCCATCAACCTTGCCGCCGTTGCCGACCGCTACGCCGCCGACATCAGCGAACCGGCGCATATCCTCGGCTGGTCGCTCGGCGGCTTGGTGGCGCTGTATCTGGCCGCCCGCCACCCCAACAAAGTGGCTTCGCTGTGCCTGACCGCCGGTTTTGCCAAATTTTTGGCGGCAGACTGCTATCCCGAAGGCTTGTCGCAACCGGCATTGGGCAAGATGATAGGCGCATTCCAAAAAGATTATGCCAAGTATATCAAACAGTTTCTACAATTACAGTTACTGCATACGCCCAACGCCGCCGAAATTTTAGACTGCGTTTTGCCCGATGTTGCCGCCCTCGGCACCCCGGCCGCCCTGCAAGCTGCGCTGGATGCGGCCGAACGCGCCGACGCCCGCTCCCTGCTGCCGGACATAAGCGCCCCCGTCTTGCTGATATACGGCAACAAAGACGCCATCACCCCGCCGCGCATGGGCGAATATCTGCACCGCCACCTGCCCGATAGCGAACTGCATATTCTCGACAAAGCCGCCCACGCGCCGTTTCTCAGCCATGCGGAAGAGTTTGTGCGTTTGTGGACGGCGTTTGTGGATAATCTCTAATTTCGTATCATCATAAAATAAACAGGAAAACTTATGTCTTTACAACAACGATTATTTGACTGTTATTATGAAATTTTGAATACACCAGAACATCAAAATTTTTTGATGGAAACTGCTTTAGATAAGCAAAATGGATTAGATAAATTATTTTTAGCAGGGGTACCCGAATCATATGAACACGCAAAATATAAAATTTTAGTTGTCGGGAGGGAAACCAGAGGTTGGTACAATGATACTGACGTCTTTGAATTTAATTTAGCGGAATATATTCAAAAGGGCATGGAGTGGAGTCAAGGCTACCTCCTCAAGCGACAGGAGCAGCCCCGAAACAGTAAGGGACTTTCTTTTTTCAATTTTATACGCAAAATCAGCAAAGCATATGGTTCAGACGGCCTTGCATGGGCCAATACTTATGCGTTTGCCCATAAGAAAAAATCCCCTAGAAAATCTCCTTATTTTAAGCAAATAGAGCATATCTCTGGCTTACTGCTGATGGCTCAGATTGAGATTTTAAAACCTGATGTAATCATTTTTGCAGGTGGTGGCAAAAGCGTGGCTTCGCGCCGAAAATATTTACAGCAGGATAACGGCAAAAACATTCAAAACCAAAAAATTTTTGAGGGTTTTGCCAATAAATATCTATGGAAATTCGAATTAGACACCGGAACAGTTTGTTTCCGAGTTTCCCATCCGTCTGCAAGACAAAAAGAAGTCCATGCAGCCCACCGGTACATGATCAAAATCATGTTCCCCTCAGAAGCCGATCAAGATTCACAAGGCCGTCTGAAACCCTTTTACCCAAAGCACCAACCATGACCGACCTCCCCATCCACCGCCATCTTGCCGAACACACCGACGAGCGCCTGCAACTGGTGCGCCAAGTGCCGCAGCAGATTTTATTGGCCACCGCCGACGCCGACATCAGCCGCCGCCTGCTGGCGGAGCGTTATCCGCAGGCAGCGTTTGCCGAATACGACGCGCGCCCCGATTTTTTGCAGGCCGCAGCAGCCGAACGCACGCCCGGTTTTTGGCAGAAACTGACCCACAAAACCCTGCCGCAGACCTGCCAAAGCCCGACCGACCCGCTGCCCGAAGCGTGGGCGGATATGTTGTGGGCAAACTTGGGGCTGATGGGTGCGGCTGATTTGCCGGCAGTATTCCGTAACTGGGCGCAGGCCTTGAAAACCGACGGTTTATTGTTTTTTACCCACTTCGGCATAGACACGCTGGCGGAGCTGAAAGGCCGTCTGAATACGCTCGACATTACCTGCCAAACGCCGACTTTATTGGATATGCACGACCTCGGCGATATGCTGGCCGACAGCGGCTTTTACGATCCGGTAATGGACACCGCCAAACTGGAATTGCGTTACCGCAAGGCAGAAACTTTCTGGCAGGACATGGATACGCTGGGCTTATGGCAGGCATGCGTGTTCAGCGACGAAGCCGCCGCCCGCCGTGCTGTGGATGATTTTTTTGCACAGGGCGAGCCGCTGACCGTAACGCTGGAAACGGTGTACGGCCACGCGGTAAAACAGCTGGCGCTGCCGCAGGGGGAAAGCGAAGTGAAGTTTTATCCGAAGCGGTAATGCTGCTTATCTAAAAATAAATGCCGTCTGAAAATCTTGAATTTTCAGACGGCATTTTTTATTCCCGAATCTTCTGTTCCACCGCCTCTGCCAGCAAATCAAACACCCGTTTTACCCGCGCCGTATCGCGGTGGCGGCCGGGGCGGTACACATAGAGTTGCCAGTCGTGCAAAGTCATTTCTTGCGATGGCAATACGGTTTTCAGACGGCCTGCCCGAATATGCTCCGCCACCGTCCATGCGGCAAACTGCCCAACGGCGCGCCCTTGCAATACAGCCTGTAATCCTTGGGCGGCATTGGGCGTGATAAAAGCGGGTTGTTCGGGCGCAAAGCTGCCGTCGGGATAATCGTATTCAAATAATCTGCCGCTGTTGATGTTCAGCATACCGACCAACGGAAAATGCTGCTGCAAATCGTGGGATGTGGCCGGTTCGCCCAATTTTTCGGCCAACGCGGGCGCCATGACGGTTTGCAGGTGCAACGCAGCCAACGGTTTGATGATGAAATCGCCGTCCGGCGCAGGGCCGACACGGATACCGACGTCAATCTGCTCACGGTCGGTATTACTCAAAGCATTGCCGCTGCGCCAGTCCAACACAATCTCGGGAAAATCACGCAATCCGTCCAATACATATTCCAACACGCCGAAATCATCCACTTCGGGCAAGGCCACGCGCACCAGCCCGGTTTCCCGCGTACGCTCTTTTTCACTGAAACGCTGGAACAGCGCGTCGGTATGATTCAACGCGGCGCGGGCTTCGGCATAGATTTCCTGCCCAAACGGGGTAATGCTGGTATGGCGGGTATTGCGCACAAACAGCAGCCCGCCAAACTCTTGTTCGAGAAATGCCACCGCACGGGTAACGGCTTGCGGCGAGACGCCTAAATGCAGGGCGGTTTGGCGGAAATTGCCGCTTTCGGCGGCGGCGCAAAACAGGCGCAGGGCTTCGAGTTTGTTCATATCAAAAGGCCGTCTGAAAAACGGTTTAATTATATCAAAATACGGAACACAGTAATCAGATATATTCAATTTACGGAATAATTCAGACGGCCTACAATGCATTCCATCGAATCATTATTCAACATTCTACAAGGAATCAACATCATGCAACGCCGCAATTTTTTAAAAACCGCTGCCACTGCCGCCACTCTGTCTTTCAGCGCAGCCGCTGCCCCCACACAAGGAAGCCAAACCGTGAACCATGCCCA
Organism: Neisseria perflava; assembly: GCF_024170405.1. Taxonomy (GTDB): domain Bacteria; phylum Pseudomonadota; class Gammaproteobacteria; order Burkholderiales; family Neisseriaceae; genus Neisseria; species Neisseria perflava_B. The sequence goes on along the minus strand of NZ_JALJYC010000023.1, from coordinate 1,118 downwards.
AGCCCATTTGCAAAACCCAACCCTGCCTGTGTCTATGGTCAGCGAATGGGATAAGATTTTCCCGCAAAGCAATAAAGTGAGCCATCAGAAAGTGGCGTTTAAAAACCGTTACGGCATTACCCTGGTCGGTGATTTGTATATCCCGAAACGCGCCAAAGGCAAACTGCCCGCCATTGCCGTATCCGGTCCGTTTGGTGCAGTCAAAGAGCAGTCGAGCGGCATTTATGCGCAGGAATTGGCTGAACGCGGCTTTGTGACCCTCGCCTTTGACCCGTCTTACACCGGCGAGAGCGGCGGCGAACCGCGCAATCAGGCCAGCCCCGACATCAATACTGAAGACTTCAGCGCGGCTGTGGATTATTTAGGCAGTCTGAGCAATGTCAACCGCGACAAAATCGGCATTCTCGGTATCTGCGGCTGGGGCGGTTTCGCTTTGAATGCAGCCGTTTCCGATACCCGCATTAAAGCCGTTGCCACCAGCACCATGTACGACATGACCCGCGTCATGGCCAAAGGCTATAACGACAGCGTGGATGCAGAAGGCCGCTATCAAATGAAACAGCAAATGAACAACGCCCGTTGGGAAGCCTCTAAAAACGGCTATGCCGACTTACTGCCGGCCAACAACCTGCGTGCCGAGCAATTTACCGCCGATACGCCGCAATTTGTGAAAGAATATTCTAATTTTTATACTACCCAACGCGGCTTCCATCCGCGTGCGGTTAATTCTAATCCGAACGGCTCTTGGGCAAATACCGGTGCGCTTAGTTTGATTAACATGCCGATTCTGCAATACGCTTCCGAAATGCGCACCCCCGCGCTCTTGGTACACGGCGAAAACGCCCATTCACGTTATTTCAGCGAAGACGCGTTCAAATCCTTGGGCAGTAAAGACAAAGAGCTGTATATCGTCAAAGGCGCGACCCATGTGGATTTGTATGACAAACAGGCAGGTAAGATTCCGTTTGATAAATTTGAATCGTTTTTTAAAGCGCATTTGAAATAAGGAGACCCCGCGCATCGAAGGCCGTCTGAAATCACTCCCGTTTCAGACGGCCTTATATATTTAAAGCTCCTAAAAGGGGCATTTCAAACGGTATCTTGAGCCGAGTAGCTCG
>NZ_JALJYC010000022.1 GCF_024170405.1 Neisseria perflava | reverse complement strand
CTTGTTTTGCTTATAAGGGCTCAGTCGACTTTTTTTCATGGGATTTATTCTAAATGATTTTGAATAAATCTAGTTATCTAGTACAGCCCCTTTTTCTTTGTACTGATTTCGGCACTGTTGTGGCTGGAATATGTTTTAGCCGGACAGGATACGATTCATTGGAGTACGGCTTCCGCGCTGTATGCGCTGGCGGCGGGCGCTGTGGTCGGCTTGGGCTATGCAGCGTGGAATATCGGCATTAGCCAAGGCAGTATGGCAATTTTGGCCGGGGCGTCGTATTTTATTCCGATTTTTTCATCCCTGATTTCCGCTTTGCTGCTGCATGCGCCGCTGGGCTGGGCGTTTTGGCAGGGCGCGGCGATGGTGTACGCCGGTTCGGTGGTGTGTTGGCTGGCAACGAAGAGGTCATCTGAAAGCAAGAATAAACATTGAATAAGCGCGGTCAGTAAACATCAAGGCCGTCTGAATATTTCTTGTATTCAGACGGCCTTGTTGGTGATATTCCGTTTATTTTTAAGAGGCTAAAACGCGCGGGAAGAAAATTTCGTTTTCCAAATAAATATGGTCGGTCAAGTCGTTGACCATTTCTTCCGCTAATCGGTAGAGACGTGTCCAACTGGCGCAGGCGTTTTGCGGCGGCGAGAAGTTGTCGGTCAGGGCTTTTAAGCGGGCAATGGCCTGATTGTGTTCGTCATGCTCGTGCACCATGACGCTGATGGGCATGGCTGCGCCGCGACCAATGCCTTGATTTACCATCGGGAACAGCATACGTTCTTCTTTCATCATGTGCATCAGCAAATCATTTTGCATGTCGGCCAGCAAGCCGGGGATTTCGGCCGGAAAGGTGTCGGCATGCACCGTTGCAACTTTTTGCGCCAGCGGCACCAGCTCTTTAAACTGAGCGCGGTGGGTGTTGTGGTAGCGTTGCAAGATATGGTCGATGGTGGCGTTGAAAGGAGCGGTTTCCCAAAGCGTAAAATCGGTCATGATAAGGTTCCTTGTCGTTTGGTGGGGAGGTCGTTTCAGACGGCCTTTAAAGATGCATGTTTTATGAATGTATTTAACTGAGGCAAGGATACGCCGTTATAGCGGATTTGTACAGGTTTGAAATGAAAAGAATAATTTTTTGATAATCAATGCGTTTTGTTGATTTAATATAAGCATTCATCCAAATCTCTTTTGAACAATAATAAAAAGAAAAAGGCCGTCTGAAAATCAGAATAGGGATTTTCAGACGGCCTTTGCTGCTCATTAAATGTTAAATGCTTGTCAAATACAGCAGGCTTTAGTCTTCCCAATTTTTACGCCACAAAACCAGCAGCTTGCCGATATGCTGCACCAACTGCGCGTCAACCGCTTCACACAAGGCGTTGCAGATTTCAATACGTTCGGCACGGTCGTCGCCAAACACGCGCACTTTAATCAGCTCGTGCGCCGTCAGCGCGGCGTCGGTTTCTTTAATCACTGAATCGGTCAGACCGTGCTGGCCGACCATGACCACGGGATTCAAATGATGAGCACGGGCTTTAAGCTCCAGAATTTGCTTGGTGCTGAGTTTTTCGTTTGTCATTGCTTCTACTGCTTGATAAAAAATAATAATCCGCTATTGTACGCGATTTGGCGGCAAGTCGGGGGAAAATAACGTATAATAAGGCCTTTGTATCTTTGCATAAGAATCATTATGGCTGTACGTTCCAGATCTTCCAAAGCCTGGCTCAGCGAGCATGTCAACGATCATTATGTGCACATGGCGCAAAAAGACGGTTATCGTGCCCGCGCTGCATATAAACTATTGGAAATAAATGAAAAAGACAAATTAATCAAACCGGGTACGGTGTTGGCTGATTTGGGCAGTGCGCCGGGCAGTTGGTCGCAGGTGGCGGCCAAACTGGTGGGGAAAGCAGGGCAGGTGTTTGCTTTGGATATTTTGCCGATGGATTATATCGAGGGGGTATCGTTTATTCAGGGCGATTTTCGCGAAGACGAGGTATTGGCGCAATTTGAATCCCTACTCGACGGCCGCCCTTTAGACCTTGTAATTTGCGATATGGCACCCAATATGTCAGGCAATGCCGTGACCGATCAGGCGCGGAGCTTTTATTTGTGCGAACTGGCTTTGGATTTCGCCGCCAATCATTTGAAACCGGGCGGAGATTTTCTGGTGAAAGTGTTTCAGGGCGCAGGCTATCAGGAATATCTGGCGGCCATGCGCGAAACCTTTGCCGTGGTGCAGACGCGCAAACCGGAGGCTTCGCGCAATCGTTCCAGTGAGATTTATTTATTGGGGAAAAATAAACGCTGACAACGCGTGCAGCGTGTTTTAAAATCCCTTCTTTCGTTTACCTAATTATATGGAGCCTGTTCAGTGGGGAATACCATTAAACATGTATTGGTCTGGTTGGTGCTGGGCGTCTGCCTGATGGCGGCGTTTAATGCCGTGACCGACAAGCAGGAAAGTAACCAGCAAATCGAATATTCGCAGTTTATCCAGCAGGTCAACAGCGGTGAAGTCGCCAGCGTCAACATCGAAGGCTCTGTGGTCAGCGGTTATCTGATTAAAGGCGAACGCGCCGACAAAACGGCGTTTTACACCAATGCGCCGTTGGACGACAACCTGATTAAAACCCTGCTCGACAAAAACGTGCGCGTGAAAGTGACGCCGGAAGAAAAACCGAGCATGCTTAGCAGCCTGTTTTTCAGCCTGCTGCCGGTATTGCTGCTGATTGGCGCATGGTTCTACTTCATGCGTATGCAAAGCGGCGGCGGTGGCAAGGGCGGCGCGTTTTCATTCGGTAAGAGTCGCGCCAAACTGTTGGATAAAGATGCCAACAAAGTCACCTTCGCCGATGTTGCCGGTTGCGACGAAGCCAAAGAAGAAGTGCAGGAAATCGTGGATTACCTGAAAGCGCCGACCCGCTACCAAAGCCTGGGCGGACGTGTGCCGCGCGGTATTCTGCTGGCGGGCAGCCCGGGTACCGGTAAAACCCTGCTGGCCAAAGCGATTGCCGGTGAAGCGGGCGTACCGTTTTTCAGCATTTCCGGTTCTGATTTTGTGGAAATGTTTGTCGGCGTGGGCGCAAGCCGTGTGCGCGATATGTTTGAACAGGCCAAGAAAAACGCGCCGTGCATCATCTTTATCGACGAAATCGATGCGGTTGGCCGTCAGCGCGGTGCCGGTTTGGGCGGCGGTAACGACGAGCGCGAACAGACTTTGAACCAATTATTGGTGGAAATGGACGGCTTCGAGAGTAATCAAACCGTGATTGTGATTGCCGCCACCAACCGTCCGGACATCCTTGACCCAGCGTTGCAACGCCCCGGCCGTTTTGACCGTCAGGTAGTGGTTCCGTTGCCGGATATTCGCGGTCGCGAGCAGATTTTGAAAGTGCATGCGAAAAAAGTGCCGCTGGACGAATCGGTCAACTTGGTTGATTTGGCGCGCGGTACGCCCGGTTTTTCCGGTGCGGACTTGGCCAACTTGGTTAACGAGGCCGCTTTGTTTGCCGGTCGCCGAAATAAAATCAAAGTCGATCAAAGCGACTTTGAAGACGCTAAAGACAAAATTTACATGGGTCCGGAACGCCGCAGCATGGTCATGCACGAAGACGAAAAGCGTGCCACCGCTTATCATGAATCCGGTCATGCGATTGTGGCCGAAAGCCTGCCGTTTACCGATCCGGTGCATAAAGTTACCATTATGCCGCGCGGCCGTGCGCTGGGTCTGACCTGGCAGTTGCCGGAACGCGACCGTATCAGCATGTACAAAGACCAGATGTTGAGCCAGCTCTCCATTCTGTTCGGCGGCCGTATCGCCGAAGACATCTTTGTCGGCCGTATTTCTACCGGCGCGTCCAACGACTTCGAACGTGCCACCCAAATGGCGCGTGAGATGGTGACCCGCTACGGCATGAGCGACAAAATGGGTGTGATGGTGTATGCGGAAAACGAAGGCGAAGTGTTCTTGGGACGCAGCGTGACCCGTTCGCAGCATATTTCGGAAAAAACCCAGCAGGAAATCGATGCCGAAGTGCGCCGTATTTTGGACGAGCAATATGCCGTGGCTTATAAAATCTTGGACGAAAACCGCGACAAGATGGAAACCATGTGCAAAGCCCTGATGGATTGGGAAACCATCGACCGCGATCAGGTGCTGGAAATCATGGCCGGCAAACAACCGAGCCCTCCGAAAGATTACAGCCACAATCTGCGTCAGGATGATGGTGCAGAAGCGGTCGGCGAAACTGCCGCGCCCTCAGCAGAAGCCGTTCCCAGCGCTGAGCCGGTGGTAGAAAACATCCAAACGGCTGATGCGCAAAGCGCAGTAGAAACCCAAACCGATGAGCCGAAAGACAAGGTGTAAGCGGTGATTATGAAACGGCAGCGATAAGCTGCCGTTTTGTTTTTCAGACGGCCTGAGCGTTGCAAGGCCGTCTGAAAAACGGCGGAATTTCGTTTATAATAGCGTTTTTGACGAATACGCAAATTCCATGAAAAAAGTCGATAAAAGCATGCTGGTGTTGCACAGTGCGGCGCAGATGTTTGAATTGGTGGATCGTGTCGAAGATTATCCGAACTTTCTGCCGTGGTACAGCAAAACCGAAATCATCGAGCGCAGCGGCAACGAGCTAAAAGCGCGTCTGTTTATGGACTATATGGGCGTGAAGCAGTCGTTTGCCACGCATAACCACAATATTCCCGGGCAGGAAATCCGCATGGATTTGCTGGAAGGGCCGTTTAAAACCCTGCACGGTACGTGGAAATTTATCGATTTGGGCGGCGACATGTGCAAAATCGAATTTCATTTGGAATACGATTTTTCCAGCTCGATTCTATCGGCTGTGATTTCGCCGGTGTTCAGCCATTTGAGCGGCACGCTGGTGGATGCGTTTGTCAAAGAGGCCGACCGCTGCTATGCTTAATATCGAAATTGTTTACGGCCTGTCGGACAGGCAGGCGCTGCAAAGCATGCAGGTGGCGGAAGGGACAACGGTGCGTGAAGCGGCAATAGCCAGCAAAATCAACGACGAATTTCCCGATGTCGATTTGCACACCGCGCCCTTGGGCATTTTCGGTAAACGGGTTAAAGACGATACTGTGTTGCTCGATAAAGACCGCATTGAGATTTACCGTTCGCTTTTAATCGATCCGAAAGAAGCCCGCCGCCGCCGCGTGGCGCAGGAGCAGGAAGCGCAGTAACCACAGTCCGATATGCTGAGGCCGTCTGAAAAATTCAGACGGCCTTATCCCCTAAGGTTTGCAGATCGGGCGTTCTCCCGTTCATTGGATTATTTTTTTAAATGGCAGGTTAAACCCTTGTCGCTACATTACTCACTACATCATGTCCGAAAACAAAATCAAACTCATCGTCGGCCTGGGCAACCCCGGCCAAGAATATGAACACACCCGCCATAACGTCGGCTTTTGGCTGCTCGACGAATTGGCCTGGCAATGGCGCGCCACCTTTAAGGACGAAAAAAAATTCTTCGGCCAAGTCGCGCGCGTGTCGCGTGAGGGCGGCGATGTTTGGCTGCTCAAACCAATGACGTTTATGAACCGCTCCGGTCAGGCCGTGGCAGCATTGGCGCAGTTTTACAAAATCAAGCCGGAAGAAATTCTGGTGGTGCACGACGAATTGGACATCGCCTGCGGCCGGATTAAATTCAAACTCGGCGGCGGCAACGGCGGACACAACGGTTTGAAAGACATTCAGGCGCGTTTGGGTACGCTCAATTTCTACCGCTTGCGTTTGGGTATCGACCATCCGGGTGATAAAAATCTGGTGGTGGGCTATGTCTTGAACAAGCCCAGCGCCGCCGACCGCGAACTGATTGACGATTCCATCCGCAAATCCTTGCAGGGCATACCCGATTTGGTGGCGGGCGAATGGGAAACTGCGCAACGGTTTTTACACAGCAAATAATCCTGATTTTCAGACGGCCTCCCCCCCCGATTTTATTTTATACCGCATACCCATGACCGAATTATTTGACCTTATCCAAACCGAATCCGTCGGCGTTGTCGAAGAAACGCTGGATTTCTGGTTGTACGAATGCAGCTTGGACGAAGCACCGGGCCGCGACGAAGTGGCGCAATGGTGCGATATGCTGCAACAGCGCGGCGGCAAATTCGTGCGCCTGGCGGGTATCTGCCAAACTTGGTTGGACGAAGAGGATTAATATGGCTGCGCCGCGCAATAAATTCAGCGTATTGGCCTTGCTGTGGTTGGCAGCGGGGATTTATTTCCTGCTGTTTCGCGAGTCGGGCAATACGCCGCCGCCGTTTCCCCATTTTGACAAAGCCGCCCATTTCGGGCTGTTTTTTACCCAATTCTGGCTGTGCGCCAAAGCCTTTATGCAGGACAAACGGGCGATACCGTACCGCGCTTTGCTGGTGGCCGCGCTGGTTTACGCCGTTGCCAGCGAGTGCGCACAAGCTGCGTTTACCGCCACACGGCAGGGGACATTGGGCGACGGTATCGCGGATATGCTGGGGGCAGCGGCGGCTTTGTGGCTGGCTGCGCAAACCGTTGCCGCCAAACAATCTGTTGCCAACAGGCCGTCTGAAAAAAAATTGATTTCGGCAGTTTTGGTGCGGGCGCAGCCCGCCTGTTATCCGGCCTTAATCAGAAAAACGGAAGGAAAGAAGATGAACACCACCCCTTATATCGAACGCCGTCGCCGCGTATTGGAAACCATAGGCAGCGACGGCATTGCCGTCTTGTTTGCCGCGCCGGAGCAACGCCGCAGCAACGATACCGAGTTTCCGTTCCGCCAAGACAGCTATTTTCATTATCTGACCGGTTTTGACGAGCCGGAAGCCGTGTTGCTGCTTGATGGCGCGACGCAGCGCAGCATTTTGTTCTGCCGCGATAAAGACCCTCTGCGCGAAATTTGGAACGGTTTTCGCTACGGCGCACAAGCGGCGCAGGAGGTATTCGGTTTTGATGAGGCTCATGTTAACACCGAATGGCCGCAGTATTTTGCGCAGGCGCTGTTGAACAAAAAAAGCCTGTACGCCTTATGGGGCGTGTATCCCAAGCATGACCGCGCATTGATGGCGCAATGGCACGAAGTGCAGCAAAGCGCGGGGCGGCGTATCCAAACCAACAGCTATGCGCCGGAAAATCTGGCGGATTTGGCGGCGCTGCTTGATTCCATGCGCCTGATTAAAGACGAACATGAAATCAGTTTGATAAAAAAAGCAGGCGAAATCAGCGCACTGGCGCATATCCGCGCCATGCGGCAAACCCGCCCAGGTTTGGGCGAGCTGCAAATCGAAGCGGAGATTTTGCACGAATTTATGCGCCACAATGCGCGTTTCCCGTCTTACAACACCATCGTCGCCGGCGGCAAAAACGCCTGCTGCCTGCATTACATTGACAACAAAGATGTGTTGCAGGACGGCGATTTGCTGCTGATTGATGCCGGTGCGGAATACGAATTTTACGCGGGCGATATTACGCGCACGTTTCCGGTAAACGGCAAATTCAGCGCGGCGCAAAAAGACATTTACGAAGTGGTGTTGGCGGCGAACGAGGCCGCGATTGCGGCGGTGAAGCCGAATGCCGATTGGGGCGGAATCCATCTCTTGGCTTTGCGGATTTTGGTGCAGGGCTTGCTGGATTTCAAACTGCTCAAAGGCTCGGTGGACGGCAACATCGAATCGCAAGCCTACCAGCGTTTTTATATGCACGGCCTCGGCCACTGGGTCGGCATGGATGTCCACGATGTCGGCAAACGCTGGCAGGATGGCAAACCGCTGCTGTTACAGCCGGGTGTGTGTACCACCATCGAGCCGGGCTTATATATTGCTGCGGCGGATGATATTCCGGCGGACTATCACAATATCGGTATCCGCATTGAAGACAATGTATTGGTGACTGCCGACGGCGGCGAAAACTATACCGCGCTGGCGCCGAAAAGCGTGGCGGATATTGAGGCGCTTATGCGCGGATAAATGTGCATTGGCGCAAAAAGGCCGTCTGAAATTCTGTTACAGATAAACCGGTGGCAGGTTTTCAGACGGCCTTTTCGTGTGACAAATGAATGTTATAGTCGTAGGGTGGGCAGCAAGTGCCCACCCTACGACTTCTGTAACAGAACTTAATTTCTCCGACTATATCCCTTACCCCACATTCATCTGCCGCCGTATGCTTTCCGCCACGGCTTTGCCTAAAATTTCATGCCCGAATTCGTTGAAATGCAAGCCGTCGCACACCATCAGCGCGGTTAAATCCTGCTCAAACATCAGGCCGTAGAGGTCGTTGACGGCAAAGCCGAACTTGCGTGCCAGCTTGTCGGCAGACTGGTTATACAGGCAGATGTCGGCAAGATAGCGGCGCGAGGGTTTGACCAAGTTGTGCACCTGTTCCAAAAACGGCGTGCTGCTGGCCCAAATGACTTTGGCCTGCATTTTGCGTAGACTCTGGAAAATCTGCTGCAAATTGCCGAGGTAGGTATTCAAATCGGAAACGGGCAGGGCGACGCCTTGGTTGCGGCGGATGTCGTGCAGGCCGCAGTTGAGATGGACGATGTCGCCGGGCTGTATGCCGGTGGTGGCCTGAGGCAGGGTTTGGAGGACTTCGCGGGAAGATTGGCCGTTTTGCGGCAGGGTGAAAATGCGGGTGTCGGCGAGGGCGCGGCGCACGAAAGGCTCGTAGCCCAAACGGATGGAATCGCCGATAAGATATACAGTCATTGGGAAAGTGTCCTCCGAAAGATAAGGCCGTCTGAAAAACGATTATAGGCGTAATATTTTCAGACGGCCTTAACATCAATCAAATGACAGAAGACAACAAAGCGGATTAAGGCTTGCTCTTTTGACAAAAATCAAGCAACTGCTTGGCTTGCAGCATGGGCAGGCCGAAGCGTTCGCTGACGGCTTTCAAATCTTCGATTTCGACACCGCTCAAATGTTCGCGCACCCATTTGATGTTGTCGGGATTGCTTTTGATTTTTTCGTAATACGCCTGTTTGCGTTTCCAGTTGCGCGACCACACCAAGAGGGCGGTGAAGATACACAGGCCGACGAGGATGTAGTTCATGATGGTCATCATGGTCATGGGATGGATTCCGAAATATGGGGAAATGCGCTGATTATAGCGGAAAAAGGCCGTCTGAAAAGATTTCTGTCATCCCTTTCAGACGGCCTTACTCTATTGCGCGGCGGGCTAATCAATCTTTACCCGTTTCAAGCGCAGCGCATTGCCCAACACCGAAATCGAGCTCATCGCCATCGCCGCGCCTGCAATGACCGGGCTGAGAAAACCGAACGCGGCCAGCGGAATGCCCAAAATATTGTAGAAAAAGGCGAAAAACAGATTCTGCTTGATGTTTTTCAAGGTGGCGCGCGCTACCAGCTGCGCGTCGGCCAGCTGGTTGACCGAGTGCTGCATGAGCGTGGCGGAGGCGGTGTGTTCCGCCACATCCGCGCCGCCTTTCATAGCGAAGCTGACGTTGGCGGCAGCCAGCGCGGGCGCGTCGTTGACACCGTCACCCACCATCGCCACGGTTTTGCCTTCGTTTTTCAATTTTTGCACCGCCGCCGCTTTGTCGCGCGGGCTCATGTTGCCGTAGGCATGGGCTATGCCCAACTGATTGGCGATATACGACACCGTACCCTGATGGTCGCCGCTCATCACATACACTTCGATATCGTGCGCTTTCAGGCGGCGTATCGCTTCGGCGGTATCTGATTTCAGCGTATCTGCCAATGCAAATGCGCCGACGGCTTGGCCGCCCACCGATACGGCCACTATGCTGGCAATCTGCCAAATGCCGTCTGAATCGGCGGGCAGGGTCAGCTTGGCGTAATCGGCTTTGCCGACGTTGACCGTACCTACGCCTTCTACTTCAGCCGAAATACCTGCGCCGACGGCGGTTTGCGCGTGGGTTGCGGCGGGAATAGCCAAATTGCGGGCTAGGGCGGCGGACACAATCGCGTTTGCTAGCGGGTGGGTGGCGTTTTGCTCGACGGCGGCGGCGATGCGGTATAAATCGTCTTCGTCATACGCGCTGCCGGATACGACATACACAGCGGCAACCTGCGGACGGCCTTCGGTAAGCGTACCGGTTTTGTCCAGCACCACAGCATTGACGTGCGCCGACTCTTCCAGCGAAGCCGCGTCTTTAAACCATACGCCGTGTTTCACCGCTTTGCCCATGCCCACCATAATCGCGGCAGGCGTCGCCAAACCGAGGGCGCACGGGCAGGCAATCACCAGCACCGCCACGGCGTGCATTAAAGCGGTTGTCCAATCGCGCACCACCAGCCAAGTAATGATAAAGGTCAACACGGCTATGCCGACCACCACCGGCACAAACACCGCCGCCGCTTTGTTCGCCACGCGCGCAATCGGCGCTTTGCTGCCCTGCGCTTCGGACAGCGCGTTCATCATGTCGCCGAGCAGGGTTTGGCTGCCCAGCGCGGTGGTGCGGTAGACAATGCTGCCGTCGGTCATCAGCGCGCCGGCCAACACATCGCTGCCGCTTTGCTTCATTTCGGGATTGGATTCGCCGGTAAGGTGGCTTTCATCGGCCCAGCCGCTGCCGCTCTCGACCATGCCGTCGGCGGCAATGCGTTCGCCGTGGTTGGCGCGGATTAAGTCGCCGATTTGCACTTGGTCTATCGGCAGGGTCTGCCATGCGCCGCCGCGCTGCACGCTAGCGGTGGAAGGCGTGAGCTGCAACATCAGCGACAAGCTGTTGAGGCTGGATTTTTTGGTGCGGTGTTCCAAAAATTTGCCCAACGACACAAAACCGATCACCATCGCGCCCGCTTCAAAATACACATGCGCCGCGCCGTCGTGCCCCATATTCTGATAGTGCAACATCATATACACGGAATAGAGGTAAATCGACACCGTGCCGATGGTCACCAACACATCCATATTGGCCAATCCGCCCTTAATGCTCGCCCACGCACTTTTGTAAAACGGCACGGCCAGCCACAGCTGCACAATGCTTGCCAAGACAAACTGCCAAGCGACGGGCAACATCCAGTCGTGGCGGCCGATCATCATGCCCGCCATACCGATGAGAAACGGGATATTGATGATGAAGAGCAGCCACAAACGCCAACCGATATGTACCTCGCCACCGGCGGCAGCCGGCAGCGCATCGGTTTTTTCAATCGCGCCGTAGCCGGTTTTCTCGATGATTTTGGTAATGTCGCCAACATTGGTTTTACTGTCGTCAAAGGTGACTTGCGCTTCTTCGCTGGCGAAATTGACTTCGGCATGGCCGATAAAGTCTTCTTTGTTGAGGACTTTTTCAATCCGGGAAGCACAGGCTTGGCAGGTCATGCCTTCGATTTGGAAACGGACTTTTTGCTGCATGATGTGTGTCCTTTTTGAGCGGGTTTTCAGACGGCCTTTCGGGAGCGGGAAAGGCCGTCTGAAAAATCACAAAGACGCGTCGAAGCCGCCGTCTTCCACGGCTTCAATCAGCGCGGCGGGATTGGTTTTGCCCTCGTCAAATTCAACAACGGCGCTGTTATTTTCCAAGCTGACGGCGGCGGAAGAAACACCGTCCACGCCTTCCAGAATACGGGTAACGCTTTTCACGCAGCCGCCGCAGGTCATGCCGCCGATGTTTAAGGTAATGTTTGCCATGATGTTTCCTTTCTGTTTTGCTTACGGTTGGAGAATGAAGCCACTATAAACCTTAACGCGGGGTTAAGGTCAAGCGTTTCGTTAATATATGGTCGGGTAAGTGGAAACCAAGTACGGTAAGGCCGTCTGAAACTGAGCAGGGGACGTTCTATGCTTGCTGTGACCCAAACAGCCGCTAATCGGTGCAATACGGCGTACCGCCTATTGCATCCTACGATTAGGCCGTCTGAAAAATAGTTCGTTTTCAGACGGCCTAATCTGTCGTTTCAAATCATAGATGAACCAGCGTACAATACGCCTTTGCTCAAACAGGATAAGAGAATTTGAAATGCCGAATCAAAAAGAGAAAAAACAGTGGCTCAGCGTGATGGCTTTGGCGGTAGGCGCATTTATTTTCAATACCACCGAATACATCCCGATTGCGCTGTTGAGCGACATCGGCCAAAGTTTCAGTATGTCGCCGACCGAAGTCGGCATGATGATTACGGTTTACGCTTGGATTGTGGCGCTGCTGTCGCTGCCGCTGATGTTGCTGACGAAAAATGTGGAACGGCGTAAGCTGCTGCTGATTTTGTTCGGGCTGTTTGTACTCAGCCATGTGGTGTCGTTTTTTTGCTTGGAACTTCAAAATCCTGCTGGTCAGCCGTATCGGGATTGCGCTGACCCATGCTGTGTTTTGGTCGATTACGTCTTCGCTGGCGGTGCGGGTTGCGCCGAAAGGCAAGGGCAATCAGGCTTTGGGGCTGTTGAGCACGGGTACGGTGATTGCGATGGTATTGGGCATTCCGCTGGGGCGCGTGATCGGCCAGTATTACAGCTGGCAGGTCAGCTTTTTGCTGATTGGCCTGTGCGCGGCGGCGGTGATGGTAATTTTGGCGAAAAACCTGCCGCTTTTGCCGAGCGTTAACACCGGTTCGCTCGCCAGCCTGCCCGTGCTGTTTAAGCGTAAAAACCTGCTGTTGCTGTATGTATTTACCGTGTTTATCATTACGGCGCACTTTACCGCGTACAGCTATATCGAGCCGTTTGTCTTGCAAATCGGCGGCTTCCTGCCGGAGCAGGTAACGATACTTTTGGGCTTGTACGGTATTGCCGGTTTTGCCGCTTCGTATATCTTCGGCAAATGGTTTGCCAAATTCCCGCGCCGGTTTTTTATCGGCGCTACGGCCATGATTGTGGCGGTGACTTTGCTGTTGCTGCCGATGGTCAGCTCGGTGTGGACGGTGTATGTGATGTGTTTCTTTTGGGGTGTGTCGATTGCGATTGTCAGCTTGGGCATGATTTCCAAAGTGCTGAACTTCGCTTCGGATGCGACCGACGTGGCCAATTCGATTTATTCCGGCCTGTATAACATCGGTATCGGCGGCGGTGCGCTGCTGGGGCATTATGTGACCGTTTGGTTCGGTTTGAACAGCGTCGGCTTTGCCGGTGCGCTGCTGGCGGCAGCCGCATTGGTGCTGGTGTGGACGCTGGTTAAGCGGGATGATTTTATGGCAAAAGCGGGCGGTTAAACTGTTTCCGGTTGTGTAAAAAAAAAGGCCGTCTGAAAAAATATTTATTTTTCAGACGGCCTTTGCCGTATCTGTGGTCAAGGCTTAAACCATATATAGTGAAATAAGTAGAAAACCAAACTGTCTAGGTTGGGATGAAATCCCAACAGAAGTTTAGGTAAATGTTGGGTTTACAACCCAACCTACACCGTATCGATGGTTTGGTTTTTAAATAATTGCACTATAAATTATTTCGCTTTCAATCCCGCGACACACTGTTTGTCCCGCGCTTCAAACGCCGCGTTGCCGCCGAGCAAATCCACCTGCTCTTGTGCGCTGAGTTTGCCGAAATTTTGAACCTGCTGGTAAGTCAGTTTCTCCAACGGCTCGTCCCACATACAGGTACAGTAGCTGCTGATGACTTGGTCGCTTTTCCCGGCCAAACCCTGCGCTTTTAAATCAGCCTGCCATTTTTCGGCGAAAGGCACGTTTTTCACGCAGGATTCAATCACGCTTTGCTTGAATTCCGGCTTGGTCATGGCGCATTTGGAGAGAAACACGAAACACACCAGCAAGCCCATGATAATCCAGCCCCAAATGCGGATGGTGCGGATTTTGGCCTTGGCTTTTTTGGCTTTTGCCGCCTGCTCCTCCGGCGTCGGCTGCGGCGCGTTGTCGGGATTAGCCATGCAGACTTTCCATACGGATCATGGTAACGGGCACTTCCACGCAATCGAGCGCTTCGATACCGGCAATCGCCTGCTTGATGTTTTTCTCGACCGTGCTGTGGGTCAGAATCACGATTTCGGCGGTGGTTTTGTCAATTACGCCTTTTTGAATCAGCGCTTCGATGGATACGCCCGCGTTGGCTAACAAACCGGCGATTCGGCCAAGCGTACCGGTTTTGTCTTGCGCCTGCACGCGCAGATAGTAGCTGCTGGTAATCTCGTCCATCGGCAAAATGGTCTGTTCTTGCACTTCAGACGGCTGGAACGCCAGATACGGCACGCGGTTGCTGCTGTCCGCGCCGATTAAGCGGCTGATGTCGATGATGTCGGCCACCACCGCGCTGGCGGTCGGTAATGCGCCTGCGCCCGCGCCGTAATACAGGGTTTCGCCCACCATATCGGCATTCACGCGCACCGCGTTCATTACGCCGTTGACATTCGCCAGCAGGCGGCTTTCAGGAATCAATGTCGGGTGTACGCGCAATTCGATGCCTTTGGGCGTTTTGCGGGTAATGCCCAACAATTTGATGCGGTAGCCCAGCTCTTCCGCATATTTGATGTCGCGGCTTTCCAGCTTGCTGATGCCTTCCAGATAGCAGGATTCAAAGTGCATGGGCGTGCCGAATGCCAAGGCACTCATGATGGTGATTTTATGACCCGCGTCGTTGCCTTCGATGTCGAAAGTCGGATCGGCTTCGGCATAGCCCAAAGCCTGCGCTTCTTTCAATACATCGGCAAACGCGCTGCCTTTTTCGCGCATTTCGCTCAAAATAAAGTTGCTCGTGCCGTTGATGATACCGGCAATGCTGATGATATTATTGGCCGCTAAACCTTCGCGCAGCGCCTTAATAATCGGGATGCCGCCCGCCACCGCCGCTTCAAACTGCACCATTACGTTTTTTTCTTCCGCCAGCGGGAAAATCACATTGCCGTATTCGGCCAGCAGCTTTTTATTGGCGGTCACCACATGTTTACCACTCTCAATCGCTTTCAATACCGCGTCTTTGGCAATGCCGGTGCCGCCGAACAGCTCGACCACGATGTCCACATCATCGCGCTGCACCAGCGCAAACGGGTCTTTCACAAACGCCGCATTCGGGCAAACCGCTTTGGCTTTCTCTTCGCTCAAATCGCATACCGCACTGATGGCGATATCGCGCCCCAAACGGCGGCTGATTTCTGCCGCGTTTTTCTGCAATACCTCGGCCGTGCCGCCGCCGACCGTACCCAAACCCAAAAGACCGATATTCACTGGCTTCATATAATCTCCTAATCGAAAGCCCTGTTTTATAAAAATCCGTATCCCGCGCTGCTATAATCAAGCCTGACAACAGGTTCGGCAGCGGAATGAAAGGTTTCAATCCTACCCGAAATTACCTGTTTTTGCACCTTTTTTAACGAAGAAACAGAAAGCGTCCCATGCTTATCGAAGAAAACCAAATTTCAGACGGCCTCAGCGTTACCGCCTACGGTGCAGAGGGCATAGAAATCGGCGGACAGCGTTATACCGAACCCGTGGCCTTACGCGGCAGCCGCGTGGAAAAAATCCCGCAAACCAGGCCGTCTGAACTGACCGCCGCCGATTTGCTGCAAACGGCCGCTGATTCCGATACCGAAAACACCTTACCCGAAGTCATCATCATCGGCACAGGTGCAACGCAGCAGTTTCTCCACCCAAAAATCGCCGCCGAACTCGCTGCCCACGGCATCGGCCTCGAATGCATGAACACAGCCGCCGCCTGCCGCACCTTATTACTGCTGCAAGGCGAAGGTCGCAAAGTGTGGGCATGGCTGTGGCCGTAAACACGGCGCAGCGGATTTCAGACGGTCTTAACCCCGCAAAATCCGCTATAATATCCGCTTTCCCTAATCCGACAGATTCAAACCAATCATGAAACACATCCACATTATCGGTATCGGCGGTACGTTTATGGGCGGGGTTGCCGCCATCGCCCAAGAAGCGGGCTTTAAGGTCAGCGGTTGCGACGCGAAGATGTATCCGCCGATGAGTACCCAGCTTGAGGCTTTGGGCATTGACGTTCACGAAGGTTTCGATGCGGCGCAGTTGGCGCAGTTTCCGGCCGATATGTATGTTATCGGCAATGTTGCCAAGCGCGGTATGGATGTAGTTGAAGCGATTTTAAACAAAGGTCTGCCATATATCTCCGGCCCGCAATGGCTGGCGGAAAATGTGCTGCACCACCATTGGGTGTTGGGTGTAGCGGGCACGCACGGTAAAACCACCACCGCTTCCATGCTCGCTTGGGTATTGGAATATGCGGGGCTTGCGCCGGGCTTTCTGATTGGCGGCGTGCCGCAGAATTTCAGCGTGTCGGCGCGTCTGCCGCAAACGCCGCGCCAAGATCCAAACAGCAAATCGCCGTTTTTTGTGATTGAGGCCGACGAATACGATACCGCGTTTTTCGACAAGCGCAGCAAATTCGTGCATTACCGCCCGCGTACCGCCGTATTGAACAATCTGGAATACGACCACGCGGATATTTTCCCCGATTTGGCGGCGATTCAAACCCAGTTTCACCATCTCGTGCGCACCGTGCCGTCTGAAGGGCTGATTGTGTGCAATAAGCAGGAGAGTCTGCGCGAAGTGTTGGACAAGGGCTGCTGGACGCCGGTGGAAACTTTCGGCGCAGCGGGCGATTGGCAGGTAGCGAATGTCGGCGCGGACGGCTCGTTTGATGTGTTGTTAGACGGCAAAAAAGCCGGTCATGTGGCGTGGGAACTGATTGGTGAACACAACCGCCAAAACGCCGTTGCTGTGATTGCTGCCGCGCGTCATGCGGGCGTGGATATTCAGACGGCCTGCGCAGCGTTGGGTGAATTTAAAAATGTCAAACGCCGCATGGAAATCAAAGGCGTGGCAAACGGTGTGACCGTCTATGACGATTTCGCCCACCATCCGACTGCGATTGAAACCACCGTGGCCGGTTTGCGCCAAAAAGTCGGCGCGGCTCGGATTTTGGCGGTATTGGAGCCGCGTTCCAATACCATGAAACTGGGTACGATGAAAGCCGCGCTGCCCGCGAGTCTGCAAGAAGCGGATACGGTTTTCTGTTACGCCGGCGGCGTGGATTGGGATGTGGCCGAGGCACTGTCGCCTTTGGGCGCGAAATTGCACGTCGGCAAAGAATTGGAAGCCTTTGTTGCCGATATCGTGGCGCAGGCGCAAAGCGGCGACCATATTTTGGTGATGAGCAACAGCGGTTTCGGCAGCATACACGACAAGCTGCTCAAAGCCTTGACAGCCAAGAATTAAGCCCTATATCACATATGGCAGGCGATACCGTTTTACGGTAAGATACGCCCATTCATTTTTTTATTTTTCAGACGGCATGATTACATCAGACAGGCCGTCTGAAACCTTTAAACGGATACGAAAACACACCATGAAAACTTCCGAACTGCGCCAGAAATTCCTTGAATATTTCCAACAAAACGGCCACCAAATCGTGCGCTCGTCATCGCTCGTGCCGCATGACGACCCGACGCTCTTGTTTACCAATGCGGGCATGAACCAATTTAAAGACGTGTTTTTGGGCTTTGACAAACGCCCTTACACCCGCGCCACCACCGCGCAAAAATGCGTTCGTGCGGGCGGTAAGCACAACGACTTGGAAAACGTCGGCTACACCGCGCGTCACCATACCTTTTTTGAAATGCTGGGCAACTTCTCCTTCGGCGATTATTTCAAACGCGAAGCGATTCATTTCGCCTGGGGCTTTCTGACCGGCAAAGAATGGCTGAACCTGCCCAAAGAAAAACTGTTGGCGACCGTGTATGCGGAAGACGACGAAGCCTACAATATCTGGCTCAACGAAATCGGCCTGCCCGCCGACCGTATTGTGCGTATCGGCGACAACAAAGGCAGCTGCTACGCTTCCGACAACTTCTGGCAGATGGGCGATACCGGCCCCTGCGGTCCGTGTACCGAAATTTTCTACGACCACGGTGAAGAAATCTGGGGCGGCATTCCGGGCAGCCCGGAAGAAGACGGCGACCGCTGGATTGAGATTTGGAACTGCGTGTTTATGCAGTTCAACCGCGATGACAAAGGCAACATGAATCCGCTGCCTAAGCCTTCCGTGGATACCGGCATGGGCTTGGAGCGCATTTCCGCCGTGATGCAGGGCGTGCACAGCAACTACGAAATCGACTTGTTCCAAAACCTGATGAAAGCCGTGGCACGCGAAACCGGCGCCGCATTCAGCATGGACGAGCCGAGCTTGAAAGTGATTGCCGACCATATCCGCTCCTGCTCCTTCCTGATTGCGGACGGCGTGATGCCGAGCAACGAAGGTCGCGGCTATGTGTTGCGCCGCATTATCCGTCGCGCCGTGCGCCACGGTTACAAGCTCGGTCAGAAAAATCCGTTCTTCTACAAACTTGTGCCCGATTTGGTCAAAGAGATGGGCGACGCCTATCCTGAGTTGAAAGAAAAACAAACCCATATCATGGAAACCCTGCGCGGCGAAGAAACCCGCTTCGGCCAAACGCTGGAAACCGGTATGGAGCTGTTTGGCAAAGTGTTGGACGGCATGAAATTCCTGAAACTGGAATCACTGCTGCCTGCCGACGGCGTTGCCCAACCCTTGCAACTGGAAACCGCCGACGGTTTGAAATTTACTGTGGCTTCGCGCAGTAACGGCAACAGCAAACAAGTCGTTATCCGCCCGCAAGCCGAAGGCCGTCTGAATGAAACCATCGTGGTGGATTTGGCGGATGTGGTGTCTGATGAAGAGCCGGAATTGAGCGAACAAGACCACGCCATCGGCGCGGCTTTGCACAAATATGTGAAAGACAATATCGCCAACAGCAAGCTGATTATTCCGGGCGAGCATGTGTTCAAACTCTATGACACCTACGGTTTCCCGTATGATTTGACTGCGGATATGGCGCGCGAATTGGGCATTGATTTGGACGAAGAAGGCTTCGAGCGCGAAATGGAAGCGCAACGCGCCCGCGCCCGCGCCGCGCAAAACTTCAAGGCCGACGCGCAACTGGCTTACGATGGCAAAGACACCGAATTCAAAGGCTATACCGAACGCCAAACCGAATCCAAAGTCATTGCGTTGTATAAAGACGGCGAGTCTGTGCAAGTCTTGGAAGAGGGCGATCACGGCGTGATTGTCATCGACCAAACCCCGTTCTATGCCGAATCGGGCGGTCAAATCGGCGACGTCGGCTTTATCTTCAACGGCGACAACCGTTTTGAGGTACAGGACACGCAAAAAATCAAAGCTGCCGTATTCGGTCAATTCGGCGTGCAGACTTCAGGCCGTCTGAACGTGGGCGACAGTGTTACCGCTCAAGTGGATAACGACATCCGCAACGCCATCACCCTCAACCACAGCGTAACCCACCTCATGCACCAAGCCTTGCGCGAGGTATTGGGTACGCACGTCGAGCAAAAAGGTTCGCTGCAAAATGCCGAGCTAACCCGTTTCGACATTTCCCACCCGCAAGCGATTACAAGCGATGAAATCGCCGAAGTAGAGCGCCGCGTGAATTTCGCCATCATGCAAAACGTACCGGTTAAAGTCGAAACCATGAGCATGGAAGAGGCGCAAAAAACCGGCGCGATGATGTTGTTTGGCGAAAAATATGGCGACTTCGTGCGCGTGGTAACGATGGGCGAATATTCGACCGAATTGTGCGGCGGTACCCACGTTGCCCGCACCGGCGACATCGGCCTGTTTAAAATCATCAGCGAAGGCGGTATTGCCGCCGGTATCCGCCGCGTGGAAGCTATTACCGGCCTGAACGCGCTGAAATGGGCGCAAAACCAAGAGCGCCTGATTAAAGACATCATCGCCGAGGTGAAAGCGCAAACCGAAAAAGACGTGTTGGCGAAAATCCAAGCGAATGCCGCCCACACCAAAACCGTGGAAAAAGCCTTGTCTGCCGCTAAATCCGAGCTGGCTGTTCATGCTGGTGCCGCCTTGTTGGACTCTGCCTGCGACTTGGGGGCGGCCAAACTGATTGTGGCGCAACTGGATGCCGAAGCCGGTGCGTTGCGCGACATCACCACCGATTTGACCGGCAAGGCCGACAATATCGTAGTGCTGCTGGCAGCGGTGAACGACGGCAAAGTCGCCTTGTGCGCCGGTGTTTCCAAACCGCTGACCGCCAAAGTGAAAGCCGGTGATTTGGTCAAAGCCGCTGCCGAACAACTCGGCGGCAAAGGCGGCGGCCGCCCCGATTTGGCGCAAGCCGGCGGCAGCGATGTGGAAAAACTGCCGGAAGTGTTGGCCGGTGTGGAAAGCTGGGTAAGCAGCAAGCTGGCTTGATTTAGGTAATATGCTAAAGGCCGTCTGAAAGTAAAACAGGCTTTCAGACGGCCTTGTTTTACTTCAAACATTTATTGCTGAGAAACTTAATTTTGCATACGGGTAACTGTATGCATTCTAAAGTTTATTGGCTATATTTTTGTATCCGTTTTTCTTTTAGATTGAAACGCATGAATCTTTTCCATCTTATCGAGCAGTCTTTTTGTTCGCTGGCAAACCCTGCCCATATCGAAGTCGGTTTGAGCGGCGGCTTGGATTCCGTGGTTTTGCTGCATTTGCTGGTGCGTTTACGTGAGCGACATGATTTTGTGCTGACTGCCGTGCATGTCCATCACGGTTTGAGCGCTCATGCGGATGAGTGGGCGGTGTTTTGCCAGCGTTATTGTGATGATTGGGAAGTGCCGCTGCGGATTGTGCGGGTAAAAATTGAAAAAAACGGTTTAGGGGTGGAAGCGGCGGCGCGGGCGGCGCGGTATGCGGCGTTTTCAGACGGCCAATCGAATATATTGGCTTTGGCACACCATCAGGACGATCAAATCGAAACCTTTATGCTGGCGGTGTTGCGTGGCGGCGGGGTGCGGGCGATGGCGGCCATGCCGCCGCTGAGGAATTTAAATGGAAAAGCGCAAATCTGGCGGCCTTTGCTGGCGGTCACGCGGCTAGGGCTGGCAGCGTATGCGCAGGAACACGGTTTGGCTTATGTGGAAGACGAAAGCAATCGGGATTCGGCGTATTTGCGCAACTGGCTGCGCCATGAGGCTTTGCCGCACATGCGGCAGCGTGTGCCGCATTTAGACGGGCATATTTTGGCAAATGTGCGCAGTGCGCAAGATGATTTGGCGCTGTTGGATGAAATCACGGCGGCGGATTATGCGCAGGTGTGTGCGGATGGCGGATTTGCGTTGGACAAGTGGCGCGGATTGAGTGCGCCGCGCCGCCGCCGTTTGCTGCGGGAATTTGTGGTGCGGCAGGGTGCGGCTGTGCCGTCGCAGGGGAGTATTTGGGATTTTGAGCGGGTGTTGGCGCAGGCGCAAACAGGAGAATGGCGCTTGGCCGATGCGGATGTTTTTGCCTACCGAAACCGTTTGTTTCTATTGAAACGAAATAGTGATTGTTCATATCCGTGGGCGGTTGGAGGTGGGCTTAAAGGCCGTCTGAAAGATGTGTTGCAGGAAAACGGCTTTGTGTTGCAGCCTTGCGAGGCCGGATGGGATGGGTCGGTTCTGATAACTGAAGGGATAATCCGGAGTGTAGATAATACCGATTCAATATTTTTAGGATTTGGGCATAAATCGGTTAAGAAACTGTTGCAAGAAAGCCATATTTTGCCGTTTGTAAGAAAAAAATGGCCGATTATCACAAATGCAGATGGGGAATGTCTGGCAGTTGCTAATCTGAGGACAAGTAAGGATTTTCGGGCTTCTCCCGGCGTTTTGCCGGTTTATCAGCCACTTTCGGTATATTTAGGGGAACCAAATCCGACTATCGGGGTCTGATTCTGCATGGCACGCTTTGCTGTTTTATGACTTATAATGCAGTTGTATAAGAAGGTTAGATATGAATGATCGTCAAATCGATCAAATGTTGGTAGAGCGCGCACAGGCCGGTGAGCAAAAAGCATTTGAAATGCTGATGCAGAAATACCAGCGCCGGTTGATTCGATTGATTGCCCGTTTTGTGAAAGACGAACATGAAGTAAACGATGCCGCGCAGGAGGTAATGATTCGGGCTTACCGTGCATTGCCGAATTTTCGCGGTGAGAGTGCGTTCTATACTTGGTTGTACCGTATTGCCATCAATACGGCGAAAAATTTTTTAATTACTTCGGGGAAGCGGCCGTTTGTCAGTGCAGAAGCCGCCAACGAAGACGGGGATGTCCTGGATTTAGCCGATCAGATTGCGGATTACCATACGCCGGAAGCTGAGATGATAAACCGGGAGATCTTACACACTGTCGAGGCCGCCGTTGCGAAGCTGCCCGACGACTTGCGCAGAGCCATCACATTACGCGAATTAGAAGGCCTGTCTTACGAGGAAATTGCTCAGATAATGGATTGTCCAATCGGCACGGTGCGCTCGCGTATTTTTCGGGCGCGCGAGGTTATTGCGAAAGATCTGCGGCCGCTGTTGGAAACGTCCGAAGACCGAAGGTGGTAAACAACTATGGCAGTAACAGAAAAAGAAGCATTTGACTATGTCTCCGCCGCGATGGATGACGAAGATTTATCCGACGGGACGATAGCCAAATTATTGGCGGATGAGGGTGCCATGCAAAAATGGTACGAGTATCATCTGATTCGGGATTACATGCAGCAGCCTGCGGGCGAAGTCGGCCACGATGCCGATTTTATGCAGAGCGAAGCGTTTCAGACGGCCTTGGCGCAGATTAGCGCGGAACACCGGCAACGCCATGCCCAAGAGCCGGTAAGCCGGGCGCAACGTCCGGTTCAGGCGGCAAACCATGCGTTTAAAGGGTTTGCGGTGGCGGCAAGCGTGTTGGCCGTGGCCGTATCGGTGTGGCAGTTTTGGCCGCAGGCGCGTTCGGAAGCGGTTCCCGTTGCGGCTGATACGGTTGTTCCGCAGACAAATCAGGTGCATGTGGTACCCGTGAATGCAACGCCCGATAATAAAGGCGCATCGGATACGGTCGTGCCGAATGCGGCGAAGGTGCAAATGCCCGAGCGCCAGACAACCGTTAGAGTGGAAACGCAGCGGAATACTGCGGCCGACCGCCAAACGGTTGTTCAATAAATGGCATGATGTGCTGATTGCTGATTTATTTCATACAAAGCCCTTGCCTTTGGTAAGGGCTTTTTTGGCGGTATTTACCTCGGCCGTCTGAAACCCGCTATAATGCCGCCTATGAAATTGATTACCTCTGCCCACAATGAGCAGCTCAAGTATTTGGCCAAGCTGCTATCGCAAACCAAAGCGCGCCGCGAACACGGGCAAACCGTGTTGGAAGGCGTGCATTTGCTGCAAAGCTATCTGCAGGCGGGATTGACGCCGCTACATGTTTATCTGCCCGAAGCCAAAGCGCAAGACAATGAAATCCGTGCGCTGCTGCGCCGTTTGGATGAGGAGCGGATTACTTGGGTCAGCAATGAAGCCTTGTCGAAAATTACCAGCCTGACAGACGCCGATGACATCATGACCTTAATCCAAATTCCGCCGCAAGAGGATTATCCGACGGAGGGCGACTGTGTGGTATTGGAGCGGGTGCAAGACCCGGGCAATGTCGGCACGATTATCCGCAGCGCGGCGGCGGCGGGCGTTTCGCAGCTGCTCTTGAGTGACGGCAGCGTGGACGTGTGGTCGCCGAAAGTATTGCGTGCGGCGATGGGGGCGCATTTTTTGTTAAGCATCCATACGCGTGTTTTTTTGCGCCCGTGGTTGGCTGCATATCGGCATGAAATTTGGGCAACGGCGCTGGGTGAACACAATAATTTCAGCCTGTACCAATTGGATTTGCGCCAGCCGTCGGCATGGATTTTCGGCAACGAAGGCAGCGGCATCAGCACGGAAGTGTTGGAGGCAGTCAGCGGCTGCGTCAAAATTCCGATGTTGGGGCAGACCGAATCGCTGAATGTCGCCATGGCCGCTACCGTTTGCCTGTTTGAACAAATGCGCCAGCGCTTGTAAATGCCGTCTGAAAAAATATTTGAAATCAAAGGAACGATTATGCAACTTCCCGTTTTTGACACAGCCGCCCGCCAACGTCTGATGGCGCTGCTGGATGAGAAATCAAACGAACACAATACCATGCGCTGCGATGAAGTGCAGGCTTTTACGCTGGCGTTGTTATCCGGCCCCGACGCGCTTAATCCGCAGGAATGGCTGCCCGAAGTATTGGGCGATGAAGCGCTGTTTGACGCGACCGAGCGGAGCGAAATCGAGCGCTTGGTGATGGCGCTGGCTGCCGATATGCGTATCAAGCTGAATGAAAAAACGCTGCCGGATTTATGGCTGTATGAAGACGAAGCGGGCAATCCCGATGTGTACACTTGGTGTAACGCCTATCTGTATGCGCTGGATGTTGTGCCGACGGATTGGTTTGAGGCGGTGGGGCAAGATGAGTTTGAAGATTTGTTCTACCCGATTATGGCTTTGGGCGGCATTTACGATGAAGAGGAAAACGGCGAAGTGATTTTGCAGCTGACCGATAAAGAGCTGGTACAGCTCGAATCGGATTTGCCGCATGTCTTGCTGGATATTTACTGTTACTGGCAGGCCATTATCAATAAGCCGCAAACCGTGCGCCGCGAGGGTAAGAAAGTCGGCCGCAACGATCCGTGTCCATGTGGCAGCGGCAATAAATACAAGGCTTGCTGCGGTAAACATTAAGGCTTAGTTTATGAACCAATCAAAGGCCGTCTGAAAACTGAAAATGTTTTCAGACGGCCTTTGATTTGCTAAGTATCAGAACAGATGAACCACCCATACGGTTAACAACGTCAGCACTATCGTCAATGCGCAGCCAATTTTGGCGACAGTGCCGATGATAAAGCCGATAAGCGTGCCCATGCTGACTTTGCCCGCCTGCCACATGTCTTTGCGCGTAATAAATTCGCCGATACCCGCGCCTATCATCGGGCCAAACAGCAAACCGGGCAGGGAGAAAAATGCGGCGCAAATGCCGCCGATAAACGCACCCCAAACGGCCAGCTTATCCGCGCCGGTGTATTTTGCGCCGAGCATACCGGCCACATAGTCCATCGCCATGCCGATGGCGGCGACGATGCCCAGAAAAATCAGGGTGGTGCTGCCGAATACTTGGTAATCGCCGGAATAGGCAATCAGCCAGGCACCGCCGAACATCAGGCCGAGGCCGGGAATGGCGGGGTAAATTGTGCCGAGTATGCCGACAATGAGGGCAATCAGGCCGAGAATGATGAGGATGGCGGTCATGGGTTGTCCTTATGTGAAAGATTTTCAGATGGCCTAAATGTCGTCTGCAAGGCATGATGGTGGCAGCTTGGCGTTTCTGCAACCGCCTCTTGTGCAAAGAAACAAAAATCCGAGTAAACCCCGGATTTTTTTCTTTCAACCTATGCGCCGCAACTGCTTTTCGGTTTGCTGGCTAAGATATTGATGACTTTGCGCTCGGGCTTGCTGTCGATTTTGATTTCAGATTCGTCATCGTCTTCGCTGCCGTTTGAAAAACGCTCGGGTACAGGTTCGCTGTCAAAGGCCAAGTCGCCGCCGTGTTTCAGGCTTTGGCCGCGTTGCAGGCCGGCGAAGTCGAAGAGCTCGGTATCGGCCAAATGCGAGGGCACGACGTTGCGCAGGGCGGAGAACATGGATTCGATACGGCCGGGGAAGCGTTTGTCCCAATCGCGCAGCATGTCGCCGATGACTTGGCGTTGCAGGTTGGGCTGCGAGCCGCACAGGTTGCACGGGATAATCGGAAACTGTTTCAGCTCGGCATAGCGGATAAGGTCTTTTTCTTTGACATAGGCCAGCGGGCGGATGACGATGTGTTCGCCATTGTCGGAAACCAGCTTGGGCGGCATTGCTTTGAGTTTGCCGCCGTAAAACATGTTGAGGAACATGGTCGCCAGAATATCGTCGCGGTGGTGGCCGAGGGCGATTTTGGTGCAGCCCAATTCTTTGGCCGTGCGGTAGAGAATACCCCGGCGCAGGCGGCTGCACAGCGAGCAGGTGGTTTTGCCTTCTTCCAATACGCGCTTGACGGTGGAATAGGTGTCTTCTTCGACGATTTTATAGTCCACACCTATGCTTTGCAGGTATTCGGGTAATACATGCTCGGGGAAGCCGGGCTGCTTTTGGTCGAGGTTGACGGCAACCAAGTCAAAATCAATCGGTGCGCTGGCCTGCAACTGGCGCAGGATGTCTAAGAGCGCGTAGCTGTCTTTGCCGCCCGACAAGCAGACCATAATCTTGTCGCCCGGCTCAATCATATTGAAATCGTTAATCGCGTCGCCGACGGCATGGCGCAGGCGTTTGCTCAGTTTGTTGTTTTCTAATTCTTGTTTGGTTTTTTTGGACATAATGCGGAAAGTGGAAAGCTAAAAAATTTAAGGCGGTATTGTACCGGAAAATGCGGGGAGAGGCCGTCTGAAATTTGGCGGACGAATCAGGACAACAGATAATCCGCCGCTTTCGCTATTCTTTGCGCCACATCTTGAAAATGTCCGCCCCGATTGAATTCAAAGCAGCAGTTAACGCCTTGCGCCTGCCAGTTTTGCTGTGTGGCAACGGTATGGGTTTCTACCACCGCCATGCGCGGATTTTTGCTGTTTTTTTCCGTGTCGCCGACGGAAAAATAAGCAGCGTGCGGCAGCGCTGGCAAGCGGTTAGCAGCGATAAAATCCGCCCAACCGTCAAACCACAGCGAACCGGAAACGGAAGCAAAGCGGCTGAATGGTGTATTTTGATAGGCAGCATAGGCCGCAAACAGTCCGCCCAACGAATAACCGGCCAATCCGTACCATAAAGGTTGCAGGGCATGGGTTTGCACGATTTCGGGCAATACCTTACGCACCAGCCAGTTCAGATACTCATCTGCGCCGCCGCTGAAATCAGGTGCTTTTTTAAACGCGGCAGGTGCCGGCCACGGCGTAAAAGCGTGTTCCCATTGCGGTTCGTCAATTGAAACCAAAACGGCTTTGCCGTTTAATAAAGCAGCAAAATCATCGGATTCCTGTGGGGAAAGAAAGGTCAGCAGCAGCGGCAAATCGGTTTGCTCAGGGCGGTAAACGGCAATGGTTTTGCCGTCAATGGTTGAAGTGTGTTTTTGCATGGTAGCGGTTTCTTAAACTCTAAGAGGCCGTCTGAAAATAAGGATATTTTCAGACGGCCTTACGGTTGCATGGTGTATGAAAACAACATCAGTTCAAACGGTTTTTCTTGCCGAAATAGACAAAACCAATCGCGCCCAATACCACCATCGGCAGGCTCAGCCACTGACCCATCGATAAGCCCAAGGTCAGCAGACCTAAATAATCATCCGGTTGGCGGGCAAATTCGGCGATAAAGCGGAAGAAACCGTAGCCGCCGAGAAACAGCGAGGCCACTTGCCCGGTCGGGCGCGGCTTTTTGGAAAACGTCCACACCAAAATAAACAAGCACACGCCTTCCAGCGCGAATTGGTAAAGCTGCGACGGATGGCGCGGCAGCATGCCGTATTGCGCCAGCCATTGCCCCCACAGTGGATTGTGCGCCGCCGCTTCCACATCTTCATAATGCGCCTGCGGAAAGCCCATCGCCCAAAAAGCGTTGATGTCGGTCACGCGTCCCCACAATTCGCCGTTGATAAAATTACCGATACGGCCTGAAGCCAAGCCCAGCGGCACCAGCGGGGCGACGAAATCCATGGTTTTCAAGGTGCTGATGTGGTGTTTTTTCGAGAACAGCCACATCGCCACGACCACGCCCAAAAAACCGCCGTGGAACGACATGCCGCCTTCCCAAACTTTGAAAATCGACACCGGATCGGCCAAATAGTCGGACAGCTTGTAAAACAAAACATAGCCCAAACGCCCGCCGATAATCACGCCGAAAATGCCCCAAGTGAGGAAGTCATCCAGCATTTCTTTGGTAAACACGGTATTGCCCTGCGCAATGCGGCGGCGGCCGAGCCAGATAAATAGGATAAAGCCGACGATATAGCTCAAGGCATACCAGCGGATAGCCAGCGGCCCGAGGCTGAGGGCAATCGGGTCAAACTGCGGATGGATTATCATGATAGAGGAGATTCCTTATTAACGGTGTAGGGTGGGCAACTCGTTGCCCACGAGATTGGACGGTACATCGGCCGGCCTTGAAACGGCTTTGACCGGTAGGCAACAAGCTGCCCACCTTACAAACTTTCGGCAATCAGTCGGGTAGGTTGGGTCTTGACCCAACAACAGGTTAGCGGGTTGTTTCGGCCTTGCGCATTTTGTAAAACTGCCAATATTTTTTATCGTATTCCTGAAAAGCGCCACGGTATGCGCCGCGTCGGTAGGCTTCATCAAAATAGCGGTAAGCTTCATCGTATTCGCCCAATTCATAGCACACTAAGCCGGCTTGGGCATATTCGTAAGAACCGTCCATTTGGGCAGTATCGTTTTCCAAGCCGCGTAATGCCCATATTTTTACTTCGGCAAAACGTCCATCTTTTTGGTAAATATCGCAAATGATGTCGATAATCCAGTTGGCGATTTGCTCTGGGTTGTCTTGTTTTGGCTCGGGTAATTTATCCCATACGTCCAACAGATACGGCAACAGGGCATCATCATCCATTCCGGCGGACTCATGCTCCATCCTTGCTCCTAATGCCAAGGTTTCTTCACGGGTCAGTAACGCCATTATTCCTCCGGCAGTCAGGCCGTCTGAAAAACGTATTTTCAGACGGCATGCGGTAGGTTGGGTCTTGACCCAACAAGCAATTGAATAAAAGACAAACCGGCTTAACGCAAGCTGCCCGATACATTCCATACCGCCGACAACATCGCTTCGCCCAAACGCAGCGAGCGTTGGCCGTTCCAGCCGAAATCGTCGTCGGGCAGGTTGTGGTTGTCTTTAAACGGCATTTCCAGCGTGTAGGCCAAGCAGCCGAATTCCTGACCGACCCAGTTGGTCGCCAAAGTCATATTGGCTTGGCCGGGTGCGTCTTTTGGATAGCCGTATTCGTCTTGGAAATCGGGGCTGGCGGCGAGGAAGGCGGCTTTAAATTCAGCTTCCAGCGCGGCAATGCGCCCGTTGTAGGCAGGAATGCCTTCGGTACCGGCCAAGAAAACATAAGGCAGACCTTCGTCGCCATGAATGTCGAGGAACAAATCCACGCCGGTTTCGCGCATTTTTTCGCGCACGACAAATACTTCCGGGCTGCGTTCCATGCTCGGGCTGACCCATTTGCGGTTAAGGTTGGCGCCGGCGGCATTGGTGCGCAGATTGCCCAATACGGAGCCGTCGGGGTTCATATTCGGCACGATGTAAAACGTGGCGCGGTCGAGCAGGGCGCGCGCGGTCGGGTCTTGCGGGTCGAGCAGGCGGCCTAAGAAGCCTTCGATAAACCATTCGGCCATGGTCTCGCCCGGATGCTGGCGTGCAATCACCCAAACCTTCAAATCGCTTTCCACTTGGTTGCCGATGGTTAAAAGATTGATGTCGCGGCCTTGGACGGTACTGCCCAAATCGTCAATCTGACACAGGCCGCTGCCTTGCGCGTCGCCTAAAAGATTCAAATGTTGCTCGTGGGAATAGGGCTCGAAATAGGCGTAATACACGCTGTTGGAGAGCGGCGTATGGTTGATGGTCAATACGCCGTTTTCGTATTCGGTGGGCACGCGGAACCAGTTTTGCCGGTCGTAAGAGGCGCAGGCGGAATAATCCGTCCAGCCGTCGGGATAGGCGGATTCGGCGGCGTTTTCAAAATGCATCACGCAATTCTGATAAGCCGCGCCTTGCAGTCGGAAGTAAAACCATTGCGCGAAATCGGAGGCATTATCCGGGCGCAAGGCGAGGCGGATATTGGCGGGGTCGCTCAGGTCTTTGACAATCACCGAGCCGGCATCAAATTGGGTGCTGATTTTCATGGAGATGTCCTGTAAAGAACGGGGAAAGCGGTATTTTATACCAATTCGGGCAAATAACCCAACCGCGCTTGTTTCAGACGGCCTTTAGTATTAAGATTCCAAAAATCTTCCAACTTCCAGCGAAAGCCCACCATGAGCGACCTCCAGCACATCACACCCGCCGACAAAGCGGCGATACTCTCTGAAGCCCTACCGTATATCCGCCGCTTTTCCGGCTGCACCATTGTCATCAAATACGGCGGCAACGCCATGACCGAACCGGCTTTGAAAGAAGGTTTTGCCAAAGACGTGGTTTTGCTCAAGCTGGTGGGGATTAATCCCGTGATTGTGCACGGCGGCGGCCCGCAGATTAATGAGATGTTGAACAAAGTCGGCAAAGAAGGCACGTTTGTACAAGGCATGCGCGTAACCGACGGCGAAACCATGGATATTGTCGAAATGGTGCTGGGCGGTCATGTCAATAAGGAAATCGTCTCGATGATTAACACCCACGGTGGCAAAGCAGTGGGCGTAACCGGCCGCGATGCGCATTTCATCAAAGCGAAAAAACTTTACATCAACACTCCCGAGCGCAACGGCGTGGACATCGGCCAAGTCGGTGTGGTGGAAAGCATTGATACCTCGCTGATTCAAGGCATTATCGCCAACGGCCAGATTCCCGTGGTCGCGCCCATCGGCGTCGGCCGCAACGGGGAAGCGTTCAATATCAACGCCGATTTGGTGGCGGGCAAGCTGGCGGAAGAGCTGAACGCCGAAAAACTGCTGATGATGACCAACATTACCGGTGTAATGGATAAAGAAGGTAAGCTGCTGACCAACCTGACCCCGAGCCGCATTGATGAATTGGTCGCCGATGGTACGCTTTACGGCGGTATGCTGCCGAAAATCAGCAGTGCGGTCGAAGCCGCAGTCAACGGAGTGAAAGCCACCCACATCATCGACGGCCGCGTGCCCAACGCGCTGCTGTTGGAAATCTTTACCGATTCTGGTATTGGTTCGATGATTTTGGGGCAGGATTGAAGCCTGCTATCTGCGTTGAAATAATAAGAGGCCGTCTGAATTCAGACGGCCTTTTTTGAATACTGGTATTCACAGCCATTTGCGCCGATAAAAAAACACCAACAACACTACAATAATCAGCGCCATTATGCCCAGCACCATAAAATAGCCGTAATGCCAATGCAATTCGGGCATGTTTTCAAAATTCATGCCGTAAATGCCGGTAATCAGCGTCAGCGGCATAAACAGAATAGTGATGACGGTCAACACGCGCATTTGCTGGTTCATGCGGTTGGATTGGAACGACAGATACACATCCATCATGCCGACAACCATATCCCACGCCGCGTCCAGCGATTCGATTAATTGCAGGCTGTGGTCATACACATCGCGCAGATAGACTGCCGGTTCGCCGCTGAAAATGGCAAATTCGTTGCGCTCGGCCAAACGGTAGAAAATATCTTTCATCGGCGTCAGCGAGCGGCGCAGGCGCACGGCATCGCGCTTGAGCAAGTGGATACGGCCGAGAATGTCATCGTTGTTTTGCTTAAACAAAGCCTTGTCGATGGCTTCCACGCGGTTGCCGTATTCGTTGGCGACGACAAAATAATCGTCAACAATGCGGTCGAGCAGGCAATAGGCCAAAAATGCGGTGTTTTTCTGCCAAAGCTGGTGCGGATTGCAGGAAATGGTTTCGCGGAAACGGCTGAATAAGCCCAGCGGTTTTTGCTGAAATGACAACACAAAATTCTTGCCGATAATCAGATAAACCTGATCCGAATGTAGCTTCTGCGCACCATAGTGATACACCTGCGCGGCGATAAACACATAAGTGCCGTAATCCTCGATTTTCGGGCGCTGCTTGCGGCTGAGGATGTCTTCTACCACCAATTCGTGAATGCCGAAGGGCGCGAGCGTCTGCTTGAGCAGGTCGCAATCGTTGATACCGACAAAGTGCAGCCAGTTGGTCTGTCCTTCGCCGGCGGCGGCAATCGGTGGCAGCTGCTTTTTCTGCACCGGATAATCATACTGCGCGCAACCGTCAGCCGAATACAGCGTCTGGTGGACGGCGGCTTTGGGCGCATTGCTGACATTGCTGCGCGGCACGCTCTGTTCGGCACTTAAGCTTAAGGTATCGGTGTCGGCTGTCGGTATGGTGTCCATGCGTATCCTGTATCCCGTTTAGGCCTGCTGCGCCGTATTCATCAGGCGCAGCGCTTTCAGACGGCCGATGTCTTTTTGGTATTGCACCAAGCCGACAAATTCGCCGTTTTGCGTATAAACGCGGATGGGTGTATCGGCAGAGATGTTTTCTGCGAACTGCGGGCGTTGGCCGAATTTCAGCATGGCCACGGCTTTATCGTTCAAGGTAATCTCAGGCAAATGGCGTACCAATACGTCGCACGGCAGCAGCACCGCGTCGCGCTCCGCTTCGCTCAAGGCTTCCAATGCCTCCAAAGTATATGTTTGGCCGATATGAAAACCGGCAGTTTCGGTGCGGCGCAGCGCGGTCAGATGGGCAAATGTGCCCATGTGTTTGGCAATGTCTTCGCTTAGGGTGCGGATATAAGTACCCTTGCTGCAACGCACGTCTATTACGGCTTTGGGCGCGTCAAATTCCTGAATCTCAATCGAATAAATCGTAATGTCGCGCGGTTTGCGCTCAATCACGATTCCCTGCCGCGCATATTCATACAGCGGGTTGCCCTCATGCTTCAAGGCGGAAAACATGGGCGGCACTTGACGGATGTCGCCGGTCAGTGCGGCGCAGGCCGTCTGAAATTCATCGAGGGAAATATCCGCGCGGGCGGTGGCGATGATTTCCCCTTCCGCATCGCCGGTGCTGCTGGCTTCGCCCAATTTCAGCGTGGCGGTGTAGGCTTTGTCGGCATCCAAAAGATATTGCGCAAACTTGGTGGCTTCGCCGAAACACACCGGCAGCAAGCCGGTGGCCAGCGGGTCGAGCACGCCGGTATGCCCCGCTTTTTCGGCGCGGTAGAGACGGCGCGCTTTTTGCAACGCAGTATTGCTGGAAAGGTTAAGCGGCTTGTCGAGCAGCAGCACGCCGTTAACGGCGCGTTTGGCGGGTTTGGCAGTCATACGGGTTAAGGTCAGGAAAATGAATTTTGGGAGGGATTTTCGTTAAGAAAAAGAGTGCAGGCATGGTTGTATAGAGCTGTATATTTTCAGGCCGCAATCAGGATTGCTGTTCGTCAGCCGTGCCGCAACGGTAGCAATAGCGGTTGAATGCGCTTTTGCGGGTGTTGCAGCCGGTACAGGTTTTAAAAAGCTGCAAACGGCAATGCGGGCAGTAATCCATATCCGGCATCGTATAATCCAAGGGGTACTCGCAACCGGGACAGATGCTGCGGGCAACGCGTTATCTGTCTGTCCTACGAGGTTATTGCAACCATCTAAATTGATAACGGCGTTTATTGATTTTGCCATTGGGTAGATTTTCAACAACGCTGACATCGGTAGGCTGCATGGTGCGTATATCCAGTGTAGTGGTCACTTCGACATTTTTTTCTGCCCTTGCTACTGTCGGCTGCCATTCTGAACGTTTTTTTTCCGTGAGCTTCATACCGAACAGATTCTTACCGATGAGATTTTTCTCATCCAGCTTAAGCTGGACAGTGTAACGTATCGTTGCCTCATTTTTGTTTTGTTTGATTAGGCGGTATTCTGAACTACGGATGAAAGGTATGCCGCTGATTGTGTCTATTTCGGTTTGCGGTGCGGGCAGCTGCTTGGGATCTTGATCCACAAAAGAACAAACCCAATAGCACCACGGTTCTTGCATGGCTTTTTCTTTTATCAATAACGAGATTTGCTGATTGTTCA
This sequence comes from Neisseria perflava, assembly GCF_024170405.1. GTDB lineage: Bacteria > Pseudomonadota > Gammaproteobacteria > Burkholderiales > Neisseriaceae > Neisseria > Neisseria perflava_B. Next base: position 12,595 of record NZ_JALJYC010000022.1, on the reverse strand, counting down.
TCTTAGAAGAAGACTGTGTACCCATCCGTTGCAACATATCATCGTAATAGCTACTCCAATCGGCAATATCTACGGGCAAACCTTGTTTGTCGATAATGATTTTCGGACTTGGCGGCTGCACTTTTTGCCACATTTCCGTTATTGCTTTACTGGGTGCTTGGTTGTTAAAGCTAATGATTTGGCGCTCGGATTGACTGAGAAGAAAATTCCCGTCAGGTTGTTTTTCCAATCCGATAGAATAGTGAGCCTTGACTTCAAATTGACCGTTATTACCGCTTTCGGTCACTTGGGCATGGTGCTGTTGCCACGCAAATTTTAAAGGCTCGGCTTGAGTGCTTGTCAATGCCAGTGCAAATATAGTAGCCAATATTTGTTTTTTCATCGTTTCTCTCTATTCTTTTTTGAAATATATTTACCAAGGCCGTCCGAAGATGTTCTTTTCAGACGGCCAGAGGCTTAATCTTCTACCGGTTTTTCCGCTGCCACTTGGTCGATTAGGCTGGAAATGCTCATGCCGCGTTCCAGCGATTCGTCGTATTTGAAATGCAGTTCGGGGGTTTTGAAAAGCTTGATGCGTTTGGCCAGCTCGCTGCGCAAGTGGCCTTTGGCGTGTTCAAGCGCTTCTTCGGTCACTTCGCGGGTGTTGTCGTTTAATACGGTATAAAACACGGTGGCATGGCTGTAATCGCGGGTCACTTCCACTTCGTTAATGGTGATGAATCCGGCGCGGGGGTCTTTTAGGCAGGTGCGCACCAGCTCGGCCAGCTCGCGCATGATTTGTTCTTTGACACGGTCTTGGCGGGCATAGCCGCGTTGGGGTTTTCTCATGGTGTTTCCTTTTTCTGTCGTTGCGTTCAGACAGCCTGAATCATTGGATAAGAGCTATTATAGCTGATATTTGACGCTTAAAGGCCGTCTGAAAAACAGGATGATGACTGCTTTTCAGACGGCCTTACGGTTTAGGCGTTTCAGACAAATGCCTGTTTGCCGAGTGTGGTTTATTCCTCCGGCTGCTCGCCGTCGGTTTCGTCCAGCTTGCCTTCGGTGATTTCGATATTTACGCCGACAGCTTCACGGATTTTGCGGTCGATTTCATCGGCCACTTCCGGGTTTTCTTTCAGCCAAATGCGCACGTTGTCTTTACCTTGGCCGATTTTCGCGCCGTTGTAGCTGTACCATGCGCCGGATTTTTCGACGATGTCGTATTTTACGCCGATGTCGATGAGTTCGCCTTCCCAGCTAATGCCTTCGCCGTAAAGGATGTCGAATTCAGCTTGGCGGAACGGCGGCGCGACTTTGTTTTTGATGACTTTGACGCGGGTTTCGTTACCGATAACATCGTCGCCTTTTTTAATCTGGCCGGTACGGCGGATGTCGAGGCGCACGGAAGCGTAGAATTTCAGCGCGTTACCGCCGGTGGTGGTTTCGGGGCTGCCGAACATCACGCCGATTTTCATGCGGATTTGGTTGATGAAGACCACCAGCGTGTTGGTGCGCTTGATGTGGCCGGTCAGCTTGCGCAGCGCTTGGCTCATCAGGCGGGCTTGCAAACCGACATGGCTGTCGCCCATTTCGCCTTCGATTTCAGCTTTCGGCACCAAGGCCGCGACGGAATCGACCACCACCATATCCATGCCGCCGCTGCGTACCAGCGTGTCGCAGATTTCCAAAGCCTGTTCGCCGGTATCCGGTTGCGACAGATACAGCTCTTCTACTTTTACGCCCAATTTGCGCGCGTAAATCGGATCGAAGGCGTGTTCCGCGTCGATAAAGGCGCACACGCCGCCGTTTTTCTGGCATTGGGCAATGGCTTCCAAGCAGAGGGTGGTTTTGCCGGAAGACTCCGGGCCGAAAATTTCGACAACACGACCGCGCGGCAGACCGCCGACACCCAAAGCCAAATCCAAGCCGAGCGAACCGGTGGAGATGACTTCCAGATTGTCTTCTTTCTGGCTGCCGTCCATTTTCATAATCGAGCCTTTACCAAAGTTTTTTTCGATTTGGGCTAAGGCGGCGGCAAGGGCTTTGCTTTTGTCTTCGGATTTGTTTTTGTCTTCAGCCATAATGGTGCTTTCGTATCAAGAGTGCTAAATAATTTCTTAGCTATTATCGCACAAATTAAGAAAAAGTATAGTTTATTTTGATTTTATTTCAGACGGCCTGTATAAATTCTGATACAGGTCGTCTGAAAATTTTGAAAAACAAAAGATTAGTGGTGGCCACAACCGCCGCTGCCGTGGCTTTCGCGCAGGGCTTCGGCGGCTTGCTCGTCGGCGTGGTAGCTGGAGCGAACCATCGCGCCGATGGCGGCGTTGGTAAAGCCCATTTCGTAGGCTTCTTTTTCAAACGCTTTGAATTGATCCGGTGTAACGTAGCGCAACACAGGCAGGTGGCCGTCTGAAGGTTGCAGATATTGGCCGATGGTAATCATCTCGATGTTGTTGGCACGCATATCGCGCATGATTTCGCGCACATCTTCATCGCTTTCGCCCAAACCCACCATAATGCCGGACTTGGTCGGGATGTGAGGCATCATTTCTTTGTAGCGGCGCAGCAAATCTAAAGAATGCTGGTAATTGGCACCCGGGCGCGCTTTTTTATACAGGCTGGGGTGGGTTTCGAGGTTGTGGTTCATTACATCGGGCGGATTATCGGCCAAAATTTTCAAGGCGATGTCGAGACGACCGCGGAAATCGGGCACCAAGATTTCGATTTTGGTGTTCGGGCTGCGCTCGCGGATGGCATTGATACAATCGGCAAAGTGTTGCGCACCGCCGTCGCGCAAATCATCGCGGTCAACCGAAGTAATCACGACATAGCGCAGATTCATGGCGGCTACGGATTCGGCCAAGTGTTTCGGCTCATCGGGGTCGAGCAGGTTGGGACGGCCGTGTCCCACGTCGCAGAACGGGCAGCGGCGGGTGCAGATGTCGCCCATAATCATAAAGGTGGCGGTACCCTTGCTGAAACATTCTCCGATATTCGGGCAGGATGCTTCTTCGCAAACGGTGTGCATTTTTTGTTCGCGCAGGATATCTTTGATTTCAAAGAATTTGCGCGAAGGCAGTTTGGCGCGAATCCAGGAAGGTTTTTTTAATTTTTCTTCCAAAGGCACGATTTTAATCGGAATGCGTGCGGTTTTGTCAGCGCCTTTTAATTTTACGCCGCGTTTGGGGTCGTCAACTTTAATTTCACTCATTGGGGTGTGCTTTCTTTTCTATGCGGGTCTATGCGAGCTGTTGCGTGAGGTGGGCGGTCAGTTTGCCGGCTACTTCCGCCAAATCGGGGCAGGGTTGCACCAAGTCGGCGATTTGCGTCATTTCCAAACCGGCGTAACCGCACGGGTTGATGTGGGTAAACGGGGTTAAATCCATGTTCACGTTTAAGGCCAGGCCGTGATAAACCGAGCCGTTTTTAATGCGCAGACCGAGCGAGGCGATTTTGCGTCCGGCGACATAAACGCCGGGGCGTTTGGGGTCGGCGGCGGAATCAATGCCGTATTCGGCAAGCGTGGCGATAATGCTGTTTTCCAAAGCGGAAACGATGTGGCGCACCGACTGCTTGCGGCGTTTGAAGTCAATCATGGTATAAACCACCAGCTGACCCGGGCCGTGATAGGTAATTTGGCCGCCACGGTCGATTTGCACCACCGGAATATCGTCGCGAATCAATAAATGCTCGGGTTTTCCCGCCAAACCTTGTGTAAACACGGGCGGGTGTTCCACCACCCACAATTCGTCTTCGGTATCAGCATGGCGGGCGGCATTAAAGGCTTTCATGGCCTCGAAGGTCGGCAGGTAGTCTGCCATGCCTTTGTTCAGAATCTTCATTACAGCACCACTTTGACCAGTTCGTGAGAAGTCAGGGCGCGGTAGATATTGTCGAGTTGCTCCTGATTATCCACGTTTACCAAAATGGTTGCGCTGACATAATTGCCTTTGCTGCTGGGACGGGTGGTGATGTGGTGCGATTCGGTATCCGGCGCATGTTGGCGCACGGCTTCCAAAATGGCGCTTTCAAATTCGGGATGAACGGCACCCATCACTTTTAAGGGAAAGGTGCAGGGGAATTCGATTAAGGTGGTTTTTTCGGCATCCGTAGTCATAAATCATTATCCTCGTTCTAAAGGCCGTCTGAAAACAATCTGTTACGAAATGGATTTTCAGACGGCCTGAATCATTAACAGGTATTCTAACGCAAACAACGCAGCTTGTGGCATTCTGCCGTTTGCATGATTGAGAAAAGCTGTCAGACAAATAGGCATGGGAAAGCGCTTTTTCAAGTCTTGAAATCGCCGTCTTCAGCCCAACCTAGGCGTTAATTCAGTTTAAAACCCGATTTACCCATAGGGATTAGTATATGTCACAAGACAAACATTTTGAGGAATACGCTGCATTGGCCACCCTGCCCTTGCGCGATGTGGTGGTTTACCCGCACATGGTGCTGCCGCTTTTTGTTGGCCGCCCGAAATCCATTGCCGCTTTGGAAGCAGCGATGGCGCACGACGAGCCTGTGTTTTTGCTGGCGCAGCAAAATCCGAATACCGAAGAGCCGACCGCTGCCGATTTGCACAAAACCGGTACTGTGGCGCAAGTGTTGCAAGTATTGAAACTGCCCGACGGTACGGTAAAAGTATTGGTGGAAGGCTTACGCCGCGCCCGCGCTTTGACCGTTGAAGATACCGGCGAGCTGTTTTTAGTACACATCGAAGCCATCCGCGAAGACAACGGCGAGGGCAATCCCGATACCGAAGCCCTGCGCCGCACCTTGCTGTCGCAGTTTGAGCAATATGCCAAGCTCAACAAAAAAATTCCGGCTGAAGTGGTCAGCACCATCAGCGGCATTGAAGACAATGCCCGCTTGGTGGACACCATTGCCGCCCATTTGCAGCTCAAATTGGAGCAGCGCCAGCAGATTTTGGAAACCGCCGGCGCTGCCGAACGCATGGAATTTCTGCTCGGCCAACTGGAAGCCGAGTTGGACATCATGCAGGTGGAAAAACGCATCCGTGGTCGTGTGAAACGCCAGATGGAAAAATCGCAACGCGAGTATTATTTAAACGAGCAGGTCAAAGCGATTCAGAAAGAGCTGGGCGAAGAAGACGAGCAGGGCGAATTGGACGCGCTGGAAGCGAAAATCAAAGCAGCGGGCATGAGCAAAGAGGCGGAAGAAAAATCCCTCTCCGAATTGAAAAAGCTGAAAATGATGCCGCCGATGTCGGCCGAATCCACCGTGGTGCGCAATTATATCGACACCTTGCTGGATTTGCCGTGGAAGAAAAAATCCCGCGTCAGCAAAGACATTGCCAGAGCCGATTTGGTGTTGAACGCCGATCACTATGGCTTGGAAAAAGTCAAAGAGCGTATTTTGGAATACCTCGCCGTGCAAAAACGCATGGACAAGCTCAAAGGCTCGATTCTCTGCTTGGTCGGCCCGCCGGGGGTAGGTAAAACCTCGTTGGGCGAATCCATTGCCAAAGCTACCGGCCGCCAATACGTGCGCATGGCTTTGGGGGGCGTGCGCGATGAAAGCGAAATTCGCGGTCACCGCCGTACCTATATCGGCTCTATGCCGGGCAAAATCCTGCAAAACATGATTAAAGCCGGCGTGAAAAACCCGCTCTTCCTGCTTGATGAAATCGACAAGCTGGGCAACGATTTCCGTGGCGATCCGGCGGCGGCCTTGTTGGAAGTGCTTGATCCCGAGCAAAACAACAAATTTGCTGACCACTATGCGGAAGTGGATTATGACTTGAGCGACGTGATGTTTATCGCGACATCCAACAGCCTGAACATTCCTTCTGCCTTGCTCGACCGTATGGAGATTATCCGCCTGTCGGGTTATACCGAAGACGAAAAAATCAATATTGCCATGCAGTATCTCGTGCCCAAACAGATGAAACGTAACGGCGTGAAAGAGGGCGAACTGGTGGTGGAAGAGAGCGCGGTGCGCGACATCATCCGTTACTATACCCGCGAAGCAGGCGTGCGTTCGCTGGATCGTGAGATTGCCAAAATCTGCCGCAAAGTGGTGATGAAAGTCACTTTGGCCGAAGACCAGAAAAAAGCGTCCAAAGCCAAAACCGCGAAAACGGCCAAACCGAAAGCCATCAAAGTTAATGCAGACAACCTGCATGAATACTTGGGCGTGCGCCGCTTCGATTACGGCGTGGCCGAGAGCGAAAACCGTATCGGCCAAGTGACCGGCTTGGCGTGGACGGAGGTCGGCGGCGAACTCTTAACCATCGAAGCCGTGGCCTTGCCGGGCAAAGGTCTGATTCAGAGCACCGGTCAGTTGGGCGATGTGATGAAGGAGTCGGTATCGGCGGCTTGGTCGGTGGTGCGTTCACGCGCCGAATCGGTCGGCTTGGCACCGGATTTCTACGAGAAAAAAGACATCCATGTGCATGTGCCGGAAGGAGCAACGCCGAAGGACGGCCCGAGCGCGGGTATTGCCATGACTTTGGCGATTGTATCGGCCTTTACCAAAATTCCGGTACGCGCCGATGTTGCCATGACCGGCGAAATTACCCTGCGCGGCGAAGTGTTGCCCATTGGTGGTTTGAAAGAAAAACTGCTGGCGGCGCTGCGCGGCGGTATCAAGCATGTTTTGATTCCGAAAGACAATGTCAAAGATTTGGACGAAATTCCGGAAAATGTCAAAACCGGCTTGACCATCCATCCGGTCAAATGGATAGACGAAGTCTTGGCCTTGGGTTTGGAAAGCCAGCCTGAGCCGTGGCAGGCGCCGATTGTCGCCCCTGAAGTTGTGCCTGAGGCGGCGCTGAAAAGCCCGAAAGCCAAACCGTCAAGAGCCAAGGCAACGAAACACTGATTGGGTCAAAATGTGTTGCAAAAACGCGGTTTTCGCCCGAAAGCCTGTAAAATCGGGCGATTGCGCGTTTTTTCTCTTGACACGGCAAATTCAGAATTGCTATAAAGCACGCAGGCACCGAAAAGTGCGAAAAGCCCGAATACTCGGGACGTTCAATATTTTTCAACGATAGGAAGGGACTGATTGTGAACAAGTCTGAATTAATCGAAGCGATTGCTCAAGAAGCAGGTATTTCTAAAGCGGCTGCCCAAAAAGCACTGGACGCAACCACCAACGCGGTAACCGAAGCCCTGAAAAAAGGCGACACTGTAACTCTGGTCGGCTTCGGTACTTTCTACGTTGGCGAACGTGCCGAACGTCAAGGCCGCAACCCGAAAACCGGCGAGCCGCTGACCATCGCTGCGGCGAAAACCCCGAAATTCCGCGCCGGCAAAGCTTTGAAAGACGCGCTGTAATTTTCGGCTGACGCTGATACGATGAAAAAACCGAATCTTGTTTGAGATTCGGTTTTTTTATTTTGATTAGAACAGCAAAACAGCGTGAGGCCGTCTGAAAATAATAAATATCTAATTTCAGACGGCCTCGCACTTTCTTTCTCTATTACGATAATGATAAGGCGCTCAGCCACCTGTATATGCCAGTAAGTGCCTTGGTGGCTATAGTAGAATGAGTTAAAAACCAAACCATAAGCACCGCGTAGCTTGGGTTGTAAACCTAGCATTTGTTCGAACTTCCGTTGGGATTTCATCCCAATCTACTCAGTTTGTTTTTTTAGTGATTCTACTATAGCCCGTTATTTTCAATACTGCTGATAAACCGGATAGCTAACGCTTTGGCTGCTGTCCGTACCATATGCCGCCGCGCTCGTATCTTGCGTAGAAGTTGGTGTCGCCGCATAAGGATATTGCTGCTGCACCGGCGTTGCCACTGCGGAAGACTGGGCAGTATTTCCTTCCTGCTTGTCTTTACGTTTTTTCTTTTTGTCTTTTTTCTCGTCGTCATCGCCGTCGGGAATCGCCGCCCGTACCAATGCGCCCGTACCTTTTACCGCTACTTTACCGGCGGTTACGACGGTTGTCGCCGCTAAATCGGCCACGGCTGCGACCACGCAACCGCTCAAGCTGATACACATCATCAGCGGTAGGATTAAATGCTGTATTTTCATCAGTGTTCACACCCGCAATGACCGTGATGACCGCAACCGGCGGCGGCTTGCTGCCAGGCATCATCGTCGCCGTCAAATTCTTCGGTTTCGTCGAATTCGCCGTTTGCGACCAAGGCAACCAATTCATCTAAATCGGTTGCGCCTTCGACCCAGAAGCAGGGAATATCGGGCGGCGTATCAGGCGCGAGCAGGGCTGCTGTGCCGTCGTGCCAGGCCAGCCAGTAGCCGTTGGCGGTTTGGATAAAGTGCGCATCGGGGTGGATGCTTTCGTTTTCAGTATTCACCAGCATACGTTCGGCGATTTCTGCTTGAAACGGTAAAATCTGCATATTTTTCTTTCGTGTCATAGTAGGCCGCTATTGTAATAGGCCGTCTGAAAAACGGAAATAAAAAAATACAGCCGCAGAGATATGCGGCTGTATTTCCGATAACCACCCGGCTGCAAGGTCAGCATACTTCGACAAGCCTTTTTATCGCAGCCATAAGAACATCGTCCCGTAAAATTATTCTTCGTCGTTACCCAAAACAAAGCGGTAAATCGCTGCGCCAATCGCGCCGCCGATAATCGGAGCTACCCAGAACAGCCACAGTTGTTCAATCGCCCAGCCGCCTTGGAACAAAGCAACACCGGTAGAACGAGCCGGGTTAACCGAAGTATTGGTTACCGGAATAGAAATCAAGTGGATCAGGGTCAGAGCCAAACCGATGGCAATCGGCGCAAAACCGGCCGGAGCGCGTTTGCTGGTGGCGCCCATGATGATAATCAGGAAGAAGGCAGTCAATACCACTTCAATCACCAGCGCAGACATCATGTCGTAGCCGTTGGGAGAATGTTCGCCGAAACCGTTGCTGGCGAAGCCGGAAGCGGCAGCGTCAAAACCGGCATGACCGGAAGCAATCACATACAGTACACCGGCTGCACAGATAGCGCCAATTACTTGAGCGATGATGTACGGCAGCAAATCTTTACCGTTGAAACGGCCGCCGACAAACAGACCTACGGATACGGCAGGGTTAAAGTGGCCGCCTGAAATATGACCCACGGCAAAAGCCATAGTCAATACGGTCAGACCAAACGCCAGCGCAACGCCGGCATAGCCGATACCCAAGTCGGGGATAGCCGCTGCCAACACCGCGCTACCGCAGCCGCCCAGCACCAGCCAGAATGTGCCGAAAAATTCAGCAAAATATTTTTTCATTTGTTTTCCTTTCTGAGGAGGGAAGGTGGTTACCATCGGCGCAAATGATAATTACATTTCAAGGGTGCTGGCGAACGGATTTACCTTATTTTTCAGCGATTCACAAAACAGCGTGACAGCCATTTGCGCCGTTTGTCATTTTTTTGAAAAGCAGCTTATTGAAATAAAAAGAGGTTTTCGGTTTGTAGAAAAAGCAGCTGCAAAAGCCCATTAGATTTTCAGACGGCCTTTAAATCATGCGCACTGCTACCATATATTCCATTATTTCCATAAATCAATACTTAGGCCGTCTGAAAAATGCAAATCATCCAATATCCCGATTCCCCCTTCAAACTCCATCAACCCTTTCCGCCCGCAGGCGACCAGCCGACGGCCATTAGCGGCTTATTGGAAGGGCTTTCAGACGGCCTGGCCTATCAAACCCTGCTCGGTGTCACCGGCTCTGGCAAAACTTACACCATGGCCAACGTCATCGCCCAAAGCGGCCGCCCTGCCATTATTATGGCGCACAACAAAACCCTTGCCGCCCAGCTCTACGCCGAAATGCGTGAGTTTTTCCCGGAAAACGCCGTGGAATATTTCGTGTCTTATTATGATTACTACCAGCCCGAAGCGTATGTACCCAGCCGCGATTTGTTTATTGAAAAAGACTCCGCGATTAATGAGCACATCGAGCAAATGCGCCTTTCCGCCACCAAAAATCTGATGACGCGCAATGATGTGATTATCGTCGCCACCGTATCCGCTATTTACGGTATCGGCGACCCGACCGAATACAAGCAGATGGTATTGTCGGTAAAAGAGGGCGACCAAATCGACCAGCGCGACATTATTTCCGTACTCGTCTCCATGCAGTATGACCGTGGCGAGATGGATTTCAAGCGCGGCTCGTTCCGCGTGCGCGGCGATGTGATTGACGTGTATCCCGCCGAAAGCTCCGATTTGGCTTTAAGAATCAGTCTGTTTGACGATGAAATCGACCGCTTGGATTTGTTCGACCCGCTGACCGGCGCGGTATCGCAGCGGGTGGGACGCTTTACCGTGTTCCCGTCCAGCCATTATGTAACCCCGCGTGAAACCGTGTTGCGCGCCTGTGATTCGATTAAAGAAGAATTGCGCCAACGCATCGAATTTTTCGCCAAAGAAAACCGTCCCGTAGAGCAGCAGCGTATCGAGCAGCGCACCCGTTTTGACCTCGAAATGCTCTACGAAATGGGCTTCTGCAAAGGCATTGAAAACTACTCGCGCCACTTCTCCGGCAAAAAAGAAGGCGAACCGCCGCCCACGCTGATGGATTATCTGCCGGATAACGCCATTATGTTTATCGATGAGAGCCACGTAACCGTGTCGCAAATCGGCGCGATGTATAAAGGCGACGCCTCGCGCAAACAGAATCTGGTCGATTACGGCTTCCGCCTGCCCTCCGCCCGAGATAACCGCCCGCTCAAATTCCCCGAGTTTGAAAAAATCATGCCGCAAACCATCTTCGTATCCGCCACTCCCGCCAAATACGAAGCCGAACACGCGGGGCAGGTGGTCGAGCAGGTGGTGCGCCCGACCGGATTGGTTGATCCCGAAATCATCATCCGCCCCGTCGCCACCCAAGTGGATGATTTATTAAGCGAAATCAACGAGCGTATCGCCAAAAACGAGCGTGTACTCGTTACCACGCTGACCAAGCGCATGGCCGAGCAGCTCACCGATTATTACAGCGAGCTGGGCGTAAAAGTGCGCTATCTGCACAGCGACATCGACACCGTCGAGCGCGTGGAAATCATCCGTGATTTACGCTTGGGGCTGTTTGACGTATTGGTCGGCATTAACCTGTTGCGCGAAGGCTTGGACATTCCCGAAGTGTCGCTGGTTGCCATACTCGACGCCGACAAAGAAGGCTTTTTGCGCAGCCACCGCAGTCTGATTCAAACCATAGGCCGCGCCGCGCGTAATGTACACGGTGTTGCCATTTTATATGCCGACAAAATTACCGACTCGATGAAAGCCGCCATCGACGAAACCGAACGCCGCCGCGAAAAACAAATCCGCTTCAACGAAGAACACGGCATTGTGCCGCAGCAGATTAAAAAGCAGGTCAAAGACATCATTGACGGCGTGTATCACGAAGACAGTAGCAGCGGCAAAGGCAAAAAAGGCAAGGGCAAAGGCGTAAAAGTCGGCGAAATTCGCAATGAAAACGACGCGCTCAAAGAAATCGCCAAACTGGAAAAAGCCATGCAGCAAGCGGCTAGGGATTTGCAGTTTGAAGAGGCGGCTGTACTTCGTGATAAAATTCGGGGGATTAAGGAAGGGTTGTTGTTTGGGAGTGAGTAATTTATGAATGATTTTCATTCTAATATTTTTAATAATGATGTTATGTATTTTATCCATGCTTATTTGAATAATTCATATTTTTTACTCAAGGAGCAGATAATTGGTTTAATTTTAAAAGTTAATAATTATATTAATAACTCAGGGATAGATATGGCTATTATCATTTCACTGTTATCATTCTTCGTTTCAATTTTTGCGGTTTATATATCAAAAAAGCAAGCCGATATATCTAAAAAGCAATTCACTCTCGAATACATTAATATGGAGAATAATGATAATGAATTAATAAAGGCTAGGCACTGGCTTCATAATTTAGAAAATTCTATCGGATATATTAAAGCATTTGCATCTAAAGATTCATTTTTAGCATACAAAAATAATAATGAAAATAGGGTTTTTGGCTTCAAAAATAAAGAAGAAGTTCAAGAGTATGTTGATGGTGTCAATTATTTAAACAAAATAATTATATCTAGGCAAATTGCTTCAGAGGCTATTATCTTAAATATGCTTGATGAAGATACTTACTGGCTTATAAGAAATGGTGATTTTTCAAAAGATTATAGGAAGCTTGAAGATTTTATTAAAGAACAGCACAAAGAGAAGAGTTATAACCCATCTTTTGATAGAAAGGCTTTCCGTATTGTTGTTCATAAGTGGCAAAATTCTGAAATTAGAGATATTAATGCCAAGATGAGGAAGAGAAAATGGAGTAGATATTGGAAACAAGTGTAGTCTGCTTGTAGAGTAAACGTAGCCTACTTGTCGGGTGTGTGGCGTAGCCACGCACGCGTTTTCCCCAATCTATGTCGTCTGAAAATCTCGGTGTTTTCAGACGGCTTCATTTTTCCTGCAAACTTCTTTGAAATGACTGAAATCTAAACATTGGAAAACGCATGCGTGCGTATCGCACACCCCTACCTGCCGCTGAAAACATCCTTTCAGCAAGCCGTAGCCTGCACACGGTAAAACCACATTGTAGCAACTGTGTTGCCAACCCGTCGGTCAGTAACATCAAACACGGTTAATTATGCACATTGCAGGCCGTCTGACTTCAGGTAATCCCTTACCC